>NZ_CP040896.1:2543496-3179370 GCF_006337165.1 Hymenobacter jejuensis
GCGGCCGGTGGCGCTACGTTGCGTGTACGAACTAGCGCATGATGAACGCATTACTTTGCCTATCTTCGGGACGGGCGGCGTATTTGCGGCGAGTCATGTGATTGATTACTTGAGGGTTGGCGCCAGTGCCGTGCAAATTGCCAGCGGCGAATGGCTGGAACCCGGTGTATCTGCGCGGCTGGCCGCCGAGTGTGCAAACTTCCAACCCGAAACCACCTTATGGAGAAACTAACCCAACGCGTCAGCAAGTCGCACTCGCTGCTGTGCATCGGCCTCGACCCAACCGGCAACGACCAATCCGTTGCAGCTCGTTTGCGTGAAGTCGTGGCCCAAACGGCCGAGTACGCTGCTGCCTACAAACCGAATCTGGCCTTTTTTCTTTCCCGCGAAGGCGGTGTAGAATTGTTGCGCCAAACGGTTGCCTCCGTCCCTGATGGCATTCCGGTTATTCTGGATGGTAAATTTGGCGACATTGCCAATACTGCCGAGCACTACGCGCGCTTCGCCTACGACGTAATCGGGGCCGACGGCGTGACGGTGAACCCCTACATGGGCGACGACGCCATTGTGCCTTTTGCCCGGCCCGGTAAAATGGTGTTTGTGCTGGCCAAAACGTCCAACAAGCCTGCGCATTCTCTTCAGGATGTGGCCCTTACGCGCGGCGGCTACCTCAGCGATCTGGCCGCCGGCGTCTGCCGCAAACTGGACGAAGAGCACCACAACATCGGGTTGGTAGTGGGAGCAACCCACGCCGATGCCATGGCCCGGATGCGCGAAATCAGCCCAGAGCAGTGGTTTCTGGTGCCCGGCATCGGCGCCCAAGGCGGCGATTTGCAGGCCACGTTGCGCGCCGGGCTGCGCGCCGATGGGGCCGGACTCCTTATTAATGCATCGCGCAGCATCTGGCAAGCCGCCGATGCCGGAGCAGCTGCCCGGGATCTGTTTCAGCAAATTAATGAACAGCGCTCCGTGCTTGCGTAACGGACTTTATCCTTCCGTAGTAAATGATTGACAGTCAGGTAGATATGAGTTCAACTAAAGAGAGGTTAGAAAGCCAGTTGCAGCAGGAAGATGCGTTGCTACGTGGTCATTTCCGGCTGTCGTCGGGCTTGCACTCCGACACGTACGTGCAATGCGCCCGCTTTCTGCGCCGCCCCGATCTGGCCGAACCGGCTTTAGCGGAACTTGCCACGCAGATTCAAGCGGCTGGCTTACAGCCCGATGTGGTAGTTGGCCCCGCGATGGGCGGCGTGGTGGTGAGCTACGAGTTGGCCCGCCAGCTGAAAGTACCGGCCATTTTCACCGAGCGCGACGACACCGGCGCGATGACTTTGCGGCGCGGCTTCAGCATCCGGCCCGGCGAACGCATTATCATCGCCGAAGACGTGGTGACCACCGGCAAGAGCACCAAAGAGGTAGCCAAAGTGTTGGAAGCGCTGGGTGGTAAAATTTTGGCCGTTGCCAGTTTAATTGACCGAACAAATGGGGAAGCTGAATTATCTTTCCCGACCTTTGCCCTGCTGCCCGTAACGGCAGCCACCTACGCACCCGATGATTGCCCGCTGTGCCGGGCAGGTATTCCGGTGGTGAAGCCCGGCAGTCGGCCGGAGAAAGCGTTTTCTTAAACCTACCCACTCGGCGGACGGCCATTGGGCAAGGCATTTTCGGCGTACTCTGTGCGGGTATGCTTCCTCATGTAGGTATTTCGCCTAAGCGTGGGAAACCCGAAAAATAGATAACCACCTCCCTTTTGGAATCTACCCAAAGAACCATTCAGCTCCTGCTCAAGCCCGGCCAACACGATGGCGAGGGCCAACGTGTAGCCGAAGCTGCCCAACGCCACCTCGGCCTGCATACGGGCCGGGTGCAAAGCACGGCACTCTACACCGTGAACTACCCGGTGTCAGACGAACAACTGCACCGCTTCGCTACTAGCTGCCTGCAAGATCCTGTGTTACACGATGTTGCACTGGACGAAATTCGGCACGATCCGCAATTCAGGAGTTATATCTTGGTCGCCAAGCTGCCCGGCGTAACCGACGACGAGGGCACCTCCGCCCAAAATGCGCTCGGCGACTTCCTCAACCAGCCCCTCGACACGCGCACCCAGCACATCTTTAGTAAGAGGCTGTACCTGCTCGAAGAAGCCCTTCCGGAAGCTAGTTTGCGCCGCCTCGCCGAAGAACTGCTCGGCAACAAACTCATCAACCGCTTCGAACTCGGCCCCCTCACCAACCTCCGCGACTTCACGCCGCGGCCCGGTGGCGGGGCCGAAATCATTACGGACCAAGTGCCCCTCACCGGCCTCTCCGACGAGCAGCTCGTGCAGTTGTCGAAAGACAACCTCTACGCTCTGAACTTGGAGGAGATGCGGGCGATTCGGGACTACTATACCAAGCCCGAAACCCAGCATCAACGTCGCGTCGCGGGCCTGCCCGCCGAGCCTACCGATTGCGAGCTGGAGATTCTGGGCCAGACGTGGTCGGAGCACTGCAAGCACAAGGAGTTCAGCGCCATCATCAACTTCCGCGACGCCGACACCGGCGAGGAGCGCCAGGTTGATTCGCTGTTCAAGACCTATATAAAGGATGCGACTGCCGAAGTCGATCGGCAGCTGCGCGCCAACGGCAACGACTGGCTGATCAAGGTGTTTTCGGACAACGCCGGCGCCGTGCGCATCAACCCGGAGTCGCTGTTTGTGTGGAAGGTCGAAACACACAATTCGCCTTCCGCCATCGACCCGTACGGCGGAGCAATTACCGGCATTCTGGGCAACAACCGCGACCCCTTGGCGACTGGTATTGGTGGGGCGCAGTTGTTGTTCAATACCAATGTGTTATGCTTTGGTAATCCGGATTACAATGGTCCATTGCTGACCAACCAGCTGCACCCGCGCCGCATCTTTGAAGGCGTGCGCAAGGGCATCGAGGATGGCGGCAACAAGTCGGGCGTGCCGACGGTGAATGGGGCAATCATTTTCGACGATCGCTACCGCGGCAAGCCGCTCGTGTACTGCGGCACCGGCGCCGTAATGCCGATGCAGCTCGCGGGCGAAGATTCGTGGGAGAAGAAAATAGACGCCGGCGACCGCATCATCATGGCCGGTGGCCGGGTGGGCAAAGACGGCATCCACGGCGCCACGTTCAGCAGCATCGAGCTCGACGAATCGTCGCCGGCTACGGCCGTGCAGATTGGTTCGCCAATCACGCAGAAGTTGGCGATGGATTTTCTGATCATCGCCACGCGCCGCGGCCTCATCAAGTGCAGCACCGACAACGGCGCGGGCGGCCTGTCGTCGTCCGTAGGCGAGCTGGCCGGCATCAGCGGCGGCGCGGTGGTCGATCTGGAGAAGGTGCCGCTGAAGTATAGCGGTCTGCGGCCGTGGGAGATTTTCCTGAGCGAGTCGCAGGAGCGCTTCACCTTGGTAGTAGAGCCTGATAAACTCGATCAGCTGCTGGCGTTGGGCGAAGAAATGGAAGTTGAACTAACCGACATCGGCCATTTCACCGACGAGGGTTTCCTCGACGTGCGCTTTGCCGGTGGGCCCGTTGCGCAGCTTTCGCTCGACTTCCTTCACGACGGGGTGCCTCGCAAAATCATGGAGGCCGAGTGGCAGAAGCCCGTTTCGCAGGAGCCACAACTGCCTGCTAATCTGGATTATAACGACGTGCTGCGGCAGCTGCTCGGCAGCCTGAACATTTGCTCGCGCGAGTCGGTGATCCGGCAGTACGACCACGAAGTGAAAGGCCGCACCATCATCAAGCCGTTGATGGGTGCCACGGGCCAGGCTCCGCAGGACGCGGCCGTAGTTCGCTTCAACTTCGAGTCGTGGGAAGGCGTGGCCGTGAGCAACGGCATCCTGCCCCGCTTCGGCGATCTGGACGCGTACCATATGTCGGCGGGCGCCTTTGACGAAGCCGTGCGGCAGATCATTTCGGTGGGTGGCAAGCTGCCCAACCTCACGCCCGGCGACAACATTTTCTGGTCGGTCAACGACAACTTCTGCGTGCCGGATTCGCTCTACGATCCCGTAGCGAACCCCGACGGTAAGCTCAAGCTGGCCAAGCTGGTACGCATGTGCGAAGCCCTCCGCGACGCCACAGCTGCCTATTGCATTCCGCTCACCAGCGGCAAGGATTCGATGAAGAACGACTTCAAAGCCGACGGCGTGAAAATCTCCGTTCCGCCCACCGTTCTGTATTCGATGACCGCCAAAATCGAGGACGTGCGCCGCACCATCACCAGCGACTTCAAAGCCGAAGGCGACGTGGTGTACCAGCTGGGCACAACCTACGACGAGCTGGGCGGCTCGGAGTTCTACCAGCTTTATAATGAGCTGGGTGCCAACGTGCCGCAGGTTCGTTTTGCCGAAGCTAAGGAGCTCTACACGCTCATGGGCCAGGCCAACGACCAGCAGCTTATCCAATCCTGCCACGACTTGTCGGATGGCGGCCTGGCCGTAGCACTGGCTGAGGCGACGTTTGGCAACGGTCTGGGGGCTTATGTGCAAGTATCTGAACAACAATCAGTTGAAGTTCAACTATTTTCTGAATCCCACTCCCGATTTGTGGCCACGGTAGCGCCGGAAGACGTAGTAGCTTTTGAGAAGCTGCTCGGCAAAAAAGCCACTCGCCTAGGCGTCGTATCCGGCGATGGTGAGCTGACGGTGCTGCACGGTCAGCGCGTCGTGATCAAGGCCAACACCGCCGAGCTGCGCGAAGTGTGGACGAACGGGCCTGTGAATCAAACGATTGGCTTCGGTCAGCAAGTCGCAGCGGAGTAGGGGAGATGACACACGAAACCATGAATCAATCAGCCGCTCCGGCCGCCTCCAATAAGGTACAGGCCCTCATCCTGACGGGCTTCGGCATCAACTGCGAAGAGGAAATGGCCGCCGCCTACCGCCTCGCCGGTGCCGATGCGACCATCGTGCACCTCAACCAGGTGCTGCACGGCCACGTCAGCATCCACGACTACGACGTGCTCAATTTTCCCGGCGGCTTCTCCTTCGGTGATGATTTGGGCTCGGGCGTGGTGCTGGCCAACAAGCTGCGCTACCGCCAAAACCCCAACGGCCGCACCCTGCTCGACGACCTGCGCGAGTTCATCGCCAACGGCAAATTCGTGCTGGGCATCTGCAACGGCTTTCAGGTATTGGTGAAGCTCGGCTTGCTGCCCAACCTGGGTGGCGACTTCAACCCCGAAGTCACGCTCACGCACAACGCCTCCAGCCGTTACGAAGACCGCTGGGTACGCCTGAAAGTCAACTCAGCTACGCGCACGCCTTTTTTGAAAGGCATTGATAGTCTGGAAGTTCCAGTGCGCCACGGCGAAGGCCGTTTGGTAATTCCGGATGCTGCGACCCGCAAGCGCATTCTGGCCGAAGGTCTGAACTGCCTGACCTACTGCGACGCCGACGGCTGCGAAGTCACCCAATACCCGCACAACCCCAACGGCGCCGACCTCAACTGCGCCGGCCTCACCGACACGGCCGGCCAAGTGTTCGGCCTGATGCCCCACCCCGAGGCGTATCTGACGCTCTACAATCACCCGGACTGGGCGCGCCGCAAACGTGCCAACCCCGGCATTCCGGAGGAAGGAGACGGCCTGCGCATGTTTCAGAACATTGTGGAACACATTGAGCAGCAACGTCATGCGGCTGTGTTGCTAGAAACCAATCAGTATTCATCCTGACTCCAGCGCGCTTTCTTACTCAACCTAAGGAAGAGAACATTACGAAGCATGAACACCCTCAACCACTTCGCTACCCCGCAACTCGAGCTCCTGCACCGCGGCAAAGTCCGTGACTCGTACCGCGCCCCATCCGGCGAGCGCCTCATCGTGGTAACCGATCGGTTGTCGGCCTTCGACTCGGTGCTGGAAACGCCCGTGGCCCACAAAGGCGCGGTGCTGAACGGGCTGGCCGCTTTCTGGTTCGACAAAACCCAGCACATCATCCCGAACCACGTGATTTCGCTGCTCGACCCGAACGTGACGCTGGCCAAGGAGGCCGAGCCGATTCGGGTGGAAATGGTCGTGCGCAATTATATCACCGGCTCCATGCTGCGCGGTTACCAGAAAGGCCAGCGCACGTTCTCGGGCGTGACCGTGCCCGATGGCCTGACCAAGCACCAGCAGTTTCCCGAGCCCATCGTGACGCCGACGACGAAAGAAGAGTCGGACCGCGAAATCACGCCGGAGAACCTGGTGTCGGAAGGCTGGGTGTCGGCCGAGCTGTACGAGAAGATGCGGGTGAAGGCGCTGGAGCTGTTCAACTTCGCTTCGGCGTGGATGGCCGAGCGCGGCATTATCCTGGTTGATACCAAATATGAGTTTGGCTTGCTGAACGGGGAGCTAATCCTGATTGACGAAATCCATACGCCGGATTCGTCGCGGTTCTGGAGCGCGGAAGACTACGCCCGCAACCCCGAAACGGCCGAGCAGATGGACAAGGAATACGTGCGTCAGTGGCTGATTGCCAACAAGATAGACGGTCAGTATCCGCGCTCGCTTACGCCCGAAGTTTCGGCCGAAGCCAGCCGCCGCTACCTCGATATCTTCGAGCGCATCACCGGCGCCCCGCTGCCTATCGGCACCGAAATGACCACCGGCGGCGACGTCCGGACGCGCCTCGTGGGTAACCTCGTGCGAGCTGGCGTTATGAAGGATGCCTGGGTGAGCATCGTGATGGATTCGCCGGCTGACCGGGAGCACTGCCAGAAAATCCGCCAGAACTTTGAGGGCTACAACCTCTTCACCCAGCTACGCGTGACCTCGGCCCACAAAAACGGCGAGGAAATCGCGGGCATGGCCGAGGTGTGGAACGACTCGGTAGAGCCCGGCGTAATCATCGCCGTGGCCGGCCTGTCGAATGGCCTGGGTGGCGCGTTGGCCGCCAACGTGAACGTGCCTGTCATTAGCTGCCCACCTTGGAAAGACTTTGCCGAACTGGCCGCCAACCTGAATTCCTCGGTAATTATGCCCAGCGCCACGCCCAACCTCACCGTCGTGCGCCCTGATAACGCGGCTCAAGCGGCAGTGCGCGTCCTGAATCTGCCTCGCTTGCGTGAGCAGTTGTCCAAAGAAATTGCCGCTACCAAAGCCAAGCTGCGCGCCGCTGACGCCGAGCTGCGCGTGCTGTAACCAAGAAAATTAGTGGAAACCCCTGACCTAAAACAAGTTGTGGAAGCCTACGTCGAAGCGTACAACCGCTTCGACGTAGACGGGATGGTAGCCCATCTCCATGATGATGTGGTGTTCCGGAACATTTCCAATGGGGAAGTAAACCTAACCACCACTGGCAAAGAGCGCTTTCGGCAGCAGGCCGAGCAGGCCACGCAGTATTTCTCCCAGCGCGAGCAGCGCGTTGCTGATTGGAAAATGGCTGATAATCAGGTAGAAATGTCGATTGACTACACCGCAGTCGTAGCCATTGACTTGCCGAATGGCTTGAAACCCGGTGATACGTTGCACCTGCTGGGTACTTCCATTTTTCGATTTGAAGACGGAAGAATTATTTTAATCGAAGACATCAGTTGAGTCACGTTCCTCGCCTAAGCACCTATTCCCTTGACCACCAATAAAATAGTAGTTCTTCTTGGCTCCGGCGCCCGCGAACACGCCCTGTCGTGGAAACTGACCCGCGACGGCGCCACTGTGCACGTACTGCCCGGCAACGGCGGCATCCCCAACAGCCATCCGGAAATCAATCCGCTGGACTTTCCGGCGGTGCAGCGCTTCTGTGACGAAGTGGGCTCCAAGCTCATCGTGGTCGGGCCGGAGGCGCCACTGGCGGCGGGCGTTTCAGATTACTTCGCCGCTACCGACATCAAGGTATTCGGGCCTTCGCGAGCGGCGGCGGTGCTCGAAAGCTCCAAAGTATGGTCGAAGAGCTTCATGCGGCGGCACGGGGTAGCCACGGCCAAATCGTGGCAATACCGCAGCGACAAATTCGCGGACGCTCGTGCTAAAGCACAAGATCTTGATGGTCAAGTCGTTGTGAAGTACGATGGATTGGCGGCCGGCAAAGGCGTGTATGTCTGCTCGTCGGTGCAGGAAGCCGAAGCGGCGCTCGACGACTTGCAGGCGCAGTACACCGGCTGGTTTTCGTTTTTGCTCGAAGAAAAGCTCTCCGGCCCCGAAATCAGCATCATCGGCGTGACCGATGGGTACCGCATTCGCTTGCTGGCGCCTTCGCAGGACCACAAGCAACTGCTGGCCGGCGACCAAGGCCCCAACACCGGCGGCATGGGCGCGTACTGCCCCGTGCCCTTCGCCGACGACAACGTACTGGCTGCCATCCGCCGCGATATCATCGACCCTACGCTACAAGGCATTCAGGTCGAACAGTTTGATTTTAAGGGCTTTCTGTACTTCGGCATCATGCTCTCGCCCCAGGGACCCAAGCTGCTCGAATACAACGTGCGCCTCGGCGACCCCGAAGCCGAAGTACTGCTGCCGGCCCTGGACAGCAGCCTGCTGGAGCTGATCGAATCGACGCTCAATGGTTCGCTGGCCCGGGTGGGAGTGCGCCACCGCCCCGGATTTTATGTGGGCGTGGTGTTGGCGTCGGGTGGCTATCCGGCCGCCAATTTTCCAACGGGTTTTCCCATCCACGGCCTCGACCAAGTTCATCCAAGCACGCTGGTTTTCCACGGGGCGACGCGCCGCCAAGACGACGGCCAGATGGTAACCAACGGCGGCCGCGTGCTGGTGCTGGTTGCCCACGGAAGGGAGTTGGAAGATGCTGTCGCTCAGGCGTATAAAGAGTGTGAAAAGGTCACGTTTCAGGATGCGTATTTCCGAACCGATATCGGCCAGCGGCCGGCTCCCGTCCTTGCAGGCATTCGCTAATCCGTCGCCGGCTGGTCGTAAGCAGCGACTGGCCATCTTGTTGTCGGGGCGCGGCTCCAACATGGTGGCGCTGGTGCATGCGGTGCAAAAAGGCAAGCTGCGCGAACTAGCGGAGGTCGCGCTGGTGTTCAGCAATATTCCGGAGGCACCGGGGCTGGCAACAGCCGCGGCGCTGGGGTGCCAAACCGCAAGCTTACCTTCGAAAGGCCGCAAGCGAGCGGAGTATGATGCAGAAGTGGTTAAACTATTGAATTCGTATCGGGTTGATTATGTAGTGCTTGCGGGATTTATGCGAATCCTCTCGCCCACCCTGATTCGTGCTTATGCCGGTCGCATTCTCAACATTCACCCCGCCGATACGCACCAGCACCAAGGCTTGCACGCCTACGAATGGGCTTTCGACAACCACCTGCCGGAAACCAAAATCACCGTTCACCTCGTCGATGAAGGCCTCGACACCGGGCCCATCTTGGCACAGCGTCCCGTCGATTTGCGCGGCGCAACCACCCTGGCAGAAGTAGAGCGCCGCGGCTTGGCCGTGGAGCACGAACTGTATGCCGATACCCTGGCCTGCTTGCTGGCAGGCCAGCTTCACCCCACCCCGAATCCTTAATCCCACGACTTATGTGCGGAATAGTTGGTTTTTTTGGTCCCGATGATGTTGTGCACGATATCGTCTTTGGCCTCACCGCCTTGCAGCATCGCGGGCAGGATGCCGCCGGCATCGCCACTTTCGATACAAATTTTCATCTGCGCAAAGGGCAGGGCCTGATCAACGATGTGTTCCGGCCGAAGCACGTCAAGAAATTGCCCGGCAACATTGGCATCGGGCACGTGCGCTACACCACGCAAGGCTCCAACGAAACTGCTCTGGCTCAGCCGTTTACATCTAGCTATCCGTTTGGCTTGGCGATGGTGCACAACGGCAACGTGATCAACTTCCGCGAGCTGGCCAAGCGTCTGCACGACAAGTACCACGTGTTGCCCAAAACCAGCAACGACCTGGAGTTGATCATGTATACCTTCGCGTCGGAGCTGCGCACCAAAGACCTTGATCATCTGTCGGTTATCGATATTTTCGACGCCGTCGAGACGACGCAGGAGTTGGCCAAAGGTGCCTACGCAACTGTTACCGTGATCGCGGGCCACGGCCTGCTGGCCTTCAACGACCCCAACGGCATCCGGCCGCTGGTCATGGGCCGCCGCGATACGCCTGAAGGACCTGTTTACGCATTCGCCTCAGAATCAACGTGTTTCGATTATCTGGGCTATGAGTTTATCAAGGACATCGGCCCTGGGCAGGCTGTGTTCATTGACCAGAATTTCAAAGTCCATTACAAAAACGCCTACGCCAAGCCCAAATCTTTCTGCGCGTTCGAGTACATTTACTTCGCCCGCGAAGACTCCTCGATTCATGGCCGGTTGGTCGCCCGCGAACGCGTGCGCCTGGGTAAGTTATTGGCTCGCAAGGTATTAGCCGCAGGTATCGCGCCGGATATGGTGATTGATGTGCCGTCGTCGGGGTACTTTGCGGCTTCTGGTTTGGCGGAAGCCATCGGGGTGCCGTACCGCCGTGCGCTGGTGAAAAACAACCACATCGGCCGCAGCTTCATTGTCAGCAGCCAGGTGGGGCGCGAAGACATCGTCAAGAAAAAGCTCAACCCGATTCGGGCGTTTGTGGAAGGCAAAAAAGTAGCCGTTGTCGACGACAGCATTGTGCGCGGCACCACATCCCGCCGCATCGTGAGCATCCTGCGCGAAGCCGGTGCCGCCGAAGTCTACTTCATCTCGTCGGCGCCGCCCATCATTGCCCCCTGCATCTACGGCATCGACATGGCCATGAGCACGGAGCTGATCGCGGCCAACTATACCGAGGAGGAAATCTGCAATTACATCGGTGCTGATAAAGTTATCTATCAGGATTTGAGCGACTTGCAGGATCTATTCAGCGAAGACCGCGGCCACGGCGGCGGCTGCTTCGCCTGTTTCTCAGGTAAGTATCCGACGGGCGACGTGACTCCTTACCTGCGGCACATTCAGGAAGAACGCCAGAGCCAGCGCCGCGATAAAACCTTGTCTGTCAGCCCCAAAGCTCCGGCTCCTACTGAGCACTAAGTACTATGCGCGGCGGAAGGGTAGAAATTAGCAGCTAGTTCCCCTCCTCAGCTGAGGAGGGGCTAGGGGTGGTTGACCGGAGCGCCCGGACCATTACTAGCCCTAGCTTCTACCTCTAGCCTTTCAACCACCCCCAGCCCCTCCTCATTTGAGGAGGGGAGCTAGAATCTAGAATACATCACTACTTCCTACCATGTCCGATTCTTCCTCAAAACCTGCCGGTTACGACATCGACCTTGGCAACGAATGCTCCCGCAACGCTTACGGTTGGGCCAAAAAAACCTTCGCCAACCGCCAAGGCAAGCCCGGCGAACCAGCGCAGGACCTCGACGGTGGCTTTTCGAATGAAATCCGGTTTGGGCAGGAGCGGTTAGGCATTTCTTCGGATGGCATCGGCACCAAAATCGAGGTGGCCGAGCGCGTAGGCAAGTTCGATACGCTGGGGTACGACCTCATCGCGATGGTAGCCGACGACCTGATCGCGGGCGGTTTCGTTCCTACTAATTTATCGAACATCATCGACGTGCATACGCTTGATTACGAGGTGATTGACGAGCTGATGCGCGGCCTGCACGATGCGGCCAACTTCAGCCACCTCGCCGTAACGGGGGGGGAAATTGCGGAGCTTGGCAACCGCATTGGCGGCTGGCCCGGTGCCCGCATGAACTTCAACTGGTGCTCGACGGCCGTAGGTGCGCTACACCCCAGCCTCCAGCGGCCGATTAGTGGCGCTACCGTGCGGCCAGGGCAAGTGGTCGTGAGCCTGAAATCGCCTTCTTTCCGCTCCAATGGCTTTTCGCTGGCGCGTCGCACGCTACAAAACTTATTCGGAGATAACTGGCACACAGCCCCTTACGATGGCCTCGATGCTACGCCGCATGGCTCGGCTGGCCACACGTGGGGCGAAGTGCTCTTGATGCCCTCCCTCATTTATGCGCCCGCCGTGGCCCGCTTGCTCGATAGCGGCTTGTCGTTGCACGGCGTGGCCCACATTACCGGCGGCGGCATCGCTGACAACTTCAAGCGCGTGCTGAAAAACGGAGTAGGCGCAGAGCTGGATGCGTTGTTCGAGCCGCTGCCCGCGATGCAGCGCCTGACCGAGCTGGCCGGCATCGCGCCCGCCGACGCGTATCTCTACTGGAACATGGGCAACGGTATGTTGCTCGTAACAGAAGAATCTGATGCTGAAGAAGTTGTGAATCAGCTTCAAGCCGATGGTTACGAAGCAAAGGTTGCGGGTCGTATTACGACCGAACCGGGCATTGTACTGAAAGTGGGCGCTGGGGAGTTGACGTACGAAGCCTAACCGAAGTAAAGCATACCCACAACAAAACGCCTATCCTCCTGAGCTTTGCTCAAGAAGGCAGGCGTTTTGTTGTGTAGTAACCGATCTTCTGCTTACGCAGGCTCAATTTCAAACCCGGCTTCCTGCACGGCCCTGATGACCTGTTCGGGCTGCACTTGCTCGCCTTCCACCGTGAGGATTTTGGCGGGGTTATCGGTATCGACTTGCCAACGGGTTATTTCTTTTTCCTCGTTTAGCAGAGGAGTCACGGCACGCACGCAGCCGCCGCAATTGATGTTGGTTTTGAATTGTAGGGTAGGCATGGAGGGCAAAAGCTTAAGCCGCTGAAGCAAATAAAGAATGGGCTCGCGGCAGGTGAATTGGTGGTATAACAACGAATGCACCGCAAAAGTACCCATGCGAACCGGCCTACATCGTATAGACTTTGGCTGGTGAAGTATAGAGTTTTGGGGGTATCAACTGGGCAGGGCCAGTGTTGTATCATGTAAATGTTTGATATACAGACTGTTATTGTTTGGCTATGCGGGCAGACAAATCAATATTTCTGTGCCTTTGCCTTCCTCGCTGCTCACCGTTAGGGTTCCGTTGTGGCCTTTGGTGATGATGTCATAGCTCAGAGACAGCCCCAAGCCGGTTCCTTCCCCCGGTGGCTTAGTCGTGAAAAACGGCTGGAATACCTTTTGCTGAACTTCAGGGCTCATCCCACTGCCGTTGTCGCGCACGCTGATCTGGATTTGGTTGGCCAGCCTTTTCGTGCTTACGCTTAATTCGGGTGTGTACCCTGCTTCGCCGCGCTGTTGCCGTTGCCGGAGCGCATAAAAAGCATTCGTATACAGATTGAGTAGCACTCGCCCGATGTCCTGCGGAACCACGGTCACTTGTGCGACCTGAGCGTTGAAATCACAGTTGAGTGTGGCCGTAAACGTTTTGTTCTTTGCCCGGAAGCTCTGATAGGCCAACGACAAGTGTTCGGCTACCAAGGCGTTGAAGTCGGTGGGCTCACTTTGCCCAGGTGCGCCATGCGAATGCTGCAACATGCCCTTGACGATGTTATCGGCCCGGCGCCCGTGGTGAGTGATTTTCTGCAGATTCTGCGTTAGGGCGTCCAGCAGCTCCGTCGCGTACAGCTTTTCGGCTTCGGGTAGCTGCTGCCAAGGGCCGTCCATAAACTCATCGACCAGCTCCACGCTCACCTCAGAAAAATTATTGACGAAGTTGAGCGGATTTTGAATTTCGTGGGCAATACCCGCCGTCAGCTCGCCTAGGCTGGCCATTTTTTCGCGCTGAATTAGCTGGGCCTGAGTGGTCTTTAGCTCGGCCAAGGTGCGCGTGAGGTCGTCGCGCTGCTGGGCAATCTGTTCGTTCTTCTCATTGAGGTGGCGGTTGGCGCGCTGCTTGATGTAGATGTTGCGCCAGAGCAGGCCTGCCAGCGCCACCAGTCCGCCCAAGCCGGTCAGCAGCCACAAGAGCTGCGCGCGCTGACGAGCGGCGGTCTGGGCTTGCAGCTGGCGCGTTTTGTCGAGCAAGGCAATCTGGGTTCGTTGCTTATCCAGTTCGTAGCTGTTGCGCATGTCACTGGTTTTGCGCTGCGTTTCGGCGCCGGCCAGCGTATCCTGGTAGGCCACAAACAGGCGCTCGTACCGATACGCATCCTGAAATTTACCTACCGCCGCATACGCTTGGGCCAGTATGTCACTGGCCTTGCTGATGTTGCCGTTGGTGCGGGTTTTTTGGCTGAGCTGCAAGGCGTGCTGGGCCAAGGCAATGGCGCTGTCGGGGCGCTGCGTAAGCAAGAAGGAATTGGCCAGCAGCAACTCTACGGAGGGCAGATTGAAGGCGTCGTGGTTCTGGCGCACCAGCGTGCGGGCATAGGAGCCGTGTTGCAATGCCTGCGTCTGGTCGCCTTGCTGGCTGTACACCTCGGCTTGGCCAATTTCGTTTACGGTCTCGTTTTGCACGTCGCCCATGCGGCGGCTGACCTGCGCTGCTTGGCGAAAGTAGCGTAAAGCCTGAGGCCAGTTTTTTTGCTCCTGGTAGGCCTTGGCCAGGCTGTTCAGGGTGGCCGACACTACTTGTAGGTCGCCCATTTTCTGACCGTTATGCAACGCTATCCGCAAGGTCCGGGTGGCGTTTTTGTAGTCGCCTAGTTCGGAATAGACGCCGCCCAAGGTAGTGCTTAGCTGGGTTTGCAGCGGCAGATTCTGGATGTTTTCTGCCAGTTTTAGGCCTCGTAACGCCCACTTCTGCGCCGAGGCAAGGTTGCCCTGCATCTGGTCAATCAGGCTTAGCTCTAGGTACGATTGAGCCTCCCGGCGGCGGTCGTGGCGATGGACGGCTAGCTGCTGGGCAAACCGGATGTAATAGCGGGCCGAATCGTAGTTGGATTGGCGCCGATGTAAGATGCTGAGCCACACATAGCTACGAACTATGCCTGTGGAGTCAGAAATCTTCTGGGCCATCGCTAGCGCTTGCCGGCTCAGCAAGCAAGCCTGCGGCGCATCGTTGGCGGCCAGCTCGATGATCAATGCAAAAAGCCGTCGCACGTGCAGGGTGTCAGCCTGCGGATGCGTGCGCAACAAGTTCCGCAGGCTGTCCGCTGCCCGACTTTGCGCCGTGGCTGGGCTTGCACTCAGGCCAAGGCTCAACACCAACAGGAATGCACAGAGGCTTTTCATGGCGGTAACGCATTATAATGGCACAAGCGAGCGCAAGCCCAAGCAACGGCTATTTCTTTTTGCCAGGCGGATAAATCGGGTTGTTGGCCACGCCCACCTCGTTGCCGTCGGGGTCTTCGGCAACGAACCTAAGCGCCTCGGGCTCCGATCGGTGCAGCTCCTTAGACGACGCGTCACTTGGCTTGTGCCTGTCGAGCCTTTTCGGCTTTTTGAAAAATAGAAACCCTTTGAAATGCGTGCCGATCGAAGCCAGCTCGCGGTACTTGCTCTGTACAGCGTCGGGGTTAGGCACCGACCAGTAGAATACGGCCCGCTTGAGTTGCACCTGTTCCGGATTGGTGTCCAAGATGACGGTCGTCGTACCGATTTTGTACACGGCGTACGCATACGAACCCCCGTCGTTAACCACCCGATCGGGTTCGCGGCCGAAGAAACTGTTGTACCATTTTATCGCCCTGTCTATGTCCTTAACGGGGTAGATGATCGTGTCCTGCTCCTGCGGCTTGATAACGACGGGGGGCGGATTGCCTCCACTTACCTTAGACGGGCGGCACCCGCTGCCTAACAAAACACCAAGAAGTATTACTGCGATAAGTAGAATATTCTTCATCTACCTGACAATGAGCAAGATATGTGAATAAGAATTTTGAAGGGGCTTCTTAGCAGGGTATCTTCTTATTCCTCAGTGATCAGTGAAGGAACGTAGATTGGGTTGTTGACGACACCCGCCCGGTTGCCGTAGGGATCCACCACGATAAAAGCCTGTACCTCGGTTGGTTTTTGTGTCACTTCTCGCACTCCCAATATGCCTTTGGGCTTTTTAATACTGTGAGGCTTCTTGTCAAATTCGCTGCCCTTGTCCTTCAGCTTTTTATATTTTATATCTACATCCTTCACGTCGGGCAGAACCCAATAGAAGACGGGTTCATTTAGCTGTAGGTATACAGGATCTGTGGAAAGCAGCACTGTAATAAACGATTTGCTGCCGTTCGTGGTCTCAATCTTGAAACTCCGGTAGGGTTTCTCACCGGGACCGAGCACAGGTTTATCCTCCGCTTTTGTCAGAAAGAAATCTTCATACCACTCCACAGCTTTATCAAGCTTACTTGGATCGGCAATGAAATAGACAACTGTGTCTTGTGAGGCAACAGGCTTATCTTGCCCATCAAACCCGTGATAGTGATGGCGCTTGCGCTTGCGGCGCCCTAGTACCAAGGCAGCTCCCGCCAGCAGCAGGGTTGCAACTAGGAAATTGTTTTTCATGGATACCTATAATCTACTTCAATAACCAACCAGATAGTACCCTGCAACTCACCGAGAAGGAGCCCTTGTCAGGACGTCGTCACACGAAGGCTACTTCCGAATAAGCGCAATAGGATCAAGATAATAAAAAATATACTATATAAAATATACAAATGTGCACCTTCATTATCTCATGAAGGCCACAGAACGCTGAAAATAAAGTACTTGCGTTAAGCCGGTCGCAGCGGCCGCTTCTCCAGAATCAGGTCGGTGCGGAAGTGGTGCAGGGAAGCTTCCAGGCCCACCGGATACGTGTGAGGATTGAGAAAGCGCCGGATGCTAGGGTCGAGGCTATGTACTTCGCGCTGAGCATATTGCCGGATCTCCTCCAAGGTCGGCAACTCACAGACGCGTTGGCCCGCGCGGAAGATAGGCTCCAGCAATTCGCGGTAGTCGGAGTTGGCGCGCACCGCCCGGCGACGGGTAATATCTTGAGGGTCAATTATTTCTAATTTATCAGGAAGGGGTGCGGCGGTGTTGTAGAGCATGTCGGCGCGGGGTTGGCCTTTTTCGCTGACAAAGCGCCGCACTTGCAGGATGCCGGGAATGCTGGTTTTGGCCAACTGCTCGGAGAGCTTGATGGTGAATTCCCAATCCGAATCATCGGCTTTGCGTAGCGCGGCCAGCTTGTACACGCCGCCTAGAGCGGGCTGGTCGTAAGCCGTAACAAGCTTGGTGCCGATGCCCCAAGTATCGATCTGGGCGCCTTGCAGCTTTAAGCTGGTAATCAGGTTTTCGTCGAGGTCGTTGCTGGCGACGATGCGAGTGTTCGGGAAGCCAGCTTCGTTGAGCAGGGCACGGGCCTCGCGGCTGAGGTAGGCCAAGTCGCCCGAGTCAAGGCGAATGCCGGCCAGCTCGTGGCCTTGCTCGCGCATCCGGCGTGCCACGGCAATGGCGTGCCGCACGCCCTCCAGCGTGTCGTAGGTGTCGACCAGAAAAACCGAATCGTCGGGGAAGGCATCGGCGTAAGCAGCGAAAGCAGCCTCTTCGTCCTCAAACGACATCACCCAGCTGTGCGCGTGCGTGCCCCGCACCGGAATGCCGAATTTCTGTCCGGCCAGCACGTTGGATGTTCCATCAGCCCCGCCCAGATACGCCGCGCGGCTGGCTGACAGGCCACCGTCGATGCCTTGTGCCCGGCGCAGGCCAAACTCCAGAATCTGGTCGCTGGGACCGGCGGCCTCGCGGATGCGGGCGGCTTTGGTGGCAATTAGGGTCTGGAAATTGACCAGCGTCAGCAATGCCGTTTCCAGCAGCTGTGCTTGCAGCAGCGGTCCTTTCACCCGGATGAGCGGCTCGTTGGCAAACACCACGGTGCCTTCGGCAATGGCATCGACGTCGCAGGTAAACTTGAGCTGCCGCAGATATTCCAGAAAGCCCGGCTCGAACAAAACAGCGCCTTTGCTGCCACGCAGGCTGCCCAAATACGCAAGGTCATCTTCGGTAAAATGCAGTGTCTCAAGCCAATCGGCAACGTACGCCAGGCCAGCGCATACCGCATAGCCACCCTCAAAAGGGGGCCGCCGAAAGTACAGGTGAAACACGGCTTCCCGGTCTTGCAGGCCCTGCTTCCAGTAGCCATACGCCATGGTGAGCTGGTACAGATCGGTGAGGAGGCTGAGTGAAGACGCGTAAACGTCGGCGAGCGGGCGCGTAGAGGAGGCTGAAGTCATAAAAAGCAACTGAGTCCGAGGCCTCATACGTAAGTCATCGGAATGGGCTCACGAAGGACGTAAATCCACGCTAATTCCGCACCTTGAGCTGCCTTCCTTCTGTTTATGCCTCGTTCTTCTTCCTCTTTGCTTCAACTGGTGCACCGTGCGGGCATGCTATCGGCCACCGTGCGGTTTCTGGCCGCCACGGCACCGGGCATACTCGTTTTTTTGCTGACGGCCGCTATTCTGCCGCTTCTGGGTCGAGCCATAGCCGGCTGGGACGCTTTCGTCCTGAGCTGCTTAGTGCTGATGTGGGCCTCCATTCTGACCGCCGAGCCCCGTCACATCCGCAGCGTGGCAACTGCCGAAGACCCTGGGCGGGGGTTTACGTTTGTGCTGGTGTTGGTGGGGGCCGGCGCCAGTTTGCTGGCTGTTATTTTTATGTTGGGTGCCTTGCACGGCATGGCGGCTGGCCCTCGCAATCTGCACGTTACGCTGGCAGCTGTGGCAGTGCTCGGTACTTGGCTGCTGCTGCACACTATTTTTACGCTGCGGTACGCGCACCTCTACTACGATCCGCATACCGACGGGGCCGAAGGCGGCCTGGAATTTCCCGGCACCAGCATCGAGCCCGATTACCTCGATTTTGCCTATTTCTCCTTCGTCGTCGGCATGACGGCCCAAACCGCTGACATCGGCATTAGCGGCCGCACGCTACGCCGCATCGCGTTGCTGCACGGCATTTTGTCGTTCGGTTTTAATACGGCCGTGATTGCCCTGAGCATCAGCGGCTTAAGCAGCATTCTCTAGCCCGGATGCTCCGGCGTGGCTTGCTTTTTAGCGAAGCATTGCCTAGCTAATGGCTGGTATAAATATCTGATAATCAAATATTTGTGTTTATGCACTGGCGCGTGGCGCCCCAGCCAAATGGGCATGGCAGTACAGGTCCGCATCGAGCAGGGTTGGCACCACGGGCACTTGCGTAGCCGCCGAAGTCTGGCTGAAGGCGTGCTGAAGGCTGTCGTCGAGGTGGCAAAGCACCAGCTGTACGTTGCGCTGTTGCAAGCGCCTATAATAGCCTACCAGCAACGAAATAGTAGGAGCCGGCAGGCGGTGCAACTGGCTGCAATCGACCCAAATGCTGGGCTTGCCGCTGCGCACGGCGCTTCGCAGCGCCAAGGCCAAAGTTTCCTGGTCCAGTAACGAATTTTCCTCATCGGTGAGGATCAGCAAATAGCTTTCAGGTAAAATTTCGCGTTGAATTTCCATTATCACCAAAGCAGCAGGTTAGTTACTTCTGCAGACCCGCTCCAAGGCTGAAAGGACGGCTCTACTAGTAAGTCGGTTGCTTGCAGAAACTCCGCGCAACCCAGAAGGCAGAAGTTGTAAAGTCAGGTAGTAGCTACTTCCTTGAAGTACTGGCAGGAAAGATAGCGATCTGATTTACAGAACATTCAGGTGTGACAGCTGATAATCAAAGCTACAGAATTGTATGCAAAAACGAAACGCGTGAAATACGGCTTTTGGTCTTGCACTTTCACATTTTCAGAGCCAAGCGTTCCAAACATGCCTTTCCTGCAATTTAAACCTTGAATTTTTGTATAATACTCAGTATCAAGGCTTAATGAAAATGCATGCAGTTGTGAATTTTAGAACATCGGATTTGGATATTTGTGAATAATTCAATATCATTTAGGACAAAAATATAGTCACTAATAATTCTGCTCTTGAAATATTCGCCTTTGCTCCGAGCGGTGCGGGTTTGTTCTCGAACGAAAATACGTAGTTACCGAAGTGAAAACCGGTATCTATCCCGCCATAAAATCGTGAATCTTGCTTGGCCTAGTAGCCGGATCACCTGCCATTGGGGTGGTAAGCAACCGGAACCGGCGGCCTACCAGCGGCCCAAGCCGCATGCTACTGCTCTTCTGCGCTATGAAAATGCCGTGTCGTACTTCTTTCAGCGGAAGAACGCCCCCAACCGGACCCTGGCTGAACAGTTGCGGCAGTTGGCCAGCTGGAATTTGTGCTTTCTTGATACCCTTCGACTTTCCGCTGTAAGCTCACCCTTTTCGTGGCGCCATACCGTGTTTAGCAGCCCCGCTTCAGAAAGCGGTGGTGGCTGGGTATAGCATTGATTATCAAAGTGATGCTTATTCAAGCAAGCCGTTGCTCACGGCGAACTTGATGAGGGCGGCCGTGTTCTTGGCCTGGGTTTTCTCGATGATGTTCTGGCGGTGGGTTTCCACCGTGCGCTTGCTGGTGAAGAGCTTGTCGGCGATCTCGGCGTTGGTCAGGCCCTCGGCGATGAGCTTGAGCACCTCCAATTCCCGCTTCGACAGGTCGTTGGGGCGCTGCGAGGAACCCGCGTTGCCGGTCTGATAAGCGCTAAGCGACGTGGAGCTTTGCATAATGCGCTGCAACAAGCTCAGGCCCAAGTGGGTACAGATAAAAGGCCGACCCGCAGCTACCATCCGGATGCCAAAGCTGATCTCCGAAATGTCGGCGCTTTTCAGCACGTAGCCCAGTGCCCCGGCTTCCAGCATGCGGTTGACGTAATTCTCGTGGTCCAGCATCGACAGGATCAGGATGCGCACCTCGGGATGCAGCGTGCGCAGCTCGGTCACCGTTGCAAATCCATCCATGACGGGCATATGGATGTCCATGACCACCACATCGGCGGACGTGTCGGCCAGCAGGTCGAGGAGTTCGCGTCCGTGGTTTGCTTCGCCAACTGTCTGTAAATCAGGTTCTTCGTCGAGTAAGGCTTTTACGCCATCGCGCAGAATGGTGTGGTCGTCGGCGAGAACTACCCGAATCATGGAAAACAAACTCCTTTGTTAAAGCTCTAAAAAAGAACGGATTACATCTGGATTACTATAAGCTGTAACCGGGCAAAATGTTTGGTGGCCGGCTAATTACTTTGCCCAAACGCGGCTGACTTGTGGCGATGTGGGAGCGCCCGCCACCCCTGCGGTAAGTTGCGCCGACGGTTGGGTTTGTACTGAGGTAGCTTCCGTAAAAAGCGGTATTTTAGACACTGAAGGCGGTTTTTCGACGAAATGGAGTGCTCATTTGCCAGCGCTATACGTTTACTGAACGGTACTTTTTTTCTCACCCTAATCCCCATAGCTCTATGACCGACACCTCATTGAAGTAGGGTAGGAGCGGGGCCCGCCAGCCGGCTCACAGGCGGCAATAGCCACCCGCGGCTATCGGCCCTTCTTGTACTTGCTTTCCTGTTTCTACCGACTCGCAGCTAGGTAGCCTAAGCCCTCGGAAGATGCTTTCGAGGGTTTGGTGTTTAAAGCCGTTAACTTGCCGACGTCGGAAACCAGCTGGCCGGCCGTGTTTGTCTTTTGCCCCCAATGCCGTATCTTAAGATAAATAGGTCCGGAACCCAACCTCGGCCAACTGGTTATCCCACAGTACTTTCAGCTCTGTTGTCATGATCCGACTTGTTCTCACCGATGACCATGCCATTATTCGCGATGGCATCCGGTCTTTGCTCCGTGACCAACCCGACTTGGAAGTAGTGGGCGAAGCATCCAACGGCCTGGAATTGTTGGAACTGCTGCCTTCCACCCCCGCCGATGTAGTGGTGCTCGATCTGAACATGCCGGGCATGGACGGCTTCGAAACCCTTACGCACTTGCAGCGCGACTTCCCCGAGGTACGCGTGCTGGTGCTTTCAATGCTCGACCACGAGCGCTACGTGGCTCAGGCGCTGAACGCGGGCGCTTCCGGCTACGCGCTCAAAAACTCGCGCCGCGCCGAGCTGGTGTTCGCCATTCATTCGGTGGCCGAAGGGCAGCAATACCTGTGCTCGGCCATCGGGCTGAACCTGCTCAACAAAATGCAGAATTCCGACGGTGTCAGCAGTGATGGCCCCCGCCCCAACGGCAACCTGTCGAAGCGGGAATTGGAGGTGCTCAAGCTCATCGCCGAGGGCCTGACCAACGCCGAAATCGCCGACAAGCTCTTCACCAGCAAGCGCACGGTGGAAACCCACCGCCAGAACATCATCGAGAAAACCCAGGCCAAGAACACGGCCGCCCTCATCAAGTTCGCCATGAGCAACGGCTTGTTGGGGTAAGATAACGCAGGAAAAAGACGCGGATCAGAGCTGTTGCTGAGAGGTGATTTTATAACACATTGTATATCAATTGGTTATGAGATTAAACAATTTTAATGGATATTGTATTTTACTATCTCCCATCCGAACGCTTTCCGATTAAGAAGCGCCGAAGGTTAGGAAGTTTTCGGCCGCCTTCTTTTTGCTCTTCTGCTCACCCCGTTGCATGCTTTCTTCACCCCGCCTCCACGAGACTCTTTACTTTCGAAATCCTGCCGGCACCATCCTCTACCACAGCGCCGGTTACGTGCGCCTGTCTTGGAATGCCAGCAGCCCGCAAAGCGCTGAAGTGATGGGGCTGTACGAACACGCGCTCACGTTGCTGCAACGCACGGCCGCCACCAAGATTTTGTCGCACCACGGCCAGCGCCAATCCCTGTCGCCGGAGTTGCAGCAGGCCCTCACGCAAGATTGGATTCCGCGGGCCGTGCGCCAGGCTGGCTTGTCGTATTGCGCCATCGTGGAGGGCGAAAACCCGGTGCAGCGCCTTTCGGTGCAAGCCATCGTTGCGCAGTCTGCTACTGCTCCGGTATTTAAGCGCTTCCGCACGCTGGAAGAGGCCGATTTGTGGCTTAAAACGCTGTAGCTGATCGCCTTTGCCCGGATTCTTTGCTCCGGCCGGGACCTTTTTTGCCGAAATATTCCTTTTGCTTCCCGATGCAGGACCGGCAGTTGGCGGCCCAGAAAAAATATCCTTGTTAATTCTGCGTAACTTACAGAATGACAGAGCAATATTTAAGGAGTTTGGGTTTTAACAAGATCACCGACGGCAGCGGCGCAAAGCAGGAGAAACTTTTTTTAGACTCTTGGGTGTATCAACACAGCCGGGATGCGCAGGACGGTAGCCACTTGTTTGTAGCCCATCCGTTCGGAATCCCGACTTGCCGCGTGAGTGCTTTGCAAAGCCCCCTCGATAGCAAGGACGTGTTTGCCGACCTCGGTCTGGATGATACGGTTGGTTTGCAAAACGCTGTCAATCAGTTTTTTGTGTTGCACGGCGGCATGGGCCGCGAAGTTGTTCCTGCGCCTGGCAATACGTTTCGGCCTTACCGTCGGCAGCTCTAACCTGCTGGCAACGAGGCCTTCACATTCGATAACTTAGTTAGAAAATACCCTTGTAATATGGAGTACGAAGTTGGGAATCTGAGTCTGCAAGAAGCCACACGCCACGCCCCCGTAGTCGACTACGCCCGGTGCATCGACGTGAGCAAACGACCCGCCAACCACGCCGGCGATTGGCCCGAAGAGGGCAAGCTGTACCCCGTGCGCGTAGTCAATTCGCTGCTCGAAGGCATGCCCCTGATTCACATCCTGGGTTTTCAGGCCGAAGCTCCTTATTACAATGCCTACGCGCCGCATCGGTTTCAGATGCTGTATACCATGTGGCTTAATTAAATACTTGTAAATCAGATATTTGCAAACAAAAAGCGACCGCCTCGGCTTGTAGCCGAGGCGGTCGCTTTTTGTTTGAGCGGAAAGGAGTTCGGGGAAGTACTACAGGGGTTATCGGGCGCTCTCCAGGGCACTCTCGGCGAGTTGCTCTTCCGCGGCCGCATCGGTTAGTTCGGCGGAGGTTTTGCGACCGTGGCGACGGTCCAGCCAGTTCATAACCGGCGTGGCCAGCGTACCGTGCAGCACCACCGACACCAAAACGGTAAACCCCAAGATCGACCAGAGCTGGCGGGCATCGGCGAAATCGGCTTTGTCGAGGGCGAAGGCCAAGTAAAAAATAGAGCCAATGCCGCGAATGCCGAAAAACGAGATGACGCCGCGCTCAGCCCACGTTACCCGCTTCGAGCGGGCCAGGGTGAGCATTCCGCCCACGGGGCGCAGCACCAAAATCAGCAGCAGCGACAGCCCGACGCCGGCCCAGGTAAGCGACGACAGCAAGCCGCTGACAATGGCGCCGCCAAGCAAGATCAGAATCACGACGATGAGCAGCCGCTCGAGTTGGTCGGTGAAGGCGTGCATTTGCTTGTGGTACTCGTGCTTGCGCTCGTAACTGCGCAGCGTTACCGCCGCAATAAACACGGCTAGAAACCCATAGCCGTGCAGCAGTTCCGTTACGCCGTACGTGGTCAGGGTAACCGCCAGCGCGATAAATCCATACGCTGCCGCCTTAATACTCACGCGCTTGGGCAGGCTAAAAATCAGGTAAGCCAACAGCTTGCCCGACAGCCACCCCAGAAACAAGGCAGCCACAGTCCGGTACAGAATATCCATCCAGAGCCAGTGGATAATCCGGTCGGCGAGGGGCGCGGCGGCCACCGGCAGTAACGCCAGAGCCAGGTACACAAACGGAAAGGCGAGGCCGTCGTTCAGCCCGGCCTCACCAGTAAGAGAAAAGCGCACATTGTCTTCCTGGCCCTCGCCCGGATCGCCCACCTGCACGTCGCCGGCCAGCACCGGATCGGTGGGAGCCAACGAGGCCGCCAGCAGCACCGCCGACGCCGGCGCCAGTCCCAGCAGCCAACCCGCCACTGTAAACCCGGCAATGGTCAGCACCATCAGCACCAGCACGAGCAGCAGCGGCGTGCGCCACGTGCGCAGGGAAAACGGCCTGTCGATTTTGAGGCCGGTGCCCGTGAGCGCCACAATCACGCACAGCTCGGAGAGGTGCGTAACCAGTTTGGGATGTTGAAACGGATCGGCGGCGGGCATGCCCAACGGCAGCCAGTACACCAGCATGCCGAGCCCAATGTAGAAAATGGGGTACGACAGCGGGTATTTTTCCAACAGCGAGGGCAGCCAAGCCACTCCCAAAATAGCGATCCCCATCAGGACCATCACAATATTGTAAACTGACATAGGTCGTCGTTAACGCATTAAAAGTCAGTTGATTGTGGCGTATTTATTCTTGCCATCCATTGGCATGCCACTTCAAACTGGTCGCCGCCGCAGTGGGGCGAGCGCCGCAGTAGGGCCGTATACGGCGAGCCGGCACAAAAGCACAACAATTACTCTTGTGCCGACTGTGGGCTTACCGCGTGTCTTGCGAGGCCGGCGCTTAGTGCAGCGGCCGCTTTTTTACTAGGCCGCCTTTGGTATCGCGCACGCTGTGCATTACGACAAAGGCCTGATTATCAATCTTGTTGATCTCGTCGGTGAGCTGGGTTACCTCCAAGCGCGTGACTACCGTAAAGATGACGTCGATGGCTTCTTGGTTGTGACCCCGGGAGCCGTAGCCGCGCTTGCCTGAGTAGATGGTGGCCCCGCGGCCGAGCTTTTCCGTGACCATCAGGCGGATGGCCTCGCTCTGCGAGGAGATAATCGTGACGCCGGTGTATTCCTCGATGCCTTCGATGATGAAATCCATCGTTTTGGCCGCCGCCAGATACGCCAAGATCGAGTACAAGGCCGTTTCGACGGACAGCAGCAAGGCCGCCGCCCCAAAAATCAGGATGTTGATGACCAGCACCACATCGCCCACCGACAGGGCCGTGCGCTTGCTCACGTACACGGCCAGCACCTCGCTGCCGTCCAGCACGGCCCCGCCGCGCACCGTCAGCCCGATGCCTGCTCCCAAGAAGAAGCCGCCAAACACGGCAATCAGCAGTTTGTCCTGAGTGAGCGTAGGAAACGACACCACCAGCAGCACCAAGGCCAGCGCCAGAATGGTGGCTAAGGTCTTGAAGGCAAACCATTTGCCCAGCTGAAAATACCCCAGAATGATGAATGGGATGTTAATCAGTACAATCAGGATGGATAGCGATATGCCTGTTAACTGACTCACTAACAGAGATATACCCGTAACGCCGCCGTCGATAAACCCGTTGGGCAACAGGAACGCTTTCAGGCCGAGCGCGGCCGAGAAAATGCCGGCAACCAGCATCGCAACCTGAATCAGCTGGCGCTTGATCCACCAGCCGGCAAAGGGAAATACCCAGTTTTCCGGGGTTGGCGGAGCAGAAGGAACAGGCAAACGGCTGGACGCACCGACCGCCCGTTTTTTTTCCGTCAGGCGGTGCATCAAAAGTTGTTGAAGAAACATGTAACTATTGGTAGGTCAAGGTCTGGATTCTTGTCGGACCACGCTTTGTGGCTTAATGGCCTTGTTGCAAAGCGCTGATTGACAAGATGATACCCCGTAATGAAACAAACACGAAAAGGTAGCTGCCGCATCTCCTGACCCTAGTAAGAGGACGCTGGGAGCGCGGCACCTGCAAGAGGTGGTTTGTAGTTAGGGGGCGTTCGGCGAAAGGGCCGTCAGCAGCAGCCGGACCCGAAAATAGTTGGGCAGGGCCGTGGGCCGCGGCGCCGGTACCAGTGCCGCGGCTACCCACGTGGGGGCAAACCCCGGTAGCAAGGGCACGAGCGCCGGACCAAGCCCGCCGAGCGGCAGCGGTCCGGGCTCGGGCGGGGCGACGGCCTCGCGGTTGAGCTCCGAGCCGCTAGTTAGTTGAGCCGGCTGAGCAGAATTCTGCTCGTGGGCACGTACGACCGTTGCCGGTACGGTAGCCTTGCCAGCCGCCAGCACCCGTTGCTGACTCAGACCGGCCGCCCACAGCAAAATGGCGAGCAGCGGGAGGCGCAAACGAGGCAGTATGGAGGCGAAGTGTAGCAAGCGAAACCGGATAGCGGAATATGTATATACGCAGATTCTCTGAATTTTAACCACCAGTTGTGCTGCGCTGGTTCCCTGCTTCGGCATCTTGACGAAGCGTTACTGAAGAAGCCAAATTACGGCCGGAACAAAAAAACCTTCCTTACGAAGCGTAAAGAAGGTTTTAGTAGCCCCGGCGGGAATCGAACCCACATCAAAAGTTTAGGAAACTTCTATTCTATCCGTTGAACTACGGGGCCAGCAGCGGGAAGTAATACAAAGGTAGCCCGAAAGCCGCCTCTCTCCCAAACCCCGCGGCTTGCCGACCGCGTATAGCGACCTAACTTGCGGCTTGCTTTCCCCTCCTCTATTACTGTCGACCTTCCGTTTTTTATGGGCTTACTCGACGATTTGCGCGCCGCGCGCCGTGCTGCGGGTGGCCGCTGGAAAACGCCGAACCCAGGCACCGACTACATGGTGCCGGCCCTGCTGTTCATTCCGGATATCAGTGGTTTTACGCGCTTCATCGAGGCTTCCGGGAGCCGCTTGGCGCCGTATCTGATTGCCGATTTGCTCGAGATCCTGATCGAAGCCAATTTGCTGGATATGCAAGTGAGTGAAATTCAGGGCGATGCGATTTTGTTTTATCGTTTGGGGCCGCCGCCGTCCATCGCGGATATGGTGATGCAGTGCCGCCGCATTTTTCTGGATTTTCAAAATTATTTGCGCCTCGTGGAGCGTGACACCGACTCCGACCTGGGCGCCGCCCTGCGCAACAACGACCTCACGCTCAAGATCATCGTGCACTACGGGCGCGTGAGCATCGCCCAGATTCGGGAGCATACCAAACTCATGGGCCGCGACCTGATTGTGGTGCATCGCTTGCTCAAAAACGATGTGACGGGTAGCGAATACGCCCTGTTTTCCGAAGACTACCTCCAAACCCAAACGCCTGCCGACATCACTCGCAGCTTCACCTGGACGCGGCTGCTGCGTGGCAGCACCGTCTACGAGCATCTGGGACGCATCGAGTATCGCTACGCCCACCTCACGCCGCTGCGCCAACTGCTCGAAAGTGCCGATGCCGGCCCTTCGCCCAGCGGCCAGCAGAGCAACGCGTTGCAGGTGCGGCGGGCCATTCGGGTGCCGGCTTCCTATGCGCTACGCGTCATCAGCAACTTTCGGCTGCGCTCCCGCTGGATGCAGGGTGCTACCGGCGTGCTCTACGACCTGACCAAAGCCGGCCGCCTCGGCACCAGCTACAAAGTCGATCTCAACCGGGGCCAGATCGACTTTCAGGCCGTGCAACTATTTGAGGATGAGGAAGAACGCACGGAATACGTCGAGAAGATCTCGCTGTTTCGGGTGTTTCCCAACTCGCTGCTGTTCTATTTCATTCAGCCCGTCGATGCCCATTCCTGCCTCGTGACCTTGGAGTTTCGCTACGGGCATGTGGTGGGGAGCCGGGTAGTGCAGTTTGGGCAGCTTCGGCGGATGCACCGGTTTTTGGGCGCCTCCATCCGACAGTTGGCCGCCCTCTGCGAACGCATGAACAGAAAACAGCTAAGCAGATAACTAATTTATAATCAATTGATTACAAAGAGGTCTGAATCTGGGCTTTACAGCAGGCTGCGTAACAGGTTGCGGACTTCAGTGACGCTGGTCACGTGGAAGCGGGCCAGCGAACGCGGCATGATTCCCACCTTCACGGTATAGGCCTCCGGTGGCATGGCCCCGAAGGTATCTTCGTCGGTGCGGTCGTCGCCGATGGCCAGGATGAAATCGGGCTGGTAGGTGCTGAGCCAGCGCGCCGCGGCCGTGCCTTTGTGAATGCCCGCATTCTTAATTTCGACGACTTTATTACCCTCCATGACCTGCAAATCGGTGTTGGCGGCCAGAAATGTGAGGTGACTCATTAATTCCCGCGTCCGGATGGCGGCTAGGCCTGGGTCGGCGCGGCGGTAATGCCAGGCCAGCGAATAGTCTTTCTCCTCGATGAAGGCGCCGGCCGTGCGGTTGACGTACAACTCCAGCACCGCACGCATGCTGTCCTTCCAGTCGGCTTTCAGATCCTGAAACATAGTCCAGTCCTGGCCGGCCGTGCGCAGCCACACGCCGTGTTCCGCAATGATGTCGAGCGGCAGATGCCCCAGCCACGCGGCCAAAGTCTCGCGGTCGCGTCCACTGATCAGCACCACCCGGTTCTGCGGAATGTCGGTCAGGGCGCGCAATAGCAGGCGCAGTTCCTGGTCGGGCTGGGCACGCTTCGGGTCGCGGTGAAAAGGAGCCAGCGTGCCATCGTAATCGAGCAGGAGCAAGCGCTGCGAGGCCTGCTCATACGCCTGCACCAGTTCCTGGCTAATCTTGGCATCGAGTAAGGTAGTGGAAAGGGTGAATTGCTGGCTTTTGCTTTGCGTTAACTGGTTCATAAACAGATCAGTCCAGGCAAAAACGTCGTATTGGCGTACCAGTGCCTGCATCATCCGCATGCGTTGCACTTGCTCTTCTTCGGGCATGACCAACGCCTCGTGCATGGCCTCGGCCAGTTGGCCCATGTCCGTCGGGTTGATGATGAGAGCATCTGACAACTCACGGGCGGCGCCGGCCCGCTCACTCAAGATCAGGACGCCGCGTTGGTCGGCTTTACTGGCAATGAACTCCTTGGCTACCAAGTTCATACCGTCGCGCATGGGCGTTACCAGGGCCACGTCGGCCATGCGGTAGAGCGTGGCCAGCTCATGCAACGGCAGCGAACGGTAGAAGTACTGAATAGGATTCCAGGAAATGGTACGGTACTGCGCATTAATGCGGCCGACCAATTCATCAATTTCTTCTTTAAGTGATTGATATTGAGGTACTTGATCGCGAGAGGGTACCACTACCATAATTAGGCAGACTTGCCCGCGCCACTCGGGATAGCGCGTCAGGAGCAGTTCAAACGCCCGCAGCCGCTGGGCAATGCCCTTGCTGTAGTCGAGGCGGTCGATGGACAGGATCACGCGGGCGTCCTGCAAGGCTTGCCGGTATTCTTGCTCGTGCTGCCGGGCCTCTTCCGACGCCGCGGCTTGGGCATAGCGCTCGTAGTCAATGCCCATCGGGAAGGCATCAACCAGCACCGTGCGGGTAGCCGTTTCGATCCGGCCGTTCTGGCTGGAAAGCCCCAGTAGCTGCGACACCGAGCTCAGAAAATGGCGCATGTAGCCGAAGGTGTGGAACCCGATGAGGTCGGCGCCCAGCATGCCCTGCAACAGCTCGGCCCGCCACGGCAGCGCTCGCAACAGCTCATAGGAAGGAAAGGGGATGTGCAGGAAAAAGCCGATGGTGGCCTGGGGCCGCGCCTGGCGCAGCATCTGCGGCAGCAAGAGCAATTGGTAGTCGTGCACCCAGATGGTGTCGTCGGGGCCGGCCAGCTCCAGCACGGCCCGGCAGAATTTCTCGTTTACGGCCACGTAGGCCGCCCAGAAAGTGTCGTCGTAGACGGTGTATTGCGGGAAGTAATGGAAGGTGGGCCAGAGCGTCTCGTTGCTGAAGCCCTCGTAGTAATCCCGGATTTCGGTTTCGGTCAGAAAGACCGGGGCCATGCTGTCGGTGCGCAGCTGCTCGGTCACGAATTCCTGTTCGGCCACGTCCTCCACAAACAAGCCTGGCCAGCCCACCCACACATTGTTGTCGGCGCGGTAAATTGAGCCCAGGCCCGTGGCCAGCCCGCCTTCGCTGGGCTGAAACGTGAGGCCTTCTTCGGTGCGTAGTACTTTGGTAGGTAGGCGGTTAGAGACGATAATCGTTCGGGTCATAACGTACTTTACGGATGATACTCCCTAATACCTACGGAAGAAAATCCGATTCCGCCGTAAATCCGCCGGCCTCCGGTGCGGGTCCATGCCCGCAGAATCTGCTCGCAAATGCCGCGAAAAGGCCGGCCGATTCCAAGGCTCAGCGCGCCTCGCTGCGGATTGTCATCGCGCGGAGCGAGCGCAAGAGCCGTCTTTTGGCTTATTTATAAGTAATTGATAATAAGATAATTATAAAATATAAATTATTGCACTGTAACCAGCCGAGCGGTTAACCAGCCCCCAACTGCTGCTTACCGATTACGCCTTCGGCAGTTGGCGCGCGAAATGCTTGCGCAGAATGCTGTCAATTTTTTCCTCGGTGAGCGGTTTGTTGACGAAGTCCGAGATGTTGAGGTGTTCCAGCCGTTGCACGTCTTGGGGGTGCAGCGATGTGGTAAGCATCACAATGACAATGGTTTGCCCCTGCGCAAACGGAAGCTGCGCGTACGCTTCCAGAAACTCGAAGCCGTTCATGATGGGCATTTTCACGTCCAGCAGAATCAGCACGGGGCAATCGGGGGTGGCAGTGTGGCAGTGCTGCTGAAGCAGATCCAGCGCCTCCTGGCCATTGTTGGCGATCAGGAGCTTTTCGGTTACGGCTAAGCGCTTCAGTAGTAACTGATTAAGATAATTGGTGGTCTGATCGTCGTCAACCAGAAGCGCGCAAGTCAGCTTTTGCATGAAACGGAAAGTTGGGCGTAAACTATTGATTAATAAGGTTCTAATTTCAAGGCCAGCTTTAACGCCGGAAGTACACCGAGAACGTGGAGCCGATGTCGAGCTGGCTGGATACCTCGATCTTGCCGCCGGCATTTTCTACCATTTTCTTCACCATGTATAGCCCAATGCCGCTGCCATCGACGTGCGAATGAAAGCGTTGGAACATCGAGAACAGCTTGAGCTGATTGGAGGGCGTCAGGCCCAGGCCGTTGTCGTGGACTTCCAGCACCACGTAGTCGGCTTTGGTGTGGCAGAGCAGGCGCACTTCGGGCACGCGGCCGGGGGCGCGGTACTTGAGGGCATTGCTGAGCAGGTTGTAGATGACGCTGCGCAGATTTTTCTCGCTAAACGCAATGGCCGGGCAGGCTTCCACGTCCACGATGAGTTGCGCGCCGGAGGCTTGCACCAGGGGCGCCAAGTCGAGGGTAACTTCCTGAATAACATCGGCTAGCCGCATCCAGGCGGTGGGCTGCGCATGCTCCTTTTGCAGCTTCGACACTTCGGTCAGGTGCTCGATGGTGCGCTTGAAGCGGTCCACCGAGTCCTGAATCATGTTCATGATGGGCTCTACTTCCCCCGAGCGCTTCTCCTTGGGCAACTCCCACAGCAAGGCATGCAGCAACCCTTCGATGTTGCTGATCGGCGCTTTCAGGTCGTGGGAGGCCGTATAGATGAAGTTATCGAGGTCGACGTTGGCGCGGCGCAGCTGCTCGTTGTTGTCCTGAAGCTGCCGTTGGGCCTGGTCGATGCGTTCGAGAGCCAGCTTGTGCTCGTGAATGTCGGTGCAGGTGCCTATCCACTCGATGATGTGGCCCTGCTCATCGTAGGAAGGCAGGGCGCGGCCCAGCATCCAGCGGTAGTCGCCGTCTTTGTTGCGGAAGCGGTATTCCATTTCAAAGGTGGCGCCCGTGCGCAAGCAGGTTCGCCAGCGCACATCGGCCGGGCCGTGGTCGTCGGGGTGCAGGTGTTCCAGCCAGCGGATGTCGTTTGTTTCGGCTGATTCCCGACCGATAAAGCTAAACCAGCGCCGGTTCAGCGATGTGTTCACGCCTTCGGGGCTGGCCGTCCAGGCGATGTGCGGAATGCCTTCCAGCATGCGGTTGGCTTCGGCCGCGGCTTGCTCACTCACCAGGCGCGCGGCTTCCTGCCGTTTCAGCTCCTCATTTTTGCGGTCGATGACGGCGTTCTGCTCCGCTACCTGGGCCTGGATGGTGTTGATCTTGCGCTGCGCCGATAAGTCCGTGACAATCACGGCCAATACGGAAGCGCTGTTGAAGGTGAGCACGTTCATCGAGAGCGCAAACGGCACCAACACACCGGCATACGTCATGAGTGGCAACTCACCTTTGGCCTTACCCACGGCCCAGCCGCTTTCACACAGGGTAGTCCAGTAAGTCCGAAATTCGGCGGGCACAAAGCGGTCGAAGGTACCGCCAATCATTTCTTCCAGCGCCCGATCCAGCAGCTCGGCCATGCAGGCGTTGCAGTACAGCACGGTGGCGTCTTCGCCGAGCAGCAGCGCGCCTTCGTTCATCTGCTCAATGAGCGTGCGGTAGCTTTGGTCGGCGCCTTCCAAAGTGAAGATGCGCGGGCCATCGGCACCCTGTACAGCCAAGGCATCTACCGCTCCCGTCCGAATGGCAGTAATCAGCTCTTCGGCTTCCAGAAGTTGCAGGCGCAGCTCCTCGTTTTCGCGGGCTAGCGCAGCGGCAGTAGGCACAGAAGCTTCATTCATTGGCACCATCTGGGTTGGGTAGTAAGGGCAGCTGCAAGGCCGCCAATACCTGTTCGCGCTGCGAAAGATCGCCGACCAAGCGGCGCACCGGCAAGGGGTACCGCTTGATGAGCGTAGGCGCCGCGATGATTTGCTCCCGCTGGGCCAAGTTGGGTTGCTGGTAAATATCTACGATGAGCAGCTCGTACCGGCCTTTCAGGTACTGCTCACAGATTTCCTTGATGTTGCGGACCGCCCGAGTGGAATTGGGCGTGGCGCCGGTGATGTACAGGTGAAGCACGTAATCGGGCTCTGCTGAAATAGGGGATTCTTCTGATTCCGTGGCTTCCATTCGGGCGGGTTATTTGAGATCAATCGGCCGGATATCCAGCCCAACCAGCACCCGTTCTTGGTTGGACAAGTCGCCGATGATCTTCCGGATGGGTACGGGTACTTTCCGCACCAGGGTCGGGATGGCCAAGATCTGATCGCCCTCCGCTAATTGTGGATGTTGCAGTAAATCAATTACTTCCAGTTTATAACGTCCCTTCAGATACGTCTCGCAGTATTTTCTCAGATTGGCCAGGGCGGTCACTGATTTGGTAGTTTGGCCGGCTACGTATAGCCGTAGCTCCCAGGTTTCGTCTTCCATTACGGGCGAGGTGTCGGTTAAGGTGTTCTTTTGCAAGGGATTACGAATTGGGCTTCTTGTCGCCTGATTGGAAATTCTTTTCGTTGGAGGAAGCGCCCAAGATGTGTTCGCGGCCGGTCGCGAGCGCCTGTTGGCGTAGCAGCTCCTGATGGTTGATCTGGCGCAGTTCCTCTTCCACCGACTCAAACTCGGTACGCAGGTTGGCAATCGTCGATTCCAGCACGCGGCGCTTGCGGTCGAGCTCGCGGTCCTTGCGGTCCATCTCCGCCTTGGCGGCCAAGGCTTCGGCCTGCTCCTGCATCTGCTGGGTCAGGCGGCCGGCGCCGGTCACGATGCCTGCTGGCCCAATTACCACATCGAGGAGCTGCACGCCGTGCTCGGTCACCAGAAACTCGCGCACCTGGTTGGAGTGTGCCATGCCCCGCGACTTCAGAATACTGATGCCCCGGTTGCGTTCCCCGATGCCTTCCAGATCGCGGACGCTTAGCCACGTATCCACTAACGAAGAAACGCCCTCTTCGGTCATCTCTTGCTGAATGTTGCGTCCGCTGAGCAGCGACGTAAACAGCGCCGTGATGTTATTGACTTTCAGGTAGTCGATCAGCCGCGTGAGCATGCTGCGCACTTCCGCGATGTTGCCGACAGTAATCAGGTTGCTGATCGGGTCGATCACGACGGCGTCGGGGCGAAACTCGCTTACCTGCTTGTGCAGCGTGACGAGGTGCTGCTCCAGCCCATTAAGGGTCGGGCGCGACGCTTCAATGCGCAGCAAGTCTTTGTCTAGCCAAGGCCCCAAATCCATGCCCACCGAGCGCATGTTGCGCACCAACTGCTGCGGCGACTCCTCGAAGGCGAAATACAGGCAGCGCTGGTTTTGCTGACAGATAGCGTTGGCAAATGAAGCCGCCAGCGTGGTTTTGGCCGTGCCCGCTGTGCCGGTGATCAGGATGCTGCTGCCTTGGAAAAAACCACCCCGCCCAAACATCTTGTCCAGAGCAGGTACGCCCGACGAAACAATTTTGTCGGATACGTCGTGGTCCAGCTTCAGCGAGGTCACGGGCAGCACCGAAATGCCGTCCTGCGTAATCAGGTACGGATATTCGTTGGTGCCGTGGGTGCTGCCGCGATACTTCACGATGCGCAGCCGCCGCGTCGTGATTTGGTCGATCACGCGGTTGTCGAGCAGAATCACGCAGTCCGAAACGTATTCTTCCAGACCTTGGCGCGTGAGGGTGCCGTCGCCGCGCTCGGCCGTGATGATGGTCGTGACGCCCTTGTCCTTCAGCCAGCGAAACAGCCGCCGCACCTCGGAGCGCAGCACCGCTTCGTTGGGGAAACCCGAAAAAAGCGATTCGATGGTATCCAGCACCACGCGCTTGGCCCCAATGGAGTCGATGGCGTATCCGAGCCGGATAAACAGGCCTTCTAGGTCGTACTCTCCGGTTTCTTCGATCTCCGACCGATCGACGTGCACGTGGTCGACCTTGAGCTTCTTTTGGGCCTGCAAGCCCGCCAAATCGAAGCCCAGCGACGTGACGTTGGCCGTCAGCTCTTCCGCGGTTTCCTCGAAGGCCATCAGCACGCCGGGCTCGTCGTAATCCAAGATGCCGCGCACCAGAAACTCGATGCCCATCAGGGTTTTGCCGCAGCCCGCGCTGCCGCACACTAGGGTAGGGCGCCCCGCGGGCAAGCCCCCTTCCGTGATCTCATCCAGCCCTTCGATACCCGTCATCACCTTGGGCAACCGGGGCAAAACAGCGGCGGAAGAAGTTTTTTCTTCTTGCATGAAGTAGTAGTTTAAGCTAAAGATAAGCCTTTCTGCAGGGAGTGCTGCCGAAAGCAGCAGCAATCAGGGTGCGCAACGCCGCTTGCTAGGCATTGCGTTCGGGATTCGTCAGAAAAATAAAAATGAGCGGCACCGTACCAGCGCCGCTCAACAAGAAGGCTGCCCAAACGCAACCGTTGCCGCTGCCCTAAAAGCAAAAATCAGAAACCGGCTTTTCTATACAGATAGTTGATTATCAATTAGTTATATAGAAGGTATTATGCCTTGTACAGCAAGGCAATGCCAAACGAAAGCGCCGTCAGAATCAGGCCGACCATGAAGATGGTGTAGCTGATGCGCAGCAGCCGGTACTTGCGCGTGAGCACCTCGCCGAGGTAGTAGATGTCGGTCACCATGTTGGTGTAGAGCTTGTCTTTCTGGCGCATGATCTCAGTCATGCCACTTTGGAAGTCGTCGAGGCTGAGCTTGTTGAAGTTGCCGAAAAACAGCAGGTTGACGCGGCGGTTGGTGGCAATCTGCGGGCTGCGCTCCAGCCACTTAAAGCTCGTGACGTCGGGTTGGGCGCACAAAATGGCCGATACCACCGAGCCCAAGGCCGTAGCCAGCAGCAAGCCCATCGGGATGGTCAGGATGGGGTTGCGGATGAAAGCCGGATTGATGACCGTAGACTTGCCGCCGATCTTGGCGCCTAAATAAGTGATGATCAATGAGATAAGCACCGCGTTGAGGCTGATCATCATGTTGGCCTTTTTGTCGGCCATGTCCGAAAGCTTCATGTGGTTGCTGTACATCGTCCGAAACATCGTTTCGATGCCCCGCTTGGGCTCGGCGAAGGTTTCGGTTTCGGCTTCCTCTTTCTTCTTGTGCTTCTTCTCGATCTTCTTGAGCACCTTGCGCTGCTCCTTGATATTCTCTTTGAATTGCTCTTTATAGCGGTCGGCGGCCACTTCGGTGAGGAAGTTGGTAGTCATCAGAAAATCGAGCTGACTTTCGGCCCACTCCACGTTCGAGTACGTTTTGCCCAGCATCGACTCCCATTCCACGCGCAGCAGCTCGGCATTGGCAAAAAACTCCGGCATGCCCAGGTTGCTCATGTCGGCATCCACGAGCAGCTTTTGCAGCTCGGTTTCGCGCGAGCCGTCGCGGTGCGTGGCCGCGATGGTGTCTTTTATTACGGCAATGCGGTCGGCGGGGTAGCCCTGTTCGGTCAGCCACTGCTCGGCCAGTTCCATGCTGCGGTATTCGTGGCCGTCGTAGGCGTCGATGTAGCCCGAATCGTGAAACCAGGCGGCCAGCACCAGTGCTTCGAGGTCGGCTTCCGACAGGCCGGCCGCCTGCCCCAGGGCCCGCGCTTCTTTTACGGTTAAGCTAGTGTGTTTCAGCGTGTGATATACGAGCTGACGCGGTAGCTTTTCTTCGAAAAGCGTTGTAATATATGCCTTGGCTTGCTTGATGATTTCGGCCTTAGCGGGTTTGAGTGTGGCAATGGTTTCCATAGGGCGGAACGAGTAAGGAGCAGCCGGGAAAGTGTAGCAACAGCTCCTGATTCGCTTAGAACGCGAACTGTGCGCTGAAGTTTTTTACGGGCCGAAGCTGAACCGACGCGTGAATGTTTGCGTAGGGCAGCGCACCACAGCCCGCAACGGCTGCAAATGAATGATGGAGACGAGAAGGTAAGTTATACAATCTTTTACCCCAACATTTTCGTTTCCTTGCTAACACTTAGTGCGAGCCGAAAGCTCCGTCTGTATTTTGATTCCTGCTTCTGTATGAGAAGATTTTTCCTGTCCTGCTGCCTGCTGCTACTTGCTGGTTGGGGTGCACCGTCCGCCTGGGCCCAGAAAAGTGCCCAAACGCCGCACCCCACCCGCCCCAACTACCGCCGCGGCGGCGAAAAGTGGGAGTCGAAAACACCACCCGACAGCAGCCACATCCGCTACTCGGTCTTTCTGATCGGAGATGTGGGCAAGCCCATTGCCGAAGCCGACGGCGGAGAGCCCTCCCTCAACTTTCTGCGCAAGCAGATGCTGGCCGCCGGCGATAAGAGCACCGTGGTGTACCTCGGCGACAACGTATACGAGTACGGCATGCCCCCCGAAGGCGCCCTCGACCGCAAAGTGTCAGAGGAGCGCATGACGCGGCAGCTCGATATTCTGCGCGATTACAAGGGTGAGAAATACATGATCCCGGGCAACCACGACTGGAAGCAGGGCCTCAACGGCGCCGTTGATCAGGTAAACCGCGAGCAGCGCTTCGTGGAAGACTACCTGACCAAAGATTCGGCGGCTTTCGAGTATACCGGCGACTTTTTCATCCCGCAGAACGCCTGCCCCGGCCCGTTTGAGGTGCGCTTGCAGGACGACATCGTGATGATCGCCATCAACTCACAGTGGTTTTTGCAAACCCAAGAGCGGCCCTACGGCTCGAACAGCGGCTGCGGCGTGGCCAACGAAACCGACTTTTTCACGCAGCTCGAAGACATTATTCAGCGCAACGCCGGCAAAAACATTGTGGTGGTGGGCCACCACCCGCTGTTTTCCGACGGCATTCACGGCGGCTACTTCACCCTCGCCGACCACTTTTTCCCGCTTTCCATCGTCTTCAAATACGCGTTTCTGCCCCTGCCCATCATCGGGTCGGTGTATCCGTTTGCGCGCAAATACGGTGGGGTTAGCCAAGACATTCCGCACCCGCTCTACCAGGCTTACCGCAAGGGGTTGCTGGATATCTTCAACAAGTACCCCAACATCGTGTATGCGGCCGGGCACGAGCATAACCTGCAATTCTTCAAGGAAGGCAACCTGAGCTGCATCGTGAGCGGCTCGGGCTGCAAAACCCAGCACGTAAAGCCCGGCCCCGGCGGCGAGGCGCTGTTTTCGGACAAAGAGAAAGGCTTTGCCCGCGTCAACTATTACGACAACGGCGAGGCCTGGACTGAATTCTGGATTCCGAACGACAAAGGCGAAAACGGCCGGCTCGTTTTCCGGACGCCGTTGTACGCGCAGCAGGCTGCACAAGTGGCTGAAATACAAGGCAATAAGAATGTAAAGCGCCCCAACTTCCGCGACAGTACCGTGACGGTGGCCGTGAACCCCGAATACAACGAACACGGCAAGTTTCACCGCTTTCTGTTCGGCGAGCATTACCGCAAGGAGTGGAGCACGCCCGTTACCTTTCCGGTACTCGACATGGCTACCGAGAAAGGTGGCCTGATGCCCTACAAAGTGGGCGGCGGCAAGCAAACAGCTTCGCTGAAAGTGCGCAACGAAGAGGGCCGCAACTATACGTTGCGCGGCATCAACAAAGACCCGGCGGCCGTGTTGCCGGAAGCCCTGCGCGAGGGTGCAGCCAAGGACATTTTGCAGGATCAGATTTCGGCGCAGCACCCGTTCGGCGCCATCGTGATTCCGCCGCTGGCTACGGCGGCGGGCATTCTGCACACCAACCCCGAGATCCGCTACATCCCGCAAGACCCCTTGCTGGAACAGTACTACGACCGCTTTGCCAACACGACGGGCTTTTTGGAGGAAGACGCCAAGGATAACCAAAGTGACGTTGCGTCGCTGGGCAATGCCACCAACCTCGTGGGCACCGACAAGGTGCTGGAACGCCTGCGCGACGACAACGACAACCGCGTGAACGAGAAAGCATTTGCCCGCTCGCGCCTCTTCGACATGTGGATCGGCGACTGGGACCGCCACGAAGACCAATGGCGCTGGGCCGAGAAGAAAGACAATGACGGCGACCGCAAGTTTACGGCCGTGCCCGAAGACCGCGACATTGCCTTTTTCAAGGGCGACGGCCTGTTTCCGTACCTGGCCTCGCGCAAGTGGGCCATTCGCAATTTCCAGAACTTTGGCTACGACTACGCCGATTATAAAGGCCTGAATCTCACAGCGTTAGCAAATGACCGGGTTTTCTTGGCTTCCGTGACGAAGGAAGACTGGGTGAAGATTGCGGAGAAGATGAAGGCCAGCCTCACCAACGAGGTGATTGACAAAGCCCTGCGCGACAACTGGCCCAAGCAGATTTACGATGAGCACGGCCCCGAAATCGCGGCCAAGCTCAAGAGCCGCCGCGACTTGCTGCCCCAACTGGCGGCCGATTATTACGACGTGCTCAACCGCGTGGTGGAAGTGAAAGGCAGCTCAAAGCGCGAAAAGTTTGAGGTGCGCCGCCTGGATGGCAACAAAACGCAGGTAATCGTTACCAAAATCAACAAGGAAGGGGAACTCAGCAAAACCCTGTTCGACAAGACGTTCGACGGCAATGTAACCAAGGACATTCGCCTGTATGGCTTCTCGGGCAAGGATATTTACACCGTGTCGGGCAGTGCACCGAGCGGGCCGTTGGTGCGCATTATCGGGGGCACCGAGCGCGACTCCATTGTGGATACGTCGCACGTCGGCGGCTTTCTGCGGCGCCACAAAACGCAGGTTTTTGACGCCGATACCAACAACGTGATCATTCCTGGCCGCGAAACGCGCCTGCGCTTGGAGCCCGGCATCGACGTGAGCCGCTACGATTACCCCAACCGTACCGACCGCAAAGACTATCAGCTCAATTACTTCGGTCCGACGGCTTACTTCGGCTACAACATCGACGACGGCCTGTTTATCGGCGGCGGGGCTACCTATCGCACCTACGGCTTCCGCAAAACGCCGTTTGCCACCGAGCAGTCGTTGGCCGCCAACTGGGCGCCCTCGCGCGATGCCTACAACGTGCGTTACCTCGGGGCCTTCACCGACATCATCGGCAAGTTCGACCTGAAGGTAACGGCCCAACTCTACGGCCCGCAGCTGCTCTACAACTACTTCGGTGAAGGCAATGATACACGCAACGTGCTGGCTGACAACGGCGAAGAACGCGTGCGCAACCGCGACATCAACGATACGTACCGCATCCGCTTTTCGCGGTTCTACTTCTCGCCGGTGCTCGAAAAGGATGTGTTTAGCTTCCTGAAAATCGGCATTGGGCCGCAGTACGACCAATTCCGGGTATCAAGCCAAGACTTGGGTAGCGAAATTCAGAAAGGGCTGGACGCCAACGGCAACGGCGTAAGCGGCGCAGCCATCGGCGTGCGGGCGTCCGATTTTCAGCTCAACCGCTACCTCGGCGGTCGGGCCTACATTAACATCGACGCGGCCAGCTCGCCCAAAAACCCGCGCATTGGCTTGCGCTGGTACAACGAAGCCCAATACAACCGCCAGCTCAACGGCGATAAGCTCAACTACGGCCGCCTCACTTCCGAATTCCGCTTCTACATCAGCCCCAATTTCCCCTTCCAGCTGACGTGGGCAGGGCGCTTGGGCGGCGCGCACAACTTCGGCGACTACCGCTTTTACCAAGCCAACACGTTGGGCGGCACCACCAACTTACGCGGCTATCGGCGCACGCGCTACGCCGGCCAAAGCTCGCTGTACGGCAACTTAGAGGCTCGCATTCAGCTCTTTACGTTCAATGCGTATCTGCTGCCCGGTAAGTTTGGCATTCTGGGGCTGGCCGATGCGGCGCGCGTATACAGCAACAACGACGAGCGCACCGGCCTAAAATCCCTACACACAGCGCTGGGCGGCGGCGTCTGGGTCGACATCCTCAAACAAGCCGTTGTCAACGCCACATACTCAGTAGGCGAAGAAAAGCTCGTGTTCATCGGTTTTGATTTTCTGTTCTAGGTAAATAATTGATTATAAATCAATTGTAAAAATGGTATAGTGAAGCAAAGCCGTCGGTTTTTAGCCCGAAACGGCGGCTTTGCTCACTGACCCAGTAACGGACCCGACTTTCCCTTCGCAGGCTACACCCGCTGTTTTATGAGTCTTTCTACCGCTTTCCGCCGCTCTGCTTTCCTGTTGCTGACTTCCTTGGCTTTCGGGGCGGCTTGTCCGGCCTACGCCCAGGTAACCCGCCCCACGACGCCCGTGTACCCGCCGCCGGCACCGCTGGCTACTGATACCGCTGCCGTTGATCAAGTGGGTAGTAATAAGGAATTTGCAACCCCTACCGTCGTGGGCATGGGCCCTAGCAAAGGCGTGGTGGCGCACTTGGAAGGACTGGCGAATTTCTCCGTTAAAACCGACCTGCGCGACCGCGACCCGGCGGCCAAAACGAGCACCACAGCCGTCAAAAACCGGCGGGCGTTTATCAAAGGCTATATCCCGGTCTGGAACCACCCCCATCTGAAGGTGATTTTGGGCTTCAACTATGACCGGGAAGAATTTCAGTTTGCGGCCCCCGACAATTCGGCGTTCTATCGCAACCTTGAAGATAAGGGCCTGAAAACGCTCGGCACGCAGCTGGCCGTTATCCGCCCCATCGACGAGGTGCATTGGTTTCTGGGCCGCGTAAAAGGCGAACTCAACGGCGACTACACCTCCTCGGAGCTAACCATTCCGGATTATCTGAAGGTATCAGGCGAGTTTTTCTACGGCTGGAAGCGGAGCGCGACGTTTTCGTGGGGCGTGGGTCTGCAGCTGGGCTACACATTTGGCCGGCAAAGCATTTATCCGGCCGTAATCTACAACCGCACTTTCAACGACCGCTGGGGCGTGGAAGCGTTGTTTCCGGCCCGCGTGACCGTGCGCCGCAACCTGAGCCCCCGCACGCTGCTGCTGGCGGGCTACACCGTCGATGGTCTTAACTACAACATCAACCTGCGCGAAAAGCTGGCCAACGGCCTCCAGACCCTGATCGTGCGTGAAACAGAAGTGAAAGGGCGGTTACGGCTGGAGCGCGAAATCTATGATTTCATCTGGTTTGGCCTAGAAGGCGGCTACCGCTACAACTACTCGTTCAACGCGTTCGACAAGGAGGGCAACAAGAGGAGCATCTTCAGCCTAGGCGGCGGTACCCGGCCCAAGATCATTTCCAACTCGCTGGGCGGTGCCCCCTACGCTGCCGTTGAGCTGTTTTTGGTACCCCCGAGAAAATTTCTGAAAAAGACGGCAAGCGAGTAATAATTCGGCGAAAAATTACAAACGTTTGAAATGCCCCGCACAGCATCCGTACGGGGTTTTTCAGACCTTTACGGTTGCGTTTAGTTACTGAATACAGGTTTGTTATTAATAATATTCAATTATATATTGCAATTATTATACGCCCTGATCTTACTGAACTATAAACACTTATTTGCATGAGCAACGGACTTCAAGCCTCCGCTCCCTTCGCACCCCCTAAAAGCACAAAAAGTTACCCCATAAAATCAGTCCGTTCCAAAGGGTGGCCCAATAGCCGGTACTTTGCCATAGGGTTTGCGTTGCAGGGCATCCTGATCGTGGGGGCATTAGTGGCACTCTATCTGTCACTGGGCCAGCAGCATACAAGCTTGGTAGAATGGGATGCCAAATGGTACGATTCGATCCGGGCCAATGGCTACGAATTCAAGCCGCGCGGCATGAGCAACGCGGGCTTTTTTCCGCTGCTTCCGGTGGTGTGGCGTATGCTCTCGCTTAACGCCTTGGGAATGAGCCTCTTGAATATGGGGCTTGCCATAACGGCTATGTGGCTGTTGCGGCGGTATCTGCAGATACGCCTCACCACGCTATGGCTGTATTCGGCGCTGCCGTCGGTTATGTTTTTGTATCTGCCTTATACTGAGGCACTTTTCTTTCTAAGCTCTTCTCTAGTTCTGATTTCGCTGGCTTATTCGCAACGGGTAGGGCAGGGAGCCGCAATGCTGATGGGGGCGCTCACGCGCGTTACGGCCATCTTCTACCTGCCGGCTCTGGTTGTGGTAGAAGCCGTGGCGGCCTGGCAGGAGCCGCGCTCGTTTTGGGTGCGGGCGCGGCGCATAGTCACGTACGGCGCCCTAACCGGCCTGGGCCTGGTGAGCGTAATGGTGTACCAGTGGTCTCAGACCGGGGTGTGGTTTGCGTACAGCAAAGCGCAGTCGCTGGGCTGGGACCATCACTTGCGCCTGACCAAAGTGCCTTTTATCAGTGCCAGCAACAGCATCCTGTGGCTCGACGGGCTGGCCTTCCTGACGGGCATCTCGGCCGGCCTGTGGGCCTGCTGGAGGCTGTTGCTGGTGGTACTACGCGACAAACAGGAAGCCCCCACGCCGGCCGAGCTGTTTTCGGCGGTCTTTTTGGGTACGGCTACGGTGCATGCCGTGCTGTTTGCCTCAGTTGGGCCGGAGGGCAATACCTCCCTGATTAGCATGCACCGCTACATCTTTGGCACTCCGTTCTTCCTGGTTCTGCTGAATAAGTTTCTGCCAACGCAGGCTCCCAACTGGCGCTCGGCGCTGCGGTTGCTCGTGCCGATAGCGATCATAACGGGCCTGCTGGGCATGCTTAGCAAGCGCGAATTCGTGATTCAGCTATCGCCGGTTGGGCCGGTACCAGGCTTGCTGTACGCCTTGTTTGTGCTCGTGTATGGCTCGATGTGGGTGGTAGCGGGCACGCGCTGGGGGCGCGTACTGCTTTACGGCTGCAGCCTGCTGATGCAAATGGCGTATCTGTGGTCGTTTTCGGTGGGCCGCTGGGTGGGCTAGCGCAGCAGGGCGAAATTCGGAACCTAGAACACGGGTTACTCCCGGTTTCTTTTGGGTTGCATGGCTAAGTGTCAGATTATCAGGTGATTACGAAAAGGGCCGCCCAAGTTAATTGGGTGGCCCTTTTCGTCTTCTAACCTACCATCGGCTATCGAGTCGGTGCTAAATGCTCAGCGTCGCCGGTCCGAATTCCTCAAAATGGATGGCCGCCCGCGGGACGCCCAGTGCGTCCAGGTCCTGCACCTGCTTGCGGATGAAAGGGGCCGGGCCACACACGTAATGGTCGGCTTCCTGGAGGAGTGTGCCGCCGTTGAGCTGTTGCAGGTCTACGATGCCTTCGTAGTGGCCCTCGACCTGCAGGTCGGGCTCGAGCGAATCATAGAAAATGTGCTTGTGTACGTTGCCGTGGCGGGCGGCCAGCTGCGCCACCGGCTCGCGGAAGGCATGCACTTTGGTGTTGCGGCTACCATGCACCCACACGATTTCGCGGTTGCTGTCCGTCGTGACGAGGTATTCCAGCATGCTCAGCAGGGGCGTCTGGCCCACGCCGCCGCTGACGAACACCACGGGCGTCTGCTTGTCGGTTTCCAGCGTAAAATCGCCGGCCGGCGGGGCTACCTCCACGATGTCGCCCTCCTGTACGTGTTGGTGCAAGCGGTTGCTAATCATGCCGCTAGGATGGCTGGGGTTGCCGGCTTCCTTTTTCACAGAGATGCGGTAGTATTCTTCGTTTGGGGCACTGGAAAGGCTGTACTGGCGCGGCTGAAACAGGTTCAGCTCGGGCAGAAACAGCCGCAGGCTTACGTACTGACCTGGCTGGAAACCGGCCACTTTGCCCCCGTCAGTGGGGTAGAGGTAGAAGGACGTGATTTCGGCTGACTCTTCCACCTTGCGCTTCACCGTGAAGGGACGCCAGCCCGTCCAGCCGCCATCCTGGCTGACGGCTTTCTGGTAAAGGCCGCTTTCCAAGCCACTCATCAGGGCGGCCAGCTCGCCGTAAGCGTTCTCCCAGGCATCGAGTAGGGCCGGTGTGGCTGCTTCGCCCAGCACTTCCGCAATGGAGGCCAGCAGGTGCTTGCCCACGATGGCATAGTGCTCGGGCCGAATGTCGAGGCTGACGTGCTTGTGCCCGATTTTGGTCACGGCCGGCACCAGCACCGACGGATCTTCGATGTGCTCGGCGTAGGCCAGCACGGCCAGCGCTAAGGCCATTTGCTGCTTGCCGTTCTGTTGGTTGCCCATGTTGAAGACGTTTTTCAACTCGGGGTTGTGCTCAAACATGCGGCGGTAAAAATGAGTGGTCAGGGCCACGCCGTGCTCTTTCAGGGTATCTACGGTAGCCGTAACGAGGGCTTTCTGGTCGGGAGTCATAAGGGGCAATTCAGGTCGTACTGTTCAATGACGCCGCAAAGGTCGGGGCGCCGCCCAGGCCGGAACCTGACAAAAATCATCCTCCTGCCTGATCTTCCACAGGGAAACGGAAAACCGGAGGGGCCACCTTCGCAGCGCTTTTCTACCTAACGCGTTCTGCTATGACCTCCGCCTCCGAAGCTTCACCTCGCCTTAACAACGCCCCGCAACCTATTTTGGCTGCCGACCTCACTGTACTGGATCTGGTGGCGGCCAAGCTCCAGCTCCTGCAAGCGCCGGCCTGGCAAACCAGCGACCGCAGTTCTTCCGTGCTGTTCAAATCGGAAGGTATAAGGCTGGTAATGATGGTCTTACGCAAAGGAGCGGAGTTGAAGACGCACACCGCACCGGGCACCCTCAGCGTACAGGTGCTCGAAGGCCACATCAGCTTTTACACCGAGCAGCAGTCGGCTGACCTGCAGACGGACCACGTGCTGACGCTGCCACCGGGCGTTCCGCACAGAGTGGTGGCCCGGCAGGAATCCGTGTTTCTGCTGACCATAGCCATACCCGTGAAAACGATATAATTACCTGCTAGTACTGGCTGGCAGGGCCGTGGCGGTGCTTTTTCCGGGGCAGCATTTAAACAGTCAAGCCCCGAACCTACTAGGTTCGGGGCTTGACAAAAGTGGGGCGTTACTTGGCTTTATGACTGCGTTTCGGGGTCTCAGGCGCTGGCAGGGCCGCTTTGGGCTTGGGAGCCGGTTTGCTGCCTAGCTTTTTTAGATAGTCGTAGGTGGCAAACTGGGCCCGCACCTGCGGCGCATTAGGGTCTTCCTGCCCCAGAAAGTTGTTGTGGCAATCGCGCGACTTGACGTTGTCCTGGCGCTGTAAATCGAGGAGGTGGCGGACTTCGGCGCGCAGCTTGGGGTCGAGAATGGGGAAGGCGACCTCCACGCGGCGGTCGAGGTTGCGCGACATCCAGTCCGACGAGGCTACGTACACTTTCTCCTCGCCGCCGTTGCCAAACACGTACACGCGGGCGTGCTCCAGGTAGCGGTCTACGAGGCCACGCTGCTGAATATTAGCGCTTTGGCCTTCCAACCCCGGCACCAAGCACGAAATGCCCCGGATGAGCAACTCCACCCGCACGCCAGCTTGGTCGGCTTCGTAGAGCTTCAGAATCATTTGCTCATCCTGTAACGCATTGAGCTTCAATATGATATAGGCATCTTTGCCGGCTTTGGCTAGTTTTATCTCCTTGTCAATCAAAGAGTTGAGCTTTTTGCGTAGCTCAAAAGGCGCAACCAGCAATTGCTCGAAGCCGGTTTTGGGCTGGTGGTCGTGGAAGTAACGGAACACCTCGCCCATTTCACGGGTAAGGCGCTGGTCGGCTGTGAACAGGCCGTGGTCGGCGTAGATCTGGCTGGTGACTTCGTTGAAATTGCCCGTGCTCAGGTAGGCGTACTGCTTGGGACGGTCGTGCTCGTTGCGCGTGACGAGGCACAGCTTGGAGTGAACCTTCAGCTCGGGCATCCCGAAAATGACGTAGGCCCCGGCTTTTTGCAGCTTTTCGGCCCAAAACATGTTCGATTCTTCGTCGAAACGCGCTTTCAGCTCCACGACTACCGTTACCTGCTTGCCATTTTTGACGGCTTTGAGCAGGGCTTTCGCCACTTCGCTCTTGGCCGCTACGCGGTAGAGCGTGATCTGGATGCTGCTGACGTGCGGGTCGACGGCGGCTTCCTGCAAAAACCGCGTTACGTACTCAAACGACTGGTAGGGCAGGTTCAGCAGGTGGTCGCGCTCGGCAATGGCAGTCAGCATCTGGCCTTTGCCTTTTGGCAGCGTGGGATGGGGCAGGGGCGGATGCGCCGGGTATTTGAGGTGCGACAAGCCCAGATCGGGGAACCCAAAAAAGTCGCGGAAGTTGTGGTAGCGGCTGCCTTCCACCAACTCGTCTTTGCCGATGCCGGTTTTCTGCATCACGGCCCGCAGCACTTCTTTGGGCATGGTGGGGTCGTAGAGCAAGCGGGCGGGGTAGCCGGTTTCGCGCTTCTGCAAGCTGCTCTTGATTTTGGCCATCAGGTTGCCCGACACCTCCTCCTGAATGTCCAGTTCGGCGTCGCGCGAGAGCTTGATGGCGTGCACCTGCACGCGCTCGTATTTCGGAAACAGCTCGTGAGCGCCACACCGGATTACGTCGTCCAGAAACATCACGTAGCGCTCCTCGCCCTCGCTGGGCAGTTGCACAAAGCGGCTGCCGTGGCGCTTGGTGGGCAGTTCCATCACCAGCACCCGCTCGTCATCGTCGTGCTTGCGGCGCTCGATGGGGTGCGTGAGGTAGAAGGTGAGGTACACGGTCTGGTCTTTCAGAAACAGGTGGTGCAACAAGTCGTCGAGCACCACGGGCGAGAGCAGGTCGCGCACGTTGTCGCGGAAATACTGCCGCACCCATTCGCGTTGCGGCTCGCTCAGGTCGTGCTCCGAAACCAGGTGGATGTGCTGCTGCTGCAAGGCGGGCAGGATGCTGTTGCGAAACGTATCGCCAAAAGCCTGTTGCTGCCGCTTTACTTCTTCCAGCAAATGGTCGAGTTGCTCGGCCGGGTCTTCGCCCAGCTTGGCGCGGGTTTTCTTCTTGAGCTTTACCAAGCGCCGCAGCGTGGCCACGCGCACCTTGAAATACTCGTCGAGGTTGGACGAGAAAATGGCCATGAACTTGATGCGTTCCAGCAGCGGCACGTTGGGGTCTTGCGCCTCCTGAAGCACGCGGTAGTTAAAGGCAAGCCAACTCAGCTCACGGTTGAGCAGCACGGGAGAATTCATAGGAAACTCAAAAAATGAAATGGTACATGAGTAATTATAAGTTATTGTATATTAATGAGTTACATTGATAGTGTCCCGTCCAGCCGAGGTTTAATTCTGGTTGCGCGGATAGTCGTAGAAATAGAATTCGGTGTTTTCCGGTGCCACGTCGGCCCAGTGGTCGACGGCAAATTTCAAGCACACTACCGCGGCCGTCGGCATTTCGGGTATCTGGTTGGGCGAGAGTGAGTTAGCAAAATTTGTAATAATGGGGTTGTGCCCCACCAGCAGCACCGAATCCGCGTCGTCGGGGCATTGGCGCACGATGTCCAGCAGGTCGTCTACTTCGGCCTGGTAGATGCGGTCCAGCACCTCAATGCGGGCGTGCGGATAGTGCAGCTCGCGGGCGACCAGCGCCGCCGTACTCATGGCCCGCACCGCCGACGAGCTGATCAGTAAGTCGAGTTGAATGTCGCGCTTGGCCAGCGCCTGGCCCATGCACGGGGCGTCGTCGCGGCCCCGGTCGTTGAGCGGACGTTCTTGGTCGCTCAGGTCGTCAAAACTCCAGCTCGATTTGGCGTGGCGCATCAGATACAATGTTTTCATGCGGCAGTAGGTAGGTGCGGGCAGGCCTCTTTACTCCTGCCTCCCGCAAATGGTTATGATGAAGGTGGGAGTTAGCACAAATTAGAATAGGAACGCAAAAGACCCGCCCCATGGGGCGGGTCTTTTGCAAAAAAGCAGAAGCGGATCGTCCAACACAACGGCTCTACAGCTGAGCTTATTCCTTCTGGAACCGCTGCCGAATGCTCTGCTGGCCGTTGGTCAGGGTAAGGTAATACAGGCCTTTGGGTAAAGCGCTCACTTGCAATTGCTTACCATCGAAGGCGACGTTCTTTACCTCGTAGCCGCGCAGGTCATACACTTTCACGGTGTAATCCTGGCCGTTTTTTAGGGGCAGGTTTAGCACGTCGCTGGTAGGATTAGGATACGCATCGAGGCGCGTAGTGCCGGCCACAAGCGGGGCCGTATCGCCGGGCGAATTCACGAGCGAAGCACGCGCCCCACCACTGGCAAACAGGGCATTCATGCGCGCCGCCTGGCCGGTCGTGAACATATACATGCACTTGTCGTCGGTGTAGTCCATGTAGTTCATCGACATATCGCCGGAGTTGGAGCAGGTCACGTGCGGATACGTGGGGCAGCCGTAGTTGGCTGTTTGCTGGGTAGGCGTATCGCCGACCAGATCGTCGCCGCAGCTGGCGTCGCCCCAGATGTGGCGCAGGTTCAGCCAGTGGCCCACTTCGTGCGTGGCCGTCCGGCCCAAGTTATATGTCTGGATGAGGTTGCCCGTGCGGCCGAATGCCGAATACAGAATCACGACGCCGTCGGTAGCGGCTTTGCCGCCCGGAAACTGCGCGTAGCCCAACAGATTTTGCCCCAGATTGCAGGCCCAAATGTTGAGGTACTGCGCGGCCGGCCACGCGTCGTCGCCGCCGCGCTTGGCATTTTTCACCGCATCGTTGGTGCCCCACGAAGCGGTTTTAGTGGCCGTCCGCACGATGCCGGTGCTGGGCTTGCCGGTGGGGTCCTGCTTAGCCAGCACAAACTGCACGCCTGCGCTCGCCGCCACGCCCGCAAACGCCGTTGGCGTCTTGTTGGCATCGCGGTTGAGCTTTTGGAAGTCTTCGTTGAGCACGTCAATCTGCGACTGCACCTGCGCATCCGAAATGTTCTGTGCCGCCGTGTTGTACACCACGTGCACCACTACCGGAATAATTATGGGCCCTGTAGGGGTTCCCGCAGGCTTGCCGCTCAGCGAGGCAGCCCTGAGCATGCGCTGGGCATGCGCCTCGATGGCTTCCATGCGCTTGGCCTGATCGGGGTCGGCCTTTAGCTGCGCCTCCAATACCTCCATCGTGGCGCATTGGCGGCCCGGCAAACTGGGTTGTGGTGGGGTATAATGCCGGTCTTGGGCGTGTCCTGACACGGCTAAGCCGAGTCCACAGAAAGTCAAGACAATTGAGTAGAACGCTTTTTTCATAATAGTAAGAACAAGCGAGTTGGAGGTTGAAAGAAAATTAGGGCACATGCATGATAGTATTGTAATATACACAATAGCTCTTATGATATTTATCATTTTATCAATTGATTATGTCGATAAAACACAAATATTATAAACTTCGTATTGAGTGCGTTTTTAGATTAATTGTACTTAATAAATACAAATTGCATTCTGGAGCTGGCTTTCCAAGTACTTGACTTACCCCTTCCCAACGGCAGAAAACGTTTGCTGATGGGCATAAAAAAGCCTCCCGATGATGAGAGGCTTTTTTATGGGTGGTGAGTGAAAGATAAGGCACAGGGAGTGCTGCAACACTGGCCATGCCTAGGAGCGGAAAGCTGGGTTATCTGGAGTGGTAGAGTAACGGATAATCAGCGCAGAGGCCGCGCATACACGAGGGGAAATTATAAGGAGCATAGCTTGCCGGGGTGCTGCCAAGAGCAAAAAACGAACGACCGTTCGCAGCACGCCATGCAATCTACAAAAAAAGTTAACTCTGCAATTCTCTATGCAAGCAGTTAGGCGAAAAATAGCATTTTTAGTACTTGTGGTTTGATCTAATCTAGTTTGCTGAGATGAGTACCGGCTACCAATCTAAATGTACATAATTTTGAGCATAATATTTTGATATATAGGTAGATATAAAAAAGCCCGCTGTTTAAGCGGGCTTTTGTCAAGGCGGTTAATCTAGGTCGGGAACGGGTTGATTGGGGTAGCGCTTTTCGTGGATGGCTTGCACATGGCGCACCAGCAAGGCCCGCAACTCGTCGATATTCTGCCGCTCCTGGGCCGAAATAAAGATAACCGGGTCGTGCATTTTGGCCATGTACGTGGCTTGCAGCTGCTCCAACGTAGGCCGAGGCACGTGATCTTCGTCGGGGTTCATGCCCTCAAAGTTGCTGTGGTAGTCGGCGGGGTTTTCGTGGTTGTATTGATCGATCTTGTTGAATATCAGTAACATAGGCTTATCGGCAGCCCCAATATCCTTGAGGGTATCGTTCACCACTTCGATTTGTTCTTCGAACGTGGGGTGCGAAATGTCCACGACGTGGACCAGCAAGTCGGCCTCCCGGATCTCGTCCAGCGTCGATTTGAAGCTCTCGATCAGGCGGGTGGGCAGCTTGCGGATAAATCCAACCGTGTCGGAGAGCAAGAAAGGAATGTTCTCCAGCACCACCTTGCGCACCGTCGAGTCGACAGTCGCGAAGAGCTTATTTTCGGCAAACACGTCGGAGCGCGACAGCAGGTTCATGATCGTGCTCTTGCCTACGTTGGTGTAGCCTACCAAGGCCACCCGCACGATGCCCGAGCGCGACTTGCGCTGGGTGTTGCTCTGTTTCTCAAAGTCTTCGAGCTTCTCTTTCAGCAACGCAATGCGGTCGCGCACAACGCGGCGGTCGGTTTCGATCTCGGTTTCACCCGGTCCGCGCTGGGCTACGCCACCACCGCGTTGCCGGCCTAAGTGAGTCCAGAGGCCAGTGAGCCGGGGTAGAAGATATTGATACTGAGCTAGTTCCACTTGAGTGCGAGCCGTGGCCGATTTTGCCCGTCGGGCAAAAATATCGATGATCAGCAGCGAACGGTCCACGATCTTAACCTGCAATTCGGCCTCAAGGTTACGCAGCTGCGAAGGCGACAAGTCGTCGTCGAAAATAACCATGCTGGCCTTCGTGTGCCGCACATACGCCTTGATTTCGGCCAGCTTGCCTTCGCCCACAAACGTGCGGGTATCGGGCTTTTCGAGGCGTTGCACGAAACGTTTAGTGACGATAGCGCCTGCAGTTTCGGTCAGGAAAGCTAGCTCGTCGAGGTACTCTTGGGTTTTGGTATCGGCCTGGCGCTTATCCGGAACGGCCACCAGCACGGCAGTTTCCTGCTCGGTAGAAGTTTCGTAAGTGCCCTTCGTGGGGTCTTTGGTAGGAAGGTAGGCGCCTGCTTTGGCATCGTCGGCGTTGGGGTGCCGGGTGCTGTTGGTGGGGCTCCAGTTATGTGACTTGGTCTTTTTTGCCATTAGATTTAGATAAAAGGATAAGCTCCGTCGCTGGAAAATGCGTGCGGCGGAGACCAGGCAACCAATTAGCGAAGCGTCAGAGAATAAGCAACGACCTGCTCAATCTCCTGTTCGCTGAGGCGGCCTTTGAAGGGCGGCATCTTGCCCAAGCCGTTGGTAACAAGGTACACGCGACCGGCGGCCGTTAGGTTGCTTTTGCTGAGGTCGTGGGCACCGTTGAGACCTTTTCGGCCGTCGTCGCCGTGGCACACAGCGCAGTTGCTCGCGTATAGCGTCTGGCCCGCCGCTAGGGCATCGTTTTCCAGCGTATTGACGATGGCCGCCGGGGCGGCAGGGTCAGGGGTGGTGACGGCGGGCTCGGCTCGGGTAGTGTCGGTAGAGCTGCAGCCCCAAAAGGCAACGGAGGCTATGCCCAAGGGCAGTAAGCCACGCAGCAAGGCTGGAAAGAAGCATTTCATAAGGGCTGATCGCAACGTTCAAACAGACTGCAAAGTAACCAAAGCGCCGCGGCCCGCGCATTCTTCGGCGGGGTACGCCGCGGCTTGAGTTGCTGACCGTTACCTTTGCCGACTGAAATACCCTGTTGCATGCGCGTCGCTATCGTCATTAATACCTCCTGGAATATCTGGAATTTTCGTCGCAGTCTGGTTAAAGCCTTGCAGGCGGCCGGACATGAGGTGCTGGCCATTGCGCCGCCCGATGCCTATTCCGCCCGCCTTGAAACAGAACTTGGGTGCCGTTACGTGCCCATTGTGATGGAAAATAAAGGGACTAATCCCGTAAAAGATGCGCTGCTCACGCGGCGCTTCTACCAGATTTACCGGCGCGAGCGGCCCGACGTAGTGTTGCAGTACACCATCAAGCCTAATATTTATGGTACGCTGGCGGCCCGGATTGCGGGTATCCCCAGCATTAATAACGTATCGGGGTTGGGTACAGTGTTCATTATTAAGAACTTGGTGAGCCGCGTAGCCTTGGGGCTGTATCGCTTTGCGTTTCAGTTTCCGTACCGCGTGTTCTTTCAGAACGACGACGACCGGCAGCTTTTCCTGCAAAATGGACTGGTGAAGCCCGGTATCACCGATCTGCTGCCCGGTTCGGGCATCGACACCGAGCGATTTCAACCAGCTGCGCAATTCGTTCGCAATGAGCCTTTTACGTTTCTGATGATTGCGCGCGTCCTCTACGAGAAGGGCGTGGAAGAATATTTTGAAGCCGCCCGGCTGGTGCGCGCCGCCGTGCCCGGTACGCGGGTGCAGCTTCTGGGCGGCATCGACGAATCGGGTAACATCGGCGTGAAGCAGGCTGTGCTGGCAGAATGGCTGCGGGCCGGCAACGTCGAATACCTGGGCACTTCCGACAACGTGGCCGAGCACATCCGGCGCGCCGACTGCGTGGTGCTGCCGTCATACCGCGAGGGCACGCCCAAAACCTTGCTCGAAGCCGCCGCCATGGGCAAGCCCATCGTGACGACCGACGTGCCCGGCTGCCGCGAAACCGTAGTTAATGGCCTGAACGGTCTGCTCTGCAAAGTCCGTAACGCCGCCGATCTGGCCGAAAAAATGCAGCAGATTTTGCACCTAGCACCCACTCAGCTAGCCGCTATGGGCAAAGCCAGCCGGCAGCTGGCCGAGCAAAAATTCGACGAGCGAATTGTGCTTGAGAAGTACCTTCGCCTCGTCAGCGAAGTCGGTGCAAAAGCCAAACCAGCCGCGGCAGCAGTGTAGTAGAGATTTGTAAAAACCTGATTGATAATAACTTAGAATAACGTAGCTACATGCAAGTCATCCAACACGCACTGGCAGGTGTCGTAGAGTTTATTCCACGCGTCTTCGGCGATGCCCGTGGCGCTTTTTTCGAATCGTTTAGCGACCGCCTGATGCGTGAAGCCGGCGTCGTAGGCAATTGGGTGCAAGACAACCAGTCGAAGTCGGCGCGGGGTGTGTTGCGAGGCCTGCATTTTCAGCGGCCGCCGCACGCGCAAGCCAAGCTGGTGCGCGTAGCTGCCGGTCGGGCTCTGGACGTGGTGGTGGACATTCGGCGCGATTCGCCTACGTATGGGCAGCACCTGGCCGTGGAGCTGGATGCTTCCCGCTATAACATGCTGTACGTACCCGTAGGCTTTGCCCACGGCTTCGCCTCGTTAGAGGACGACACGCTTTTCTTGTACAAATGCACTGATTATTATCAGCCTAGCGCCGAAGGTGGTCTGCGTTGGGACGATCCGGCGTTGGGCATCAACTGGGGTCTCAACAACGCCACCGTTTCCGATAAAGACCGTATCCTGCCTCTGTTGGCTGATTTCGACTCGCCTTTCTAAACCACAGATTGCGGCGGAGGCGCCGAATTCCGCGGATTTGGTGGACGGCGCAATTTATTGTTAATAAAAAAGTCCCCGCTGCACATGCAGCGGGGACTTTTTTGCAACTACCTGATTTGACAAATGTCTAATTATCAGATGCTTGTAAATTATGTCAGACTGTCCACCAAATCCGTGAAATCCGCCGCCTCCGTCCAATCCGTGGTTCAGACAAGCTCCATGAGCGTTTCTAAGCCCATGCCTCGTGACCCTTTTATTAAAATGAGCTTATTTGTAAGTTTCTGATTAACAAGGTGTTGTGCGGCTTCAGCTTTCGTGGGGAAATATTGAAAATCGGGGCGTAAGGCAGCATAGCGCATATCGGAGCCGCAGAGTAATACGGTGCCAAATTGCTGATTAGCAAGTAGTTCGCCAAGGGCGCGGTGTTCGGCTTCGCTTTCCTGGCCCAGCTCAAACATATCGCCCAGAATCACAACCTTATCTGCGGCTGCCGCGCCGGGGCGGCTGGCAAAGCTGGTGATGGCTGCCGCCATCGACGAAGGGTTGGCATTGTAGGCGTCCAGTACTACTTCGTTGCGAGCCGTGCGCACAAGCTGCGAGCGGTTGTTGGTAGGGGCGTAACTGGCTAACGCTGAAGCAATATCGGCGGGAGTAACCCCAAAATAGGCTCCCACGGCAGCGGCGGCCGCCAGATTCAGAAAGTTGTAGCCACCGGTGATTTGCGCTTCTACTTCGGTGCCGTTGAAGAGGCGAAATACGACGTGCGGAGCCGCCGCCAGCAGTTCTGCGGGGTACGTATCGCCGGGGTTTGGGTACGTGATGCGGTCGGCCACCGCGGCCGCAATGGCGGGCAGCTTCGCATCGGCGGTATTGACGAAGGCTGTCCCGCCCGTATCAGCCAAGTAGCGCAGCAGTTCGCCTTTGCCTTTTGCCACGCCCTCTTCGCCTCCGAAGCCTTCCAGATGCGCTTTGCCGATGTTGGTAATCAGGCCGTGCGTGGGCTCGGCGATCGAGCAAAGCAGCGCAATTTCGCCCTGGTGGTTGGCGCCCATTTCCACAATCGCCAACTCATGTTCGTGGGGGCGAATGCTGAGCAGCGTCAGCGGCACGCCGATGTGGTTGTTGAGGTTGCCCTTGGTGTATTGTACCTGAAATTTGCGGCGCAATACGCTGTAAACCAGTTCTTTGGTGGTTGTCTTGCCGTTGGAGCCCGTAATGCCCAACACCGGAATCTGGAGTTGCTGGCGGTGGTGGCGGGCCAGCTGTTGCAAGGCCGCCAAGGGGTCGGGGGCGTAGGTGTAATGCGCCGGGTCAGTAGCCACCAAGTCGGCATCGTCGACGACGGCGTAGCGCGCCCCTTTGGCCAGGGCTTGCGGCGCAAAATCACGGCCCCGAAACGAAGGTCCGTTTAAGGCAAAAAACAGGGTATTCGACTGCTCTTGACGCGAATCGGTGCTGACGGCGGAGCATTCCTGGAACCGGGCGTAGAGCGCCGCTGTATCTTCCATATTGATTCTGGTACTTTAGGCTTTAGTTGTTGTTACGAAGAATAATCCTGTTGTCAATGCTGCGGTGCCAACTATTTGTATTTCAATTATTTATGGCGATGCTGCCTGGCATGGCCGCCGCGCAGTCGGTACCAGCGTTTGGCTTTGAGCCGCAACCGCAGCTGGCAAAAGTAGTGCACGGCACCGAGACGCTGCGCAACCCCTGGGCCGGCGGCCTCAACTCGCCGCAGTTTTCCAGCATCGACCTGAACGGCGATGCCCAGCCCGATCTCTACGCCTTCGACCGTGCGACCAACCGTTCGCTTACGTTTCTGAGTGTGGCCGATGCCACCGGCGCGCGCACTTGGCAGTACGCCCCCCAATACGCCGGCTTGTTTCCGGCCGACCTGCGCGGGTGGGTGCTGCTGCGCGACTACGATTGCGACAACCGCCCCGATATCTTCACCTTCGCCAACGGCGGCGACATTCGGGTGTTTCGGAACGTAGCCGGAACCGGCGGCGCACCTACATTTCAGTTGGTTTCCGATCAACTCCTGTTTTATAACAACTCGGTCAACCAAGGCAACATCAACACGGGCGGCTACAACATGCCCGCGGTGCAGGACATCAACGGCGACGGCAAGCTCGATATTCTGACCTTCGACTTCGTCAACAGCGTGTATGTGGAGCTGTACCTAAATGCTTCACCAGCAAGTACTTGCGGAGGACTGCAATTTGCGCAGGAAAGCACGTATTGGGGCAATATTTCAAATTGCTTTACGTCGTGCACGTCGTTTTCTTTCAACGGTGCCTGCAAGCTGGCCGCCAAGCCCCAGCATACGGGCGGCCACAACCTGCTCACCTTGGACCTCGACGGCGACGGCGACCAAGATATTCTGACCGGCCGCGACAACTGCGCCGAACTTGTGAGCCTGACCAACCAGGGCACCCGCACGCTGGCCGCCATGAGCAGCAGTAGCCTAAACACCAGTTTTCCCTCAAACACTACCCCGGCGCGCGTGCCCAATTTTCCGGCGGCGTATTCGCTGGACGTGACGTTTGATGGCCGCCCCGATCTGTTGGTGGCGCCTAATTTGGTCGACAATACCGATACCGTCAGCACAGCACAATCGGTGTGGCTGTACGAAAACACGAGCGCGAGCAACGTGCCCAACTTCGTCTACCGCCAGCCCGATTTTTTGCAGCGCGACATGCTGGATTTCAGCGAGGGCGCAGTTCCCACCTTCGGCGACCTTGACAGCGATGGCCTGAAAGACATGCTGGTGGGCAGCACCAACCGCACCAACGCCGGTGGGTTTTACCGGGCTTCGCTTGCGTTTTACCGGAACACGGGCACGGCAACCTCGCCTGTGTTTCAGCGTCAATCAACTGACTACCTGGGGTTTGTGGCAAGAAAATATGCAACCTTGAAACCCGTATTAGTTGATTTGAACGGCGACGGAGCGCTCGATCTGGTCTTTTCAGGACTGCGACTGGGCGCGACTTCTAACCAAATTGGCTACCTGCTCAACAAAGCGGCGGCGGGCCAAGCAGCGGTATTCGATGCCGCTGCACCCGAATATTTCACCACGATTACTACCGCCACGCCCAACGATTCGCCCTGCTTCACCGACGTAAACGGTGACGGGAAACCGGACATGTTGCTGGGAACCAATGCAGTAGACGTTACCAATTCGGGGCTGCGTTATTACCGCAACACGGGCACCGGCTCGCTCGGCCAAGCCTTTGTGCTGGCGGATGCCGACTACGGCAAAATCCGGTCGACGACAGGCACGCAGCCGTACAATCTGGCCCCGGCAGTAGCTGATTTCGACGGCGACGGCACCCCCGACTTGCTGATTGCCGACGGTGAAGGGCAGGTAAAGCTGTACGCCAACTACCGGGCGCAAGCGGCACCCTTTGTAGCCCGTACCGATTTGTTTTACAATGCCTTAACCGATCAATACCAAGCCGCTCGTTTGGGTCAGGGCTTCAAAAACCGCTTGGTGCCAGTAGTTGCCGACCTGAATAGTGACCGGGCACCGGAGCTGTTTGTGGGGCTGGAAAGCGGCGGAATTTCGGCCTTCAGCATCCGCGGGCGAGTGCTGAGTTCCCCAACGGCCGCCGCGCTGGCACTGGCGTTGCGCATTTATCCGAACCCCGCGAGCACGTCTTTTACCGCCGAAACGGCCCAGCCTACCCGCCTGACGCTACTCGCTGTTACGGGCCGCACCGTTCGCTTAGTGCCGGCGCTGGCGCGCACGCACACAGTGGACCTAATGGGTTTGGCGGCCGGCGTATACTTGCTCCGTGTCGAATCAGCTAACGGCGTGCCGGTGGTACAACGCGTTGTGGTGCAATGAGTTATGTTTCTTGTAAACGCCTTTAGCTCCGCGGCTTAGGCTGTAGCGCCAAGTCGTGCAGCTCGAAGGCGTCGGCGTCGAGAAAGGCGGCGAAGCGCTCGCGGAAAGAATCCAGATCGGTGCGGCGCAGGGTGCGCGTGATGCAGGTTTCTTGGTTGCCAACTTCCACGAGGTATTCGCCACGCATGTCGATGAGGGCCGAATCGCCGGTGTACACCAAGCTGTTGCCATCAACGCCTACGCAATTGACGCCGACCGTATACGCCAGGTTTTCGATGGCGCGAGCCCGCAGCAGCGTCATCCAGGCGGTGCGGCGGGCAGCGGGCCAATTGGCCACGTAAATCAGCAGATCGTAGGGCTCCTGGGCCGGATTGCGGCTCCACACCGGAAAACGCAAATCGTAGCACACCAGGGGGCAGATGCGCCAGCCCCGCCATTCTTCAATCAGGCGTTCCGAACCCGGCGTGTACACGGCAGTTTCGCCGCCCATCCGAAACAAATGGCGCTTGTTGTAGTAGCTGAGTGTGCCATCGGGGCGCACCCACAGCAGGCGGTTGTAGTAAAAATCGCCTTCGCGCACCACGATGCTACCCGTGACCACGGCGTCGCGTTCGGCGGCCCATTGGCGCATCCAGGCGATGGTGGGGCCATCCATGGTTTCGGCCACGGCGGGCGCTTCCATGGTAAAGCCCGTCGTAAACATTTCCGGTAGTACGATCAGGTCGGTGGGCACGGAAATACCGCTGATGCGGCGGCCTAACTCGGTCCGGTTGGCTTCCGGGTCATGCCACTGCAAGGCCAATTGCACGAAGGAAACAGTAAGATCAGACAAGGGAAGGGAAACTAATAAGTGGACGGATTGCTGAATATTAGCGAAAAATAACGTCAAGTTCGGCTATGGGCGGCCAGCTATTTTGCTGGCTCGGGCTGCTGCCGCTTCTAAAGGTTGCGCAGCCGTTCGGCGGCGGCGCGCAGGGTTTCGTCTTTTTTGGCGAAGCAAAAGCGCACCAGCCCGTGGTCGGTGCCGTCGTGGTAAAAGGCTGACATGGGCACCACCGCCACGCCGGCTTCCTGCGTCAGACGGCGTGCAAAGGTAACGTCGTCTTCGTTGGGTGCAATAGCTTGATAACGAGCCAATTGGAAATATGATCCCGGCGAAGGCAGCAACTCAAACCGGGTGGCACGCATCAACTCGCCGAATAAGTCCCGCTTTTGCTGATAGAAACCGGGTAGCGACTGGTAATGGTCGGCGTTGGCGAGCACATCGGCAAGGGCGTGCTGCGTAGGCGTGCTCACGGCAAACGTCAGGAATTGATGCACCCGCCGCACCTCGGCTGTGAGCAGTGGCGGTGCAATGCAATAGCCTACTTTCCAGCCCGTTGCATGGTAGGTTTTGCCAAACGACGACAGCACAAAGCCCCGCGCGGCCAGCTCGGGGTGCTGCAATACGCTGCGGTGCTGCTGCCCATCAAACACCATGTGTTCGTACACTTCGTCGCTGAGCACGAAGGCCTCGGTTGGGGCGAGCAGGTCCGCCAGCGCATTCAGGTCGTCGTCGGTGAGCACGGCGCCGCTGGGGTTGTGAGGCGAGTTCACCATGATTAGGCGGGTGCGTGGGCTAATGGCGGCGGCCACCCGCTCCCAGTCGGGGAGAAAATCGGGGAGCGCGAGTGGCACGTACACCGGCACACCACCTTGCAGCCTAATAGCGGGCCCGTAGAGGTCGTAAGCCGGTTCGAGCACAATGACTTCATCGCCGGGGCGCACTACGGCGGCCAGCACGGCATACAGGGCTTCGGTGGCGCCGCTGGTAACGGTGATTTCGGTATCGGGGTTAGGGGCCGACACGCCGTAGGTAAGGGCGGTTTTCTCGCTGATCAGGGCGCGCAACCGCGGCAGACCCGGCATGGGGGCGTACTGGTGGTGGCCGGGCGTTTGGGCATGGCGGGCCAGCGCGTCGGTGAGCACCTGAGGCGGATCATAATCCGGAAAACCTTGCGCCAGATTGATCGCGCCGCATTCGGTCGCCAATTGCGACATCACCGAAAAAATGCTAGTGCCCACGTCGGGCAGTTTGGAAGCAAGAGAAGGCAAAACCATGTTCAGAAGCTAAATGCGGGTGTGATGGCTTTTATTTGTAATATATTATATATCAATAGGTTATAAAGAGTGCAGAATAGGCTCGCGGGGCGCGGCAAGGGCGGCTCCGGCGGCGGCAAAGTGCACCCGAAACGCGGTGCCTTCGCCTACCTTGCTGTGTACCTCGAGCCGGCCGCCGTGGCTTTGCACAATGCGGTTGACCAAGTACAAACCCATGCCGCTGCCTTCGACGTGCACATGAAAGCGCCGGAACATCTGAAACAGTTGGCTTCCGTAGCGTTCCAGGTCGATGCCCAGGCCGTTGTCTTGCACTACCAGCACCGCGTGGTCTTCTTGCCACAGGCTCTGAATGGTGATGCGCGGCGTGCGGTCGGTGGCGGAATACTTCACGGCATTGCTGAGCAGGTTGTAGAGGATGCTGCGCAGGTTGGGGCGCACAAATTCGAGCACCGGCACCTGGGCCACGTCCAGCTCGATGATGGCCCCGATGGCAGATGTCTGATCGCGAATGCTGTCGAGCACTTCGTAGGTGAGGCCGGCCAGCGGGATGGGTTCGGCCAGAATTTCCTGCCGCAGCTTCTGCACCTGCACTAGGTCGGAGAGGTTGTGAATGGTGTCGAAAATCTGCTGCAAAGCCCGCTCAAACATCGAAATGAGTTTCCCGGCGTCGGGGTCGCTGAAGTGGGCGCTCCCGACGAGTTCGTGGAAGATGCCGGCCATGTTGTTGATGGGCTGCTTGAGGTCGTGGGAGGCGGTGTACACGAAGTTGTCGAGGTCCTGATTGGTGCGCGTCAGTTCTTGGTTCTGCTGCTCGAGGCGCTGCTGAAGCTGGCGCAATTCCGTGATGTCGGTGTTGGTGCCAAACCAGCGCACGATATTTCCCCGCACATCCAGCTCAGGCATCGTTTGATTCAGAAACCAGCGGTACTCGCCATCGTAACGGCGGAAACGTATTTCGAAGCTCCAGCCCCGCTTTTCTTTGCGGGCCTTGACATATTCTTCCTCCGTTCGGGCCAGGTCGTCGGGGTGAATGACCAAGCGCCACTGCTCGTCGATGCCCGCCGTACCGGGCAGGCCGGTGTAGGCGTACCACTGCGGGCTCACGTAATGGCCCACTCCCGACGCTTCGTTGATGTAGCTTATGTTGGGCAGCGCCTCCATCATGCGCCGCAGCCGCTCGTCGCGGCGGCTGATTTCCGCGCCTAGGTGCTCGGCCTCGCGGCGGGCCAGCACGCGTTCGGTGGCTTCCACGGCAAACATCAGCACGGCCTGCGACTGGCTTTCTTCGTCGAGCAGCGGCTGGTACGTAAAATCGTAATAGTGCAGCTCCGGCTCCTGTGTGTCGGGGTTCAGAATGGTGAAGGGAGCTTCCAAGACCGAAAAAGTCTCCTTGGTAACTATCAGATTATCAAGTATTTGTAATAATCCGCTTTGGGCTATATCGGGCACTACCTGCGTAACGGGCAAGCCCCGCCGGCCGTGACCACCCAGCAGCTTATTCAGATTGTCGTTGATAAAGCTCAGCACGTGGCCGGGGCCCGTCATGAGGGCGATGTAGGCCGGCATCGTGTCGATGATGCGTTGCAGTTGCTGGTCTTTTTTCTGCAAAAGCGCCAGCGCCTCCCGCCGGTCGTGGATGTCAGTGGCCGTCCCAACCCACTGCGTGATGCGCCCGTTGGCGTCCCGGACGGGTGAGGCACGGGCCAGAAACCAGCGGTAGTCAGCCGAAGTCGTATTGCGCAGCCGCAACTCGACTTCGAATAGCTCACCTGTGCGCAAAGTCCGTTCGCGCTCTTGGCGTGCGTACTCAATGTCGTCGGGGTGCGCGTGGGCACCCCAGCCCCAGTTGCGGGCCTCCGCCAGCGACACGCCCATATATTGCTCCCAGTACGGGTTGATGTAGTCGAGTTCACCTTCGGCGGTGGTCGTCCAGACCATGTGCTGCTGCGCTTCCGTCAGCACCCGGAAGCGGGCCGCGCTCTGCTCCAGTTCGCGCTCGGCCTGGCGCTGGTCGGTAATGTCCTGCATGGCGCCCACCAGCCGGATGGCCGCGCCTTCGGCATCCCGCACTATAAACGCCCGGTCAGCCACATACGCCCAGGTGCCGTCGGCTTTTCGCAGACGATACTCCACGTTCAGCAGGTCATCTTTTCCGGTCAAAGCTTCGTTCATCCGGGCTTCGAGCTGCGCAAGATCGTCAGGGTGTACACAGCTGCGCCAGAACTCTATGGTCGCTTGTTCGGGCCCCAACGGATAGCCAAAGCGCTCGGTAAACAGCTCGTTGCGCCAGATGCTGCCGCGGCGCAGGTCCACATCCCACACCGTGTCGTGGGTGGCGCGGGTCAGCAGCTCGTAGCTTTCTTTGCTGAAGGCCCCTTCCTGTTCCATGCGCAGGCGGGCGGTCACGTCCTCGGCCCGGCACAGCAAGTAGCGCAACGCCCGATCGGCACCGAGCACAGGGCGCACCGTGGTTTGCCAGTAGCGCACCTCCGTCCGGCCGTTGGTCCGTGGCAAGTTATAGCGCTGCACGGGCATCGTGACGGGGCGCAAGCGCGCGCGTACTTCCTCGAGGGTAAGCTCCCATTGTTGCAGCACGGCGTCCGGGTCGGAGAGCGGATTGGTGGGAAACACCTCGTGAAAATGCCGGCCCAGCAACGCTTCCCGCGGCTGATCCACGGCCCGGCACATCATCTCGTTGACCGCCACGAGTACGAACTCTAGGTCGAGCGCCAGGTAAGGGACAGGCAGCGCATCAAACAAGAGCTGAAAATCGACGGGCTCGGCGGGGGTGGGATGCTGCATAGAATGGAACGCTAACCTTGGGAAGCCCGGCCGCGGTGCATAACGGCTCTGCGCACCCAAGCAAAGATAGCCGCCCAGAGCGGCGTTTGCGGCACCTCCTGCGCAAAAGTTGCACGCCAACGCTGGCTACGCAAAGCCGTTTAAGTACCCCCTGTGCTTTGAATGATGCTTAATGTAAAATACTGATAGCCAAGTATTTGTAAAATAAACCTGCCCGTGCTTACGGGGAGGCTTTTGCGTAGTATTGACTACCAAATTACTACAAAGGGTTCTTCAGCAGTTGCGGATAAGCCGCGCGAAACTTCAGAATCTTGGGCGTCGAAACACTTTGCACATAAGGGTTGTCGGGGTTCAGGCGGAAATAGCCTTGGTGGTAGTCTTCGGCGGGCCAAAACTCGGTGAAGGGCAGCACCTGCGTTACGATGGGGTCGGAGTAGTGCTTTGAGGCGTTCACTTTCTGAATGGTGGCCTCGATTTGCTGCTTTTCTTGGGGCGTGCGGTAGAAGGCAATGGAGCGGTACTGCGTGCCGGCATCGGGACCTTGGCGGTTGAGCGTAGTGGGGTCGTGGCCAGCCAGGAAAAATACATCGAGCAGCTGCTGGTAGGTGATTTCTTTCGGGTCGTAATACACCTGAATCGATTCGGCGTGGCCGGTTTGGCCGCTGCCCACTTGCTCGTAGGTTGGGTTCTGTTCCTTACCGCCGGCGTAGCCCGAGACCACTTCGCGCACGCCCCGAATCTCCTCAAAGATCTCTTCCGTGCACCAAAAACAGCCCCCGGCAAACGTGGCCACCGCCAAGCCTGTCAGGTTGGTGGGCGCCTTGCCCGCCGTGGAACGCATGGCCGTCTGCTTTTCAGAATGACTTTGCGAGCAGGCCACTGCTAGCAGCAACAGGCCCACCCAATAGAGTTTCAACTTGATCATCATGGCGAGATATACGAAGTAAAAGCACGCTCGGAGCAGCCGATATAAGGCCGCGCCCAAACTGCTCACGCACACCCTAACAGGTGAGGTGGCCGATTGGTGGCCTTCTCAGAATCGGACGGTACAAGATTCAACGAAATAGCAGTGCGCGTTTTTGTATAAGATATTGATAATAAAAATGTTATAAAAAGCACAGGCTCGGCTGCATGCAGCCGAGCTTGTGCTTAAAATTCATTACGGACGATGCGCTAAGCCGCGACTGTATGCAACTCGTTGAGGTTCTGAGAGATAAAATGCGTCTCTTCTGGGGAGAGATTTACGTCGGCGGCTTTGGCGTTTTGGGTGGCTTGTTCCGGGTTGCGGGCCCCGACTAGCGCCACCGTGATGCCGGGCTGCTTCAGCGTCCAGGCAATGACGAGCTGCGCCAGAGTGGCGTTTTTGCTTTCGGCCAGCGGGCGGATCTTGTTGAGAAAGGCGTTGGTGCGGTTGATGTTTTCGTCGGTGTAGAGCGGGTGCGTGTTGCGCAAATCGCCTTCGCCAAAATGCTGTCCCGGCTTGATTTTGCCCGTAAGCAAGCCCAGCTGCAAGGGGCTGTAGGCCAGAATGCTCTTGTAGTGGGCCAAGCAATACGGCACTACATCTTGCTCGATGTTACGGCGCAACATGCTGTACGGCACTTGGTTAGAAGCCAGCGTGAGCGTTTTTTCGGCTTCTTCCATTTGCGCGACGGAATAGTTGGAAACCCCCGCGGCGCGTACTTTGCCTTGCTCAATCAGCCGCGACACGGCCTCCATGGTTTCGGCGATGGGCGTGGTCACGTCGGGCCAGTGCTGCTGGTAGAGGTCGATGTAGTCGGTGCCGAGGCGGCGCAGGCTGTCTTCGCACTCCTTGATGATGCTGTCGCGGCCGCCGTATTTGTACACGTCGAGGTCGTGGCCGTTGTTGTCTTTGCTTTTGAAGCCAAAGTCGCCCTTTTTCTCATCCCAGCGCATGCCGAACTTGGTGAGAATCTGCACTTTGTCGCGCGGCAACCCTTTGATGGCTTCGCCCACAATTTCCTCACTCAGTCCTTGCCCGTAAATAGGCGCTGTGTCGATGGAGGTGATGCCCAGGTCGTAAGAGGCCCGAATGGCGCCTACGGCGTCGTTCTGTTCGGTGCCGCCCCACATCCAGCCACCCGCTGCCCAGCTGCCAAATGCAATCCGCGACACCTGTACGTCGGTGGTGCCTAGTTTTTGATATTCCATGTAAGTGTTTGATTTGTAAGTATTTGCGAAAGCATGCTATCCAGCCGTGAACGAGCAGTTGCCCTTCTCCGGCTGGCCTCGGTCTTGTTACATTCTGTGAATACCCCAAAAAGGCCCCGTAGGTTTGTACGGTTGAGCCTGGATAACTGCCGCGCCACCTTGTTTTCGGGGCCGCGCTTGGATTACTTAGCCAACCCAAACCTGCCGTTTATTCTGCTCTCGATGCGTAAAGCTCTGTTAATAAGTTTATTGGCCTGTGTAGGCGTTGTGCCGGCGATGGCACAACCCACGTTGCCGTTGCTCAACCAGGCGCCGGGCAACCTGCATTGGTATCGCTTGCGCACGGCGCATTTTCAGGTGCTGTATCCGCAAGGGTTCGAGCAGGCGGCCCAGCGCACGGCCCGCCGTCTGGAGCAGGTGTATCTGCCGGTGAGCGCCTCGCTGGAGCGGCCGCCGCGCCGCCTGTCGGTGGTGCTGCAAAACCAAACGACCAACAGCAACGGCTTCGCGACGCTCACGCCACGCCGCACGGAGTTCTACACCACGCCGCCACAAGATCCGTCGCTGGCCGGCACCCTCGATTGGCTCGATTTGCTGTCGGTGCACGAGTTTCGACATATCGTGCAGTACGAGAAGGCGTTGCAAGGCCTCTCAAAGCTGGCGTACGGCGTGGCGGGCTACGGTGGCCTGAGCCTGATGACGCTGGGCGTGCCCGACTGGTTTTTCGAAGGCGACGCCGTGGGCACCGAAACCGTGCTCACGCGCAACGGCCGCGGGCGCATCCCCAACTTCGACCTTGGCATGCGGGCCAACCTGCTGGCCGGGCGGCGCTTCAGCTACTCCAAAGCCGTGGCCGGCTCCTACCGCGACAATGTGCCCAATCATTATGTATTGGGTTATTTCTTAACGACTTACGCCAAGCGCCACACCGACCCCAACGTGTGGAGCGGCGTGCTGAACCGCTACTATAACTTCCCGGTATATCCGTTTTCGTTTTCCAACGGCCTAAAGCAAGGAACCGGCCTTACGGTCGAAAAGCTCTACCAACGCACGCTCAACGACCTCGACTCGACGTGGCACCAGCAGCAACAGCACCTGACGCTCACGCCAGCCACAGCTTTTCGGGTAGCCGCCAACCCGAAGATTTTCACCGAATACCAATATCCTCAGTATGTGAACGATAGCACAGTGCTGGCCGTCAAGACCGGCCTCGGCGATATCTCGCAGTTGGTGCTGCTGAGCCGAGACGGGCAGGAGCGACGGGCATTTGTGCAGGGCTTGGTCAATGATCCGGGTATGCTGTCGGTGGGCGGCGACAAAGTGTGCTGGCCCGAATACGGGTTGCACACGCGCTGGAGCCAGAAAATATATTCGGAGCTACGGGTGCTGGATTTGACTACGGGCCACCTGACGCGCCTGACCACCAAGAGTCGCTACACGGCCGCTGCCCTTTCTCCCGACGGCACCAAGCTCATTGCCGTGCGCAGCGACTCAGCTTACCACAACCAACTGGTGGTGCTGGATGCCCGCACCGGGCAACCGCAGCGCGTACTGCCCAACCCCGCGGGCGATTTTTATCAACAGCCCCGCTGGGGCGCCGATCAGCGGACAGTAGCCGTGGTGACTTTGAAACCAGCTGGCAAAACCATTGAGCTTGTTGACACCGAAACCGGCCAGCGGCGCGCCGTGCTGCCCGTTACCAACACCAACCTCAGCCAGCCGCAGCCATGGGGCAACTACGTGCTGTATAGTTCGCCGCAGTCGGGAATCGACAACCTGTATGCTGTGGAAATTAGCTCCGGCCGCGCATTTCAGGTGAGTTCGCGGCCCTTGGCAGCCTATCACGCCGCCGTTTCGCCCGACGGCCAACGACTTGCTTTTCAGGATTTTCGGGTGGAAGGCTCGCGCGTGGCCGAGATGCCGCTGGTACCTGCCAAGTGGCAGCCCGCCACCAACCAACCCGCCGCGCCGGTTGGCTACGCCGAGCCCTTGGTAAACCAAGACGAAGGTGCCCGCCTGGTCGGGGCCGTGTTGCCCGATTCAATTCCGGGAACGCAGCCGTTGCCCGCCGAGCGCTACCGGCGCCTGCCGCACGCACTTAATGCCTTTGGCTGGGGCCTGGTGCAAACTCCTTCTGGACAAGGAGTTACGCTGGGCGTGCGGTCGCAGGACTTACTGAGTACTACGCAGGCGGTAGCCGGGGTGAGCTACGATCAAGTGGAGCGCACCACCGGCTACTCCGCCGACGTCAGCTACCAAGGCTGGTTTCCGGTGCTGGATGCAGGCTTCAGCGGCGGGCAGCGCCGCACCAACATCCCCACCGCCGACGGCTTTATTAATGATAAATGGTCGTATAACCGCTTCACGGCCGGCGTGCGGCTGCCGTTGGCACTCACGCGCTCCAAGTACCAGCAGACGCTTTCGCTCGGAGCCTACTACAGCGGCGAGCAAGTGCGGGGCTACGATTCGCGCCTGCGCTACCGCGACCAGATCGGCAACAATTCGCTGCATGCGCTCAACTACACCCTGAGCTACTACCACGTGCTGAAGCAAAGCTACCGCGACGTGGCCCCCCGGTGGGGGCAAGTGCTGAGCGCCTCGTTTCGCAATACTCCTTTCAGCACGGGGTTGCAGGCACAGCAGTGGGCCGTCACGGGCGGGATGTACTTTCCGGGCCTGTTGAAGCACCACAGCATCCGGGTGCGCGGCGGCTACCAGCGCCAGCAGCAAAACAGCTACAATTTCAGCACGGCCACGATTTACCCGCGCGGCGAAGGGTACGTCAGTTACGATCGGCTGCGGGCCGGCAGCTTCGAGTACCGAATGCCCATTGCCGACATGCACCTGGCGCTCGGGCGGTGGCTCTACATCCAGCGCCTGAAAGGAGCGGGGTTCTTCGATCTGGCCACCGGCCAAAGCAAAGTCATTCGGCCCACCGACGGCCAGCAATTCAACGTGCAGCGCTACTCCCGCACCACCGGCCTGGATCTGTCTTTTGTGTTCAACGTGCTGCGGCTGCGCACGCCTTTCGAGGCTGGCGCCCGCACCATCTATAACGTGCGCACCGGCAGCTGGGAAGTGCAGCCGCTGGTGCTGGACATTGGCTTTTAGTCGTTTCGACCAGGCCGTAGGCGAATGCCTTGCCGTCGGTCCCTCACACCTGGTGCTCAGCCGGACACAACAACAATTACGGCATATACGCACTAAACTCCCGATTTATACTTAGACTGCCTCAGAATCAGATGCCTACATTTGAAGGATACTGACTGAGCATGGCAATTCTTTCTACCACTCCTTTTCTGCGCATTCATCTGCACGAACCAACGGCCTTGCTGGAAGTGGAGTGGCTTGACTTTGTCCAGGGAGAGCCGCTGCGCGAAGCCCTGTTGGATGCCCTGCGCCTGGCACATCTGCACCACGTTCGGGCAGGGCTGTGCGACACCAAACTCATGCGCACTATCCGCCCCACCGATCAGGACTGGATTGTGCAGCGTTTCATTCCGGAACTGGCCACGCTGCCGCTGAAACGCCTGGCGCTGGTCTGGTCGAGCGATGCGCTCAATCGCATGGGTGTCAGCCACGTCATGCAGCGGTGCAGCCACCTGCTCACCTGCGAAACCGAGGCCTTTGATAGCCGCTCGGAGGCTTTTCTGTGGGTAACCGCCGGCAGCGCCGCCCCGCAAAGCGCTGTTTTGTCAGAAATCTGATCAATATATAAGTATTTGTAGATCAATTAGTTATAAAAAAAATGCCCGACCGCAGGTTGTGCATTTTTGTTATAACTAACTACTCGAAAGACGCAAGATTAGTGCTGGCCGCTCGGCTTCGACTTAGACGTGTTTTTGGTGCCAGCGGCGTTTTTGCTCATGGTTTCCTGATTGGTCGAGCCAGTAGCCGAGGCGTGGTTGGAAGGCGTTGTGGGCGCCATCTTGATTTTGTTCGGCGAGGAATGGGAGTTGTGTCCCTGTCCGCCCTGCTGAACGGTGTGAGCCGTGTTGGTCGTGGTTTTCTTCGCCGACTCCGACTTGCTCATCTTGGTAGTCGTGTTGGGAGCGGTGGTTTGGGGCGATCCCGTGCTGCTCGATTGAGGCGACGATGTTTGGGCCGCGGCCGTTGAAAGGGCTGCGGCAAATGCGGCCACAAGGGCAAAAGCAATTTTCATAGCGAGTGGGATTGGGTGGAGAAGTGGCGAAACTTGGTTCCGCGCAAAAGCTTCTTTACTTACGGCCAAACAAGCACCGGTGTTCGGGCTAATGCAGCATAGAAGGCCGCAGGAATGTGGTTTCGCTGCAAATTTTGATGAAGATTTGTGTGTTCATAATATATTGATAATCAGATACTTGCAAATGACCATTTCTAATATGAGTCAAACCTGACTTGCGCTTGTGGCGCGTTGGGGCTGGCTGGCGTAACATTCTGACGGCGTTTTACGGTTTAAACCCCCAGGCGTACCTTCGTCCGCGTGAGGCGCTCACAACAGCGTGGCTTGTATCGAATGAAAACTGAGTTTCGGCGCCCAGACGGGTATGTGTATTTGAGCGTGGAGCGCAACCGCGAGCACAATTGGGTGCACGCGCAATGGTCGGGGCGACAGACGCTGGAAACCATCATGGCCGGTGGCATGACCTACGTCGAGATGTTGCAGCAGGAGCCTTGCCCCAAGCTGCTCAACGACCACCGCGAGCTGGTAGGGCGCTTTACCGAAGCCAACGACTGGATCGCGCAGGTCTGGACGCCGCTGATTATCGGGGCGGGGCTACGGTATTTTGCGCAAGTGCTGGCGCCCGGCATCTACGGGCAGCTCTCGATGCAGGAGCTGCACCAGCGCATCGGCGATCAGTTCGAAATCAAGCTTTTCGAAGATCTCGACTTGGCCAAGCGCTGGCTCGACGAACAACCCAACAACCTATAGGCTGCGGTTGGCGCAAAAACGGCGCGGCCCGGGCGGCGTTCATGCAGCCTACATCCAACGAGTTGTAATGTAGGGTCATACCGCTTTTCGTATGATCTGTCAGTTCGCTTCCGATGTTTTGCGCATTCACCTTCATCAGCAGGAAGGAGTATTGGAAACCGAATGGCTGGGCAGCGCCAAAGGCGAAGCCTTGCGGCATGCGCTCAGCGAAACGCTGCGGCTGGCACGGCTTTACCGCGTACACGGCTGGATCGCGAACCACCGGCAGCTCGGCCCCATTACCCCCGCCGACCAAGACTGGATTCAGGAGCAGTATATGCCCGTGTTTCGCCTGCTGCCGCTCCAACGGTTTGGGCTGGTGTATTCGGGCGATCCGTTTGGCCGGCTGTCCATCCACAACATCATGGCCCGCGCGCAAGGGCAGCTGGGGTGTGAAGTGCAGCAGTTTGCGCTCGTAGAAGAGGCGCGTCGGTGGGTGCTGGAAGCAGTCGCGGTTCGCTAACTAGTTATTAGTCAATTGATAAGGAAAGCCGTGAGCTGAGTTGTGTACCAGCGCTTTGGCCAGCGTACCAGGTTTGGCCCCGAGGTTGCCGACCACCTGCTGATCAAATTTCCAGACCAGCTTGCCGTTGTTGCAATCGTGAATGGTAAGGTTGGCTGCGATGTGGCTCGGCGGTATCCCGACGTTGGTCATCACGCTCATGGCAGCGGCGATGGGTTTGGGAAGTGATTGATAGAGTGTGACTTGTCCCGAGAAAATGGCGTCGACGCCCAGCGCCGATTGCAGCTCCTGCATGGTGTGGTCGGGGAGGTTGTCGTAGGTGATACCGGCCTGTTGCAAGCGGCGGTTGGTTTCGAGCACCTCCTGAAACGCGACCGAATAGTGGTGCCCGCGCTGGCGCTGCAACTGCTCCTGCACGGCCTGTTGCATCTGATACGAAATCAGGCGCTGGCGCAGCTCGCGGCTGGCAATTGCTGCCTGCTTGCGTTGCTCGATCTGGGCGGCTGTGAGGTCGGTGCCGGCGTACGCATCGTTGACCACCAATTCGACTTCCTCAGGCGTTGGCACAACGCCACCGATAGTCAGGTCCGCCATTTTTACGGTTTCGATGCGCACGTCAAAGGGCAGAATGGCGACGGTTTTGTGCTGGTGAAGCGCCTGTGCGTCCAAGGCCTGCGAAGTGTATAAGCTCCGGCCGCAGCCCGAAACAAGCAGCGCCAGCAGCGGCAGCAAAACAGAAAAGCGCATCACAACACCGTAGAAAATACTTCCAATTACTATCCTAATACGTTCGGCCGGAAGCCCCACGCCTCACGCGTCGCCCCTGCCGATAAGTAAAAGTAACCGAAAGCACTTCACTAGGAACTGCCACTGTGCCGATGCCAAACGTTGAGGAGCCAGTTAGGCTACGGCTCCAGCCGAAATACCAGCCGCGGGGCTGTCTGCTGATCGTCGTAGAGGCGCAGCACATTGCCCTCTATCTCGTAGCGTGTTACCTGAGGAAGCGCCGATAAGTAGTTGTTTTCTAGTGCATTGGCGGGGCAGCCAATTTTGGTAGCCGCCTGTGCGCTGATCGAGATTTGGTTGCTGCCGGCCTTCAGCGCAAAAGTGCCATTGTAGGAGTTGCAAGGTGCTAGGCCGCGCGTCGTATTGTTACTAGACACAAATTCGATGTAGGATTTGGCCGACTCGGAGTAGCTGGAGGCAAGCACCGGAAAATCACCCACCTGCTCTACCTTCCAGCGCCGGTCCAGTAAGCCCGGCGCGGTTGCCACGTCTTTATCTTTCTGGCAACACAGCAAGCCCAGTCCACAGCTTATCCACAGCGAAAGCAAAATAAGTAGCGATCTCATTCGCGATTCCTTCAGTTTGAAAGCAAGAGGCATAGGTGGCAAAAAAGGTTGCAACATCACAAAGTAGTAACAGGGTGTTTTTATATAAATATTTAATAATCAAGTGATTATATAAAAAAAGAGGCGGCCAAATACTGGCCGCCTCTTCAACTTTATCTATTAACTGAAAGCCGGAGCTTACACGCGCGAATTCTGATTGGGGTCGTCGGTGCGACGCGTGGTGCCGCCGTCGAGTTTTTCCACGTCTACTTCGGTTTTGCGGACGGTGTCGCGGATGGTTTCTTCGCGCTCCGTCACCTCTTTGCCGAGCGAAACTTCCTCCACTACGCGGGCTTCTTTGCCCACAACTGCCCGTTCGGCGCTTTCCGTAATCTCCACGTCGCCTTCTTTAAAGGCGGCAAAATCGGCATCCGTAGCGGGACGGTCAACGGGGTTGCGCTGCACGGTTACGTGCTCTTCACGAAGGCGCACGTTGGCTTCCACGGGGCGCTCCACGATGCGGCTGCGCAGGCGGGCACCGCCGGTTTGCTCCACGCGCTTGCCTACTTGCAGGTTTTCTTCAATGACCTGCGCCTTCATGCCGCCTTCGGCATTGCCAGCTTGGGCGGTGGTGTTCAGGCTGTTTCCTTGCGACTGGTACCCGTACTGCGCGGCCCGTTCGTCTACGTCCACGGCACCGGCATCGTCCATAATTTTGGCTGCTTGGTGCGCGCGCTCGGCCGAGTCAGCGTGCACCGTCACAATGGAACCTGCCCGACGGGCTACATGGGCGTAGCGCTTAGTGTCGTCGTTGTCGTCGCCGCCAAATAAGTTGCTGAAAAAGTTGCTGATGCTGTCGCCCGTACGGCCGGCGGCATCGGCTACACCTTCAGTAGCGGTGCCACTAGTATTCTGATAATCAGAAGGGTCACGGTCGGGGCGCAGGGCATTGCTGGCCGCATTGCCAGTGCGGTCGGCAGTGCGGCCCACGGCGTCGGCGGCACCCTCTACGGCCGTGCCGCTGCTGTTGCGGTAATCCGAAGCGTCGCCGCCCACTCCGCTGCCACTGCCGCTGGTGCTATTCGTACCGTAGCGATTGCCGCTCTGCGAAGCCACATCAATATTATCGAGGCTGAAACCAGCTGCTTGCAGTTGTTGTGCTGCCTGCTGCGCTTCGGCAGCCGAATCGAACATTCCTACTACTGTGTGTGCCATGGTTGTTAGATTTGGTTAAGGGGTGGGTAAAAAAAGGTAAATAATTGATAGTCAATATATTATCATGATATAGGGGTTGTTGGATTGGGGTTCGTTGCACGATTTACGGTCACTTCTTCCTTGCGCAGCGTGACTTGTTCGGTCTGCGTCGTCTGGACTTGCAGCTTGGTCACATGCAACTCTTCCACGAGCACGAGCCGCTTTTGCACCACCACTTCCTCTCGCAAAATCGGGATGACCATAGTCGTGCCTTCGTAGCGCACGGCGGGCGCCGTATCCACGTATTGGTTGATCACCACGCGCTCGACTTTCACCTCTTCGTGGACGAGCGGAATGTTAAGGGTCTGGTCCTGAGAACTTACGCTCTTGGAAATGTGCACCGTGCCCGATTCCACCACCTGCTTGCCGACGCGCGCCTGCTCCTCAATCACCGGGATGGTGCCAAGCGGGGTGAGCGGTTGGGGTTCGAGCGGCGGTTGCGGCGCAGCTGGGGCTGATTGGGGTCGGGTGGGTAGTTCATCGGGCGGGTTGTCCATCAGGACTTTATGCTTAAAACTTTACGATGGCTACCCCATTACGTTATGGTTGAGCTTGGCGCAAAAGTCGTTGCCAAAGGGTGCCAAAAGCTGGGTTAGATGTCGTTAAAAAGCCAGCATCACGGCGTGCGTTTGCAAGGTCATTGGAAGCAGGAAGAATCCAGTATCTTCCTGCGGTTTTAGGTAATCAGAAGATACTAGCTGTGTTTTTTATGTCGCGTTCGCGCTTGGTTGTTACCCTGTTAGGCAGTGTATTGATCCTGGCTTTGGTCTCCGCTTTTCGCCCCTCCGACGACGAAAGTTTTCTTCGGAAGATCGCGGCGCAATTGACAAAGTTCTACACCGGGGCCTTCCCCGAAAAGAGCTACCTGCACCTCGACAAACCGCTCTACGCCACTGGCGAAACCATCTGGTTTAAGGCCTACGTGGTCGATGCCTCGCAGCACCGCCCCGATACGCTGAGCCGCGTGGTCTACGTCGATCTGCTGTCGCCGACCCAGAAAGTGGTGATGCAGCGCGTGTTACGGCTCACCAACGGCACCGCCCACGGCGACTTTGCCCTCCCCGACACGCTGACGCAGGGCCTATATACCGTGCGCGCTTACACCAACTGGATGCGCAACCAGGGCCCCGAGTATTTCTTCACCAAGCAGATTCCGATCTGGCTGTCGGGGCTAGGGGCAACGGCCGTGCCTACCCGCCGCCTGACCAACGCCAAGTCTGTAAACCCCGGCGCGGTCGCGAAACCCGATGTGCAGTTTTTCCCGGAGGGCGGCAATCTGGTGGCCGGGCTGGAAAGCATCGTGGGCTTCAAGGCTACTGACGGCAGTGGGCACGGCCTCGACGTGGAAGGCTTCGTGGAAGACGAGCAGGGCACCAAAGTGGCCGTGTTTAGGAGCAAACGCCTGGGCATGGGCCGCTTTGCCTTCCGACCCGAAGCCGGCAAACGCTACAAAGCCAAAGCCAGTTGGCCCGGCGGAGCGGTGCAGGAATACTCACTCCCGGAAGTGCGCCCCACGGGCTTTGTGCTGAGCGCCGGCGAAGCCTTGGGATATATCAACGTTGCCATTCGGCGCAAGTCGGGAGCCGGAGTGCCGGCCGAACAGGTGGCGCTGGTGGCCCAAGTTCGGGGGCAGCTCGTCTACGCCGGGCGGGGGCAGCTCGACGACGAAGCCGGGTTTGTGGCACGGATTCCCAAAAGCAAATTCCCGGACGGCGTCGTGCATTTCACCTTGTTCGATGGGCAGCAAGCCGCGCAATGCGAACGCTTGATGTTTGTGCAAAGCGCTCAGAATATGCGTGTTACCATTACGCCGGATAAGCCCGTCTACGCAACCCGCGAGAAAGTAGACCTGAGCGTAGAAGTGGCCGATGCGCAGGGCAAGCCCGTAGCAGCGCAGCTTTCGCTGGCTGTAAACAATACCCAGTTGGTAGCCACCAACCCCGGTCAGGCCGACATCCGCACGCACCTGCTGCTCACATCCGACCTGAAAGGCTACGTTGAAGATCCGGGCTATTATTTCGCCTCCTTCAACTTTGAAACCAGTCAAGCCCTTGATAATCTGTTGCTTACCCAGGGGTGGCGCCGTTTCGTCTGGAAAGAGCTGCTGGCCGATCAGTTCCAGCCTTACGATTTTGCGCTGGAGCAAAGCCTGAGCATCGGCGGTCAGGTGCTACGGACGACTAACAAGCCTGCACCTGCTACCCAAGTAGTGCTGTTTCGTTCCAAGCCGACGGCCAGCATCTTGTTGACCGAAACCGGCCCAACGGGCCGGTTTATTTTTGGCGGCTTCGATGGCAAAGACACTGCCCGGATTGTGGTGTCGACCAAGCCGGGTAAAGGCATTCGCAACCCGGTCATCCGGCTCGACGGCCGTTGGCCGGCCGCGGCACCTTTGCTGGGAGCGCGGGCATTGGAAACAGACCTTCAGGCCATCGACTACCTCCAGCAAAGCCGCAAACAGCAAGTCGCTGACCAGCAGTATCATCCCGACCCAACCCGCCGCATCATGCTGGGCAACGTGACGGTGCAGGGCCGCAAAGTGGTACCGCCCGATGCCCGTCGCATTTACGGTACGCCCGATGCAGCAATCAGAGTGAGCCAGCTGCCCTTTGCAACAAGGAATTTCAGCGTATTTCAGATGTTACAGGGTCGGGTACCAGGCGTGGTCGTGAGTGGGTCGCCACCTTTTATGCGGGCCGAAATTCGGGGCGCGACTTCCATCATGGGCAGCAACGAACCGCTGTATCTGCTCGATGGTGTTACCGTCGATGCGGATGCCATCAATTCGCTCACCGTGGCCGAAGTGGAGAGCATTGAAGTGCTGAAAGGCCCTTCGGCTGCCATTTTCGGTAGCCGAGGCGCGGGCGGTGTCATTGCCGTCCTGACCAAGCGCGGCTCGTCGGACGACCTGCCGCGGGAATCGCAGCTGGCCCAAACCGTGACGGCCATCATTCCGAAGTACTACCAAGCCCGCGAGTTTTACGCTCCGAAGTACGATGGCTCGGCCAAATTGCCCCGCGATTCGGATTTTCGCAGCGCCACTTTGTACTGGAATCCCAACGTCGCTACCGATGCCACGGGCAAAGCACGCGTATCGTTTTACTGCTCCGATGCGGGCGGCACCTTCCGGGTTTCGGTCGAAGGAATAGCCGCCACTGGCACGCCGCTTATCGGCCACAGTGAATTTAAAGTAGTATTAAGTAATTGATAATTAAGCAATTGCAAACAGCTTGACTCTTGTTAATCAATCCGAGAACGACACAGGCCTGATTATATCCGACCAAGATGTGCGCCTAGACGGCGTGGCGCTTCGGGTGCGCAGTATCCGGCACGAACCGGAAACGCCCCGGTCGGCGCTTGTCTTTCTGCACGACTCGCTGGGCTGCATCGCGTTGTGGCGCGATTTTCCGGAACGCCTGGCCAGGGCTACCGGCTGTAATGCACTCGTCTACGACCGGCGCGGGTACGGGCAGTCGGCGCCATTTGGGGAGGCCAAGCGCACGATTCATTACCTCGAAGACGAGGCTCAGGTGTTGGCTAACGTGCTGTCGCAGTGCGGCGTCGAGCGCGCCATTCTGTTCGGCCACAGCAACGGCGGCTCCATTGCCTTGGTTGCGGCCGCCGAGTTTCCGGACCGCATCGCCGGCATTATTACGGAAGGGGGGCACGTATTTGTAGAGGAGCTTACGCTGGTCGGCATCCGGGCGGCGCAGGAGCAATACCGCACCACCGACCTCGGCGCGAAGCTGGCTAAGTATCACGGCATCAGGACCGAAGCTGTATTTCGTGCCTGGGCCGACACTTGGCTCGCGCCGGAATTCCGGGCTTGGAACATCGAACCCTACCTCCCTCAGATTCAGTGCCCGGTGCTAGTGCTGCAGGGCGAGCGCGACGAGTATGGTACTGCCGAGCAGGTAGCGGCGGTGGTGAGTCAAGTCCAAGATGCACGGCCAAGCAAGCTGCTGCCGGGCTTGGGACACACGCCGCATAAAGAAGCCGCGGAGCTGGTGCTCGAACTCGCCGCCGCTTTTGTAGCCGCTGTTCAATAGCCGCGTTTTTTGCAGGAATGTTACTTCGTTTCGGCTTCGAAAGTAAGCCGCGCCTCGGTGTGCTCGTCGTCGTAGAGGCGGAGGGTACGGCCCGTGATTTCGTAATGCGTGGTCAGCGGCAGCGTCAGCAAGAAAGTAGCCTCCAGGTTCTGGTTAGGGCAATTTATGTAAGTCGAGCCCTGTTCACTGATGGTGAGGCGCTGCGTACCCTCGGCCAACGCGTACGAGCCGCCAAACCAGTTGCAGGTGCCTTGACCGCGGGTGTGGTTGGCCGCGGCAAGCAGCGTCAGGTCGGGCATGTGCGCGCCTTTTTCGGTGAGCAGCGCCGTTTTGCCATCAACCTGGCGCAGTACCCAATGGGTATCCAGCAGGGGCAAATCGTCGGGTCCGGTGGCGTCTTCCTGGCAGCTCGCCGTAAGTATCAGAGTAGCAGCAACTAATAAAGAGGGTAGAATACCATGCATAGAGTATGGCTAAAAGGATAGAACTACACAACCAGATGATCTGTCGGGTCTTACGATAGTTGCACGATAACAGTAAAAGTTTTTAGAAAAAACTAGGCGCGGGAGCCAGTAAGTGGTTCAGGATGAGATTATTAGGAAAGTTATAAAAGGTCGCGAAGCCAAAGGCAATAGTAATAGAATAGAAAGGCCACCGGAGTATGTATATACAGTAGTGCGCCCCGTGAAGGGCTGCACTACTGTTGAAACACGTGGGAATTGTTTCGCTCCTAGGAGGGGAGCTGGTGGGGCGGGGTGCGTCTCTAAAACGCCGGTTCAAGTTTCTGAAATTCTGCTGACATTACCCAGAAATCGTTTGATTTTTTTATGCAAACGTTTCCAAAAGCAATTTTTTGCTGCTTTTCGCTGTGTTTTTATTTTCTAAGGCTCTGGCGGTAGCAGGTCGGTGCGGGAGAGTTGCCGGGGTGCTTTTGTAGTACTTACTCCCTTCAACGGCTGGCAATTGCAAAGGCAAATAGCTGGAATATACTTCTGTAATGATGTTAAATATCAGATTAACAATTAGTTGTCTGCTGAGTATGTTGGGCTGCCTGAGCCTGTCGGGGATGGCGCAACAGGCGACGCAGCCTGTGCTGGTTTTTTCCTATTTCAAAGGCAACGGCGACGGCTTGCATTTGGCCTACAGCCGCGATGGCTACAACTGGACGGCCCTGCGGCACGACAGCACGTTTCTGCGGCCAACGGTGTCAAAAGACAAGCTTATGCGTGACCCGTGCATCATCCGGGGCGCCGATGGAAAGTTTCATATGGTCTGGACGGTGAGCTGGAACGACAAAGGCATCGGTTACGCCAGCTCGCTGGACTTGGTGCACTGGTCGGAGCAGCAATTTGTGCCCGTAATGCAACGGGAGCCCAACGCCCGCAACTGCTGGGCACCCGAAATCACGTACGACGCCAAGCGCAAGGAATACCTCATTTACTGGGCGACCACCATCACGGGCCAGTTTCCGGAAAGCCAGCAGCCGGGCGATAGCGGCTACAACCACCGCATCTACTACGTCACGACCAAGGATTTTAAAAAATACAGTCCTGTGAAACTGCTTTATAACCAAGGGTTTAATGTGATTGATGCCACGATTCAGCCGGATGGCAAGCGCTATGTGATGTTTCTGAAAGACGAAACCCGCGAGCCCGCCCAAAAAAACCTGCGGGTGGCCTTCAGCGACCAGTTGCTAGGCCCGTACAGCAAGCCTTCGGCCCCGATCACCGGGAAATATTGGGCGGAAGGCCCCACGGCCACGCGCTTGGGCAACCAATGGATTGTGTACTTCGACAAATACACCGAGCACCATTACGGCGCTGTCACGTCGCCGGACTTGCAGACGTGGACCGATGTTTCGGATAAAGTGCACTTCCCCGACGGCATACGGCACGGAACCGTGTTTCCGGTGACGGAAAAGGAGTTGCAGGTATTGCTAAAGGAAGAGAAGTAAGAACCTAAGGGTTGGTGCGCTAAACTTTTTTCGGGCTAAAAAGCTTATTGCGCCAAATCCTAAGAATATGAAAGTAGAAATCTGGTCCGATATCATGTGCCCGTTTTGCTACATCGGCAAACGGCGCTTCGAGCAAGCTCTGCAACAGTTTGACCATCAAGAAGCTGTAGAAGTGCAGTGGCGAAGCTTCGAGCTAGACCCCAACATGCAGACGGTGCCCGGCCAAAGCATTCATGAGCTGTTGGCCGCTCGTAAAGGCGTGTCGGTGGCGCAAGGCAAGCAAATGAACGATCACATGGCTGGTATTGCGAAGGAAGTGGGCCTCGACTACGACTTCGACCGCGTCATCCCGACCAATACCTTTTTGGCACACCGCTTCATTCATTTGGCGGGTGAGCATAACCTCCAAGACGCAGCCAAAGAGCGCGTGCTGGCGGCTTATTTCACGGAAGGCCGGAATGTTGGCGACCTCGACACGCTGGCTAAGCTCGGCGCCGAACTCGGCCTGGATGCTGCGCAAGTGCATGCCACGCTCGAAACCGACGCCTACACTAACCAAGTCCGGCTCGACGAGTACTTGGCCCAGCAAGTAGGCGTGCGCGGGGTGCCGTTCTTCGTCTTCGACGAAAAATATGCCGTGTCCGGCGCGCAGCCCAGCGAGCTGTTTCTGGAAGTACTGGAAAAGGTATGGAGCGAAACTCAACCTGTTGCACAAGACATGGAAGGAGCTTCCTGCGAAGTCGACGGCGACTGCTAAACGCAGTTGAAATTAGCCTAACTACAAAAAGGCCTTTCTCCTGTGGGAGAAAGGCCTTTTTGTATAGTGCTGATAATCAGATGCTTGTGATTTTTATCTGGCTGAGGCTATAGTACGCCAAGCGCTTGCAATTCCGCACGCAACTGCTCCGGCGACTCGAAGTGAATGGTTTGCAAGCCCAAGGCTTGCGCGGCGTGGATGTTGCGCAGGTTGTCGTCGATAAACAGGGCTTGTTGCGGCGCCACGTTGTAGCGGGTGAGCAGCAGGTGGTAAAACTCGGGAAACGGCTTGCGCGATTTCTCTGTGCCCGATACCACAATGCCCTCGAACCAATGCAGAAACTCAAACTGCTCCAGCGCCACCGGAAACGTCTCCGCCGACCAGTTGGTGAGCGCGTACAGATGGTAGCGCTGGCTGCTTTTGAGCTCCGTCAGGATATCGACGGTGCCCTGGATAGCGCCGCCGAGCATTTCCGACCACCGGCCGTAAAAGTGCTCGATTAGCTCTTTGTGCTGCGGATGCTGGGCCACGAGCAACGCCGTACCCTCGGCCAGCGAGCGGCCGGCATCTTGCTCTTCGTTCCAGTCGGGCGAGGCGACATCGGTGAGAAACGCAGTCATTTCCTGCTCGTCCGGAATGAGTTTCTGGTACAGGTAGCGCGGGTTCCAGTCGATGAGCACGCCACCCAGATCGAAGATGATGGCTGTGATGGGAGATGACAACATATTGTTAGCGAATGACTTGTGTGATCTGTTTGCCCGGCGTCCACTTGTTGTTTTTCTCGTCGGCATCCATGAAGATACCGCCGGTCAGCTCCACTGACTGAATGGTTTTCTTGGTCGGCACTACGACGGTGGCGTGGCGTTGGTCGGCGCGCCAGATGGCCGGCGACTGGTGCAGCACCTCGTTGCTGCCGTCGGCGTACGTCACTTTCACATCGAAAGGCACTGCAAAGCCCCCGATGTTATTGATGGTAATGCCCTGGCCTTTTTTGGCCTTGCCGACTTTTTCCACGGCCAGATCGATGTAGTTGTTGGTGAAGAACCAATTGTTGAAAAACCAGTTCAGATCTTGGCCCGACGCGCTGGTAAACGAATTGAAAAAGTCCCACGGAATGGGGTGCTTGCCGTGCCAGCGGTCCATGTATTCGTGCAAGCTTTTCTTGAATAGCTCGTCGCCTAGCATGTCCTTAAGGGCCAAGTAGCTCAGCGATGGCTTGCCGTAGGCGTTGTTGCCGTAGCCCCGGCGCAGCTCGCTGGCCGGCGTGATGATGGGCAAATCCTGGCTCGAAGAAGGGTCATGGATCCAGCCGTTTACCCGAAACTGCTTGTAGAATTTGTCGGCTGCCTCCACCGATTTTTCGGTGCGCCCGATCAGCAATTCCCAAGTCGTGGCCCAGCCTTCGTCCATAAAGGCGTAACGGCTCTCGTTGATGCCCATATAGAATGGAAACCAGGTGTGTGCAATCTCATGATCCTCAACTAGTTGCGCAAATCCCAAATCGCTCTGCGGACTGTCGTTGACCATCATCGGGTATTCCATGTCGGCAAAGCCCTGAAACACGGTCATTTTCTCGAAGGGGTAGGGCACGCCGGGCCAGTTGCGCGAAAACCAGCCGAGCGAGTATTGCGCGTTTTTCACCGCCTGCCGAAAATCGACGGTAGAGTCGGCGTAGGCAGCCTGCACGCTGGCGCGGCGCTTGGTGGCATCATCGACGACTACGCTGGCGGCGTCCCACACGTAATGATCGCTGAGGCCGACGGTCATGTCGGAGATGTTGTTGGCCCGCCATTTCCAGATGTTGACTTTCTGCTGGGCCGTGACGCGGTGCTTGGCCAAGTCGTCGGCGGTGGCAATGTGCATCACGGCATCGCTGGTCATGGACTGCGCCAGCCGCTGCGCGAAAGGCGCCTGCAACACTTCCTGCGGATTCAGCAGCGTGCCCGTCGACCACACCACGTAGTTGGCCGGCACTTTTACCTGGAGCGTGTAGTTGTTGAAGTCGTTGTAAAACTCCTGCGCATCCGTGAAATCGAGGCGGTCCCAGCCGTTGTAGTCATCGTATACCGAGACTCTGGGGTAGAAATACGCCAGGAAGAACGTGGTCTTGTCGATCATGCCCTCGCGGCCGCTTTCAACGGAAAGCGGAAAGTGCCAGGCTACCGACATCCGCACCGAGTCGTGCGGCATCAGGGGCTTGGGCAGCGAAATCGTCTTCCAGGTGGCCTGCCCGGTATTGTTGGGGAAAGGCAGCGTTTTGCCCGCCACGGTAAACGTATCGACTTGCAGGCCGGAAGTCAGGTATTGCTCCGAGGCGTCGCCGTTGCGCGTTACACCGGGCTTGTGAATATTCTGTATGACCCTGATTACAATGCGTTTGAGCGTATCCGGGCTGTTGTTGAAGTACGTAATTTGCTCGCTGCCTTTGATGTTGCGGTCGGGCGGCAGCGCCTGTACTTTGATGCTGTAGCGAGCCGTGTTTTGCCAGTACTTTTTGCCGGGCCGACCGTCCGGCGACCGGGTTTCTTTTTTGAATGCCTGCTGAATATCCCGCGGCATGTACAGCGATTGGGCCTGTGCACTCAGGCAAGCAGCCGACAGCAAAAGCGCTGCCGATAACGAACGAATCATATAAACGGGGTTAGAAACAAACTTGTGTGTTAGGCAAAGGCAGCAATAACCGGCGGACGTTGCATTGGCGGCCAAAGGAAGCAGTTGGCTGCCATTTTGTGCCCTCACCAACTGCCGGTCTTGCGCTCAACCTTCGTCCGCAGGCTTTCGGAACGGATGACCGCCTGTAGCCAACTGCTTCAGTATCTGCATGCTACGTTCAAGCCGGGTTTCGGTGCGCTTGGCTCCGCCAACGTGCTGGGCGATAGCGCGTTTCATACTAGGCCGAAGTTTCTGAAAGCCGGCGTCGGCTTCCGGCCACGCGTCCAGCCCTTCCGCCAGCTCCTCGGGCAACTCAATATGGTCGGGATCAGGGTCGGGGGCCAGCGTAAGGGTGATTTCTTGGCCCATCTCTACGCCCGAGGCTTGACGTAACTCTTTGCTAATCATGAGGTAGCGCTCGCCAGTGCGCATGGGTTGCAGGCCTAGCCGAAACGGATGGCCGTTGAGTGTGCCCATTACCCGCCGCACCGATTTGCCACCCAGCGCTTCCACAATTTCCAGCGGCACGATGGCAATGGTCATGGGCATGAAGCTCGGCCCGCCCGGCTCGAGGCGGGCACGAAAGGTAAGCGTGCCTTCCATGTGCTAAAGCGTTGAGGGTTTGAGGTTTACTGCTTTGCTTTTGCCGTGCTCCACGGCCCGCATCACCCGGAAGAGGTTGCCACCCCAGATCTTTTCAATGTCTTTGCGCGAATAGCCCCGGCGCACCAGTTCGCGGGTAAGATTAGGAAACTCGCCCACGTCGCGCAGGTCGGCCAATTCGGTGCCGCCGTCGAAGTCGGAGCCAATGCCCACGTGGTCGATGCCGGCAATTTTTACGGCGTGATCTATTTGATTGACAGCATCTTGCACGGTAGCCAGCGGCACCGGAAACTGCTCCCTAATTGTGTTGAACTCCGCTAGTGCTTGCTGCTGGCTGGCTTCGGGCAGGCCATAAATGTTTAGGAAGCTTTTGATGTTCCATTTCGCAAAAAACGACTGCTCGGCGGCCTGCCGCTCGGGACTTTTGCTCTCCGTCTTGACGTAAGGACTAAACAGGTTCATCTGGATGACGCCGCCGTTTTTGGCCAAGGCCCGCAACATGTCGTCGCTGAGGTTGCGGGGCACGTTGCTGAGGGCTTTGCAAGCCGAATGGGAGGCAATAACCGGCACCTTCGAACGGCGCACCACATCGTAAAACGTGGAATCGGAGGTGTGCGAAATATCGACCATCATGCCCAGGCGGTTCATTTCATCGACCACCTGCTCGCCAAACGGACTCAGGCCTTGGTATTCCGGTCCGTTGGGATCAGTGGAGGAGTCGCAGATTTCATTGTTGGACGAATGGCACAGCGTCATGTAGCGCGCCCCCAAGTCGTAATAGGTTTTCAGCAGCGACAAGTCCTTACCCACCGGATAGCCGTTCTCGATGCCGATGAAGATGGCGTGCTTGCCGGTTTTGCCGATGCGCAACGCCTCGTCGGGCGTGGTAGCGAGCGCCAACTGCTCAGGGTGCTTTCTGACGGCAGACCGGATGCTCTCAAAAATGGCCAGCGCTTTCTGTTTCGCGGCCTCGTGGCCAGCAGCCGTGCGCGGGCCCTGGCCCATGTACACGGCCCAGAAAGCCGCGTCGAGGCCGCCGCGCTGCATTTTGGGCAAATCTACCTGCGCCACCTTGGGGTCGTGGTCGATGGTAAGGTCGAAGCTGGGGTTGACTAAGTTTTCCGGGGTGTCTTCGTGGGTATCCACCGTAAAGGCGCGCTCGTGAATTTTCCGGGCCTTGGCCTCCAATGCGGGGTCGGAGGTCTGGGCAGTGGTGGTAAATGCCAACATAGACAGCAAGCCAAGCGCGGCAATTTGTTTCATCGGGAACAAAAGCTAGGTAAGGCGCTTAAGGTAGCGAACGCCGCGCTCGCGACGGAAGCCCGCGGGCCGTATTCTTGAGAAAATGCCTTACTTTGAAATAGGCTTGTTTCATAAACATCTTATAATCAAATAGATAGTACATGGCTGATCCTGCTGATCTCTTTGCCTACGTTCGGGGCGAAATTGTGCCGCTCGACCGCGCCTTTCTGCATGTGAGCGATTTGGCCATCCAGCGCGGCTACGGCGTGTTCGATTTCTTTAAAGTGGTGGATGGGCAGCCGTTGTTTTTGGAGCAGCACCTCGATCGCTTCGAGGCGTCGGCGCAGCAGATGGAGTTAGCGGTGCCCCTTTCGCGGGCGGCCCTCGAAAGCGCCATTCGGGAGTTGATTACGCGGCACGATTTACCGGTTTCGGGCGTGAAAGTGCTGCTTACGGGCGGCTACTCAACCGACGGCTACACGCCCGCCGAGGCCAATTTGGTCATGCTCCAACAGCCTTTTGCCTTCCCGACGCCGGCTCAAGTAGCGCAAGGAATCAGCATCATTTCCCACGACTACGTGCGGGAAATGCCCCCGGTCAAAACCATCAACTACACCATGGGCATCCGGCTGATCAAAGAACTAAAAGCCCACGGTGCCGACGACGTGCTCTACCACAAAAACGGCTTGGTAACGGAGTTTCCGCGCTCCAATTTTTTCATCGTCAAGCACGACAACACCGTAGTGACGCCCGCGCAGGATGTGCTGTGGGGCATTACGCGCCAAAACCTGCTGGGCCTGTCGGGTACGCCGTATCGCATAATGGAAGCGCCTGTAAATCTGCAAGATGTGCGCGAGGCCAAAGAAGCCTTCCTGACCAGCACCACCAAGCGCGTGCTGCCCGTCGTGCAGCTCGACGGTGCCCCCATCGGGTCGGGCAAGCCCGGTGCCGTTACGCTGGCGTTGCTGGACGCGCTGGTGGAGCTGGAAGAACGGCAGCTCAAAACCCTGCTGGAGAAACAATAAAACGGCAAAACTCACCCGAAAATCACCCGAAAAGCCGACCTTTAACGCCAAAGCACAACAGGGAAGTACGCTCAGCCGACCACGGCATTGGAGCGTCGGCGGACGGGAAGGTGATTTTGTAAAGATTTGATAAGTAAGTAGATATGGCTCAAAGAATTTCTTCCTTCGTTGAAGTAGACACGACCGAGCCGCACCGCATTCGCACGCGGCAAATCGTGAAGGCGCATCCGGAGGTAAAGCAGCTGATGACGCGCAACCCCACCACCTTCCTGATTGGGGTGGCCTGCGTAAGCGCACAGGTGCTGCTGGCGTACTTGCTGCGCAACCAAGCCTGGTACTGGACGCTGCCGGTGGCGTATCTGGTGGGCGCCTTCTTCTCGCACACGCTCTTTGTGGTGATTCACGAAGCGGCTCATAATCTGGTGTTTAAGAAGCTGTGGCAAAACGTGGCGGTGGGCATTATTGCCAACTTTCCTTCGGTAGTGCCCACGGCGATTTCTTTTAAAAACTTCCACATCAAGCACCATGTGTTTCAGGGCGTGCACGAACTCGACGCCGACCTGCCCGACTGGTACGAGGCCCGATTGATTCGCAACTACTCCTTGGGCAAAGCGATCTGGCTGTTTTTCTTCCCCCTGTTTCAGGTAATCCGCACGGTGCGGTGCCGCGAGGTGGCCGCCGTCGACCGCTACGTGGTGGCCAACTTTGTGGCGCAAGTAGCTTTTGATGTGGCCATTGTGTATTTCTTCGGCTGGACGGCCATGCTGTATCTGTTCCTGAGCTTCTGGTTTTCGGTGGGCCTGCACCCGCTGGGTGCCCGCTGGATTCAGGAGCACTACCTCACCCTCGACCCCCGGCAGGAAACCTACAGCTACTATGGCCCGCTCAACGGCATCAACCTCAACGTAGGCTTTCACAACGAGCACCACGACATGCCCTCCATTCCGTGGAACAACCTGCCTAAGCTCAAGGCGGTAGCGCCTGAGTTCTACGAGCCGCTCCTGCACCACACGTCTTACACCAAGCTGTTTTTCCGTTTCCTTTTCGACCAAGAAATCAGCCTGTTTTCGCGTATTACCCGCAAAGCCCGCGGTCGCGCCACCCTTCAGGACAACTCCACCCCGGATTTGCAGCTGGTGAAGTAAGCCCCACGCGTAGCACGAGCATTGCAAAGGCGCTGTTTCGCAAGAAGCAGCGCCTTTGTATTTATTTGACTATCAAATAGTTATGTAGAAAGGATAATGCTGCTACGCACATCCTGTTTTGGCAGTGTCGGCTAATCCGCATTCCGGCTTATCTTACCTGATCCCATCGGCTTGCCGCTTTTTTCACTCAACCCCATTCCCACCATGCGCGATCGCTACCTTAATTTGCTGAAACAGTGCCTTTTGTGGCTCCATCTTTCCGCAGCTTTTCCGCTGGCCGGCCTGTTGCCATTGACTGTGGCGGCACAAGGAACGCCAGCCATTCAGCGCGTGAACCCAACCAACTGGTGGGTGGGTATGAAGAAAAACAACGTGCAATTGCTCGTCTATGGTCCGGGCGCTGGTACGCTGAGTTATGCAGTGGCCTATCCGGGTGTGAAACTGGTGAAAGCCAGCACCGTTGAAAATCCCAACTACGCGTTTCTGGACCTTACCATTGCCGCGACGGCCAAACCCGGTACGGTGCGCCTCGTGGGCAAAAAAGGCGGCCAAACCATCACGCGCAATTGGGAGCTAAAGGCCCGCGACACCTCGGTGAAGGCCCAGGGCGTGACGGATGCCGACTTTATCTACTTGGCGATGCCCGATCGGTTTGCCAACGGTGACCCCAGCAACGACAAGTTTGCCGACATGGCCGACCCTAGCTCCGACCGCGCTAATCCCTTCCTGCGCCACGGCGGCGACCTGATTGGGGCGGTGCAGCGCATTGGCTACCTGAAAGACCTCGGGGTGACGGCGGTGTGGTTTACGCCCGTCATCGAAAACAACCAGCCCTTGACCGACGAAGGCGGCGCCAAGCGAGCTTCGTACCACGGCTATGGCTTCACCGATCATTATAATGTAGACCGCCGTTTGGGCGGCAACGAGGCGTACAAAGCCTACGTGAAGCAGGCGCACGCGGCCGGCCTGAAGGTGGTGCAAGATGCTGTATATAACCACGTTGGCAACAACCACTGGTTTATCAAGGACCTGCCCATGAAAAGCTGGCTGCACCAGTGGCCCACCTACACCAACACCACCTACCGCTACCAGCCCATCACCGATCCGCACGCCGCCCCCAGCGACCGCAAGGTGACGCTTGATGGCTGGTTTGTGCCTTTTCTGCCCGACCTGAACCAGCAGAACCCCTATGTGGCCAACTTCCTGATTCAGCACGCCATCTGGTCGGTGGAGACGTTCGGCATCGACGCCTGGCGCATCGATACGTATCTGTATAACGATCAACCGTTTATGAATCGGTGCAACCAAGCCTTGCTCACCGAGTATCCGCGCATCCACATCTTCGGCGAGTCGTCGGTGAATAACGTGATTGACCAAGCATATTACGTTCGCAACAACATCAACTTTCCCTTCAAGTCCAACCAGCCGGGCGGCCTCGATTTTGTGTTGGAAAGCGCCCTTTTGGATGGGTTGAAGCAGCCCGTAAGCTACGATGGCGGGGTGCAGCGCGTCTACCAAACGTTAGCGCAAGACGCTGTGTATCAAGATCCTGATAAGATGGTCACGTTTGTCGATAACCACGACCACGACCGCTACCTCTCCGTGATTGGCGAAGACATCGCCAAGTACAAGATGGGCCTAATCTGGCTGCTGACGACCCGCGGCATTCCGTCGATGTACTACGGCACGGAAATCTTGATGAAGAACTTCAAAAACCCTTCCGATGCCGAAGTGCGCCGCGACTTCCCCGGCGGCTGGCCCGACGACAAGGAAAACAAATTTACGGCCGCCGGCCGCAACGCCGCCGAAAACGACGCCTTCCAATTTGTGCGCACGCTGGCTACCTACCGCCGCGACCATGCGGTGCTGCACTCCGGCAAACTCATGCAATACCTGCCGCAAGATGGCCTGTACGTCTATTTTCGCTACACCCCCAACGGCACCGTGATGGTTGCCACCAACTCAACCGACAAGCCGGCTTCGCTGCCCACCGCCCGCTTTGCCGAGCGCACCGCCGGCTTTACCAAAGCCCGAAATGTGCTTACCAACGAAGCGCTAAACGATATTTCCACGATTTCGCTCCCCGCCAAGGCAGCTGTTGTGCTGGAGTTGCTCCGGTAAGGCAGGCGTGGGCAGCTTCTCGAACTACGGCGCCACGACCGTCGATTTGGGCGCTCCGGGTCAGGCTATCTGGTCGAGCACGGCTTACAACATCTATGAGTCGTACAGCGGCACTTCGACGGCTACGCCGCACGTAACGGGTGCCTTAGCGTTGTACGCGGCTTCTCACCCCGGTCCGGATGCTGCCACCATCAAAGCTGCTATCCTGAACAGCGTAACACCAACTACCTCACTGGCAGGCAAATGCAGCACGGGTGGTCGTCTGAACGTGAGTGGTTTCTAACTGCTTTCGGGTAAGGAAAGGCTTTCCAGCCAACTGTACTTCAACAAAAAAAGCCTCGCCAATTCGGCGGGGCTTTTTTGTTAAGAATTCATTTTGGAGCAGGAAAACGGAGCAACTGTTACGCGCGAACAGGGGCGTAAATGAGTCCAACTACGCCTTTGTCAAGTGGCTTACTGTCAAGAAGTTGCAAAGTAGCCTGAACACCTTCCTGAAACAGCCGCTTGCCGCTGCCCAGCACCAGCGGATACACCATGAGGTGGTATTCGTCGATGAGGTCGTGCTGCATGAGGGTGCGGATAAGCTCGCCGCTGCCGTATATCAGCAGGTTTTGGTCGGGTTGCTGCTTCAGGCGCGCTACTTCTTCCGGGATGTTTTGCTTGATCAGGCTAGCGTTCCATTCGGCGGTATCCAGGGTAGTGGAGGCTACGAATTTGGGCAGGCTGTTCATGCGGTCGGCACCAGGCTGGCCTTCCATCTTAGGCCATGCAGCAGCAAACCCTTGGTAGGTCACCCGGCCCAGCAGCAGCGCGTCGCACCCGTACATCAGATCAGACTGAAACTTGGCGATACTGTCGTTCCAGTAAGGGGCGGTCCAGGCGGGGTTTTCCATGACGCCATCCAGCGATAGGTACATGGCAACGGTTATTTTTCCCACGATGCTTGTCTGATTACAATACGGCTAGCATAGCAAATCCCTGGTACAGACGAAATTTAGTGAGCAGCAACCGCGTGATTATCTGTTGATTGCGTGGCGGGCTCTTTGTCGTAGTTGAGCATCCAACTCATACCGTAGCGGTCGGTAAACATGCCGAACGTCGCGCCCCAGAAGGTGTCGGCCAAGGCCATGGTTACGGTGCCACCTTCGGAAAGCTTGGCAAACAACGTTGCAATTTCCTCCGCGCTGGGGCAATCGAGGCTCAGGGAAACGGAATTGCCGTTGGTGACCTTTCCCATGCCAGAATCCGAAGCCATCAGCACGAGGTCGCCGCTCTTCAGGATGGCATGCATGACGCCCTGCTGTGCTTCGGCGGGTATCTGGTCGGCCACTGCTGGCGTGTCGGCAAACGACTGGATCTGCAAATCACCGCCCAGGCAGTCGCGGTAGAACGCCATGGCTTCCCGGCAGTTGCCGTTGAACGTCAGGTAGGGGATGAGTTGGAGGGTTTTCATGGTATTGAAGTATAAAAGGTGAAAAATTGCCCGTAAGCAGTGCAGACTTTGTGCTAATAAAATTAGTTAAAAGTTGCTATATTTCAAACTGTATATCCAATTATATTAGTAGTTATTTTTCGTGATGTTCCTTTCTGCATTCGACAGGAGGAACCCGCTTCGAGGGCTTGCCGAACGCGGCTAGGGTAGCACCTGCACCTGCGACTTGTCATAGAGTTGTATCCAATCGCGGCGCAGGATGGCGTAGAGGTATTCGTCTTCAAACTCACCGCGTTCGTTGATGCCGGATTCGCGCATGATGCCCTCAAACTGGAAGCCCCGCGTTTTTTCAATAGAGCGTTTCGACGATAGGTTGGATACCCGGTGTCCGGTTGCTATTCGGTTCAGGCCCAACAGCTCGAACGCCAGATAAAACAGGTGCGGTTTGCTGCGCGGCGTCACGCCCCGGCCGCGCATGTGCTTAAAAATATCAGCTCCCGTCGAGGCGTATTGTTCCTCCCAGCTGTCCACCGTCAGCACCGTCATGCCGGCCAGCTCCGGGCCCAGCATGGAATAGAAGCCAAAGTTGGTGCGCCGGCCTTGCTCGTAGCGGGGCAAGTAGTTGCGGAACAGTTCCTCCAGCATTTCCCGCGAATCGGGGTGGCCTTGAAACAGCTCGTACACCTCGGCCAGATTGTCCTCATTGATGAGATGCAGCGTGATGGAGTCGGAATAGAGTGCTTTAAACATATGATGTATAATATCTTGATAGTCAAATTATTACTGTCGGGTAATATATCGCTTTCCGGGCAGGTGGCAAAGCTTGCGCGCCGCAAAATGATGCCTGACCGCCTACTAAGTAAGCCGCTCCCTAGCTCAGAAAATACAGGTAGTAAATGCCGTACTATTTCGCTATATTCATATATGTTTTTCGGGCATAATCAATTGATAATCAATGACTTATATTATGGAAAACAACACAGAAAAAACAGCCGAAAAATCCATCACTGGGTATGCGATGTTTCGGCGAGCCCTATTGGCAGCGGTCCTGCTGATTTTGCCTGCCTCCCTAACAATGGCCCAAACCAATGAGGATGAGGTCCTTAAATCGGTTATTCGCAACGAAACCAGTGCTTATTTCAAGCGCGATGCGAAAGCTTGGCAGGCCACCTGGCTTCAGGAGCCAAAGGCAACCCGCACAATCATCGGCAACGGCCGTTATTTCACCGTAACGGGCGGCGACAAGATCAGGGACGACATACTGAAAGACATCAAGGACAACCCCAAAAACATTCCGGTGCAGGTAACTTCCCGCAACTTCCTGATCTCCAACGACGGCAACATGGCGTGGGTCGAGTACGACCAGACGCTGATGCTGCCCACGCTCGACCCCAAATACAAGTCGGAGACCAGGGAGCAACGCTTGCTGCTGAAGCGCGGCAATCAATGGAAAATTGCCACCCAGATCACAACGGACAAGAGCCTTGGCGGCTCCGACCCGAAAGCCATTGAGGCCAGCCTGAGCTCCGTGGGGTACCGGCTGATGGCGGCCAAGCGCATGAAGGAAGCGATCGACGTTTTTAAAATGAACGCCTCGCTCAATCCGCAGTCCGCCGACGCCTTCGACAGCCTAGCCGAAGCCTACATGAAAGCCGGCAACAAGACGCTGGCCGTGCAGAACTATGAAAGATCGCTCCGCATCAACCCCGCCAGCGAAAGCGGCAAAGAAGCCTTGGCTAAGCTCAAGCAGAAGTAAGCGGGAATGCCGGTTATAACTATTTAGTATATAAGTAGTTAGCGGTCGTGATGGCGATACCGATCGTGGTGGTCGTCATCGCCGCGGGTTCTGCCAGTATGAGCCCATCTCCCGTCGCGGTCGTGGTGCCGGTGGCGACCGTTGTAGCCGTAGGTGCGATGATGGCCGCGGTTTCCGTACCCATAGCCCCGGTCGCGGGACACGCCGAAGCAGTTGGCAAGCAGGAAACACATTGCGATAAACAAAAATAAGCGGGTGGTTTTCATAACGCCGAAATGTGTGGAATGCGTTGACGGATAAGGTATTATATCGCTAAACACTTGCGCAAACGGCGTGGTGCACAGCAAGCCGTTTTATTTTGTGACCCGTGGTCGGGCAGCGCGTTTTTGAAAATCCGGCGAGGTAGCAGGCAGTCCTCGGGCCGAAATACTTCGGGCCGAGGCGTGGTTTATTGACCGCAATGTGCTAACTTATATTAGTCTATCTCTATATGCGCGCCCACAGCCCGCTATGGCCCGATTGCGCAGCAGCGGAGGCTGCCGGAAATAGACGTGGTCCGCTTTCGTTACCGGTCAATTCCGGTTTTCGCCCGAGGTAGTACTGTCCCGCCGCGACCTGATTTGATTTTCATTCTGAAATACCGCCCACCAGAACCGGGGAAGCCCCCGGTGGAGCAATTCCTTTCATTCTGACCAAGCCTGTTGCCAAGGCCCGGAAGCGCGGGCCGGCGACGGCTGCCTGCTGCATTTCCTTTTTCACCTAAGAATGCGCCATGTTAACAGAAGAACTCATTGCGGAACCCCACCTGAACCTGCGGGGCAAACTGATTCGGCGCCGCGATGCGGACTATGATACGGCCCGCAAGGTCTACAACGGCATGATCGACAAATACCCCGATCTGATTGCCCGCTGCGCCGACGTAGCCGACGTCATTGAAGCCGTGAATTTTGCCCGCGAATACGACGTGCTCGTGGCTGTGCGGGGCGGGGGGCACAGCGGCGCCGGCCTCGGCATGTGCGACAAGGGGCTGGTAATTGACCTGAGCATGATGAAAGGCATCCACGTCGACCCTGTGGAGCGCACAGCTTTGATAGACGGCGGCTGCACCCTCGGCGACGTTGACCATGCCACGCACGCGTTTGGGCTGGCCCTGCCCAGCGGCATCATCTCGACTACGGGCGTGGGCGGCATTACGCTGGGCGGCGGCTTGGGCCACCTCACGCGCCAGTGCGGCCTCACCATCGACAACCTGCTGGAAGCCGACGTGGTGCTGGCCGACGGCCGCTTTGTAAAAGCCTCATCTTCGCAAAACCCCGATCTGTTTTGGGCGCTGCGCGGGGGCGGGGGCAATTTTGGGGTGGTTACGTCCTTCCTATTCCGCCTGCACCCCATCAACAACGTGTACGCCGGCCCGATGCTCTGGCACGTGAGCGAAACCAAAGCGATGATGCAATGGTATCGCGAATTCATCAAGAGTGCCCCGGAAACGATCAACGGGTTCTTTGCCTTCCTGTCGGTGCCGCCTGGCGCGCCGTTCCCCGAAGACCTGTGGAACAAAATCATGTGCGGCGTGGTGTGGTGCTACACTGGCCCCATGGAGCAGGCCGAAAAAGTATTCGAACCCATCCGGGCCGTCCGCAAGCCGGCTCTGGATTTTGTCGGGCCGCTGCCGCTGCCGGCGTTGCAGAGCATGTTTGATGGGGTGTATCCGCCCGGCCATCAATGGTATTGGAAAGCCGATTTCGTCAACGAACTCAGCGATGAAGCCATCGACATCCACATCAAGTATGGCACTAGCTTGCCAACGCCGCTTTCGAGCATGCACCTCTACCCGATCAACGGCGCGGCTTCGCGCATGGGCAAGAACGACACCGCCTGGAACTACCGCCATTCGACGTGGTCGATGGTGATTGTGGGCGTCGACCCTGACCCGGCTAACAAGGGACTCATAACCGACTGGGCCAAAGCCTATTGGAATGCCCTGCATCCGTACTCGGCGGGTGGGGCCTACATCAATTTTATGATGGAAGAAGGCGAAGACCGCATCAAGGCCACGTACGGCGAAAACTACGATCGGCTGGTCGCCGTCAAAAACAAATACGATCCCGAAAACCTGTTTCGCATCAACCAAAACATCCGGCCCAGCAAACAGGGACACGTCTTTACCTAATGGGTAAGTGTCATATTATGAGATACTTATAGTGTGCGCCCGAAAGGCCGTCTGTTTCCGCTGGGGCAGGCGGCTTTTCGTTGGGGTGGGGCTGTGGTTTAGGGTTACCTCGCGGGGCCAACAACTAACGGCGGCTTGGCTGGTTGTTACCCTTACGCGTGAAGCAAGCGGCCTGATGCCGGCCCGTGCGCCGCGGACTGTCGCTGCTTTGCTCATCTCACAACCTCTATTCCTATGAAGTACAATCTGTTAGGCAATACCGGCCTGAAAGTATCGGAACTCTGCCTGGGCACCATGACTTTTGGCGGCAAAGGCTGGGCCGAAGCCATTGGCTCGCTGGCCCAGCCTGCCGTCGATGCGCTGGTAAAACGCTCCGTGGAAGCGGGCATCAACTTCATCGACACGGCCAACGTGTATTCGGAAGGCTTGTCGGAAGAAATGACTGGCCAGGCCATTCGCAACCTGGGCTTGCAGCGCGACGACCTGATCGTAGCCACCAAAGTGCGCGGCAAAATGGGCGAAGGCCCCAACGATTCGGGCCTGACGCGCAAGCACATCATGCAGCAGGCCGAAGCCAGCCTGCGCCGCCTCGGCACCGACTACATCGATCTCTACCAAATCCACAGTTACGACCCGCTGACGCCGCTGGAAGAAACCCTGCGCGCCCTCGACGACCTGGTGCGTAGCGGCAAGGTGCGCTACATCGGGGCCAGTAACATGGCCGCTTGGCAATTGATGAAGGCGCTGGCGTACTCGACCTACAATCACAAAGAGAAGTTTGTGTCGTTGCAGGCATACTATACCATTGCCGGTCGCGATTTGGAGCGCGAGCTGGGTCCCTTGCTGCTCGACCAAAAGCTGGGCCTGATGGTCTGGAGTCCGTTGGCGGGTGGCTTGCTGAGCGGCAAATACACCCGCGAACAGCACCAGGAGGAAGGTCGCCGCGGCCGCTTCGACTTCCCACCTGTCGATAAGGATCGCGCTTTCACCATTGTGGATAAGCTGCGCCCAATGGCCGAGGCAAAAGGCGCCACAGTGGCCCAGTTGGCGCTGGCTTGGTTGCTGCAACAGCCCGTCGTAAGCAGCGTCATCATCGGAGCCAACAAGCCCGAACAGCTGGAAGACAACCTAAAAGCCGTAGACATCAGCTTCAGCGCCGAGGAGCTACAGCAACTCGACGAAGTAAGCAAGCTCGCCCCCGAGTACCCCGGCTGGATGCTGGACTTCACCGGCGGCGACCGCCGGGCTAATTAAAGCCGGTAAGGCATTATATCCGCAGTGAGGATGTTAAAAACCAGAATGCAAAAGAGCCCCGTTTCCAAGGAAACGGGGCTCTTTTGTAATTAATTGATTGTCAATTAATTATACACCGACCTTCTCTTCGCTGCCCAACTCCGCCAAAATCCGCTTGGCGGCCTGCACGTTCTTCACCTCCTCAATGCTGACGATGAGTTGGTCTTTGCGCTCCTTGACTTTGGCGGTGCGCGGGTGCGTTTGCACGTAGTTGAGGATGTGGCCGAAGGTCTCGCCCTGGAAGTAGGCCTCGTTGTTTTCGGCCGGAATGTAGCCTTTGAGCAGGTTTTTCTTCAGCGTGAGCTTCTCGAATCCTGCCTGGCAACCCTGCCACCGCAGCTTCACGATGTCCACAAGTTGCCCTACTTCGTCCGGCAGCGGCCCGAAGCGGTCCACGATGCCGGCTACCAATTTGCGCAGCTCAGCAGGGTCTTTTACGCGGTCGAGCTTTGAGTAAAGCTGCAAGCGCTCCGACACGCTGCTCACATATTGCTCAGGAATAAGGATTTGCAAATCGGTTTCGATGTTGCACTCCTTGGGGCGGGCCGTGCCAGCAGCGTCCTGCAAGCGGCCCGTCTGGTCGCCGATAAACAGGTCGCGGAACTCGGTTTCCTTCAGTTCCTGCACCGCATCGTCCAGAATCTGGTGGTAGGTCTCGAAGCCCAGATCGTTGATAAAGCCCGATTGCTCACCGCCCAACAGGTTGCCGGCTCCGCGGATGTCGAGGTCGCGCATGGCCACGTTGAAGCCCGCGCCCAGGTCCGAAAACTCTTCCAGCGTGCTCAAGCGTTTGCGGGCGTCGGAGGGCAGGCCGGCCACGGGCGGCGTAAGCAGGTAGCAATACGCTTTCTTATTGGATCGGCCCACGCGGCCGCGCATCTGGTGCAGGTCGCTCAAACCAAAAAGGTGAGCGCGGTTGATGATGATGGTGTTGGCATTCGGAATATCCAAACCGCTCTCAATCAGGTTAGTAGAAACCAGCACGTCGTATTCGCCGTCCACAAATTTCATCATGCGCTTTTCGAGCAAGTCGCCTTCCATCTGGCCGTGGATGTAAGTTACGCGGGCGTCGGGCACGAGGCGCAGCACCATGTTGGCCATTTCTTCGATGTCCTTGACGCGGTTGTGCACCAGAAACACCTGCCCGCCGCGCTTGATTTCGCGGGCAATGGCATCGCGAATCAGCAGCTCGTCAAATACGTGCAATTCCGTCTGAACGGGTTGGCGGTTTGGCGGCGGCGTGGCGATCACCGACAGGTCGCGGGCGCCCATAAGCGAGAAGTGCAGCGTGCGCGGAATCGGCGTGGCTGATAGCGTAAGCGTATCCACGTTCACCTTCAATTCCTTGAGCTTGTCTTTGGTCTTGACGCCAAACTTCTGCTCTTCGTCAATCACCAGCAAGCCTAAGTCCTTGAATTTGATGTCTTTATTGGTGAGCCTATGCGTTCCGATCAGAATGTCGGTTTTGCCCTCGGCCACGCGCCCCAGCGTCTCCTTGATCTGCTTGGTGCTCTTAAAGCGGTTGACGTATTCCACGTTCACCGGCAGGTTGGAAAGCCGGTCGCGGAAGGTTTTGTAGTGCTGCATCGCCAGAATGGTCGTCGGGACGAGCACGGCCACCTGCTTGCCGTCGGCCACGGCTTTGAAGGCCGCCCGAATAGCAATTTCGGTCTTGCCAAAGCCCACGTCGCCGCAGATGAGGCGGTCCATGGGGTGCGGCACTTCCATGTCGCGCTTCACGTCCTCGGTGGCCTTGCCCTGGTCGGGCGTGTCTTCGTAAATGAACGACGATTCCAGCTCGGCCTGCATAAACGAGTCCTTGGCGAAGGCGTAGCCCGGCGCCGTTTTGCGCTTGGCGTACAGCCGAATAAGCTCGGCTGCAATATCCTTAACCTTCTTCTTAACCGACTTTTTCTTGTTTTCCCATTCCGGGGAGCCCAGCTTACTCATGGTGGGCGGCGTGCCCTCGGCGCCCGAGTACTTCGCAATCTTGTGCAGGGCGTGAATGCTGACCGTCAGCACGTCGTCGTCGCGGTACACCAGCCGAATGGCCTCTTGCAGCTTGTCGTTGATCTCGATCTGCATCAAGCCCGCGAAGCGCGCAATGCCGTAATCTTGATGCACCACGTAGTCGCCGGGCTTGAGGGTGCGTAACTCTTTGAGGGTGAGAGCTTTATTCTTAGAGAATTTTCGGGTTTCCTGCGCTCGATAAAACCGCTCAAACAGTTGGTGATCCGTGTATACCGTCAGTTTCAGCGTTTCGTCGATGTAGCCTTCGCGCAGGGCCAGCAGGATGTGATCGAAGCGGACGTTGTTGTCGAGCTCGTCGAAAATGGTGCGCAGCCGGTCGGCCTGCCGCACCGAGTCGGCGCTGATGATGCACGTAAAACCTGCCTGCTGGTGCTTGTGCAAGTCCTTGACAATGCGGTTGAAGTCTTTGTTGAAGCTGGGCTGCGGCTTGCTGGAGAAGTGAAATTCCTCGGCGTTTTTGAAGTGAAAGCGCTTGCCAAACTCCACCACCGCGAAGTTGTCGAGCAGCTTTTTGAACGAGCGTCCGGTCTCGAACAAATCTGCTGGCTTGCTCACAATCTGGGTGCCGCCAGCCGCTTCCAGCACCAGTTGAAACCGTTCTTCGGCCTTGTCGTACGACTCGCCCACGATGTCGATGGTCTGGCGCACGTCCTTGGCCCAAACGGTCGTGTTGCGCGGAATGAAATCCAGGAACGCCTCGCGGGTTTCCTGCAACAGCTTGGTTTGTACGTTCGGAATGATGCTCACCTGCGGCCGCTGCTCTACCGAAAGCTGTGTCTCGGGGTTGAACGTCCGGATCGTTTCGACCTCATCGCCAAAGAGTTCGATGCGATAGGGCAGCTCGTTGGCGTAACTAAAAATGTCCACGATGCCGCCGCGCACCGCAAACTGTCCCGCCTCATACACAAAGTCCGTTCGTTCGAAATCGTATTCGGCCAGCATCTCACTGATAAAGTTGACGTCCAGCTTCTCGCCTACCTTTACCAGGAACGTATTGGCTACCAAAGACTTGCGGTTAATAACTTTTTCGAATAGCGCTTCGGGATAAGTCACGATCAGCTCGCCGCGCGTAGGTTTCGAGTTTAGGCGGTTGAGGACCTCGGCTCGCATCAACACGTTGGCATTTTCCGTTTCGTCGAACTCGTAGGGCCGCTTGTAGGAACTCGGGAACAACAACGGTTCGTGCTCATTACCAAGCAGATGCCGCAGGTCGGCCTGGAAATAATTAGCTTCATCCTTGTCGTGCAAAATGAACAAGTGATGCTGCTCCGGATACAATCCATGCAGGGCCGCCGCAATCACCGCATCCTGGCTACCCACGAGGCCACGCAGATGCAAACGCAGCTGAAGGGCTTCCTCCGTCGGTTTCGGTTCGGGGGCCCGCAACGAGTGGCGAGTGGCAGGGTTCAAGCGGGCTCCCACCGTCATGACGGTGGGGTCGAGGCGGTAGAGCTGAAGAAAATCAGTGACTTTCAAAATGTATCGGCTAGGAGGGAGGACAAAGGTAGAAGCCCGGCCGGAGGATTTTCCGGTCGGGCAGCGCTATGTCAATACCACCGGAAGCGGGTGAAAGTTTCCGTCCGGGCCTATGTATGCCCATACGAGCTGATTTAGATCTCTGGCTCGGTATAAATGCTGACCATGCAATACCTCAACAGCTGCTAAAAAGCCTTGGTGCTCGTCGCCAAAGCTGAGCACTAGATAGGTATCTTCGTGCTTTGTAGTACTTGCATTTTACTTCGTGCGCGGCTCTTCTCATCTTGCCATTGGCCTCATTACCGGGGTGGCCGTAGGCGGTCTGGTTACCGGAATTCCCTTTTCTCCTGCGGGCATTGCGCTGGCGGGGTTTTCGGCCCTCGCACCCGACCTCGATCACCCGGAGTCGCGGCTGAGCCAGCGCTTAGGGTTCTCGCGCAACTACGTTAGGGTGGCATTTGTGGTAGCGGCAGGCGGGTTGGCGGCGTATACGCACTTCATGCTGCCACAAGGCCCTGATCGCCGCATGGGCTTCACGGCGGCCCTGTCGTTTGGGTTGATCGGGATTGCGATGCAGGGCGGTTCGGCCCGGCGCTTGGCGTTGGCTTTCACGGGCATCCTGACGGTGCTGGCCGGACTGTATTTCGAGTTTTTATGGTTGAGCTTGCTAGGCGCTTTTGTAGCTTTGGCTCCCTTCACCTCACATCGGACATGGACGCACACGCTCTGGGCTGCCGGCCTCTGGACGTATATTGGGTATCTGGCCAACCAAACGCTGGGGTGGCACGGGGTAGCGCAGTTTGCTGGCGCGGGTTACGCATCGCATCTCGTCGCCGATTCGCTGACTAAAGCGGGAGTAAAATGGCTGATGCCGTTCTCCGAAACGGCATTCAAAATTCCGCTTATCCGCACCGGCTCTACTTCGGGGAACCTCTTGGAAGTAGGAATTTGTACTATATACGCAGCGCTGGTACTAAGCTTAGTTGTCGCGCGAATGTCGTTTTAAGTGAGTTAAACTAATAAAAACGCAGTTTACTCAAATTTATTGCTAGTGGAGGTAGCATTCACATAACCGTTTTAGTAGCCCCAGCTTTGGATAAATCAATTATTGCGTTGTAGTTGTATCTACACTATGAAGCGGTTAGCTTTGTTCAGGGCTGTATAATTATGGGATTTAGTATTCGTATTATTGGCTATTTATAAATATATTTCATTTAATATTGCTGCCTAGTTTATGTAGGATGCGACAATAGAAAAGAGCTACAGGGCCTTGCGTTAATTGATGGTTTGCAGGTGTTGGTACCGAGTTTTAGTTCATAAAGAGTTCATTTCTATTCCGCCACTTTACGCTGCTCAGCAAGGGAAATCCACCGTTATTAGCACGTTTCAGCCTAGGTTGCTAATCGGGACAAGTATTTGGTGCTACTGTTGCCTTTCAATGATTTGTATCTTTGCCAAGTCATGTTTGGCCGCACCGCCCCGAACCTGTTAGTACCGAATACCCGCTCTCTGTTTACCTGCTCTTTAGTACACCCTTTGCGCACAACTCTTAGTCTCTTTGTATGAACCAGATGAATAGCCCCCTGATCAGGATAGGTGTCTTCTACGACGGCAATTATTTCCTTAAAATCAGTGATTACTACTACTTCCAGCACGACCGTAAGGCTCGCATTAGCTTGGAGGGCTTGCATGAATTTATTCGCCACCAAGTGGCTGAAGAAGAAGATGTTGACGCTCGCTTAAGTCAAATTACGGATGCTCACTTCTTCCGAGGCCGCTTGAGTGCTACCGAAGCCCGTGACAAAGACCGTCTGTTTCACGACCGTCTGCTCGACGATATTTTGATGAATCTGGGTGTCACGACCCACTACATGCCTCTGAAAACCCGCGACGGCCGGTTGCAGGAAAAAGGCATCGACGTGTGGCTGTCACTCGAAGCCTTGGAACTTGCCCTGCACAAAAGCTTCGACGTCGTCGTGCTCATCGCTGGCGACAGCGATTACGCTCCCCTGATCAAAAAGCTTAACACTATCGGTACCCGGGTGATGCTACTGAACTGGGACTTCAAGTACACCGATTTCAAAGGCGAGAATCGCGTTACACGCGCTTCGCAACAGCTGCTCGAGTTCGCTACCTACCCCATCTCGATGCACGATATCATCGATCAGGGTTTAGCTAGCGGTGAAGAACTTATTGATAATCTGTTTGTTAGCCAGTCTGACAGCACGCCTTATACTCCCACCGCTCCCAAGTCGACGGTTGTGCGCCCAGTGGGGCCAACGGCGGCTGGCCCGGTAGGTACGGTAGGTATTAGCACCATCAAAAACCTCAAGAACGGCTTTGGCTTCGTCGTGATGCCGCCAAACAACCTGTTCTTCAGCTACGCTGATATGTCGGAGGGCGACTTCAACGACCTGCGCGAAGGCGACTGGGTGGAGTTTACGGTGGGCCGCAACCACCGCGACGAAGATTGTGCCCGCAACGTGCGCAAAGTGCAGCCCCCCCAGATGGAGGACGGCGATGAGTACGAAGAGGAGCACGAGCACGAGTCGATCGACTCGCCCGACCACTTGTAATACCGCTTTCGCCGTTCGTTATACGATTCGGGTTAGACTGACGCCGCCGGATGTGCTCCCCAGCCATCCGGCGGTCTTTTTTTGTGGCTGCCGGAAGCAGCAAAAGCCGTTATTCTTCGCTTTTCGTTTTCAGCATGTGGTAGAAGTCGCGCTTGTCGGCGGGGTAGCGGTTGAAGGTGCCCAAGGCGCGCGCAACGACTAAGTCGCGGCTGGGGCAGATGATATCGGCACTGGCCACAATGAGCGTTTTGCCAGAATGTTCGACGTGGCCGCGCGCCTCCAGATAGTCGTGCAGGCGCACGGGATGCAAGTAGTTGATCTTAAACTCAACGGTAGAAACCAGATCGCCGGCCGTAAACGACATCGTGAGCGCGGCCGCTCCCAAGGCGGCGTCCATGAGGCCCGCGATCACGCCGCCGTGGCAAGTGCCCGGCGAAGAAAGGTGTTCCTCCCGCACCGTCATGCTATATACTACTTCGCCGGGGGCGCTTACGGTCAGCTCCATGCCGTTGGCGCGTCCGTACTGGTTAATCTGGTTGTAAATCGCCACGAGGGTGGCAACTTCGGGTACTTGTTCCATGAAGTGAGGAAAACGCAACTGCGGCGATAAACTGGATATTGGCTGAAAAGTTAGGTTGCTTTACCTGAACTGTCCCAACCTATGGCTACATCTTCCGCCCATCCCACTTTCGCCGAATTCTACCCCCGTTACCCGGGGTACGCGGGTGCTGCATTTCATCGGCACCACCCTCTTTTTCGTCGCGTTGGTAGTGGCTGCGGTGTGGCAACGCCCCTTGCTGATCTTGGCGGGTGTGGTAGCGGCCTATGGTTTTGCTTGGGTGGGCCATTTCTTCGTCGAGCACAACCGGCCTGCTACTTTTCAGCATCCGTGGCTTTCGCTGCGCGGCGACTTCCGCCTGTACTTCGACCTGCTACGCGGCCGCGAACATTTCTGAACCACGGATTCTTACGGATTGGGCGGATTTCTTGAATTTTGTAAATATATAACCAGTTGGTTATTAGAATTTTATAAATATTTCTGCATTAAAAAGTGCGGGATAGTTCCGAAGAGCGTATGCGAAGGTGCCACTACCGAGTAGCCCGCGCGTTCGTAAAACGGCACCGCTGCCTGCCGGGCGTGCAGAATGCTTTCGGTGAGGCCGCGCCGGCGGGCCTCGGCTTCTAAGTAAGTAAGTACTTGTTGGCCAATCCCTTGTCCTTGCCAATCGGGGTGTACGGCCATGTAGCGCATTTGCCCCTGCTGCGGCCCAGAAGCGTGCAAGCGGCCCACCCCAACTACGGTGCCGTCATCAGCCACGAGCATGGCGTGGAAGGTGGCCGGATCGGGGTCGTCGTCGGCGCGCTCCGAGCCTTCGGGCTGGTTCCACGGCTGGCGCAACACCTGGTAGCGCAACTGATAATACGCCGCGAAATCGGCGGGGGTATGGGGCTGGGTGAGGTGCATACAGCGGAAAAGAAGCTTAAAAACATTGGTAAACAAATCAAAGCCACGCAGTTACGTACTGCATTCTGTTGACCTTTTGCGACCGCTTTGGAGTTAAACATGCAAAGTCGGGCCAGTTTGCATCCGTAAATTATCAGAAATCCTACCTTTGGCGCCCGCCCGAAGCCTAAGGCGGCCCCATCTTTTTTCTCGTTTCCCAACGATTCATCTCCCATGGCATCCTTCGACATTGTAAGCAAAGTTGATCCGCAAACCCTTGAGAATGCGGTCAATACGGCCAAAAAAGAACTCCAGACCCGCTACGATCTGCGCGATACCAAAGGCGGCATCGAACTCGACAAGAAAGCCAATACCATTCAGCTTAGCTCCGAAAACTCCATGCGCGTGAAGGCGCTGGAAGATATTTTGCTTACCCGCGTGGTCAAGCAAGGCATCGACGGCACCTCCCTCGACTTCTCGGCGGAGGAGCAGCCCAGCGGGGCGCTGGTCAAAAAAACGGTGAAAGTGCGGGCCGGCGTCGACAAGGAGGCGGGCCGCAAGATCATCAAGGCCATCAAAGACGCCAAGCTGAAAGTCGAGGCGCAGATGCAGGACGATCAGGTGCGGGTGTCGGCCAAGAAAATCGACGATTTGCAGGCCGTAATTGCGCTGCTGCGTCGCACCGACATCGGGCAGCCGCTGCAATTCGTGAACATGAAATCGTAGAAATGTTGAGTTCTGAATGCCCGATGCTGTATATGTAAGCAATTTATAGTCAAACACTTGCATATTCGACATCCAGCACAATCTATCTAACATACAACATTCAATATTCCCCTTCTGTGTTTGATATTTCTGCCTTTTCCAGCGTCCATACTTGGGTCAGCCTGCTTACGCTGACGTTTATGGAAATCGTGCTGGGCATCGACAACATCATTTTCATTTCCATCGTCGTCAACCGGCTGCCGCGCGAGCAGCAGAAGCGCGGCCGCACCATCGGCTTGCTGTTGGCGCTGCTGTTTCGCATCGGTTTGCTGCTGAGCATCACTTGGATTGTGGGCTTGAAAGAGCCACTTTTTACCCTGAATCTGCCTTTTGAAAGTGGGCCATTTGGGGTATCGGGCCGCGACCTGATTCTGCTGGCCGGAGGCTTGTTTTTGCTGGCCAAAAGCACCACCGAGATTCATACCAAGCTGCAAGGCGAGGAAGAGGAAGTGGGCGCCGGCAAGTTCGACAGCCTCACCCGCGTGATCATTCAGATCGTTATCATCGATATCGTTTTCTCTTTCGACTCGATTCTGACGGCTGTAGGACTCGTTGATAATGTGTTGGTTATGATTCTGGCCGTGATCTTTGCCATGGGCATCATGCTGGCCTTCTCGGGCTACATCGCCGATTTCGTCAACAACAACCCTACCATCAAGATTCTGGCGCTGTCCTTCCTGATCATGATCGGCATCATGCTCGTGATGGAAGCGTTCCATAAGGAAATCGAGAAGGGTTACGTGTATTTTGCCATGGCCTTCTCGTTGGTGGTGGAACTGCTGAACATGCGCTTGCGCAAGAAAACACAGCCGGTGCACCTGCGCGATTCGCAGTACGATTAAGGTATTGATATTCACTATGTTGCAAACAAGGCCCGTTTCTCACTGAGAAACGGGCCTTGTTTATTTTACTTGCACTTCAGCGTAAGCTAACGGTAGAAGAATAGCATGATGAGCGTCAGGAGGGCTAGCAGCACGGCCACCACGCACGCATCGACGCGCCGTTGGTTGGTGCTGGTCGGCAACACTCCGAGCGCCGCTGTCAGGGCCATGGCAAGCGGCAACGGCGCAAAAAGATTATAGATGCTGGGCGGGTGCAAGCGCGCCTGCGGCGCCGCAGAATCGGCGTCGGCCACGCTCGTGACAATGCCGAAAACGGGCGTTCGGGCAACGGCAATATGCTGATCAACGGCCGGCCACCCGATGGTATCGTCGTAGATGCGAAAGGTAGCGTGCGGCGTTCGGATGGAATGCCAAACCTGCGTAAAGTTGCGCCCTGCAAAGGAGTGAAATTCCCGGCTCTGCACCACTTCGTTGGGATAGCGTTGTACGGCCAGCCGGTCGAGCGCCATTAGGGCAAACCAAGTAAGCAACATTAGGCACACAAGCCGAGCCTTAGGTGCGTAATGGGCGTATTCGGCCGCGTAGGGAGCCGGTCGCGGGCCGGGCCGCGTAATAATTGGGCGGGCTGCACGGCGGGTGCCGTAATGCCGGTCGCGGGGATGAGGGGGCTGAGCAACAGGCGCCGCCACCGGCGGATTGCGCCAGGCCCAAAGCTGGGCATCGTAGTATTGCCGCCGCGTCGGATCTATTAATACGTCATATGCTTGATTAATAGATAGATAGCGTGCGTGGGCGACAGGATCGGGGGTGCGGTCGGGGTGGGTGAGGAGCACCAAGCGGCGATATGCCCGCCGAATTTCGTCGGGGGTGGCCTGCTCGCTTACTTCCAGCGTCTGGTAATGCGTCATCCTACTCAGATAGCTTCGGTGAGCATGCCGACTAGGCGGTCTGCCTGATCCTGGGCGCGGCGGGTTGCCAATTCCAGAATACGCCTATTAAGTTCGGCGCGCTGGCGGCGGTAAAAGGTAGTTTCGCCGCTCGTAAAGAGGCCGGTTATCAAGCCGATCACGGTGTAGCGCAGCTTTACGTTGCGCGTCAGCAACTCGTCCAGCCGCCGTTCCCGATCGGTGGGGCTGGCAGTGGCCAGCGGGATATGGTGGTCGCGTACAAAATCGGCTACGGCCATCAGCAGCAGTTCGTTTTGCATCTTCAGCACGGGGCGCAGCGTGCGGTGCAGAAAATCACCAACGGTATCATTGGCAGGCCCAGGCAATTCGGCTAGCGAAGGGCGCAAAGCCAGCAAAGCGAGATCGTAGGCGGAAACGGTGGGAGTGGAAGGGGGCATAGGGCACAAACAATACGTAAAAATGAATCAGTAAGAAAAAACCCGCTCAGCAGAAAGCCAAGCGGGTTTTGTGAGCAACCAACAACGGAACAGGTATTAGTGTTGAACGACCAGCTTCCGCGTCACGGTACCTTCGGAGGTCGTCAGGCGAACGATGTACACGCCCGCCGCCAGAGCCTGCGTGTTAACCCGGACGCCATCTTGGCTAGCCTTGGTCGCCGATGCGGTGGTAGAGCTTACGGTGCGGCCCATCGCCGTGAGTACGGTGATCTGGACCGGGCTGGCGCTACGCGCAAACGAGCGGATCGTGAGCTCGTTGTTGGCGGGGTTAGGGTACAGCTCCAACGACGACTCGTCGAGGGCAGTTTTGGTCGCGAGGGCTGCGGGCTCCGCAAAGCCTGCTTTGTTGTCGTTGAGGTCGTCGCTGCTGCCTTGCACGGCATCGGAGCCCATGCCGCGGCGGGCAAATACGCGCCAGATCAGGGCTTGATTAGCCCCGCCGTAATCGGCTTGATCGGCCTTCAGAATAGCATCGCGCCCGTCCAGGAAACCGGGTTTGCACGGTTGCAGCTTCATGCCATCGATGACGAGCTGCATGGTTTTGTTGTTGCCGCCCGTGCCTTTGTACAGGTCGGCATCGTAGCCGTAGCGCCCGATCATAGCCCAGTTCAGATCCCACAGCACGCTGGCCCATACTTCGCCGACGTCGTGCGTTTCGGTATAAACCGGACCGACTTCTGCATAGGTGTGGTTGTTGATGCTGAAATCGGTGCTGTAGAGCTTGTTACGAATGCCCGTACCCGTAGTGGGCGCCGCCAGCACGTAGTTGCCCACGGCGCGGCCCGTTTCGCCTTTGTCGGTGGGGCGGGTCGTCATCCAGAGGCCTACAAAATCGCTCCAGCCTTCGCCCATCTGCTCTTTGTTGTTGAGGCAACTGGAGTTGGCAGGGCCGCCGGTCAGGCGAATGGAGATGCCATGGGTGTACTCATGGGCCATGATGCCGTTGTCGAGGTCGCCGTCGCGGGCCGCCGCTTGCGACCGAAACAATACCGAGCCTTTGACAGGCGTGCCCGCCGTAAGCTGATTCTTAATCTTCTGACCATCAGCCTGATAGATCATCATTGAGGGGATCTTAATACCAGCCGTATCGGTGCGGGCACCGGTGACATAGTAGAGCACGTCGGGCTCGTTGCAGACGATGATGACCGCCGTAGCGCCGGCTGCCTGTGCGTTCTTTACCTGATCAGTGTACTTGCACGAAGATGTGCGATCGACTACCGCAATGTTGCCCGTGATTTCAGCCACGTTGGTGAACGTCGCGCAGCCGCTATTGGGGGTGTTAGTACCGTCGTTGGCCAGCACCAGATTTCCGGCGATGGGCGTTGTGGTGGGAAAGGATTTACCAAATTCTGCCTGCACCCCCACGTACGACCCGGCAATCGTGCTGGGCTGCGTGACCGTGAGATCAGCAATAGCCGGCCGCGGCCAGATGTACATCTGCATCACGGGGTTGTAGTTGTCGGGCGGGGCCGAGAAGTTGGCGTTACGCACGCCGCCACCGTCCTGCGCTTCGGCCTGCACGTCGTCGTCGGCCAAGCCTTTGTCGGTGTAGTTCTTAAACTGGAAGTTGCCGCTTACTTCATCAAACCCGTACTGAAAACTAACATCGTGCATGATGTTGTTGATATAGAACAGGTTGGTGATGTTGGCATCTTGGTTTATCAGCGGCGACTTGGTGTTGTCGAGCGCAAAATTGAAATTCAGAGATGCGCCGCCATCAGGCGAGTATCCTGCCTTGTTCTGCCCCGCACGGTCTTCGTAGGCATACACGTTGTTGCCGCGCGTGATGGTGTATTTCGGGCCTGAGCCGCCGTCGATGTCGTGCCAGCCAAAAGGCGAAGCCGCAGCATTAGCTGGGCTGGTCAGGACGCTACGGGCACCGTAAGTGGGGCTCTCCACCGGAATGGGATACACATTGTACGTCGCGGTGGCCGCGGGTTTGGCCGGCGTATCGTCGCCCGATGCCGCTGGAGCGCCTTGTAGCCACGGGGTGCCGTTGTAGGCCGCTTTCAAGGAAAGCGTAGGAGCTTTTTCTTGGGTAGTCCAGTCGTTTTTGTTCAGAACGGCGCCTGTGCCCGCATCGACCTGCATATTCCAGTAATGGTCGCCGCCGGGCGGCATAAAGGCCACGTCCCAAGCCAGCTTCACCTGTCCATTGGGCTGCAGAATGTATACCTGCTTGGTCGGAATCTCACGCGCCGAAATCGTGGGGTCGCTCAGCACCGGGCCGCGGTTGGCTGTGGCAGGCTGGGCCTGCCGTAGTGCGCTAGGAGCCAAGCCCACAGAACGGGCCGCTGAAGCGGTAGCATCTTGGGCCGTAAGGGCAGCTGACGTGCTCCGAACGGCTTGAGCGAGGTTAGGCTGAAACTTGCCGCCCTGGCTGAGCAGGTTGCCGTTGCGGTCGAAGTTCAGGTTCATCTCGGTCCCGATTACCTCCAGGCCCTGGTAGCGTTGGCGCAGGTACACGTGCGACACACCGTTGTGCGCATCGGTGTAGGAGTCGGTCACGAACGGGTCGCGCACGTCGGCTTCGGTTAGGCCCAAAGCAGCCCGCTTCGATTCGAGGTAGCGTATCGCCCGCTGAACCGAGGCATCCTGGGCCTGTGTGGCCAGCGGCCAAGAAAGGAGCATGGCCAACGCCAACGCCCGGTACCGGGCAGTGGTAAAATTTAGGGGCATAAAAGTGAGGAAGATGGGTGTAAGAGTGGCCACCAAACAACGAGGACTCTATTTCCAAATCTACTAACAAAACCGATAAATTCGGCGGGCAATCGGCTAAAAGCAGAAGCTAATCGACAAAGCCTGCCAGTGCCCCGACTAGACGGGTGCCGCTCCCTTGCCTCAGGACTTTGCGAAGCCCATTTTTACCAGAAAGTCCCACAGCACAACCCCAGCTGCCACCGACACATTCAGCGAGTGCTTGGTGCCAAATTGCGGGATTTCGACAGCCGCGTCGCACAGGGCCAGCACGTCGTCTTCGACCCCAAAAACCTCATTGCCCATGACCAAGGCATAAGGACGCCCAATTTCAGGAGTGAACTTAGTAAGTGTTTGACTATCAATAGTTTGCTCAACGGCTACTATGGCGTAGCCTGCGGCTTTAAGCTGCCGAATAGCGTCAACAGTAGTAGCCGCGTACTCCCACGCTACCGACTCGGTGCTGCCCAGCGCGGTCTTGGTGATTTCGCGTTGCGGCGGCCGGCCGGTAATTCCGCACAGCCAGATTTTCTCGACGGCAAAAGCGTCGGCGGTGCGGAAGGCGGCGCCCACATTATGCAAGCTCCGCACGTTGTCCAGAACGAGGGTTAGGGGGAATTTTTGCGTACTTTTGAAGTCTGCCACTGAGAGCCGGTTCAGCTCTTCCATCGTTCGTTTGCGCATCGTGGGGAGGGGTTGTTTTGCGCAAAGGTAGGAACGCGCTCCGGCGCGTTCGCTGTTTCGCCTGAACGCCGCAAAACCGTCTGCTCGGCTTGGCACTCACCGTTCAACGATTGAATGCGCTCCGGGGCATTCCTACAGCTTGCACTTTGTCTAACAAACCTAAGTTCGTCATCAAGTCGGTCGGTCCCGACCACATCACGCCCGCGCCCGTAGCCGATACGCCGCTGATGAAGCAGTATTATCAGCTCAAGCAGCAGCATCCGGGCGCGTTGCTCCTGTTTCGGGTCGGTGATTTTTACGAAACCTTCGGCGAAGATGCCGTCACCAGCTCGCGCATCCTCGACATCACGCTCACCAAGCGCGGCGCCGGCACCTCGTCGGAAGTGGCGCTGGCGGGTTTTCCGCACCACTCCCTTGACACGTATTTGCCGAAGCTCGTGCGGGCCGGGCAGCGCGTAGCCATCTGCGACCAGCTCGAAGATCCGAAGCAAGCCAAAGGGTTGGTGAAACGTGGTGTTACAGAGCTAGTTACGCCCGGAGTGTCATTCAACGACAACGTGCTCGAGCGCAAGAGCAACAACTACCTCGCGGCCGTCCATTTCGGCAAGCAGGAAGCCGGCATTGCCTTCCTCGACATCAGCACCGGCGAATTTTTGGTGGCCCAAGGTGACCTTGCGTACCTGGGTAAGCTGCTCCAGAATTTCTCGCCCGCTGAGGTGCTGTTCTGCAAAAAAAGCCGGCACGAGTTTGAGCAGCATTTTGGCCCTGATTTCTGCCATTATGCCCTCGACGAGTGGGTTTTCGGCTTCGACTACGCCCACGATTCGCTCACGCGCCATTTCAAAACCACCTCGCTCAAAGGCTACGGCATCGACACGCTACGGGAAGGCATCACGGCGGCCGGCTGCATCCTGCATTACCTTGCCGAAACCAAGCATACCGACATTGGCCACATCGCCAACATCGCCCGCTTGGAAGAGGACAAATACGTGTGGCTCGACCGCTTTACGGTGCGCAACTTGGAGTTGGTGCATCCGCAGCACATGGGCGGCGTGCCGCTCATCGACATCCTCGATCAAACGGTAACGCCGATGGGCGCGCGCCTGCTGCGCAAATGGGTGGTGCTCCCGCTGAAGGAAGTCGGGCAAATACAGCGCCGCCTGGATACGGTAGACGCGCTTTTGCAGAACCCCGAGCTGCTGGGTGAGCTAAATCAACATCTTAAGCAAATATTTGATTTAGAACGACTTATATCGAAAGTGGCCGTGCGGCGCATCAACCCGCGGGAGCTGATTCAGCTTAGCCGCGCGCTGGATGCCATCGGCCCGATTCGGGAGTCGCTGGCTGGTTCGGGCATTCGGGCTTTGCAGAAATTGGCCGATCAGTTGAACCCGTGCGTGACGCTCCGGGAAGAGATCAAAACCAAAATCCGGCCCGACGCGCCCGTGCTCACCAACCAAGGCAATGTGCTCAACGACGGCGTGGATGCCGAGCTGGACGAGCTGCGCAAAATTGCGTTTTCGGGCAAAGATTACTTGCTGAAACTCCAGCAGGAAGAAAGCCGCAAAACCGGCATCTCGTCGCTGAAAGTGGCTTATAATAAGGTGTTTGGCTACTACCTCGAAGTCACCAACGCCCACAAGGACAAGGTGCCCACCACCTGGATTCGAAAGCAAACTTTGGTGAATGCCGAGCGCTATATTACCGAGGAGCTGAAAACCTACGAAGAAAAGATCCTGCATGCCGAGGATCGGCTGTTTGTGATCGAGCAACAGCTTTATAATGAGCTGGTTCTGTCGGCCATGGATTACGTGCCGCAGATTCAGCAGAATGCCCGCGCCGTAGCCATTCTCGACTGCCTGGCCTCGTTTGCCACCACGGCGCGCCAGCACCGCTACGTCAAGCCCATCGTGAACGACACCACCGAGTTGGACATTCGCCAAGGCCGTCACCCGGTGATTGAGCGGCAACTGCCGCCCGGCGAGTTTTACATTCCCAACGACATTCGGCTCGATCAGGAAGAGCAGCAAATCGTGGTAATTACGGGGCCAAACATGGCCGGCAAATCGGCTCTGTTGCGCCAAACGGCCCTGATTGTGCTGTTGGCTCAGATCGGCTCGTTCGTGCCCGCTGACGCAGCCACCATCGGCGTCATCGACAAAATCTTCACCCGCGTAGGCGCTTCCGACAACCTGTCGAAGGGCGAAAGCACGTTCATGGTGGAAATGACCGAAACCGCTAGTATTCTTAACAACCTATCGGACAGAAGTTTAGTGCTGATGGACGAAATCGGGCGTGGCACCAGCACCTACGACGGCATCAGCATTGCGTGGGCCATCGTGGAGCACTTGCACAACAATCCCAAAGCCAAGGCCAAAACGCTGTTTGCCACCCATTACCACGAACTCAACCAACTGGCCGATGACTGCCCGCGGGTGCGCAACTACAACGTGGCCGTGAAGGAAGCCGACGGGCGCATCCTGTTCATGCGCAAGCTGGTGGAAGGCGGTTCGGAGCACAGCTTTGGCATTCATGTGGCCCGTATGGCCGGCATGCCCACCGCTGTAGTGCTGCGCGCCAACGAAATCATGCATCACCTCGAGCAGGAGCGAACCAGCGCCGGCGCCGAAGACAACACCCTTCTCGACGAAGTGCTGGCTGGGCTTGAAGTAAACACTCCGGATAACGCAACGCCAATCGGAGGCGAAACCGCCCAGCGCGGCCCAGCAGCCCGGCCGGTAGCCGTAGCTTCGGCGCCACGTCCGAGCCTGCAACTCAGCATGTTCGAGCCTTCCGACCCGGCCTTGGAGCGCATTCGGGAGCTGCTGCAAGCCTTGGATGTGAACACGCTTACGCCCATCGAGGCCCTGCTCAAGCTCAACGAATTAAAGCTCGTATTGAAATAAGATTGAAGAAAAAGCCCCTGAGAATGAGCTAGAACCATTTTTTTTCGGGCAAATCAGGAAGAAAAATTGCGCTAGGACTTGACACAATAAAAATCAGTTGTACCTTTGTCGCACCATTCGCCACTTGGTGAACGACATGCGAGAGTAGCTCAGTTGGTAGAGCGCGACCTTGCCAAGGTCGAGGTCGCGGGTTCGAACCCCGTCTCCCGCTCCAATAAAAAACTAAAAAGACGTTGCCAACCCGCAACGTCTTTTTAGTTTTGTAGCGAGTCTACATTTAAGCCGGAGTGGTGGAACTGGTAGACACGAGGGACTTAAAATCCCTTGCCGAATAGGCGTACGGGTTCGATTCCCGTCTCTGGTACGAAAAGCCCCTTTACACAAGCTGTGAAGGGGCTTTTGGCGTTTTAAGGGCTTTAGGGCGGTCGAGGGTGAATTATGTAAATATCGAATAACCAAATGATTATATGTATTTTGTGTATTGGCAAGCTTGAAAATAAAATAGGATGTAACCATTATGATTTTTGCACGTAACCGGATGCGGACTTGTTGGAATATAAAAATTTTTCAATTAAATAGGCTTATACTTGTATAAACAGCAGGTTTTGGAGCCTATTTTGCTTGGATGACCCCACGGTAAGTTCGTGCAATTGTACAACAGCCTCTTTCCTCTAGTTTTCCACCTTCAGCATATAGTCACCTTGAAAACCTTCTCTACTTCTGCCCTAGTTCTCGCCACCGCTTGTTTATTGGTTGGTTGCAAGAAAGAATCTGTGACCACGAAAGGTGACGTCAAAACGCAACTGCTGACTGCCAAGAACTGGCGGGTTAGCTCCGACGTGGTTGAAACGACGCGCAATGGTGTGGCCGACGCGCCGTACGACAAGTATGCAAACTTGGCTCCCTGTGGAAAAGACGATTTTATCCGCTTCCGCGATGACATGAGCATGCTGGTGGACGAAGGCCCCACCAAATGCGCGCCCAACGACCCCCAAACGCAGGGTGGCAAGTGGAGTTGGAACAGTGGCCAGACTGAAATTACGATGACAGACCCCACGTTTGCGGGGCGCGACAAATACAGCGGCCCCGTTGACCTAACAACGGACACGATCACGATTGTGCTTACTGATACCAAGGGCACGACTGTTACCAAAGAAACCATCGTGTACAAAGGTTTCTAGAAACATGCCACGCGCTAGGCCGCAGAAATAGTGCAGGTCTTCACAAGTTCAGGGGCGCCAAAGCAGGATAAAATCTCTGTTTTGGTGCCCCTGAGTGCGTATCGAAGGCATGTTGTTCCGTACTCTTAATGAGGGTCAGGCTATTACAGCTATGCTGTTGCCCTTATAGTACGCGGTTGGCTTGCTTTCTGAAAGGAGACAGTTGGCGACGGGATCTACCATTGCAGCGGCGGTACGAGAAGAATGGGCACCGGCGACACAATGAAATCGATGAGAAGCCGGCCAATGTAGCAGTTATGGGCGTGCAGGAAGAAGTTGGAGTTAATGCTATAGCATTGGCACACAAGTCGTTGACGGGCGGTAGGCCGGGGTTATTGATGCAAATCGAAAAGGCCCGGTAGCTGCCGTGGTAGGTGTTGCGCTATACGAATACACCCATACATAATAAGAAGAGCCAACAGTCAGGCCGTTGACTATCACCTCAAGGTCAGAGGCTTGAAGCGAAGTTAAGGCACCGCAGGAGCCCGAAAAAGACTTTTGCAGTAGGTCCGTGCTGATCAGCAGCAGCAAAAACAGCAAAAGTCACGGCCAAAGCCCGCCATGAGCAGGCAAGCGTGGGTGGCCGGAGGGCGCAGCAAAGCCACCCTCCGTACCGGATGGTAAGGGTTGTTTCATAGGAAGTTAGTGTGAAGTGGAACGGAAGCTCAAACCACGGCCTTGTCTCCGGTCCGCGGTTGGAGGCAATAGCAGTAGAAAAAATGCGTTGTTAGGCCCGGCCCAAATGCCGGCATATAAAGGAGAGTAGGTAGTGATTTTGGTTTAACCTATTAATAGACAGGTCATTATAATGAGCGCCGCCTTTTGTTATAGGCCCTGCATTGAGCCACTTTCTAACCCACACAGTTTGCAAGAGCGCAAGGCAGCGCCAGCCTCCAAGGCGGGAAGGTCTGGAAGTTGCTGCTGTATTTCGATGAATAATTGGTAGGACAAATCTATGGTACTAAAACAAGTTTCGCTATCACATAATCACGCGAACGGGTGGCACCTCGCTCAAACTGAACAGTAAACAGGTTTCTGTTGTGCCTGCTGCTTGGCTGGTATTCACTACTTTTAAGACCCTTCCTCGCTTTTCGTTTCTACATGGCTGCTTCCGCTATCCCACTTTCTCCCGACGAATACCAGCAAAAAATCAGGCAGGCTTTTGCCGAGGTCGGCAAGGTGGTAGTGGGCCAGCATTATATGGTCAATCGGCTGCTTATTGGCCTATTTACGGGTGGGCATATCCTTCTGGAAGGCGTGCCTGGGCTAGCTAAGACTCTGACTATTAGCACCTTGTCCAAGGTGCTGCATCTGAACTTTCAGCGGGTGCAGTTTACGCCCGACCTGCTGCCTTCCGACTTGGTGGGAACCATGATTTATAACCAGAACCAGTCGGTGTTCGAGGTGAAAAAGGGTCCGATCTTTTCCAATCTGGTGCTTGCCGACGAGGTCAATCGTTCGCCCGCCAAGGTGCAGAGCGCGCTGCTCGAAGCCATGCAGGAAAAACAGGTGACCATCGGCGAAACCACCTATCCGCTGGACTTGCCGTTTCTGGTGTTGGCCACGCAAAACCCTGTGGAACAAGAAGGTACGTATCCGTTGCCCGAGGCGCAGGTCGATCGGTTTATGATGAAAGTGTACGTCGATTACCTCAAGAAAACCGACGAACTGGAAGTCATGCGGCGCATGGCCAACATGGCCTACGTGGGCGACGTGAACCCCGTGCTCACCAAGGAAGACATTTTCGGGGTGCGCGATCTGATTAACCAGGTACAAATTTCGGAAACCCTGGAGAAATACATCATCGAGCTGGTTTTTGCCACGCGCAAGCCCGCCGATTACGATTTGGCGGAATTTGCTCAGTATGTGCAGTTTGGCGTAAGCCCAAGGGCCAGCATTGCCTTGCACCGCGCGGCCAAAGCGGTCGCCTTTTTCGACGAGCGCGACTATGTGCTACCCGAAGACATCAAGGATGTAGCCAGCGACGTGCTCAACCACCGCATCCTGCTCAACTACGAGGCCGAGGCCGACGGCATCCGCACCCAGGATCTTATCGAAGCAATCTTGCGTAAAGTGCCCATTAGCTAAGTATTTGATATTCAAATATTTGTGAATATGGCCTAATTTCCTTTGGCCAACAGTTCGCGCAGGCGAGTCAGCTCTTGCGGGCGGGGTACGAAGTCGGATACAGATGTGCCGGTTGCGCGCAAAAACTGACGCAGCAGGTAAGCCGTGCAGGCAAAGTACGAAAGCGAGGTGGCGCAAGCCGCGCCAATGATCCCCCAGCGGGGAATCAGCAGCCAACACGCGGGCACCGTAACCAAAATGCCCACGACGGTACACACATTGTTGACCCAATACCGGCCGATGCCAGCAAAATAAGAGCTGCATATCATGTTGATAGACATGATGATAACGCCCGGCGCCAACACCAGAATAACTGGCCGGGCCGCCCCGAACTCAGGCCCGAACACCGTGATTAGCACAACGGGCGGTAGCGCGCAAAGCACCAGCACCGCGGCCAGCGTGCCCAGCACCGTGAGGCGCGCCACGCCCAACGTGGAGCCGAGGCCAGCGTGCTTGTCGGTAGCGTGCACCAGATCAACGTATTGGATCAGGGCGGTGCTGCGCGGAATGATCCAGATAGCTTCGGCCAGCGCTACGCCCACCGACAGCACTCCCACGGCGCGGGCGTCGGCGTAGTGTGCCACGAAATAGTAACTCAGGCGATAGTTGACGAAGGCCAGAATGTTGGACAGGTGCGAACTGCGGCTGTTGCGGGCCAGCTCGCGTACGGTATGACCAAATCCTGATCGGATGTTTTTGGGGTCGGGAAGCTGGAGTAAGTACTTGAATGTGAGAAGCAAGGGCAAACCGTAGGCTACGTAGGTAGCGTAGTAATACACGGGCACCTGCCGCCACGCCAGCCCCAGAAAAGCCACTAGCAACACGCCCGCCAGCAAGGCTACTTGCAACACCGTCAGGAAGTTATAGCTCGCTTCCCTTTTGCGGCCCAACAAAAGCGACGTGTTGATCGAGAAAAAGGCCTGCACCACCGACAACGCCCACAAATGCCACAGATACATTTCGGGAACGGCCCGTAGGGCGCCTACGGTGGCCGTGCCCGCCGTGCACACCACCAAGGCCCAGCCATAAGCCGGCGCAAGCAGGTGCCAGACGTTGTGCGTGGGAGCCAAAAAAATGAGCGACGAGCCGCCCAACAATCCGATAAACAGCAGCAATACCGCGCAATCGGTCACGAATAGGCTGACGGCGCCGCGGCCGGCAGCGCCGAGGTAATGCGCCGTGAGCCACACCACAGCAAAACTGAGCAAGGCAGTTGCCAGCCGGGTTGCAAAGTTGTGGAGGATGCGGCGAATCATGCGTGCGGAACAGGAGCCCAGTCCAACAGGCTGTGATAAAGCGAGTTAAAAGCTTGCCCGACGTGCGCCGGACTGCTGCGGGCCACTGCATCGGCGTGCAGACGAGTAGCATCCGGCCGAACTTCGCCCGCCAGCACTGAGGTTAGCGCGGCGGCCAGGGCTTCTTCATCGTCCATGGGTACTAGTTGGCCAAAGGCACCTTCGGGGCGAAACAGCTCCGGCACGGCGGCCGTGTGGGTCGCGACTACGGGGCAGCCGCAGGCCCGCGCTTCCAGCAACACGCAACCGAAAGTTTCCAGTCGGCTAAACGAAACCAAGGCCGCGGCCTGCTGCATTTCGGTGGCCACAGCCGATTGCGGCAGCTTGCCCAGAAAGACCACGGTGCCGTCAGCGAGCAAGCTTAACCCCTGAGCCAGTTGGCGTAGCAGCGCTTCATCGGGTCCGTAGCCAGCAATGCGCAAACGCAGGCTGGGCCAAGTGGGCCGCAGTCGAGCCACCACCCGCAAGATTCCTGAGATGTTTTTTACAGCATCATCAAAAGCCGAAACGTTGAGCAGCGTTTGCGTACGCGGCCGTACTAGCGCGGGCCGGAACAGATCTGTATCTACCACATTACCAATCACAACTGAATAGGCATTGCGAAAGCTCAGCGCGTGCATCGCGTCGCGCAGAGCTTCCGAAACGGTGTGTAGCGCCGCAGCCTGCCGTACCACCGCCCGCGTCAGGATGCGACGAAGCCAACTAATGCCCACGACGCGTTCCGGTAAGTACAGCGACCAATGCTCAGTGACTAGATAAGGCACTCGGTAACAAAGCTTTAGCCACCACGCAAATAAGCCGGTGCGCAGCAACACATGCACGTGTACCAACTGCGGTCGGCCCCAAGTGCGTTGGAGGTGCCAGTAGCCGTGGCCGAGGCAACCAAAATACAGAATCAGTTTCAGCAGCTTGTCCAGAGGCCCAAAACCCGTAATGCGGTCTTGATAATAGTAGCGGTAGATAGGAAAAGCTAATTCTGTATCTATTTTGTAATCAACGAGTTGTGGTAATGGCTTGCGGGCCACTGTGGCAAACAGGATGGCGATATCAGCGTGCGGCGCGATGGCTGCAACGTGGCGGGCCACAAAGTCGCCGGCTTGGTCGTCGTAGCGGTTGGGGTACCACTTGGGCAGCATGAGTACGCGAGGCTTCATTACGAGCGCAAGCTACAGGTTTTGGGGTGGCGGCACGGGGCGAAGTAAGGCCAACTTACGCAACAAAAAAGGAGCCTTCTCAGAAGGCTCCTTTCGACTAACCGGCATTTCAGGATGCTTATACCTGAAATGTATAGACAGTTAAAATATTAATAATCAGCATTTTGTGGGTCGAAGTTGGTCCAGCCAGCCAGCCAGTTGTCAGCAGAAGTACCTGAGCCGGAGAAGGCGCCGATGTAGCTTACTTTGGTGAAGAAAGCGTCCGTGACCTTGGTGCTCGTAAAGTCGGCGGGCGCCGTGGGCGGGGTAGTGGCAGAAGCAGCTACGATGGGCGAAGCACTGCGCGGCAAAAAGCTCGGAGCCGTCAGGTTGAAGGGGTTGAGCAGCTGCACGTTATCCGAAGTAGCATAGCGTTTGTTGCCATTCGCTTTCAGCCACGTGACTGGGCCCACGGCCGTGCCCCAGGCTGCCGAATCGGAGCTCATCACGTTGTTGACGGTCAGGCTGCCTGCCCCGCCATTTGGCCCAATATACACGATGCTGCGCTGGCCGTTGGTTGAGTTCGACCCGACCAGCGAGCCAGCCACGATGTTGTTTTTGAATTGCAGATCGCTGCGACCGGCGTTGGCGGCCGTTAAGCTGTTATCAATCAGCACGCCCGTCGGGAAGCCCATGATCACGGAGTTCAGAATGCTGAGCGCCGAGTTGCGGCGAATATGCACGCCGGCCGTGTACTGCGGGCTGTAATTGGCCGCGCTAGGGTTCAGGATCGGCCCTACGGCCGTCACGTTGGAGAATACCGCCGAGGTGATCGGGCCTTTGGTGGTGCCGTTGGCGTCGTTGTCCGATTCGAAGGCTTTGGAACCCGACTGGTCGGCCTGCTGCGGATCGCGCAGAGAAACAGCGAATTGTACCTTGCCCGAGAAGCCGTTATCGGTATCAAAATCGTCGTCGAAGCCGCGGTGGGCCACTAGGTATTTGGCGTTGACGGTGCCTCCGAACCATTCGTACGAGTCATCGCCGCTGTACGAAACCTGAATGTGATCGACGGTTGTGCCGCTGCCCACGCCGTCGAAGGTCAAGCCGTTCAGCTCATTATTGGGCGTAAGCGCAATGCCCGCAAACTCAATGCGAATGTACTGGAGCGTGCCGGAGTTGTCGGCAGCGTTGGTGCCGCCGTATTTGGTTGTGATGCCGCCTTCGGCCGTGGGTAGGTTGGTGCCGTCGATGGAGTTTACCGGCGCGTTGCCAGCAATGACCACGCCGCCCCAGTCGCCGTAGTTGCGCGAGCCTTTGGCTTGGTTAGAAGTAAAAATGATGGGCTTTTCGGCCGTGCCGGCGGCTATGATCTTTGCGCCGGGCTCAATAATCAGGGTGCCTTTCGTGTCCTTATCGCCTTTGATGATGGTGCCCGGCTCGATGGTAAGGGTCGCGCCGGTGCGTACGTACACAAAGCCCTTCAGCAAGTATCGGTTGGCCGCCGACCAGGTAGTGTTGGTCGTGATGGCAGTTTCCTTGCCATCGCCGACCACAATTACCGACCCCGAAGCCGGTGGGGGCGTGGTGCCGCCGGTGGTAGTTCCGCTAGGTACGGGAGCGTTCGGAGCGGGGGTGGTATCCTTTTTATCGCAGGAGGCAAGACCCAGCAGTAGCGTTGCAACGAGCGCCAGGGATAGGGGATTCTTTTTCATGAGGGCGTGAAATGAGAATTAGGTCTTGGGGGTTGGAAAGGATGCGACTCGAAAAACTCAGTAATTAAGGCAGGGGCGTAGTCGGAGTAGCGCGTGGCTCCAAGTTGAAGCGCATGCCCACGGTGTAGTAGGTGCCGCGGCGGTAGCCGGCCAGCGACTGGTCGCTGTTCGTGTACTTTTTGTCGCGGTTGTAGTCCTGCACCAGGTTCACTTTCTGGTTGAGCAGATCCTGCACGCCGGCATTCAGCGACATGCGCTTCGATACCGTTTTGGTCACCGACAAGTCGATGGTGTGGCGGGGCATTTCCACTACGTCGGGGTAATCGTTGCTGCCCGCAAACAGAATGCGCGGCCCAAATACGTTGTAGAGCGCCGCGATCTGCCAGGTGTTTTCGGGCGTCTGGTAGTAAAGGCCGCCGTTATACACATAAGGCGACTGGCCCTGGAGAGCGCGCTTCTTGTTCCAGGCTACGTTGTCGCCCAGTGAAACTTGGCTTTTAATCAGGGATCCGTTGAAGACTACCGAGAGGTTTTTGAAGCCCGACGTGCCGAACGCATCGTCCAAGAGAGTCAGGTTCTTCTTCAGGTCGAGCTCGACGCCGTACGCGTAGGCGCTGGGGGCGTTCACGAAGGTGTAGGCTAAGTTGGTCGTCAGCACCACCACGTTTTCAATGGGGTTCTTAAACTTCTTGTAGAAAGCCCCCACATGGATCAGTTCGCCGTCAGAAGGGTAGAGTTCGTAGCGCAAATCGAAGTTGTCGATGCTGGCGACCTTCAGGGGCGTTTCGGGATTGAGGTACAACGAGCCGAAATTCAGCACGTTGAAGTCGAAGTCGTAGTAGAAGAACGGCGCCGACTCGCGGAACTCGGGGCGGTTGAGGCTACGGCCGTAGGAAGCGCGCACTAGGTTTTTGTCGTTGAAATTATAGCTCAGATTGGCAGAGGGCAGCAGGAAATTGGTGGTCACGTCTTGGGAAACCGGCTGGCCGTTTATGCCTGTGTTGATCGACTGCACGTTGCGCTCGTAGCGGGCGCCTGTCAGCAGCTTGATCTTGGGCGTGACCGGAATGTTGAAGGATAAGTATCCGGCTTCCAGTTCGTTAGACGCGCCGTAGCGATACGTTGAGTTGATGTCCTCGTCCATGCGGAAGCCGCCAGAAGCGATGTTGCGCGGGTCGAAGATGTTGCCCACGGCCTCGTTGCGCAGCCGCGGATCGCCGTTGGCATTGAGCGAGTAGCCAAAGGCCCGCGCCTGGAAGTGGCGCCGACGGTATTCGAGGTACGTTCCGGCCCCGATTTCCACCTCCCGCTCAGCCACCGACACCTTGTGCTTCAGGTTGGCATTGACGGTGAAAATGTGCTCGCTGAGCGCCTGATACAGCCGTCCCGCATTGTTAACGTCCACGCCGCCGGTTGCCGGCGTGAGCACGGTTTCCATATTCGCCGCTCCTTCCGTTGTCGAAGGCGTTATTTGGTACGACACGCGGCGCAGATCCGGCTCGTTGCGGTTGGAGTAGCCGTAGCCTGCCACCCAATCGAGGCTAGTCTTGTCTTTGTTAAAGCTGTGTGTGCCAGCCAGTTGGCCGGTATAAGTAGTGCGGCCTTGGTAGCCCAGTTGGTAGCTGCGGCGTGTCAGTACGCCGTTGTCGTCAAGGCCGGCGCGCGTAGTTTGCTGATTACGAGCCTGTTGGTTGAACAGGTTGCGGAACTCTAGCCGGCTGCCATCGTTAAGCACGACGCTAAAATTCTGGATGGCACCCAGCCGGACGTTGTTTGTCGATTGGTCGTCCTTCAGTTGATCGGTGCGCTGGCCGGCTCCGTCAAACAGGTTGCGATCGATGTGAAAGCGCGAATAGGTATTGGTGTAGTTGACCGACGAAACGCTGCCGATTTCCAGGCCTTTGATTTTGATCTGGTCGATGTAGGCCGCGTTAAACCGCAGATCGGGCATGGCCTTCATCTTATAAATTGGGAAAGTATTCTCGATCTGTTTGGCGTAGAAATCGCGCTCGTACTGCTGATAAGCCGTGCCCAGCACCGGAAAACCGCCCGGCAGCTCGCGCATCCGCGCGCCAAACCCGAAAGCGTCGCCCGCTTGCGTTTTATCCGTGAAGAAGTCGTTGCCCGTAGTTCCGTTGCGGTAGCCCAGCGAGTAGTTGGCCGTAAAGAGGCGCTCGTTGAACGTGGGCTTGCGCAAATACACCTTCACCAAGCCGCCTGCAAAATCGCCGGGCAGTTCGGGCGACGGATCTTTGAATACCAGCACCCGATCAAGCAGGGAACTGGGCACCACATCGAAGGAAAAAGATTTGCGGTCGGTTTCGGAGCTGGGTGCGTTTACGTCGTTGAGCCACACCGTATTGTAGCGGTCGCTGAGGCCGCGCACCTGAATAAACCGGTTGTCGACGATGGTCACGCCCGGAATGCGGCGCACGACTTCGGCCGCATCGCGGTCCTGTGTTTTCACAATCTGCTCCGACGAAACGCCGCTGACCACCACGTTGGCCTGCTTGATTTCGCTAATCACCGATACTTCGGTGTTGGTGCGGCGCACGCCGGTCACCACTACTTCGTTGAGTTGCTTGGTGTCTTCCTCCAGCGTCGAATTGATGACAGTCGGCTTGCCGGAGGCCACCGCTACCTGCGGAATGCTGCGGTTTCTATAAGAAACGGAGGTGATAAGGAGCGTGTACTGGCCCGGCGGTACGTTGCTGATCGTGAAGTTGCCGTTAGCATCGGTCTGGTCGGCCAGCATAGTACCGTCCAGCCGGACGGTACCCCCCACAATGCCCTCTTTTGAGCGGGCATCCGTAACCACTCCCTTGACGCTTCCGGTTTGGGCAAAGCCCGTAGTCAGGGTCAGAAGAAGGAGGAAAAACGTGAAAAAACTAGGCTTGAAGTCGATGTTTCCCATATCGGCAGCAAAAGTACCGGCAGGGTATTAGCCCAATATTTCCCGTATATTATCTAATCGTTACTTGTGTATAACTAGCTTGTTGTCAAGTATTTATATAATATTTAGGCTTGCCTGCCTCGCCACTTGCTACTTCGGGTACGGCAAGATGTGTAGCCTACCTGCCCTGGCTTATCGTAGCTACCTTTGTTTTACTCACATCCACACCTCACCGCACGTTCATCATGCTTCAATCCATGACTGGTTACGGTATTGCCCATCGCGAAACCGACCGTTATTCCGCAACCGTAGAAATTAAGTCGCTCAACTCTAAAGGCCTTGACCTGACATTGCGGCTCCCGCGCTTTCTGCAAGATCGCGAGTTGGAACTCCGCAACATGGTCACCAAAAGCCTGATCCGCGGGAAAGTCAACCTCAACTTCGACTTCGTGCGCCCGCGCGCGGCTGCGCGTGTAGGCGCAGTGCTTAATCAGGAGGTGTTGCTGGCCGCTTACGAAGAACTGCGTCAGGCCGCTGCCCAAAGCGGCGCCTCGCTAGAGCAGCTTACCGCCATCGCGACGGCGCTGCCAGGCATCCTGCGCATGCCCGCCGATATAACTGCTGCTACAGAAGACGAAGAAGAAGTGGCTTGGGAAGATTTGCTACCCTTGGTACACGAAGCATTAGAGCGCGTTAACCAATTCCGGACGGACGAAGGGCAAGCGCTTAGCGTGGAGCTGCTGGGCTATACCGAACGCATCCGGATTTTGCTTTCGGATGTGGAGCGTCACGATCCGATGCGCATTGAGCAAGTACGGCAACGCCTACAGGCACACTTGGGCGAGCTCGTCACAAATGAACAATTCAGTGATGCCCGCTTCGAGCAAGAGCTATTGTACTACATAGAAAAGCTGGATATCGCCGAGGAAAAAGTGCGTTTAGTCAGCCATTTACGCTACTTCAACGAAACGGTGTACTTACCCGAACCTACGGGAAAGAAACTTGCATTTATTTCGCAGGAGATTGGTCGCGAGATCAACACCATCGGTTCAAAAGCCAACGACTCCACTCTGCAGCATTTAGTAGTCGAAATGAAAGAAGAGCTCGAGAAGATCAAAGAGCAAGTCAATAATGTTCTCTGAGTCCAAGCCAACATGCACGAACCCTGTTACCATTGGAATAGGAGTTTTATTATGAATTTTAGTATATCATAAAGTAAATGTATAATTGGTTTTTTAGCAGATAGCGAAGAATCTGTTAAAACAAATATAAAATCTAAAAACCCTCTTTTCTTGCTATAAAACGCATTTTACGGTGATTTTTAGAGTTTTATTAACGGGAGTAAAAAATTATTTTTTACCGATCTATTGCGGTAAGAAATTTTCCTCGTAAATTGTGTTATCCAAACAGAGCGTCCTGATATCTTTCGGCACTCAACTCACTTTGATTCAACCCTTTTTTCAGTTAGAAGCTATGAAAAAAGCATTACTCCTACCATTTTTATGCTTGTCGATCCTGTTGATGGCAGCTCGACCATTCGCAGAAGTCGAAATGATCAAAAAGCGCGTGCTGAGCGAGCGAGTTGAGATTTTGATTCCCAAAGGTTTCGAAGTTATGAGCGAGCAGCAGATGGACTTCAACTATGCCAAAGCTCAGAGCCGACCAAGTGTGATTTACACAAATAGCAAAGAGGCCAGCATCGCATTCACCTACACCGACAACACCGCCGATCAGGACATGATCGACATGTACGCGGCCAACTTCTACAAGATGTATTCCAAGCAATACAAAGAGGCGAAGTGGTTCAACAACGGTGTCAAGGAAGTAAATGGTCGCAAAGTTGGCTACATGGAACTGATGAAGCCTGAGCTTGGCCATGAGGTTTACAACCTGGTTTTCTTCACCGACGTGGAAGGCAAACTGCTGATGTGCAACTTTACTTGTGCTGACCGTCAGAAGCCCGAGTGGGAGAACGTTGCTAAGCAGATCATGAGTTCTTTCAGAACCAACGGCTAACACTAGGTTCTAATCCGAGACCTTATAAAACAATGATCCCGGAATAATCAGATACTCCTCTGATTATTCCGGGATCATTGTTTTATAACAATGTTTACCCCGTGCCTCTAAAGCAAGAGCCAATCCGGTACGATAGAGCTAAAGCATAAGCCAGAGTTAAGCGCCACAGCGGCGGAATATAGTTTTGTTTATATAGCTTAAACGCTGGCTCAGTCTCTAAGAAGGTTGTCAACGAATTCTACTAATAGCTTGAACACTCCAGAAAATGCTGTTAGTGGCAATGTGTCAGCTCGGTCATCTACATCGTGATAGGCAGCTATGCCACCACGAGTATAGATAAAGAAGGCCGGTACGCCGCGTTCCGAGAAGTAAAAATGATCGGAATTGGCTGCCCGTCCCCGTGCAGTTATTGAATTTACAAAGTGCTGACTATCATTTAGTTGCTGCAATAGGTGATAAGGTGCTGCCAGCTGTCGGCCATTTACGACGGTAATGCCGTCGCTGCCGGTACCTAGCAAGTCCAGATTAATCAGAAAGCGGATGCGGTCGAGCGGAAATACTGGATGGTCCACGAAATAGTGAGAACCAATCAGCCCTGCTTCCTCGGCACCGAAAGCCATGAATACGATTGACATGGTCGGGCGCTCCTGACGCTGCGCGTAATACGCAGCTAGCTCCAAAAGCATAGCGGTGCCGCTGGCGTTATCGTTCGCACCCGGAAAGTATGTTCGCCTGCCCATATGACCCAAGTGGTCGTAGTGAGCTGTTATGACAATGAATGAGTCGGGAGAAACGCTGCCTGGCAAATAGCCTATAACGTTTTGCGTCGGGTAATTTGGGCGCAAAATAGCTTGCACGACTGTGCTGGCATATTGCGTTGCGGCGGGCCAGCTGCTGGCGAGCACGTGCAGGCGCGGCTGGTGGGCTTGCTGCTCCGAAAGCGAAGCCGTTAATTTTGACACTAGCGTAATGCGCGCGGCAGCCTCGTCTAAGTGTTGAGCAAAAGAATCGGGGAGGGTGCGAATGCGTTCGGCATCGCGCTGGCGCAAAACGACAATACGGTGCCGCAACTCCTGTCGCAGGAACCGAGTGCCGGCGGTTTCGGCGGTAAAGATGAGCGTATCGAGATACAGCACAGCACCTTTTGCTTTCCCGCCGCCGGAATTGGGCTCAGCAATGAAATCCTTGCCGGGGCGAAGCATTTTGCTGCCTGCCCTCAACGCCATTCTGCCTGGAAAGGTATTGACAGTCAGTGAGAAAGGTTGCTGGTAGTTGGGTGTAAAAGGCTGCAACCCCAGCATTTCGAAGCGTTGCCTAATATACGCGGCCGCTTTGTGTTCACCCTGCTGCACATAGCCCCGCCCGTGCATAGCCGGGGCTGTAAGATCGCTGATCGTTTGGCGCACCCGAGGCATATTCTGCGCAACGCCAGGGTCAATGGTCAGCAGGGCAAAGTTGACCAGTAGCAACACCGGGCGCCAAGGCAAGCCACAACGATACGTGCGTTGCGAAGCTTGCGCGTACATTATTTCCGAAAGCGCTGGAGAGCCCAGACTGTGAGCAGTCCGGTGGCAGAACCCAACGAATCGCTGATCAGGTCGGACCACTCGCCGTGACGGCCTAGCGCCATGGTCATTTGCAACACTTCAATGATGGCTCCAAAGACCACGCTACCCAGAAATACGCTCGGCCACGCATATTCGCGCAGGTTGGCAAACCGGTACTGATAACGTACGGCCAAATACGTCAGGATGGCCAGCACCAAAAACACAAAGGCGTGGGCGGCAGTGTCGAAGGAAAGCAGTTGCCACTCCGGTACTTCCGGCATCTGCTTGGCAGGCGTGAGAGTAAGCACTAACACCAGCACCGCCCACATACCGGCCAGTAAGGGATAGAGCCGGGCAAGGGGCGGTGCTGTAAATGTCACGGTGTGAAGAGATTAGGCGCCTACTAGTTCGCCGTATGCTTCGGCTGATAACAGGCCTTCGAGTTCGGCTGGGTTGGCTACCGAGATCTTCACCATCCAGCCTTCGCCGTACGGATCAGAGTTTACAGTTTCAGGGCTGCCGTCCAGAGCGCTGTTGACTTCCAGCACAGTGCCGGAGATGGGGCTGAACAGATCCGAAACCGTCTTGACGGCTTCTACCGTGCCAAACACCTCATTCTGAGCGATCTCCTTGTCCAAGGTGTCAATGTCGACATATACGATGTCGCCGAGTTCCTTTTGGGCATGGTCGGTGATGCCGATGAAAGCTACATCGCCTTCAATGCGGATCCACTCGTGCTCTTTTGTGTACTTCAGGTTGGCAGGCAGGTTCATAAGGGCAGGTTTAATAATCTGAAATGGGTAGCGTAGCGGGGCTACGAAATCAAAAGTAAGATTTAAAAGGCGGACGGGTCAACCATCGCCCGGTTAAATTCCTAACTGCCTGCTGCTTACTATGTTAATTGTTACTTGGTTTTTTATTTACAACTTATTGATAATCAGTTAATTGTAAATATACTACTGCGAAAGGCTATAGCGCAATTGGATGCCGCCTTCGGTCGCAGCGTTCTTAAACGAGTTGCTTACGCGTGGCTCCGTGACGGTGCGGGTAAAGAAGAATTGCAGATTAAGGCGCTGGTTCAGGATGTAGTCGATGGTAGGACGAATCTGGACTTGGCGCGAGCCGTTGGTGGTTTGGCTGGCTGCCCGGCCGGGACTGGCCTGCGCCGTGCCACCCGGATCAACGACGTCCTGAATGGTGCGCTGGATGATGGTGTTGTCGCGGATGGAAAGATCGAGGCGGGCGTTGAGTTCGTTGCGCAGAATGCGCTGTTCCCCGCCAATCTTGAACGGCAGCTGCAACCGGTTGGTCGCGTAGCCAAAACCAATCACCAGCTCCTGCGTGTGCAATTCCGTCACTTGGGCGTTGGTGGTGTTGAGGGCCACATTGCGTTCGGTGCGATATTCCACGCGTCCGGTCGTCTTTTCGAGCGTAGTGAAGTTGATGCCAATCAACGGTGCCAAACGCTCTACAATACTCACTTGCCCGATGATGTAATACGGGATAAACTGATTGGACGTATTCACCAGCTCCGACAGGCCTTGTGGCTCCCGGTTATACACCGTAGCTGTGTTGTAACTGGCTATGTTGTAAGTGGATGAGTACGCGTGAGTAAGGGCGATGCTCCGGAAATAACGCTTAACAAAAGGCAACTCTGCCAACCCGTTATAGGTGATGTTCCAGTTGGGAACGGGCAGAAGCGCAAACGGCTTAAACTTCTCCGATTTGTAGCCGCTCGACGACCTGCCGCGATACGCATCGAGGAAGGCGGGAAGCAGCACATCCTGCGAATTGTATCCGTACGTGCCAGGATTTGGGTTATCCGCGGCAAGGCGGTCGCGGATAAGGGCCCGGTTCTGCACGAAGCGGTCGAAGGATTTGGAGATGTTGCCGTTGGCGCTACGGTCGCCGAAAAGCGTTTGAATGGAAACGAACGAAGTGCTAAACGATCCCGAGCCCAAAGGCTGTCGTGGTGCCAGTCGGCCGTCGGGATAAGGTTCCAGCGTTTCCAGATTTACTTCGCGGCGGTAAAACACTTCACGGTTGCGCACCAACTGACGGCGTCCGTCAAGCTGAATGTTGAAGTCGCGGAAGGGCTGCAAAGCTGTGCGTAGCGCCAGGTTTTCGGTCAGCAACGAGCTAATGGGCGTATTCAGCAGGTCGCTGCGCTGGGTATACCAGCCCCGGCCAGCCGCGCGATCGTAGAGGGCATCCAGGTCATACTGCCGGCCCAGGATGAATGGCACACCCGGTGCGCTGAAATTATCACTCAAGCCAAAGAATTGAGTGCCAGGCAAATAACCCGGAAGCAGCGTGCCGTTGCTGCGGGTGTAAGTAAAGTCCAAGGAGCGCGCTGTCATTAGAGAGCGCAGGATGGCTTTCAGCACGCGCAGCTGCGGGCCTTTGGTGGTATCGGTAGGGGCGACAGGCTGCCCGTTGACGAGATCAGGTGGACCCTTCTGGCCGTCCTTAGGCTTGGGAGCGGGCGGCGGAGCGTTGTTGATGATGTTGAGGAAGCGCACTTTGTTGTAAAGCTTCACCAAATCAATCTTTCCGTTGGCGCTCAACTCACCGTTATTCTGAATGGTGTTGCCCAACTTCACGTCCACGGTAGTGGAGTCGTTGAGGTCAGCGCGCAACGCTGTGGAAGCCGCCTGCCAGCTGTAATTGGCTTGGTAGCGCGTATCGGCTGATAGCCAATCCGTGAGCGGAAACTTGTCCAAGGGCAGACGATACGTGATGCCAATGGTCTGGTTGAAATTGGTGGTACGGCCGCCGCGGCCGAGGTTGTGGCGCAGCTGCTGGCGGTTGTTGCGCGCAATGGCATCGCTGCCAATGGTGCGGCCGGGGCCTTCGTCCACCACTCCGCGGTTGGTAGCCGTGTAGTCCAAACGCAGGTTCTTGGTCAGATCCCACTGCATGTCGTAGATGCGGTTGATAAAGAAGCTCTTCTGAAATACACCCGCAATGCCGTCGGTCACAGGCACCTGACCAGGTTCGAGCGTGCGCTGCAAGAACAACTCGTTATAGCGCCGGTCAAGGTCGGCTCGGAACGAGAACCGGCTGGGCAGCGGCGTGAAGTTGATCTCTTGCAGGAACTTGAGATAAGGCGAATCCAGCGCCTTCAAGTTGGCCAGCGGGGTATAGTTTTTCGGCGTCGTCTGGTAGATGTAGGCCAGTGCACCCGTATAGGTTCGGGTGTAATCGCGGTCCGTGCGGATGTCGGTGTGGAGGCGTTCGGTGAGCGCATAGCTGAGCGCAAAGTTCTCAATATCATAAGGCCGCACTTTCTTTTCGGGGTTGGTGCGCTCCTTCCGAACATTCAACACGCTGATGCTGCGCTGGCTGGTCTGGTCGATGACTTCCTTGCGGTAGTTTGATTTCTCAGTCTCTGAATCAAACTTTTGCAGCGACTGGGTAAGCTTCGTATCCGGGTCGAGCGGGTCGTATTTGGGCGCGCGGCTCTCGATGCCCGCTTGCACCAATACCGGTACGCGCAGGCCCAATTTTTCGGGGAAAAACTTCTCGGCCGCCACCGTCGCATTGAGATCGCCGCGGGCCACGTTGTCGAGTGAGCGCTGCTGCAAGCGGTCTTGTAGGCCGCCGAAGCCCGTGGAAATGTAGCTGCCCGTCGCCGTTACGTTAGCTAGGTCAGCGAGCTTGGCATTGAAGCGAGCCGTGGCGGCCCAACCCGTCTCGCGGTCAAAATCAAACACCCGGAATTCATCCGACCACAAGCAAAGCGACTTCTCCACGCCGTCGTCGGATGGGTTGAAAACGCCAATCATCACGCCCTGAACGGCGCTAAAATCGGGGTTGCCAAGGATGGTAATCGTGGCCTTCACGCCGTTTTGCGCCGTGATGGTTTTGATATACGGCACGTTGAGCGGCCAGTGTGCTTGGTTGCGTTCAGCCTTCGCGTCGATAAAATCCTGAAACTTTACGTCTACTTGGTTTTGCGTGGGCCACACTTCCTCTACGGCCCGCACGCCACCGCCGGGCGCCGTAATCTGGAGGGGCAGCGAGTATTCGTAGTAGTTCTGGGTATAGTCAGTACCGATGCGGATAAAGCCGTTTACCTGCCCATCGCGCACGCTCCGGTCTTCGCTTTCGGCGTGCAAGAACATCCGTAGTTGCTTGTAGCGCAACATATTGATAGTCAAGTTCTTATAGGCGGCCTTGCCGTAGCCATCGCGCAGCCCCTGCACGCACATGCGCAGCGATTGCTCGTTTTGCTGGCGGTTGATGGTGCTGGAGCCGTATTCGCGGTCTCGCTCGATGTTGGGTGGCAGCACATACGGGATGGCTGACGAGCCAGACGCTGTAGCTCCGTTTTCTTCGATGCTGACCGTCGAAATGTCGAAGGCTTCGGCATCGGTATCGGTGTTGACGTTGGGCTTGTTCGGCTCCGCGATGGTGCTCAGGAAACGGCGCCACTGGTTGGCCACAAACTGTGGCTGCACAATGCGCAGCACCACCGGCTCCTGCCACTGCGTGAGGTACATGCGCACAAACCGTATCGACTTGAAGCCAAACGGTTGGCCGTCGGGAGTGCCGCGCACCGCCGAGTATTGCCGAATCGGAATGCGGAACTGGTACCACGAAACTTGGTCGCCATTTACCGATTTCGTGACCTTATCCACAATGTAGTTTTGCCCAACGGCCAATTGGCCAGGGCGGAGCTGCACGCGGTATTCGTAATAGCGCTCGGTGTCGGTGATTACGTTGTCGCGGTTGAGGTCTTCTTTGTCGGGGAAAGCGGACGAGCTCTGCTGGCTGTTCTCTTGTGAGTTGCCTTCCATGCCGTTGTACTGCTTATAACGGCCCAAAATCTTGACGTTGCGCTGCGTGTAGCCCGCGTCGAGGTGGTGCACGAAGTCATCGGCAGAAGGGTCCGCGCCGTAAATCGCGCCGAAAAACTGGGTTTCCGCATTATCATCAATGCCGTCGAGGCCAATGTCTTGCAGTGCCCGGCCGCCGGGCGCAGTGCTGAAAGCGTCGGTCAAAAACTGTTGTTTGGTAGCACGGCCCCACACGGTTGGCCGCACATCGTCGGGGTCGCGGATGCTGGCACCGTCGGGCAGGCCGTTTTCAAACTCGTGCACGTTGGCATCCTTCAGCACGTCTTCCGACACGTTGCCGAGGTTGAAGTACAAGTCGCCACCTGTGGTGTTGGGCTTAACCGGCTGCGTCGCGTCCGGATCTTCAATAGCACCCCGCGGCGAGTTGATGAACGGGTCCATCATCCAGAACTCGATGTACTCGACGTTGGCATTGTCGAAGTCCGTATCGAAGCTGATTTCACGGCTGATGCCACCGTAGTGCCGGGCATTCTCGGCGGGCGTGTTCAGCTGGAAATGCTTGCCGTCGTTTTGCAGCTGCGGGTTATAGTTGTACTGGCCGCGTTCGTTGGGAAAGTATGCCAGATCAAGCGGAAACTCAAAGCTGTTGCCAGTCGCACCCAGATCGCGATTTGGGAAAATCTCGTCTCGCTTAATGCCCCGCGTGTAGTGATTCAGCAGGTCGTTGGCGTTGATGTTGGACGGCTTGCTTGGGCCGTTGGTGTAGTAGGTCTGATCGACAGTGTACCACGCCAGTTTCGCCCGGTTGTAGCCATAGGGGCGGCCGTCGGTGGTGCTGCCGGCAATGGGCAACGGCGTGGAGGCCAAGCGCCAAGTGGTAGCCGAATTGGTGCCGCCTAGCGAGTACGGCGTGCGGGAGTTTTCAAAGTCGTCGATGTACGACACGCCATTTTCTCCGCGGCTGCCCAGCTTCGACCGGCCTGGCACCAGCTGCGCAAACTCTCCGCTGAATGCCACCGACGACGGCTCTTTGGTAGAAATAAGTGGCAAGGCATCCAGATACTTAGTGATAGCCCGCGACTCGCGACGCATGTTCACGTCGAAGCCATAAATCGTGTTATTGCCTGGCTCGTCGCCAATGTTGACACGGTTTATGCCAGGTGCTTGATTCTCAAGCAGATGTAAATAAGTGGCCCCGATGTTGATGTCTTCGTTAAGACGATAATCTAAGCGGGTGCCCACCAGGCGGCGAGGTTGCACCTGCACCACGGCGTTTTTCTCGAACGTGACGCGTAGTTCGTTGGCTGAATTTAAGTAGCTGGGGTTGAGTACTTTAACTTTTGCCTGGTCGTAGAAGACCTGGTAGTCGCGGCCTTCTTCCAGCAACGTACTCCCTGACATAACCCGCACCGAGCCCTGCGCAATGCCAAAGCCGGGCAGCGTAATCTCGTCGGTGGCCGTGGCCTGGTAGCGCCCCCGCAGGAAAAACTTGTCCTTTTCTTGTCGCTGCTGGGCGTCGCTTTGAGTTTGGTTGTAGAGCTCTTGGTAAACGTACTTATCGATGAGGCTTTGCTCGGTGCCGGCTACAAACTGCTGTTGAAGGTAATTGCCAAAGGGCTGCACCACCGGAAAAATGATCCTGCCCAGCTCCGGATCGATCGTGATGCCCGAGAAAAAGTCAAAGTTGCCGTCGGGGTTCCGGTCGTTGTTGGGGTTTACGTTATCCAGGTTCAAGACCTGAACGAGCGGAATATTCTTAACCTTTTGGCCTTCCTTCAGCGAAATCAAGTCTACGCCCGTTGCGTCGTCTTTGTAGAGCAGCTGGAGCTGGAAGTTGTTGCGGTTGATCTGGTTGGCGTTGAGGGAGTAGATGTTTTTCATCATCAAATCCCATGTCGGCAAGTTGCGGGTCAGCAGGTTTTCGTTCTGCTTGTTCACGCTTGGGTCATTTAAATCAACCAACCCCACGCCGGGGTTGGTGGCCTTCAGCATCTTCAGGAAGATCACCTGATCTTGCTGCACGTTGGCGTAATCGTCTACCGTTTCGCCCACCTTGTACACCTGCCCGTTGTACAGATACTCGTACGACACGCCTAGCACCTGTTCCGGCAGTAGCTGCGTATTCAGCGACAGGTAGCCTAGCTGCGCATTAAAGGTGTACTCGCGCGGGTCAAGCTTGCGGGCCCGTACCCGCTCAAAGTCCACGTTCTTAACCAGCTTCAGGTTGTTGGTCAAGTACCCATCAACGGTTTGGTCGCCGCGTGCCGTTGCGCCGCCGGCCAAGATGGCCGAAAGCTCGGAGTTGGCAGCGTTGGTAGCCGCCGCGTTACGTCCGGACGGCAGCAGAAACTGCGAGCGGTACAAGCGCGTCGGTTCGGCTACGTCCGTGAGTGTCACTACATTGCGCAGGTTCTCAGTCGTGCGGTTGTCATTCGTGACGTATACCTCCAGGCGCCGAATTTCCACGCCCGACTGCACGGTAGGCAAGTTGCGCAGCACCGTGTTGTAGCGGTCGCGGAAAAACTGCGACAGGAAGAAGTGGCGGTCGCGTTCGTATTGGCTGGCTTTTATTTCAAACTGCCGGCTTTGGGCACCGTTTTGTACGCGCACTTCGTCGGAAGTACCGCGCAGGGTACTGGCCACCGCCGTGACGGCCAAACGGCCAAATTGCAGCTGCGTTTTGACGCCGAACAAGTTTTGCCCACCCTGAATCAGCGAATTATTGAGTGGTAAGCTGACGTTGCCTAGCTCAATCTTGCGGATGATATCGGTGTCGAAGCCCGTGTAATCGAACTTCATGTTGTTCTCGAAGTCGAATGCGGCTTTGGTGTCGTAGTTGAACGTGAGCCGCAGTTTCTCGCCCACCTGGCCCGTAAGGTTGACGTTCATGTTCTGGTCGAACTGAAAATCACCTACTTTCTGCTGACGCAGTGTGAGGGTAGGGTTGTAGTTGCGGTTGAAGCGCGCGCCCATCCGAATCGTGACCGCGCCCTGGGGGCGAATGTCCACGTAGCTGCCCCCGAAAATCCGGTCGGCCATCGGGCCTAAGTAAATCTTCGGAATCAGGCGCTGTGCGGCTGGCGTGTTGGCGTCGCCGGCCACGCCGCCTTCCGATTTGGCACGGAAGTAATTGCGAATGGCCTGTTGTTGCTGCCACCGCGAGTACTCCTCAAACGTCATCAAACTCGGGTTGCGGTAGTCCAGATCCGTCCCGATTTTTTCCTCGATGTTGAAGTTCGCCAGACTATCGTCGGGCGTTACGTCGAGGTGCACGTTCGAGGGCAAACCCAGAATAAGCGGCGAGCGCCGACGCTGAGGCGCAAACGGACTGCCCACGCGGTCGGCTGGGTTTACTTTTGGACGGCGGCTGGGTCGGTATTTGGTCGTGTCGGCGGGTGCAGTACGGGGCGTGTCGGCCGCAACTTGTAGCGCGGTCCCTTTACCGGGCACGGGTAGCCACTTCCATAGTTGCTGAAAAGCAAATGGATGAGCTCCCGCTGCGGCTGTAGCCTGCGACCACCACGCCAGCAACGACGCGACAATAACGACTGAGGCGGTGAGGGACTTCTTACCGGAGTTCAAGGGTAACAATACAGCGCTAGGCAGCGAAAAATGCTAATGAGACTTCAGAGCAAATTTAATTAATCCCTCCACGCTCAGGTCATTACCATGGCGTTGTTGGATAGCGTCCAGGGTTTTTTCCGCGGCAGCGCGGGCAAAACCCAAGGTCACTAATGCGGCTAACGCTTCGGCGCGGTTGGTATTGTGCGCCCGCGCCAACGGGACGGTGTCTACGCCCGCTTTGGCCAGCAATTCGTCCTTGCGCATCTTGTCGCGCAGTTCCAGAATCACACGTTGCGCGGTCTTCGGGCCTACGCCTTTGATGCTCTGAATAGAGCGAACGTCCTCTTGCACAATGGCTTGGCGAATCTCGCCGACCGACATGGAGGAAACCATCATGATCCCCGTGCCCGGCCCGATGCCCGAAACCGAAATCAGCTGCATAAACAGCGCTTTTTCGTTTGGGTCTAGAAAGCCGTAGAGCGTGTGCGCATCTTCCTTAATGTGCTGATAGGTAAAGAGTTTTATTTTTTCTTCCTCCACCGGCAACTTCGAATAGGTGGCCAACGAAATTTTGATTTCGTAGCCAATTCCATTCACGTCCACGATGGCGAGGGTCGGATCTTTGTAAGCTAGTTTGCCGTCGATGTATGCGATCATAGAAACCAAAATAGGAGCGCGCAAGACACGCCCGTCATGACACGATCAAAAGGCAGATCGTTGGGATGGAAGAAGAACGTCAGCCGTTGGTATTTTATCCCAAAAATACTGGCATTCTTGGCTAAAAAATATGGCTTTTATAAAGTTCGCCTTTTTGCGCGTCGTCTACAATGGTGGCGGAAGATAATCCCTACAGCGGCTTATTATAAGTCTGCGCATCGACCACGGCAATAGCGGCCATGTTCACGATTTCACGGACGGAAGCCCCCAACTGCAGAATATGTACGGGCTTGCGCATGCCCATCAGCACAGGGCCAATTACCTCAGCACCACCTATTTCTTGCAGAACTTTGTAGGCAATGTTGCCGGTCGCTACGTTCGGGAAAATCAAGGTGTTGGCACCTTTCTCCGCTAGCTCGCTAAAAGGGTAATGCTCGCGCAAGAGCTGCGGATTGAGGGCCGTGTTGGCTTGCATCTCACCATCAAGCAGCAGATCGGGGTAGCGCTTTTTGGCTAGCTCAGTAGCGCGCCGGGCTTTGTCGGGCAGGGCGCCGGGGTTGGAGCCGAAGTTCGAATAGCTCAACACGGCAATGCGAGGCTCGGTATCGAAAAAGCGCACGCCCCGCGCTGTCAAGCCAATGATGTCTACCATCTCCTCGGCCGTAGGGTCGATGTTGACGGTGGTATCGGCGAAAAAGTACGGCCCCTTTTTGTGTTGGATGATGTACATACCCGCCACGCGGTGCACACCTTCTTCTACCCCAATCACCTGCAACGATGGGATGATGGATTTGCCGTAATCTTTGCTCAAACCCGTGATAAAGGCGTCAGCCTCACCGGTTTCCAGCATCATCGAGCCGTAGTAATTGCGTTCTCGCAACAACCGCCGGCCTTCGTAGCGCGTGATGCCACGGCGTTGGCGCTTTTGATACAGCAGCTCAGCGTATTCCTCGCGTTTCTCGTTTTCCTGCAGAATGTCAATAATTGTGCATCCTTCCAAGTCGAGGCTATTAGCGCGGACAATTGTGTTGATTTTCTCCTGATTGCCGAGCAGAATCGGGTGCGCAATGCCTTCGTCGCGCAGAATCTGGGCGGCTTTGAGAATCTTGTAGTTGTCGCCTTCGGCAAACACCACGCGCTTGGGGTTCGATTTGGCAGCGCTGGTGATGCGGTTCATCAGCTTCTGGTTGACGCCCAAGCGGCTGCGCAATTCATCTTCGTAGGCCGCCCAATCGGTGATCACCTGTCGCGCTACCCCGCTCTCGATGGCAGCCTGCGCGACGGCCGGCGAAATGGTGGTGATAAGCCTTGGATCTAAAGGCTTGGGTATCAAATAGTTGCGTCCAAAGGCCAGCGTGTTGTCGCTGTAAGCCTTGTTTACCATGTCCGGCACCGGATCCTTGGCCAGCTCAGCCAATGCTTTCACCGCGGCCAGCTTCATAGCTTCGTTGATTTCGGTGGCGCGCACATCCAAGGCCCCACGGAAGATGTAGGGGAAGCCCAGGACGTTATTGACCTGGTTAGGATGGTCGGAGCGGCCCGTAGCCATGATGAGGTCGGGGCGAGTCGCCATGGCAACTTCGTACACAATCTCCGGGTCGGGGTTGGCCAGGGCAAACACGATTGGGTTGTCGGCCATGCGCAGCAGCAGTTCGGCCGGCAGCACGTTGGCCGCCGAAAGGCCCACAAATACGTCGGCGCCTTCCATGGCTTCGGCCAATGTAGTGACGGCGCGGTCGGTGGCAAACTGCATCTGCAACGGCGCCAAATCGGTGCGGTGCTGGTTGATGACGCCGTCCTTGTCGAAGACTACGACGTTCTCAATTTTCAGTCCTAGCTCTACGTACAGCCGCAGGCACGAAATGGCCGCCGCGCCCGCACCGCTTACTACTACCTTCACCGCGTCGATATTCTTCTCGACGATCTCCAGCGCATTCAGCAACGCCGCCGACGAAATAATGGCGGTGCCGTGCTGATCGTCGTGCATCAGCGGAATGTTCATCTGCTCGCGCAGTGCCGTTTCGATGCGAAAGCATTCGGGGGCTTTGATGTCTTCCAAGTTGATGCCGCCAAACGTTGGTTCCAGCGACTTCACAATGCGAATGAATTCGTCGGGGTCCGTCGCGTCGATCTCGATGTCGAAGCAATCAATGCCCGCGAACTTCTTGAACAACACGCCTTTGCCTTCCATTACCGGTTTCGACGCGTCGGGGCCGATGTTGCCCAGCCCCAATACGGCGGTACCATTTGAAATCACGCCTACTAGGTTGCCCTTGGCGGTGTATTTGTAAACGTCGTCTTTGTTGGCCGCGATGGCTTTGCAGGGCTCGGCCACGCCGGGCGAGTAGGCAAGGGCCAAATCGAGTTGGGTACTGACGGGTTTGGTCGGCACTACCTCAATTTTGCCGGCGGGGTTTTGCGAGTGGTAATTGAGGGCGTCTTCTTTGTTTATTTTAAGCATAGAAGTGAGGGCGGAAGAACGGAGCGCTGGGGTGCTGTAATAAGCAAGGTGGCGCGAATTTGAGCGGGATCAAAGGTACGCTTCATTTAATGGGCAGAAAAAAGCCCCGCATCCTTGGGGCGCGGGGCAGGAAAGCGGCTCTTTCTAGAACAGAAAAAATAGGGGCTTACCCTTGCACAATCACCAGTTTCTGGCCCGGTTTGACGTTGTCGGACTTGAGGTTATTTAGCTTGCGCAGCTGCTCTACCGTTACGCCTTGGTAGCGACGAGAGATGTTGTAAAGCGTATCACCGGGCTGAACCAAATGCACTTTGCGGATAACCGGCGGCGCGGCGGGCGCCGGCTTTTTGGGGGTTGCGCTAGCTACTTTCGCGTGGGTTGTCCGGCGTGGCGTAACCTCACTAGCTTGCGCTATTGCGGTTTCCTCGTCGCTGCTGGCAACGTAGAATGTTAGGTGTTGGCCGGGTGCTACTTTCTCCGTTTCCAACTTATTCCAGGCCATGATCTGCGCAACGGTTACGCCGTGCTCACGCGCAATTTTGGTCAGGATGTCGCCTTTACGAACCACATAGCTTTTGGGCAGTGTGTCGTCGGTAGCTGCGGCAGTGTCGGTGTCTGCTTCAGCAACTTCCACCGATTTGGCTATTTCTTTGGGCGCTTTGTTAGAAGGTTTAGCTGAAGCAGTTGTCTTTATTATAACTGGCTCATTACCAAACGATTCTGTATTGCGGGCAGCGCTAGTTTCTGCTTCCTGTTTTTCGGCTACCGGAGCCGCGGCCATGGCAACAGAAGGCTTAGCAGTTGGGAGCGGCAGCTTGGCCGGAACATAAATCTTACGAGCTGACGCGACAGCCGTCCGAGGAGCTTCTGCTTCGCGAATGGGAAGAAGTACAAGAAGTTGCTGGCGTGGAACGAGGGCCTTGCCGCGCCGCAACTCGTTCCAGCGCAAGATCTGCGCGGGCGTCACATCATAACGTTCGGCCACGGCGGCTATGGTCTCCCCGCGTTTTACGGTATGCCGCACGCGGCGATAGCGGAGCTTGTCGCTTTCTGGCCTAGGCTTGTCGGTAACTGCAACGCCCGTCTGGATCGAATTAAAATCCGTCATCCAAGGAAGGCGGGGGGCAATAGGAGCGGGTGGCGGCACGCTCACTTTGCAGAAATCAAGAAGCGTAGAGCGGTCGAAAACGACCATTTCGCTTCGAACACAGGTCGGCACTTTCAGCGCATAATTGCGAATAGATTCCGGCAGGAAGGTCTTGCGGATTTCCGGATTCTGGCGTTGAATTTCGGCGGAGTCCAGGCCAAACTGCGCCGAAAATTTGCGCAGGTCCAAGGAGCGGCCCGAAACGACAAGCGTGTCCATGGGCTCGGGGTACAAGTAGCGCATCGTTTCGGTGTGCAAACCGTGCTCGTGCGAATACTTGATCGCGTACATGGCCGCCGTGAAGGTGGGCACGTAGTTGCGGGTTTCTTTAGGCAGGTACGGATAGATCGCCCAGAAATTGCGCTGGCCCCCCGCCTTCCGGATGGCTTTCATGATGTTGCCGGAGCCGTAGTTGTACGCGGCCATTACCAGCTCCCAGTCGCCAAACATGCGATACAGGTCGCGCAGATACTTGCAGGCGGCTTCCGTCGACTTCTCAGGGTTCATGCGCTCGTCGATGTACTCATCGCGGCGCAACCGTAGGTCGCTGGCAGTTGGCCCCATAAATTGCCACAACCCCACGGCACCCACGCGCGAGCGTGCTTGTGGCACTAGTGCCGATTCTACAACTGCCAGATACTTAAGGTCTTGCGGAAGCTTGTATTTGGCTAAATAGGTTTCGAATAGCGGGAAGTACAGGTGTTCACGTTCCAGGATACGCTGCGTATACGCCCGATTGCGATTCGTGAAGTACTCCACAAAGCTCATCACGGTGCCGTTGAATAGGTGCGGCACGTCGGTCTCGAAGCAACTGATGCGGTCACCGACCAAGTCGCGCAGTTCCGGGGGCGTATGCGCCCAACGTATCTTTAGCGAATCGATGGTGGGGGCAGCCACCAGTGTATCGGGTAGCAGCTCCAGCTGTACGTGGGTGGTATCGTCATTGAGGCGGCTACCGTTCGGATTCAGTTCGGGAAGCACCTGCGCCTGCGCAAGAGGCGACAAGGTGCTCACAAGCAGAAAAGAAGCGGCGACACGCCACAATAACTTTTTCATCAGGGAATAGCTAGTGTAAGTGATTCCGTGACTGATTTTGCAAAAGCCAACAGATGCTCCTCGCGGAAGGCTCCGCTCAATACTTGTAAACCAATGGGCAATCCTTTCGAATCGGCACCCGCAGGAATCGAAATAGCCGGAACACCTGCCAACGAAGCCTGCACCGTGAAAATGTCAGCCAAGTAAATAGCCAATGAATCTTTTTCGTTTTCGCCAATGCGAAACGCAGTGGTAGGCGTGGTGGGCAACACCAGAAAATCGTATTGCCGTAGGAGTTCGTCAGTTTTCTCTTTAATCAAACGACGAACTTGCTGAGCTTTAGTATAATAAGCGTCATAATAATCTGCCGACAGTACAAAAGTGCCCAGCAATATGCGCTTCTGTACCTCGGGTCCAAAGCCCTGCGCTCGTGTCTTTTTATACAAAGACTCAAGGTCGGTGGCATCGGGAGCTCGGTAGCCAAACTTCACCCCATCGTAGCGGCTCAGGTTGGAGCTGGCTTCCGCAGTGGTAAGAATGTAATACGTCGGGACGATGTAGTCGAGGTGATGAAAGTCGACGGCTTCTACTACGTGGCCTTGGCTACGCAGCAAATCGAGCGCTCTTTCAGTCGCTTCTTTGATCTCCGGATTTAAGCCGGGCCGCTCCAGACAATCGCTGATGTAGCCGATGCGGTAGTGTGGGGCAGGTGTTAGCAGCTCGCTGTAAGCCGGCACGGGGTGCTGGCTGGCTGTGCTGTCGAAATCGTCAGCGCCCGCCATTACTTCCAGCAGCAAAGCCGCATCTTCCACCGAGCGCGTCAGCGTACCTATCTGATCAAAAGAAGAAGCGTACGCGATCAAGCCATAGCGCGAAATGCGCGAATAAGTAGGCTTGAAGCCAACAATGCCGCAAAATGCTGCCGGCTGACGCACCGAGCCGCCCGTATCGGAGCCGATAGAAGCTAGGCACAGATCGGCTTGCACGGCCACTGCCGACCCGCCCGATGACCCACCGGGAACACGGTCGGGATCTATCTCGTTGCGGGCTGGTCCGAAGTAAGAGGTTTCATTGGAAGCCCCCATGGCGAATTCGTCGCAGTTCTGGCGCCCAATGATAATAGCGTCTTCGTCCAGTAAGCGCTGCACAGCCGTACCCGTGTACAACGACTTAAACCCATCGAGGATGTGGCTGCTGCTTTGCAGAGAGTGGTCTTTGTAAGCCAGCACGTCCTTGAGGCCAACTACCATACCCGCAAGCTTGCCAGCGGTACCGGCAGCCAACTTGGTATCTACAGCATCGGCCTGCATAAGTGCCTCATCAGCAAATACTTCCAGAAAAGCGTTCAGATGGCTTTTCTTCTGGATGTTATCCAGATAATACTCCACGAGCTGACGACAGGTCACGGTGCCTGCCGTCAGCTCGTTACGAACTTCGGTGAGAGAATTAAAGCGTCTCAAATCACAGAATTAGTTGGTCGTTTGATCAAGGCGAGGGCTATCAGCCACGGGAGGCGTGATGCCACCATCCATGGGCGGTGCAATAGGAGTTACAGGCGCGTGCGTGCCTTCTGGCTGGGCTACAGGAGCTTGATAAACAGGCTGCTGCGGCGCTTGATAACCCGTATTGTTGTTGAATTGGTTTTGGTATTGGGTTGGCTGGGGCTGGCCTGAGTTTTCGATTTCGCTGCGGATTTCCCGCGATGCATCTTTAAACTCCCGAATGCCTTTGCCTAAGCCGCGCGCTAGTTCCGGGATTTTATTGGCGCCAAAAAACATCAGGATGACGACCATAATCAGCAGCAACTCGCTGCCACCAATGTCGCCGAGGAAAAGCAGAACGGGCATGTTCATGATTACAGGCGGGGTTGGGTAGGATCGTTTGGATTAACTGGGCGGTCGCGGTACTCAGGCTTTTCTTCCTTCGTGGCATCTTTGAACTCCCGAATGCCCTTTCCCAGGCCTTTGGCAAGTTCCGGGATGCGCTTGGCGCCGAACAGTAAGATGATGGCAATAACAATCAGCAGAATTTCGGTGCCACCAAAATTGCCGATGCCTAGAAACAGGGAAAGCAGTGTCATGATGAGAGGCCTGAAGCCGGTTTGGGGTGCAAAGCTAGGTATACGCTGTTTAGCGTGATTCAGGATTGGTAAAGGTACCCTATAATTTTCAAAACAGTTTTACAGGACTCTATCTTTCCTGTTGCGCCGGTCAATCCGTTTCGGCAAACGGCTCGTACATATTTAGAAGCCTTGACTGGTAAAAAAGGAAGTTCAGCGTCTAAATACTTATATTCACCGTCGTAAGATTGTTATTTAAGCTCATTTTTCGAAGCAAATGATGCTTAGGCACCGCTGATGCCGTTTGCTCCGCTTTGATTCGCAGCTGCCTCTCCCCGAAGATTTAACGTTCTTAAAAAGTTGGCTCGTAACTCCAGCACAACCCGTTCCGCCCTTCCCGACCTGCACAGCAGTGACGAAGCACAGCGGCTCGAGGTTTTACGTAATTATCAGATTCTAGACACGCCACCCGAGCAAGTGTTTGATGATCTGACGCGCTTAGCGGCTTTTATTTGCAATACGCCGGTTTCGCTTGTGTCCCTGATTGACTCTGATCGGCAATGGTTTAAGGCCAAAACCGGCTTTGACAACATTGAGGGATCTAAGCGCGAATTTGCGTTCTGCAACTACGCGATGTACTCCGACGACGTCTTCGAAGTAGAAGACGCGAGCTGCGATCCTACTTTTCAGACGAACCCGATGGTGACTGCTGCGCCTAGCATCCGCTTCTATGCTGGTGCGCCGCTGGTAACGCCGGAAGGGCATCCGTTGGGAACGCTTTGCGCCATCGATACGGTACCGCATCGCCTGAGCGATAGCCAACGCGAGGCCCTGCGGATTTTGGCACGTGAGGTGGTTTCGCACTTGGAGCTGCGTCGCGCCCGCCTGCAACTAGAGCAGGAGCAGCAAAAACTGGACGGGCTGTTGCGCATGGCCAACAACGCGGCCGATTCATTGTATTTTGACAACCGCTGCGAGATTTTTATCAAGCAGGATCATAAACTGGTACGCGTCAACACGGGCGATATCCGGTATGTCGAAGCCCTTGGCGATTACGTGAACATCCACACGGCCCGCGAGCGCTTCACGGTATACAGCACCATGAAAGACCTAGAAACCAAGCTGCCGCCCCGCGACTTTGCACGCGTTCACCGCAAATACATCGTGCGCCTCGATCGGATAGTCGCGATCGAAGCCGATTCCGCTTTGGTGGAAACGGAACGCGCCGGGCAGCCGGTGCCAGTGCCCATTGGCAATTCCTATAAAGCGGTGCTGCTCAACAGGCTAAACTTGGTGTAAGCTGCTGCTGAGCTGCGATGCAAGACAGCACAGCAAAACAAGCCTTTCACCGAGAAAAATTATACTTTTAGCGAAATAGGTTAGCGTCTGAGCCGTAAGCTATCTATCTTTCGTCATGTTATCGGGGCTTCTGCTATGCCGACGAGCCAGTTTGGCTTTATTTGGCAACTGCATGACGCGCTGATAGCTAAGTTTGTTTTCATAGCTCAGAAAGGCACCGTGCGATGTACGGTGTTTTTTTTGCCCATGCAGACGCCAGCCTTGTGGCGCGTAAATGATTGATGATCAAGTAGTTATATGGAAAAAGGCCGCGCTAGATCTAGCGCGGCCTTTTTCTTTGTAGCGGATCGTCCCTTTGAGAGCCGTGTTGAGCCCCTACTTGTGGCCTATCCAATTCTGAGGATTGAGGTTAGCGCTGTTTCGCCACACCTGAAACTGTAGCTCGGTAGTGCCGTCGGAACTGGTATAGACGGTGCCGATTGGCTGGCGCATCTTCACTTGCTGGCCTTCGCTGACGCTGACGCTGCGCAGCTTGGCGTACACCGTAAAGTACTCGCCGTGCTGAATCATCACGATGTTGTTCATGCCCGCGATACTAGCTACGGTGAGCACTTTTCCGTCAAAAACGGCGCGGGCAGGCTCACCGGCGCTGGTTTGAATATCAATGCCGCGGTTTTCTACCATCACGTTTTTGAGCACCGGGTGCGGGTGCCGCCCAAAAGGCTGGGAGATAAAGCCCCGGCTCACGGGCCACAACAGCCGGCCGCGGTTCTCGGCAAAAGACGACGACAACACGGCCGTTTCGGGCGTCAGGGTTACGCGGTCGGTGCGGGCGGGCTCCGGTTCGGCTTCACTAGAGCTAGAACGGGAAGTAGCCCCCGGACTGCGACTAGGCGCATTAGCCGCTCTTTCGCGGTTCGCGGCGGCTCGGGCCGCGGCACGTGCGGCTGCTACGCGGGCAGCCCGCGCGATTTCTTCGCGGACGCGTTCGGCAATGAGGTTATCGAGACGGCTGACGGCTTGCTGACGTTCGGCCAATTCCTGCCGCAACCCTTCTTCCTGCCGGCTGAGCTTCGTCACCACTTGGTCCTGCTGCGTTTTGAGCGTAATCAAGTTGCGGTTTTCGTTGAGCTGGGTGCTGAGCAAGCTGCTTTTTTCCTGCTTCTTTTCGGTGAGTCCCGTAAGCTGTTGACTCAGAAGCTGTTGCGTATTGCTAATTTGGGCGGCCTGCGCCCGGCGCACCTCCGAGTATTGCCGGATGTAGCGCAATCGTAGCATAAACTGATTAAACGATTCGGCCGCAAACAGGAACATGATCCGGTTGTAGCTGTTGGCCGTTTTGGACGACGCATAGATCAAACGTGCGTACTCTGCCTTCAACTGCTCAAGGCTTTGCCGGGTTCGTTGCACCTGGGTTTCCGTCTGCTGCACATCCGACTCGATGTATTTCAGTTCCGACGAGATGTTTTTGATGACGCCCTGCTGCACATTCAGCTTTTCCTTGAGCGCATTGAGCTGCCCAATAGAAGCCTGTTTCTGCTGCTGCGTTTGGGCCAGAATGCGGCTGGTTTCTCGGATGCGGCGCAGGGTGGCCCGGCGCTCACGCTCCAATTGGGCTTTCGTTTTCTTGCCGTTGGTTGATGACCGACTGCTCGAAGAAGTTCGGCGCTGCGCCAAAGGTGAATTGCTCAGCGCCATGAATAGCGCCGCGATCAACAGCCCGTAGAATGCGTAACTGCGACTATTTTTTCCGCGCATAACCCGAAGGTACCGAGAACGGGAATGCCAGACGCTCCTTGTCTACATCCACGTTGCGGTAATTAATCGAAACCGTAGAAACGGGCAGCTTGGCTTGTTGGGCTTTCACCAGCACCGAGTAGGCAAATTGTTGCGTCGTTGCTTCCAGCGGTCGGAAATCTGAGTAGTCTACTTTGAAGTTGTTGTCGGTTTCGCGGTCGCGCACGGTGAGTTGCTGCATACGCGCCCGACTCAACGCAATAAGCTGTTCTATAATCAAGTTAACTTGCTCATAATGAACAGTTTGTAAATCGCCGCTGGTATTGATGGCGGGCGTTACACCGGGCGCTGCAGGCAGATAATTGCCTAGCAACAAGGCCTGCACCTGCTCGAAGGTAACGGGCACATTGAACCGCTTGCTCAAGTATGAAAAGTTGCCGGAGTAGTATTCCTTCTGCAACCGGTTGAGCAGCTTCACGGAGTCGCGGGTGATAAAGACCCGGCCAACTTCGCCGATGGGCGAAACCGAAGCGGAAATCCAGATAATGCTGTCTTTGCGCATCCGCAACGTAATGTTGACGGTGGGCGGCTTTTCACCGTTGGCTTCGATCTGGGCTTTGCCCTTGGCTGTTAAGTAGCGAAAATCGACGTTGCTGGCGCCTACTTCGGGAGCGACTTTGCCCGAAGTTGATTTGGTCGGAACGGCCTTGCGGGCACAGCTTCCTAACAGGAACAGGGCCAGCAACAGTACCAGCTCAATGCGTCTACTCATACAGTTTTTTCTCTTTGATCTTGCGGTCAATCAGGGCCGATGCTTCGCCCGTTTTCTTAGCGCGCTGCCATTCGGTCAGGGCTTGCTCTTTCTGGCCCAGCTGAAACAACACGTCGCCGTAGTGCTCAATAACGTTGCCGTCGGTGCTGGTTTTTAGGGCTTTTTCTAAGTATTGCCGCGCTCCGTTGTAATCTTTTAATTTGTACAACACCCACGCGTAGGTGTCGAGGTAAGTATCGTTGTCGGGAAACTGCTTGACCAATTTCCCCGACATTTCTTTCGCCTTGTCGAGCTTCTCGCCCCGCAACGAGAGGTAATAGCTGTAGTTATTCAGCGCTTGGGCATTGTTGGCGTCGAAAGCCAAAGCTGCCTCGTAGGCCGCGTCGGATTTGGGGTAGTCCTTTAGCTCATGGTAGGCGTCGCCGAGTTGGGTATCAAATTGGGCCAGCAACTCCGGGTTATCAGTGGCGAGCTTGCGACCATATTCCAACGATTTCACGCCTTTTGTCGGCTCCTTCTTCAGCAGGTGCGCTACACCGTTGTAAAACCACAGCGACGCCTGATTGGGAAATAGCTCCAGCGCCTGGTCGGTGTGCCGCTGCAACGAGTCGATTTGGTTTAGTTCCGCATCAATCAGCACCACCTGCTGCCAAATCTGAAACTTGGAGTTGTCGAGGTGAATGGCTTTGAGATAGGAATCGCGGGCGTCCTTTTTGTTTTCGGTAATGATCTGAATATCACCGGCTACTGCAAAGGCCTTGGCTTCTTTGGGATGCACGCGCATCGTGATGCCCGCGAGATCCAACGCCGTAGCGTTCAGCTTGGGGTTGGGAAGTTGCCGAATGTAATCGACCAGAATACGCACTTTATCGTCGATGTCGAGCGCGGGGCTTTCAAACGCCAGCTTGATCTGTTTTTCCGACTCAGCAGCATTGCCCTGCTGCCGGTACACATCAGCCAGAATCATGCGAGCCTGTGGGTTGTCGGGATCCTGCTTTAGTGCTTGGTTTGCCACTCGAATGGCATCAGCCGGCCGATTATTGGACGCGTACAGCTCGGCTTGCGCCAGCACGTACCGCACTTCTTCCGGGTTAGCTTTGATCAGGGATTCTCCTTCTTGCAGTGCTTTATCTAACTTGTTCTGTTTCAAGTAGATCTGTTGCTTCTTAAAGGATACTTCGTCGATGGGCCCAAACTGCTTTTCGGCTTGGTCAAACGTCGCGAGCGCTTCGTCCAGCTTGCCCTGCGCCATGTACAGATCGGCGAGGTTGAAAAGGTAATAGTTCGATCCCGGGACGTCGTGAATCAGGCTAGTGTACACCTTCGCCGCGTCGTCGTACTGTTTCTGCGACGTATAAATTTGGGCCAATAGCAGATAGTAGTACGCGTTCTTCGGATCAAGCTTAACGGCCGACTGCGCAAAATTGGTGGCGTCTTTCAGATTGCCGCTCAACAGGTTGGTCTCGGCTATCTTGTAGTTAATGGCGGCGTTGGTTGGGTTGAGGGCATAGGCTTTGAGCAACCGCTCTAGTGCCTTGTTGTAGTCCTCGAGCAACACATACTTCACGCCGTCGACGAAAAACGACTCGCTCATTTCCCGGTCGCGCTCCGAGAGCGGCCGGGCTTGCTGCCCGGCCGTTTCTATTTCGGCGCGCTTAGCCAGCTCCTTGCGCTCGCGGCGCGTGAGCTTGCGCGGCTTTTTCTCAGCTGAGGAGGCTGCCTTATCGGGCGCAGGCTTCTGCTGAGCAGCACTCTGTTCCGCCAACAGCAGGCTTAGGAGGAGAAAGGAAAAAGCAACAATTCGACGCATAGACGCAGTAGCGCGGACGGCCGCCCGCCGGTCAGAAGGAAGGAGTTATGCGAGATAAACAAATCTGCGAACGGAAGTTCGCGCTACTGCTAACGTCAAAAGCTTGAAAATCATCACACCCGCAGGGTGTTATAGTCGCCCACGCTCAGGTCGTGGGGCTTGCTGGTAACGCTGGCGTGGTTGCCAATCATGGAGTTAGTCACGCTGGCATTGAGGATCGTGGCCGACTGCTGCACGATGGAATTGGTCACCACCGAATCGCGCACGTTGGAGTTGTCGCCCAAAGATACGTGCGGACCAACTACGGAATTGGTAATGATCACATTTTCACCGATATACACCGGCTGAATGACTACAGCATTTGTAAGCTTGGCCGAGGCAGCTACCAATTTCTCGCCGCGCTCTTGCAGGTATTCTAAGTAGCGTTGGTTGGTGAAAACCGTAGCGTCTTTGTTGCCGCAATCGAGCCACTCGGTAACGCGGCCGGGCACGAACACTGTGCCTTTGTTTTTCATGTTTTCAAGGGCGTTGGTGAGCTGGTATTCACCTTTGTCCTTGATATCGTTGTCGAGCAAATACTGCAACTCGTTGCGCAGGTAGTCGCCGTCCTTGAAGTAATAGATGCCGATGATGGCCAAATCCGAAACGAATTGCTCAGGCTTTTCTACCAGTTCGGTGATGCGGCCTTGGTCGTCGAGCTTTACCACGCCAAACGGCCGTGGGTCGTCTACGCGCTGTACCCAAATGGTGCCGTCGGCAGAGGTGTCAAGCGTGAAATCCGCTTTAAACAACGTGTCGGCGAAAGCTACCACCAACGGTCCGGTCAGCGAATCCTTGGCGCACAAAATGGCGTGGGCTGTGCCCAGGGGCTCGTCTTGGTAGTAAATCGTGCCCTTGGCACCTACCGATTCCGCAATTTTTACCAGGCTCTTCTCTACTGTTTCGCCAAAACGACCTACAATGAAAGCCACTTCGTCGACGGGCTCGCCGCAGACCTTGGCGATATCTTCCACGAGGCGCTGTACAATGGGTTTTCCGGCAATCGGAATCAGAGGCTTGGGAACGGTGAGCGTGTGGGGGCGCATGCGTTTGCCCATGCCGGCCATCGGGACGATGATTTTCATAGCGAAAGAGTACTGGTTTAGGGTTGGAAGAAGGAGTAGGTATTGTGAGAAACGAGAAACTGCTGCGATTGGATGTGTGCTATTTGGTGCCGGTGCTACCGTAGCCGCCGGCGCCGCGCCCGGTTTCGGTAAGCTCTTCAACGGCCTGCCACTCAACGGTTTCGTGGCGGGCTACCACAAGCTGGGCAATGCGCTCGCCGTCTTGCACTACAAATTCATCCGCAGAAAGATTGACCAACAGTACTTTGAGTTCGCCACGGTAATCGGCGTCGATGGTGCCGGGGCTATTGACGAGCCCAATGCCGTGCTTGTAAGCTAAGCCGCTACGCGGCCGTACCTGCGCCTCATAACCTACCGGAATTTCCAGGAAAAGACCCGTTGGAATAAGTGCTCGTTGCAGGGGCTTCAACGTAACGGCCTCTTCTAGGTTGGCCCGCACGTCCATTCCGGCGGCATGCGCGGTTTGATAAGAAGGCAGTTCGTGACGCGAGCGATTAATAATAGGAACTTGCATGAGCAGAAACTGAGACACTAAGCTTGGAAGGGCAAAGATAGTAGCTGAAGCGGGCCTCCAATAAGTGAGCAGAACTTACTGATCTTTGGGCAAATACCGGCAAGCTTAGCTACGCTATTACGCGCCGCGGCCGCTCGGTCAGGAAAAGCAACCCCGCAAATCCCGCACAGATCAGCAGGTGCACAGCGTGGCGCAGCCAGAAATCTGCGATGGGCAAATACCACGACACAGCCACCAGCCCGATGGCAAACAGCAGCCATACGCTGAGGCGCGCGACCGGATAAGGGATCGGGAAATGCCTTTCGCCGAGCCACCAGCACACCGCGGCCATCGTAAAGTAGCAGGCCAGCGTGGTGATGGCGCTGCCCGTGTAGCCCAGCAGCGGAATCAGCAGAAAGTTGAGCGCAATGGTCAGGATGGCCCCGCCGAAAGCGATGTAGGTGCCGAAATACGTTTTGTCGGTTAGCTTAAACCACACCGACAGGTTGTAATAGACCCCCAGGAACAAGTTGGCTAACAGCAAGATAGGCACGACGCCAATGCCTTCGCGATATTCGGGCCGGCGCAGAAAAATTGGGGCCAAATCTTCCAGATTGACGCTGATAACCACAAAAATCAGGGCGCAGCACAGCGTAAACCACTTCAGAACCAGCGCAAAAGTCGTAGGCGAGTTCTTTTCGGTGCTTTGGGCAAAGAAAAACGGCTCAGCCGCGTAGCGAAACGCCTGAATCACGAGGGACATGAAGATGCTCAGCTTGTAGCAAGCGCCGTAAATACCCACCGCCGCCAAGTTGCTTTTGCCCGGATAGAAGCCCTGCGGCAGCCACGAGCCCAGCAGAATCCGGTCGAGGGTTTCGTTTACCATGCCCGCTAATCCCATCAGCATCAGGGGGTAAGCGTAGCGCAGCATGGGCCGCAGGGGCTCCAGATTTAGCTGGAATCGGAAGTCGGTCAGCTCGCGCCACAGCAGCACCAAGGTGAGGCCGCTGGCAAACAGGTTCGACAGAAATACATACCCTACGCCCAACGTCGGATCGTATAGTCGCTCGATCAGAGGGCGCAGTCCCGTCAGGTATTTGCCCGCTACCACATCCGGGCACAGTACGATAAAGAACAGATTAAGAAGCACATAAGTCAAAATATTGGCCAGCTTGATGGCCGCAAATTTTCGCGCTTTGTTCTCCAATCGAAGCCGGGCAAAAGGAATCGCGGCTACGGCATCCATTCCCAAAATCAGGGCCACCCATATGGCGTAGCGCTCGTTGCCAGGTGGCAAGCTCATCAGGCGCATTAGCGGGGCCGCTAGCAGGGCCAGCAGAAGCGTGAGCAGCACACTGCTGGCCAGCAGCATACTCAACACCCGGTCGTAGAGCAGTTTTCGGTCGGTGCCGGGGCGGTTGGCAAACCGGAAATACGTCGTTTCCATGCCGTAGGTAAACACGACGTTTAGAAACGACACGTACGCGTACAGCCCCGTCACGATCCCGTATTGAGCCGCTACAAACCGACCCGTGTACATGGGCACCAGCAAATAGGAGAGCACACGGCCCACGATGCTGCTAATGCCGTACACGGCCGTCTGCCCGGCCAAGCGCTTGGCTATTGAACTCACTATGAACTACTTACGGATTTAAAATAAATATTTTGTATCTGTCTGTATATCAAATAGATACAAATGGGGCTGCCGAGGCGAAACATCGCCCAGCCCTAAGTACGGCTTATGCGCCTTTGAATGCGGCCGGCCGCTTTTCGAGGAATGCCTGCGTGCCCTCGCGAAAATCTTCGGACCCAAAGCAGCGGCTGAACGAATTGGCTTCCGTCTGATAACCGTGTTTTTCTTCATCGTAATACGCATTCACACAGTCGATTACCATGCCGATGGCCAACGGTGCTTTGCTGAGAATGCGCTTGAGCAACTGTTCGCAGAAGGGCAACAGCTCGGCAGCCGGCACTACATGGTTGGCGAGCCCCAGGCGGTGCGCTTCGTCGGCCTTGATCTGGTCGCCGGTCATCATCAGTTCTAGGGCTTTGGCTTTGCCCACTAGCTGCGTCAGACGCTGCGTACCGCCATAGCCCGGAATCAGGCCCAGATTTACTTCGGGCTGGCCAAAACGGGCATTTTCGGAAGCCACGCGCAGGTGACAGGCCATTGCTAGCTCGCAGCCACCGCCCAGCGCAAACCCATTAACGGCCGCAATGACGGGCTTGGTGCTCTCCTCGATCATGCAGAACGCTTCTTGGCCTCGTTCGGCCACGCGCCGGCCCGCAATCTCGTTCAAGTCGGCGAGCTCGGCAATGTCGGCACCGGCCACGAACGCCTTTTCGCCGCTGCCCGTCAAGATGATGCCCCGCACGGCAGCATCGTCGAGGGCTTCCTGAAAGCTTTGCCGGATTTCCTCGATGGTGGCCGCATTCAGGGCGTTGAGTTTGATAGGGCGGTTGAGGGTGATGGTCAGAATGCCCGTGGCAGAATCCAGAGCGAGCAGCAGATTTTCGTAGGAGGCCATGCAGAAGCGGAAGGTTGTGGAAAGGCCGCAAAGATAGCGCAAAACGCGTTGGCCTGTCCGAAGCGCTCCACCCAGACAAAAGCCCGTGTGAGCGCCGGGGCAGCCTTTTTGCTTTAGCAAGCAGCGATTTTCGGGAGAATTATTGTCCGCCAAGTCTCAATATTTACGACTCGAGCAGTTAACTCTGCTAAACCGGTGAGCCAAGTCGTAAGAATTGATACATTTTTTATTATATATTGACCCATTGATTTCTCCTTTTTCCACATTTAAAAACCGTTCGAATTATGGGTCTTTTTTCCGAATTCAAAGAGTTCGTTTCGCGCGGCAACGTGCTGGATTTAGCTGTCGGCGTGATTATTGGAGCGGCCTTCGGCAAGATCGTGACTTCGTTGGTCGACGATATCCTGATGCCGATTCTGGGTAAAATCAGCGGAGGGCATGATTTCTCCGATTTATTCGTTTCGCTGGACGGCACCACGTACGCCTCTTTGAAACAAGCCAAAGATGCGGGTGCAGCTACCTTGAACTACGGCCTGTTTCTGAACGCAGTGCTCAACTTCCTCATTATTGCGTTCTGTATCTTCCTGATCGTGCAGGCGGCCAATAAGCTGCGCCGCAAACCCGATCCGGCACCGGAAGCCGAACCAGCGCCAACAAAAGACCAGATTCTGCTCATGGAAATCCGGGATTCTCTGCGCACCCGGGTTTAGCAGAAGGCCGCTAAATTAAGCCTCTGTGCGTCACTGGCTTAGTATTTGAACTAACTTCAAGGCCAAGTCGTTTCGCCCGCGAACCCGTACTGGTTGCCAAACTGCTTGCCCAGGCCGGCAGTTTGGCTTCTACTTTGCCTGATCTCGTTTATGAAAAAATTGTTGGCGACTGCACTTCTGGTTGTTTCGGCTTTGTTGGCGCAGCAAGCGCATGCCCAAACGGCGATGGCGCCCGAGATTGGCACGCCGCCCGGCAGCCAGCCGAAAGAAACCAGTGCCCGAAAAAACAAGAAAGCTTCCGGCTCGGATATCGCGCGCATGCAGCGCCGTATGAGCATGAATCCTGATGAGGCCAAGCGCGATCAGCAACTCGAAATCTTGGAGGCGCGTTCGGGTGGGGGTACCGCCAATACGAGTTTTGGTCGGGGCTCGGGGCCTGCTCGGCAGTACGAAAAGAACTCCGGCGGCTTTGTGCTACGCAAGTTCAAAGACAAGCGGCGGGGCACGGCCCGCCAGAAGCGCGGCCAGTTGCATGCGGCTCCCGGCATCGACCCGAAAGGCAAGCCCTTAAAGCACAAAGTCAAATCCAAGAGCCACTTTCTATTCTTCTAGACCAGCAAGTGTTTCTTAATCAAGCTGTTATAAAAAAAGCCCCGGTGCAACGCTCCGGGGCTTTTTGCTTCTTCAGTGCAGTCGAGGCCACCGTTCGCCCCCGATGCCTGAAGAGAGGAGGTAGCCATTACGGCAATAATTTAAGTGGCTAAATCAAGTGAGTATAGTGCGTAAAACATGGGTCTGTACGTAACAAACTGTCTTGGTCGACAAGCTGTAAGCAAATAAAATGCGGCCATGACGCTTCCTTACTAAATATAAGGAAGCGTCATGGCCAAGACTGGTAACGCATCGCAACTGCCTGCGGCATAAATCGCTGTTTCAGTACCTCGTCGTAATCACTTACAATTTTATATAAAATTATTCATAGTTTAACAAATTCTACCCGTTGATTTAATTGATTCATCTCCTCGGAGTTGTCTGTACTGAGCGGTTGGGCCTCGCCGATGCCTTTGGCTTTCAGCCGAGTCGCCGCGATTCCATTCTTAACTAAGGCTGCCCGCACAACATCGGCTCGTTGTTGCGCAAGAGCCAAGCTAGCGGTAGCATTGCCAGTCCGGAGCGTATGGGCTTCGATGCTCAGGCGCAAGTCGGGCTGTTGTTGCAGCAAGCGCGTTAGTTCAGTGAGCATCGAATAGCTGTCGGGCAACAGCGTTGCGGTATTGGGCTCAAACTGAATACGATAGGAGACTAGGCGTCCTTCAGTCAGAAGCGCGCGGTGGTAGTCATCGGTTTTTTCGGCCACTTTGCGATCGATGGCCTCGTCAATCTTGCGCGCCGCCACCCGGTTAGCCGCCCGATCGACGGCCGCATTCAAAAGGCCAAACTGTGCCGAACTGTTCAAAGGCAAGGCCAGCAACGCCAGAATTGCAAACAGAAGCTTTTTCATGCACGTAGAATTTTGTTCAATTGCTTGATTGTAAAATCGTTATGCGTTAGGCAGCCCAATGGGCTACAGGCTCGCAAACAGGCTTTGCGCTTTCAGGCCCAGTATTGGGATGGGTTTTTCCTGACCATTGATGGCCCCTAACAGCCCCAGCAACCAAAAGGCAAACAGTACCAGATACAGCGGCAGCATACACAGGCTGATTAGCCAGCCGATGAGTGGCACAAACATAAGTACTTGCAAACCAACGTACAGCGCGAACCCGGTGAGCAGAAGCAGCGCATTTTGCCGCAAGTGAAAAGCTGCAAGAGGCGAGCGTTCTTCTTTGTTGAGAAAATAGCTTACCAGCCATCCGACCACCGTGAGATAGCTGACAATGGCGAGCAAGCGACCCTGATCGGAAGCAGTTGAGGAAGAAGGTGTTGGCGTTGGTTCCATGGGAGTAACGTGTGGGCTATAGGATACAGGAAAAGTGAGTAGCCAAGCTTCAACTACAGCTTGGCTAATGCATTGAGGTTGATGTTCTTGGCTACTGCCTTCACAAAATCTGTGTTGTCCTGACCAGTTGACTCGACGGCGACGAAAAAACGGTCGCCCACGCCGAGGGCCACAGAAGCCTTTTTGTCCTTTTTCTGCAGCGTTTCCCAACCCTTCACCTCAGGAATGCCGAGGTCGCAGCCACGCATCATTTCGTCGTCGTTATCCTGCGAGAAGCCCGCCGACATCATGGCCGTAGCGCCCGCATACAGCGCGTTGGCGCCGTTGTAATCCACGAGTTGTACCTTCAGCTGCTGATCGCCTTTCCGGTATATCTGCTCGCAGGTGGAGTAGCTCAGCCCACCCATATTCACCGATTCGCCCTTAGGTGCTCCATCAGGCGTGAAGCCCTCAATACTGCCGGGGAGATATTTTTCTAACTCTTTGTAATGCAATGAGATAGTGTCGCCATGTGCAGCACGGAGCTTGCGTTTGGCTTCGGCTTTGTTCATTGCCTCGCCCATTTTCTCGGCAGCTTTGGTGGTCGTTGCTACGGCAGAGTAGGCATTTTTGGCTTCTTGCATCCGCTCGCCGCAGCTTGCTAGCAGCGGCAGCAAGGCAAGGGCCATGCCCCAAAAAGCAAATGAGTTTTTCATGGCTGTGATGGTAAGAGTTAGTATGTAAATATTTGATTATAAACTATTTAGAATTTTGCGGTAAGGCCCAGTTTCAAATAGCTCATGTCGTAGCCGAGCTCGGCAAAGCCCCCGATGTTGTCGGTGAAGAAGTAGCGGCCGCCCACGAAAATGCCCGAGGTCAGGTAGGCACCGCCATACGAATTGTTGCGGCTGTTGAGCACGTCGTTGTAATAAGTGTCTTTGTAATGCTCCAAGCGCATACCCAACGTCACGCCTGCGTAGGTGTCGAGCTTAGGATTGGTCGTGAAATTGTAGTGATAGGTGCCGCGCGCGGCCACAATAATGTTGCTCCAAGTGGCTTTATAGCTGGTGCCCGGATAGTCGTAGTGATAGCCTTTGTAGCCGATGAGTCCGCCCACCCCGATGGTGCCAGGCCCTATTCCTTCCAAAAGGCCCCGCTCGGCCGATACGCTAATGGCCGGGGTTGACTTCAGCGAGCCGCCGTAGTATCCATACCCTAATCCCAGGCCTACGCCCAAGTTGACCATGGTAGTACCCTTGCGGAACATCGACTCGCCGCCTTCCATGGCTTGTGTAGAAGGGTGAACAGCCGAGGTCAAAACACGGGTTGTTACCGTCGACGAGGAAGCCGTAGTAGAGGCAGGAGTTGAGGTTACAGCGATAGATTTGGTAGCGGGAGCTGGCTGAGTACTTGTTAGCGGCCGCGCAGCAGAAGTAGCTTTGGCTGGCGTAGTAGCCGTTTTAATAGGCGATTTATTGATAGTTTTAGTTTGTGCCAACGCGGGTGCGCTAGCCAGTGTAGCAAGTACCAGAAATGAAATGCTAAATGTTTTCATAGAGGGAATGAGGTTGGAGGAAAGCAGGTTAGGGTTGCTCAGGTGCAATTTGTTCCTGATTTGATACAAAACTAGCTTGAGTGCGGCGCCGGATGCAATAGCATGATGATGTGATCGTACTGCCGAAAAGAAAGCCTACAGAACGCAAAAAGCCCCGACCATTACTGGCCGGGGCTTTTGCCCTTACAAAAGATGTGAGGTTTATAGAGTACGCTTCACTTCTTTTTCTTCGAAACCTTCGATGTTGTCGCCTTCGCGCAAGTCGTTGAAGTTCTTCACCGAAATACCGCACTCGTAGCCTTGGCGTACTTCCGACACGTCGTCTTTGTAGCGCTTCAGAGCCTGGATTTCGCCGGAGTAAACCACGATGCCGTCGCGCACCACGCGCACTTTGGTATTGCGCGTAAACGAGCCCTCCGTTACCATACAGCCTGCAATGCTGCCGACTTTGGTAATGTTGAACACCTGGCGAACCTCGGCGTTGGCTACCACTACTTCCTGCACCGTTGGGGCCAGCATACCTTCCATGGCATCCTTCACCTCGTTGATGGCATTGTAGATGATCGAGTAGAGGCGGATGTCAATCTGCTCTTGCTCAGCCAGTTTGCGTGCGCTTTGCGAAGGACGTACCTGGAAACCAATGATGATTGCGTCGGAAGCCGAAGCCAGCAACACGTCCGATTCGGAGATGGCGCCAACCCCTTTGGAGAGGATGTTGACTTTCACTTCCGGCGTTGACAGCTTGAGCAGCGAGTCGGAGAGTGCTTCTACCGAGCCGTCCACGTCGCCTTTCACAATTACATTCAGCTCTTTGAACGAGCCAATAGCCAAACGACGGCCAATTTCGTCCAGTGTGATGTGCTTCTTGGTGCGCATGCTCTGCTCACGCGACAGTTGCTGACGTTGCGTGGCAAGTTCGCGGGCTTCGCGCTCCGTTTCCATTACCACGATTTTGTCACCCGCCTGCGGTGCACCCGTCAAGCCCAGGACCTGCACCGGAGTGGAGGGACCCGCAACTTTCATCTTCTTACCACGATGATCGGTCATGGCCTTTACGCGGCCGTAGTGCGGACCAGCCAGCACGATGTCGCCCACATTCAGGGTGCCGGTTTGCACCAGCACTGTGGTTACATAACCCCGGCCTTTGTCAAGCGAGGCCTCAACCACGGTGCCTATCGCATTGCGCTCAGGGTTGGCTTTCAACTCAAGGAGTTCAGCTTCCAGTAGTACCTTTTCGAGTAGGTCTTCGACGCCAAGGCCCGATTTAGCCGACACTTCCTGTGACTGATATTTACCGCCCCATTCTTCTACCAGAATGTTAATTTGGGAAAGCTCCTCGCGGATCTTTTCGGGGTTGGCGGCAGGCTTGTCAATCTTGTTGAGCGCAATAATTATCGGAACACCAGCCGCTTGTGCGTGGTTGATGGCTTCCTTGGTTTGCGGCATTACCGAGTCATCGGCAGCTACCACAATGATGGCAATGTCCGTAACCTTGGCACCGCGAGCACGCATGGCCGTAAAGGCCTCGTGACCAGGCGTATCCAGGAAAGTAACTCGTTTGCCGGAAGAGGTTTTAACCTCGTAGGCACCGATGTGCTGCGTAATACCGCCGGCTTCGCCTTTGGCAACCGTGGCATTGCGGATGTAGTCAAGCAACGATGTTTTGCCGTGGTCGACGTGGCCCATGATGGTCACGATTGGAGCGCGAGGTTGCAGATCCTCTTCAGCATCTTCAAGCCCTAAATCTACTTCCTCTTCTTCTGCAGAAAGGAATTCGACATCATAGCCAAACTCATCGGCAATGACCGTAATGGCTTCCGCATCAAGGCGCTGGTTGATGGACACGAACATGCCCATATTCAGACAAACCTTAATTACCTCATTCACAGATACATCCATCAGAGAAGCCAAGTCATTGGCCGAGATGAACTCCGTTACTTTAAGTGTCTTAGAGGCTAGCTCGCTTTGCTGACGAGCTAATTCGCTCGCTTCGGCAACACCGGCCCGCTTGTCGCGACGGTACTTGGCGCGGTTGGCTTGGCTGCCGCCGCGACCGCCGCTGAGTTTTGCCAGCGTAGCCTTGATTTGTTCTTGTATCTGCTTGTCGTTTTGCTCTGGCGTAGGCGCCACGCGCGGCGGAACGGGCTGACCACCGTGGGTGAGTGGGCGATTACCCTGTTGGCCTGACCCACCGGGGCGCGGTTGGCCACCGCGGTTTGGCTGATCCGGACGACCACCACTAGGGCGATTGCCTGGTTGCTGGCCACCGCCTTGCTGCTGACCACCGCCTTGTCCTGAAGGGCTAGCTCCAGGAGTAGGAATACGCTGCCGTTTCTTCTTGGCATCAGGGCTAAGACCGCTTTTGCGCACATCCGAAGAGGCTACTGGCCGGCGGTTGTTACTACCCCCACCGCCACGGCGAGACGAATCTACAGGAAGCTCAATCTTGCCAAGAACTGTTAAGCCTTTCAGCTGATCAGCTTTCGCAACGATTGTGGCTTCTTCAGCTTGCGGAGCCGGAATAGGTTCAGGTGCAACAGGTGCAGTTGCTTGCGGCACGGGAGCTGGCTGCGGTTGCGGAGTGACTGGGGGTTGAGGTGCTGCTACAACTGGCTCAACTGGAGCTGCAGGAGTAGGTGCCGCTACTGGCTTGGCTTCTGCTACCGGTGCCACAACTTGTGGGGCAGGTGCAGGAGTAAGAGCCTGCTCAGGAACTGGTGTGGGCGCTGGGGCTGGCTTAGTTTCCGCAACAGGAACTGGTTGAGGAGCAGGGGCTGGCGCCGATGGAACTGCCTCTTGCACTGCTGCTGGAGCCGCTGGAGCGGGAGCAGCAGTTGGGCGAGGCGCTACGGGGCGGCCTTTGGCATCCAACTCAATTTTACCTAAAACCTTCAGGCCCGGCACTTTGGGTGCTTCTACTACGGGAGCAGGCGCCGCTGGCACCGGGGCAGAAGGAATTTCAGCGGCTGGTGCCGGCTGAGGAGCAGCGGGCTTGGCTTCCTCTGCAGGCTTCGGAGTAGCCGGCGCAGGCGCGGCTACGCTTCCGTTAGCTTTAGGAGCTACCGGTTCCGGACGGGGAGGAGTGACTTCTGCCTCATTCTGGCGCTTGGCCTGGCTGAGTTTCGAGGCCTCCATCTTGTCATGCGCCGACGACTCGAATGCTTTATTGAGCAGCGAAACCTGCTCCGCAGTCAACTTGGTTGTCGGTTTATTTTCGACTTGGTGCCCTTTACCCGCCAGAAAATCCACAATTGTAGAGGTTCCAACGTTCAGGTCTTTGGCCGCCTGATTCAGCCGTTTGGTTGCTGCTTCCGCCATTCTATGCTCGCGAACGATACTCGTATTCAGTTGCAAAGGTACTATTTTAAATCTTGCCGAACGGCGTGTGGTCGCGCCGTTTAGCACGATTTAACGCCCTTGCTGGACCGGCCGCCGCGCACTCATTGCGCGGCGCCGGAATTTGTTTCTTCCTGTTCTTCGTCAGTTTCGAATTCTTGGCGGATAATTCGGAAGACGTCCTCAACGGTTTCTTCTTCCAATTCCGTCCGCCGGACGATATCTTCTTTGCTGACAGCCAATACGGAACGTCCGGTATCGAGGCCGATTTTTTTCAGCTCATCGAGTACCCAACCTTCAATTTCGTCTTGGAATTCGTCGAGGGCGATATCTTCCTCATAATCACCGGCTTCCCGGAATACGTCGATTTCCATACCCACCAACCGGCTCGCCAATTTAATGTTGGCACCGCCGCGGCCGATGGCCAAACTGACTTGGTCCGGCTTCAAGAACACCGAAACCCGACCAGTTTGTTCGTTTATTTTGATCGAACCGATTTTAGCTGGCGACAAGGCGCGCTGGATATAGAGTTCGAGGTTATCAGTGTAGTTTATTACGTCGATGTTCTCGTTCTCCAGTTCCCGCACCACTGCGTGAATACGCGAACCTTTCATGCCCACGCAAGCACCTACTGGATCGATGCGGTCGTCGTAGCTTTCAACGGCTACCTTGGCCCGCTCGCCGGGTTCGCGCACGATGTTCTTGATCGTAATCAAGCCGTCGTAGATTTCCGGTACTTCTTGTTCGAATAAACGCTCAAGAAAAGCCGGTGCTGCACGCGACAGGATGATTTTTGGGGTGCCGTTGATGATTTCTACGCGGTGTACGACGGCCCGGACAGTATCTCCCTTACGGTAGCGGTCCTTCGGGATCTGCTCCGCTTTGGGCAATACCAACTCGTTTTCTTCCTTGTCTAAAATCAAAGCCTCGCGGCTCCATACCTGATATACTTCGCCGGTGACCACTTCGCCGACCATGTCCTTGTATTGCTGATAGAGATGGTCGCGCTCCAGATCCTTCACGCGCTGAATCAGCGTTTGACGAGCCATCAGCACGGCCCGACGACCGAAGTCTTCCAGCTTAACTTCCTCGGCAACCTGCTCGCCTACTTCGAAGTCGGCTTCAATTTTCTGGGCCTCGGCCAACGGAATTTTGTCGAAATCCCAAATGTCCTCGGAGTTGTCGTCCACGATTTCGCGGTTACGCCAGATCTCGAGGTCGCCTTTGTCTACGTTGATGATGACGTCAAAATTCTCATCAGTCGTGTACTTTTTCCGAATCATCGTGCGGAACACGTCCTCCAAGATGCTCATCATCGTGGGGCGGTCAATGTTCTTCGACCGAGCGAACTCGGCAAACGATTCGATTAAGACGTGGCTGTTCATGTTGTTGTGAAAGTGTTGACTGCAAGCAAAGAGCAAAGGCCGCTGCGGCTAACTGCTCCCCGGCTGACAGCCAGTGGTAAAATGAACATTATTAGAAAGTTAGTCAATAGATAAATTATTGACTAACAATAGATTACTTAAATGAGATAACGACTTTGGCTTCCTTAATATCCGCGAACGGTACGAAGGCAGCGGGCAGCGTTTTACTCTTCTTTTTGTCCTTCACTACTTCGGCCAGCTGAATGCCTTCTGCTTCAGTAGCTTCCAGAGCGCCCGTTTTTTCGGTGCCATCGTTTAGCTTGAGGCTAAGTGAGCGGCCGACGTGGCGGGTGTATTGACGCGGATCGGTCAGGGGCTGGTCGGCGCCGGGTGAAGTTACTTCCAAGGTGTAGCTAGCTTCCTCACCGTAAGCCTCGTCGATGCGACGCGCTAACCGGCGGCTGACCTGCGCACACTCGTCAATGCCTACGCCTTGCTCGCCGTCCAAGATGGCCGTTACCTTGGGCCGAATTGCGTCGGATACGGTAAGCCCCACGACAAATAGCTCCGGGCCAGGCAGGCTGTCCTGAAGCATTTCGGCGATGTGGTTGCGGTCAAATTTCATAGAGCTCAAACTAGGCGACAAAAGAAAGAGGGGACTACTCGTCCCCTCTTCTGTACTCATTGCTGGCGCAAAGATAGTGCAAAATCCGGCCATTTGCAAGCCGGTGGTTCACCGAAGCTTAGGAGCTGCTAGCGTCGGATTTCCACCCATCCTTTGCTGGTGCGGCCGTCGGGAGTGTGCATCAAATAGTAATACACCCCATCGGGCTGGTTGATTCCATTCCAGTCATTTTGGTAGCTGGCCGACTCAAACACTTTGCTGCCCCAACGCGAAAATATCTGGACGCGGGGTGGGCAGTTTTCCGTTAGAACGAAGTAATCATTCTTGCCGTCGTTGTTGGGCGTGATAATATTAGGCGGCGTAAACGCTTCCTTCACTTCAATGATTGGCAGGCTAATGGTCACGCTGCAACGCGTGTCATTGTACGGAAGCGTCACCTTGGGCTGGTAACGGCCGGCTTTGGTGTACGTGTGATCGGCGCTGGAGCCGTTGGCCGCAGAGGTATTGTCGCCAAAATCCCAAGAAGCGTCGGCGATGGCATTGCTAAAGAGCACATGCAGCGGCGCCTCGCGGTTTTGTGGGCAGTAGTCGGGGGACCAGGTAGGGCGAGCCGTAGGCGGAGTTGCTACGCTGATGCGGCGCGTGACAGAGCCGGTACACGCCTCATTGGACGCGGTGTAGGTAAGCGTGACCGATCCGGTGAAACCTGCGGGCGGGGTAAACTGTCCGTCCGCCGTGACGTACGAACCGCTCCACTTGCCGCCCACGGGCGTGGCCCTGACGCGAAAAGGCTGTGTAGTGCCGGGGCACAGCACCGTGTCGGGTGCCGTTTGGGCCGTGACGTTACCTACTACCGTGATTTCGTAAGTGCCTTGTACATTGCAACTTCCGTAATCGTAAGTGCCGTAGCTGAGGCTGTGTTTGCCTACGCCTGCCGTGGCTGGCACAAACGTGAAGCTATCGTAATAGCCGCTCACGCCTCGGCCGCTCCAGTACATTCCTTTCGGAAGGACTACAGCCGAAGTGTTGGTCACGCAGTAAACCGGCAGCGTGGGCAACGTAATCTGTGGACTTCGTTGCACTGTGGCCGTCAGCAAACTGCTGGACGTACAGCCGTCTGGGCCTTCCAAGGTGTACGTCAGCTTTTGGCTACCGACTAAGGCAGCGGTTGGGGTAAAAACATAACCGTCAGGTATCGAGCCACTTACGCCAGGGCCACTCCATTTGCCGCCCGCTGGATTTCCTTTTAGGCGCACAGCTGCTGCCCCCGAACAAATGCTGAAGTCGGGACCAGCTATGGCGTTGACGACCGTAACCACCTGCGTGGCCCGTGCCTGGCAGCCGTTTGCCTGGTACGTATAAGTGAGTGTGTGCGTGCCGGAGCCAGCCCCCGCCGGATAAAATACATTGCCTGATACGCCCGGTCCGCTGAAGGTGCCGCCCGCCGGCATAGCCGTCAGCGTGACGGATGGGTTGCTGAACCCGTTCAGGCAGAAAGAGGTCTGCGGAAATTGGGTGAAAGCAGCCGTGAGGGCCGGTACAACATTTACTTTCAGAACCGATTCGCCGCCGCAAAGGCCAGTGCCGAGCACCGTGTACGTGAGCAATTGCTGGCCCAGCAAATTGGCATTGGGTACAAATTTATAACCTGTTGCTAATGAACCAGTTACTCCGGGGCCGCTCCAGGTGCCACCGGCAGGCGTTCCGACGAGTGGCAACCCATCAGAGTCTACACAGACCGTTACATCCGGACCAGCCAAGATGGCGCTGGGCTCGAAGTTAAATTTGAAAGCAGCGTTGTTGCAGTTGGTGCTGCCGTTGGTGCTGGAGAAAGTGCTGACGCCAGCGGGGATGGGAAAATTCGAAAGCCCCCCACAGCCCCCGCACACGGCTTGGTACACAATGCCGCGCTTGTCGAAGCGAGACGTGCCGCCATCGACGTGCTCTCCGTATCCGCCAGCACCGCCGAAAAATGTGGCGTATTCGAGCTTGGTCCCGCCAGCGGAAAGCTGCATTAAATAGAAGTCGGACCCATCGGTAGTGGTTTGGAAAGCAGTGGGCGTTACGGGCAAGCCCTGCGTATTGCCGCCTGTGTAGTTTTCACCGCCGTAGCCACTCACAAAAATGCGGTCGCATTGGTCCACCAGAAAGGCCGTAGGTGATATGTCGATGATCGAGCGGCCACTGCCGAATACGGTCGAAAAGTCGGTAGTGCTGAGGTCGGCCGTGAGCTTATGGATAAACTGGCGGCTGCCGCTGTTGGCATAATGCCCGGGGGTAACGGGGTAATTGCCAAGGGTTTGTCCCAGTACATACACGTTGCCGCTGTTGTCGAGCTGCACAAAATACCCTTGGTCGTAAAAGGACGTGCCCAGAAAAGTAGATTTCTCGATGGTGCTGCCGTTGCTGCTGATCTGGCTCACAAACCCATCGATATCGCCGCGCCGGGAGGGATAGAGACTGCCAGCCGTAGTCGGGAAGTTGCCGCTGGCGGTGCCGCCGCACACGTATAGGTTGTTGCGAGCATCTAGTTGTAGGGAATAAGCCGCGTCGGGGCCGGTGCCGCCTAAGTAGCTGCTCCACAATAAGTTGCTCAGTGAGCCATTCAGCTTACAGACTACTGCATCGCTGGTACCGCCGCCGTAAGTGCTGGCAAAGCCGTTGGCCACCGGGAAGTTGGTCGAAGAAGTGCAGGAGGCAATGTACACATTGTCGGCGGCATCGACGAGAATATCGCCGCGGAAGGCGTCGCCGTAGTTGCGCACGAGGCTGACGCCGGTGTTGCGCGGGTCCAGAATGCCGTCGTTGCCGCTGCCGCCCAAGAAGGTCGAGCCAATCAAGCTGGCACCGTTGGCGCTGAGGCGGGTAATAAACAAATCGGAGCCAGAAGGCAGGGTAGGCGAAGTGCTCGCGCCGTAAGGTTCGACGTAGCTGCCTCCGTTAAAACTCTGGTCGTAAGCGCCGCCCGTAACGGGAAAGTCGCGGGAGGAAGTAGTCCCGAGGACCAACAAATCACCCTGGTTGTTAACAATGAGACTATGAGGAAATTCTGTGCTAGATCCGCCCAGATACGTGGCCCAGACCCGGGCCGCTGATCCTGTGGCCGTCGTGTTGTATTTGATGATGCCAATGTCAACGGCACCGCCAAACGAGGTATCGTAGGCGCCCAAAGAAGTCGGGTATTGCGGACCGAACACGATGCCGCCAGAGTAGAGATTGCCCTGCGCATCGTAGGTTGCCGTGAAGCCCCAGTTATCGGATTTGGAGCCGGTGAAGGACGAAAAAACAATCGTCGGGTCGATGGTCAGGGGGCGCCGCCGGTCGTAGGCCCCGAGGCGAAAATGCACTGCCCGGCCCTCAACGATATAGCGACAGGCTACTGCCTGACGCTGGCCTGTAGCGTCGAGCTGCCACGCGTGTGGTACCAGTTCAGTAATGCTACCTACCGACGTATGAATCTCCAAGGCACCGTCGGGGCGGAGGGTGAGCGCATCGGCTCCTTCGTACTGAAGCTGCACCAAGTCGGGGTTGGCTTTGGCGGCCACGTCAAAATCATACTCAAGCTGCTGATTTTGATTTTCATACAAACGAGCATCGATGCCGGGCCACAACTCTTTGTAATGGAGTTGCCGATAGCTCGGTACGTTGCTTGCCCATTGCGCCGGGTCGTTGCCGCGAGCATAGTTGCGCACTTCAGCAGTTTGATCTAAGGGCGAAAGCGTAGCTTGCTCGGAGGTGCCTGCAAACCGTACCCGCAGCGCGTGCGCCTGCAACTTTTCGGTCGCTTGCCGCGCGGTCTCTTTTTCGGAAAAATGATGCTGTAGCGGATTGCCGGCAAACAGCGCGTAGGTAAAGCCCCCACTTTCGACAAACAGGCGGCCGTTGTTCAGATCAGCCGCGTAGCGAACCCGGTTGTCCCACTGCCCACGATTTTCAACAAACTCCAGCGTGCGCGAATCGTTCGAAGCCAGCGCCGCTTGGGATAATACCATACTACAGCAGCCCACGAGCAGGCAGCTCATACTTCTCCAAAAAGACATCGGGTAGAAATTGCGGAATAGATACAGCGTTACAAATAGCCCCGCAAAGTACTCAACGTTTTACCTCTACCCAACCTTTTACCCAGCGGCCTTCTGTGTCGCGCAGGTGGTAATAGTAGACGCCATCGGCCAAATTATCGCCGCGCCAGTCGTTGCGGTAGTCATCGGTTTCGTACACTTTCGCTCCCCAGCGCGAAAAAACTTTCAACGTGGCCGGCTGGCAGCTGAAAGTAGGCATGAACTGGTCGTTTTTGCCGTCGCCATTGGGCGTGATGATGTTGGGAACGAATACTGCCCCAACTTCGACGGGCGCAAACTGCGTGACCACCACGCAGCCCGCGTACCGCGCAGTAAGCTGGACTTTGTAGGTGCCCGGCTTGGTGAATTCGTGCGTCGGGGCGGCTTCGGTAGCGATCGGCGTGTTGTCGCCAAAATCCCAACTGTAGGTGCCGCCCATCAGGCTGGGCTGAAACTGAATCGTAAGCGGCGCTAACCCCGTGTATTGAGGTGCCGCCGTGCATTCGGGCACGTTGAGGCTAACGCTGGAGCTGGAAACCGGCGCCAGGGTAATCGTCTTGGTAGCCGACATATCGCAGCCGGTTTTGCCGTAGGTGTATTTCAAGCTGATGACAGCACCGCGGCCGTTGGTGTTGGGCGGCGTAAACAAGCCGTCGGCCGACACGCCCGTGCCGCTCCAAGTGCCGCCCGCCGGCGTGGCGCCCCGCAGCCGGAAGGCCTTGATCTGATCGGCGCACAAGGTAGAGTCCGGACCGGCCGCGACAACAGGCGGCGCGCTGACAATAATAGTGCGACTCACAGCGCCGCAGCCGAGCGTATCGGTGAGGGAGTAGGTGATCGTGTGTTGCCCGACGCCGGCTCGTGCCGGATCAAAAACATTTCCGGTAACCCCAGGTCCGCTGAAGGTTCCGCCAGGGCTGGGCGTGGCAGTTAGTGTAAGGGCTGCGCTATTCCGGCACACTTCAGGCGGCAGGGCAAATGTCATAACCGGCTCAGGCATAACTATATAGCGTACCGACCTGGTTGTGAGGCAAGTGCCCGTGGCCGCGGCCGTATAGGTAAGAATGCTCGAACCGACTTTCGCCACAGAGGGCGTAAACAGGTAACCGCCACCCGGCGCTGCCGTCACGCCAGGGCCTTGCCATACGCCACCCGCCGGAGTGCCGCCCAGCGTTACCGGCCCGGCGCTGAGGCAGATGTAGCGGCGCGGGCCGGGATCGGCGATGCGGGCCCCGAAGTCGAACTTGAAGGCGGCGTTGTTGCAGTTGGTGCTGCCGTTTCGGGTGGAGTAGGTATTCACGCCGGGCGGAAACGGAAAAGCCTGCCGGCCTTGGCAGCCGCCGCACACGGCATGATACACATAGCCCCGCTTGTCGAAGCGAGAGGTGCCGCCATCGACGTGCTCGTTTACACCCGAACCGCCCAGGAAAGTGGCGTATTCGAGGGTAGCGGCCCCCGGCGAAAGCTCGGCCAGGTAAAAATCCTCGCCGTCGGTGGTACGCTGCAGGCCGTCGGAGGTCGTTGCCAGCCCGTCGGTGGTGCCGTTGTAATAGGGGCCAATGGTATTAGGCCCGCCGCCCCAGCCGCACACATAAATGCGCTCGCAATCGTCTACCAGAAAGGCAGTTGGCGAAAAGCTGATGGCGCTTTCGCTGTTGGTACTGCGCACGCCAATGGTAGTGCCCAGCAACACGTTTTTTAGGTCGGCATCAAACTTCAGAATGTATTGTCCGCTGGTCCGGACGTTGTAAGTGCCTGCGGTAATGGGCATTACGCCTTTGCTTTGGCCCAGCAAGTACACATCGCCGTCGCCGTCGAGCTGAATAAAATACGCCTGGTCGGATTTGCTGGTGCCCACGTAGCTGGCTCTTATCAAGCCTTGGCCATCGGGGCGGATACGCGCCACGTAGCCGTCTACATCCCCCTGAGCCTTAGGCTGATAGCCATCAGTAGAGAAAGCAAAGTTGGTGCTGGTGGTGCCGCCACATACAAATACTTCCCCGTTGGCCGCCAATTGCAGCGAATACGTGGCATCGTATTGATTACCACCCAGATAGGTGCTCCAAGTCAATTGACTCAGATTCGGGGTGAGCTTGCACACTACGCCATCGGTAAGGCCACCCAACGTGCGCTGGAACCCATTGACTATGGGGAAGTTAGCAGAAGCCGTTGCCGAGGCAATATATACGTTGTTGTTAGCGTCGGTGAGGATGTCGCCGCGAAACTGATCGCCGTAGTTGCGCACCAGTGGGCTAGAGGTAGTGGCCGAAGCCTGCACCAGCCCGTCGTTGTTGCTGCCACCGAGGTAGGTAGAGCTCAGCAACTTTTGCCCATCGGAGCTAAGGCACGTAACTACTAAGTCGGAGCCGTTGGTGTAGGGGATACCGTTCAGAAAACTACCCGATACGGCGATGCCACCGCCAAATGCACTTTGGTACGCCGAGCTGGTAACGGGGTAATCGCGCGAGCTGGTGCTGCCTAGAATCAGGAGTTCGTTGCGTGCGTTCACCACCATGCTGTGGGGTGCATCCGCCTGATTGCCACCCAAATACGTCGCGTAAAGCCGGGAAGCCGCACCGTTTACGCTGGGGTTGTACTTGATGATGGCCATGTCGATGATGCCGTTGAATGACACATCGTAAGCGCCGGTGGTAGCCGGATAGCCAATGCCGAACACGATGCCGCCGGAGTAAAGATTGCCCTGCGCGTCGTAAGTCGCCGTGAAGCCCCAGTTGTCGGCTGTAGAACCAGTAAAAGACGAAAAGACGATCGTCGGGTCGATGACCAGCGGAAGCTTTTGATTGTAAGTGCCTAATTTAAAAGAGATTACATTTTTACTCAATACGAACTCACAAGGCACTGCTATGCGCCGCTCCCCGACCTGCTGCCAAGCCAGCGGCGCCTGTTCGGTAACCGTGCCCACCGAAGTCCGGATAACGAGCCGGCCGTTGTCGAGGCCGAGCTGGTCGGCGCCGGTGTAGCGCAGCCGAATGGCCGAAGGTTTGGCGCCCGCCGCTACCGTAAAGTCGTATTCCAGCTTCTCTTGGTTTTCATACAAGTGCACGCCGACGCCGGGGTACACGTCGCCGTACGTAACCTCGTGAAAACCCTGTGCGCCGTCGGCCCACTGCTTTGCGTCGGAGCCGCGGAAGTAGTTGCGCGTGCCGGGCGTGGCCTCCACACCCGTAAGCTTGGGTTTGGCGTTGGCGCCTTCGAAAGTCACGGAATAGGCATGTGCGCGCAGCTTGTCGGGCAGTGCGCTGCTGGTAGCGTTCGTATGGCTCTGCTCGTAGTGGGCGTGCAGCGCCTGCGGATCGACGAGCGCGAAGGTGAAGCCGGTGTTGGTCAGGAACAGCCGGCCGCTCGGCAATTCGGCCATGTAGCGGGCATGGGCGTCCCATTGGCCACGGTTTTCAACAAACTCCAGCGTGCGCGCTTCGGGCAGCGGCGTAGCTACCTTACCAGACGCGCCGAAAGCACCCGCCAACAACAATAAAAGACATAAAAAACGAAGGGTAGAGTATAGCATAAATAGAGGTTCTATCTTGTCGCAAACTACAATGAAAATAGGGTAATCTGACGGGGAACACCCACTCCGCAGGGCTTTCCCGTAGCTGGGCTACCTTTGTCAACCCTCATCCGGGTTTTTCTACTACCGTGCGTCGCTCCTTTGCATTCAAATTCACGCTGCTGATCCTCCTGTGGGTGCTGGCGGCCATCGCCTGCGTTCAGATTCCGGCCCATACCTTCTGGCCCGCTGCTTTTGGCGCGCTTACGCTGCCTATCGCGCTCGCCGTCAATGTGTTGCTGGTGGTGTATTGGCTGCTGCGCGACTGGCGGGTAGCCGCCCTGCCCATTGTGGTAGCCGTGCTGACGTGGCCGCATTTTCAGCGCGGCTTGGCTCTGCATCCGCTGCACACTAGCTCACCCACCGGCACGCCGGGGCAGCGCATACGAATGCTGAGCTCCAACGTGCGCATCTTCAACGTGTACCCGCAGCTGCGCGACAAGAACCTGCATTCGTCGAAGGCCATGATCGCGTGGCTGGCCGATAACCAAGCCGACATTCTGTGTTTGCAGGAGTTTTACAACGAGCCGATTCGGACGCAGGACGGAAGCGTATTCAACGCCGTGCGGCAAATTGGGGCGGACAAAGACCGGCACGTATTTCTGTCCAAAACGCTCACCAACAGCGTAGGCGCGGAGTTTGGGATGGCCATTTTTACGCGGTTTCCCATTTTGCAGCGCGGCACCATCAACTTCGGCCGCCTGACGCAGAACCACGCCATGTTCGTGGATCTGCTGCTGCCCTCCCGCGATACCATCCGCGTCTACAATGTGCATTTGCAGAGCATGAGTATGGACGAGCGCGACATCGTCGACAGCTATTCCAGCAAGGACGGTTTCAAGCGCAAGGCCCGCGGCCTGCTTGCGCGTTACAAGCGCGGCCTGGTGGCACGTAGCACGCAGGTCGATACGCTGGTGCAGCGCTTCGAGCGGTGCCGCTACCCGATGCTGCTCTGCGCCGATCTCAACGATGTGCCCTACAGTTACGCCTACGATCAGTTGGCCGACCATTTTCAGAACGCGTGGGCGACCGTCGGCAACGGCATCGGCAGCACTTACAACGGCGCCTTGCCCTTCGTGCGCATCGACAACCAATTTGCCAGCTCACAATGGGCCGTCGATGATTTCGAGATTCACCGTGAGATTCCGTTTTCTGACCACTTCCCGACTACGGGCGTCTATCAGTTAAATAAAACGCAGAGTGAAACTAGTAAGTAATTGATTATCAGTTATTTGTATTTAAATATATTTGTGCTAGCGCAATAAATTATAAACTACAGTATGAACCTTATGTACCATACACTTTGACTTTTGTGCCATACATACTTCACCTAGGACTTTGTTGTGGATAAAAACCCCGTTTAGAGGCGTTGAGAGGGCATTTGGTTATTTCTATTACTAAATGTAACGGCAGCCAACTAGGCACGTTCAACCCCAACCCACGTCATGATTTTGCGCCGGGTCACCCGTCAAATCTTCCTACTTTTGCCAGATGCAGCACTCGCTTTCGCTTTACAATACCCTTACTCGTCGCAAAGAAGCTTTCCAACCCTTGCATCCGCCTTTCGTGGGCGTTTATTTGTGTGGCCCAACCGTTTACAACGACGCGCATTTGGGCAATGCCCGCGGTCCCGTCGTGTTTGACGTGCTGGTGCGCTACCTGCGGTATCTCGGCTACACGGTGCGCTATGTGCGCAACATTACCGACGTTGGCCACCTCGAAAGCGACGCCGACGAAGGCGAGGACAAGATCTCTAAAATGGCGCGCGCCGCCCAGTTGGAGCCCATGCAAGTAGCTGAGTACTACGCCAATCGCTACCATCGCTACATGGAGGTCTTGGGTTGCGTACCGCCCGACATCGAGCCCCGCGCCAGTGGCCACATCACTGAGCAGATCGGCTTGATTCAGGAGATCTTGGACAATGGGTTTGCCTACGAAGTCAACGGGTCGGTGTATTTCGATGTGCCGCGCTACAACGAGCAGCACCGCTACGGCAAGCTTTCGAACCGCGTGACCGAAGAGCTGCTCGCCGGCACCCGCGACAACCTCGCCGGCCAAGACGAAAAGCACTCGCCCCTCGACTTTGCGCTCTGGAAAAAGGCCTCGCCGGTCCACCTGATGCACTGGCCATCGCCGTGGAGCGAGGGCTTTCCCGGCTGGCACCTCGAATGCTCGGCCATGAGCCGCAAGTACTTAGGCGCCGAGTTCGACATTCACGGCGGCGGTTTGGACCTGATGTTTCCGCACCACGAGTGCGAAATTGCCCAGAGCCAGGCCAGCCACTCGCACTCCGACGAAGCCCGCGTGTGGATGCACAACAACATGATCACGGTGAACGGGCAGAAGATGAGCAAGTCGCTGGGTAACTTCATTACCATCAATGAGTTATTCGACGGCTCCAACGCCACGCTCAGCCAAGCTTACTCGCCCATGACGGCGCGCTTTTTCCTGCTGCAAGCCCAATACCGCAGCCCCGTCGACGTGAGCGACGAGGCCCTGCAAGCAGCGCGCAAAGGCTATCGCAAGCTGATGAATGGCCTGCGGCTGCTCGAAAAACTGCGTTTGCCAGAAGGCGTTGAGAGACAGGCAGATACCTCAACAGCCGATGCAGAGTTGCGCAAGCTCATCAGCGACTGCTTCGCCGGTCTCAACGACGACCTGAACACGGCGCGTGCCATTGCCAGCTTGTTTAACCTGCTACGCAAGCTCAACGGTTACAATGCCAATCTGGCTTCGCTAGCGGCCGTAAGCGAAGCGGCTTTGCAAGAAGCGATGACTACGTATTCGACGCTGGTTACGGATATTCTGGGTCTTGTAGATGAGCCGCGTGCCAACGCCGAGCAATTACTGGGTCTGACGTTGCAGTTTTATCAGGAAGCCAAGACCGTAAAAGATTATGGCAAAGTCGATGAAATCAGGGCCGCGTTGAAAGAGCAAGGCATCGTAATCAAAGACACCAAAGCCGGCGTCGACTGGGCTTACAGCGAGGAATAGCTTACCGTGTAGAGTAAGCTACAGTATCGAAGGGCATGCGGAACAAAGTCGAAGCACCTTTTCTGGTTAGTAATTTCTCTTTTTGATCAGCACCACAACGAAGCGGGAGAGATGCTTCGACAAGCTCAGCCTAACGAGCGATTTTAAAACCTCTATGAACTCGAAAACCCTTTGGCTGGCACCTGTGCTGGCGGCGCTGGTATCGCTTGCGGGCTGTACGGACAACAAAACGAAATCGGTAGAAACCGAGGCTTCCGCAGAGGCGAAGGTGCCCGCAGCTCCTAGCTTCAGCGCCGATTCGGCGTTTGCGTTTACAGCCAAGCAGGTAGCTTTCGGGCCGCGCGTGCCCAACTCCAAGGCACACGTTGCCACCGGCGATTGGATTGTTAAGAAGTTTAGAAGCTACGGGCTGACGGTGCAAGAACAGCCTTTTGAGGCCATGGCGTTTGATGGTAAAATGCTGCGCTCGCGCAACATTGTGGCCCAGTTTCAGCCGAAAGCAACCCGCCGCGTAGCCGTATTCACGCACTGGGACACGCGTCCCTTCGCCGACAAAGACAAGCAGAAGAAAAACGCGCCCCTCGACGGGGCCAGCGACGGGGCCAGTGGTGTGGGCATTGCGCTCGAAATGGCGCGCGTGCTGGCCGCCCAGCCCGATAGCTTGGCTCCGAATGTGGGCATCGACTTCATCCTGTTCGACTCCGAGGATTACGGCTACGATTCCAGCACGCAGAGCGAGCTAAAGGATCAGCTCGGGGTGCAAGGCAAGGACAGTTGGTGCTTGGGCTCGCAGTATTGGGCCGAGCATTTGCTGCCGGCCAACTACAAGCCCAACTACGGTATTCTGCTCGACATGGTGGGTGCTAAAGACGCCAAATTCAGTCGGGAAGAGCAGTCGCGGCAATACGCGCGCGACGTAGTAGACAAGGTTTGGAACACGGCAGCGCGCATTGGCTACTCCGACTTTTTCCTGTTTCAGGATTCGCCCGGCATTACCGATGACCACGTGTATACCAACAAAGCTGGCGTGCGCACCATCGACATCATCGACCATTTGCCCGTTGGCGATGAGTACTTTCCGGCGTATCACCACACCACGCAGGACAATATGGCCATCATCGACCGCCGCACGCTGAAAGCTGTAGGGCAAACGGTTCTGCAAACCATCTATCAAGAGTAGCTGATTGATAATCAGTTGATTATATAAAAAGGCCTCGCTTGGATAAGCGAGGCCTTTTTCGTGATTAAGTTGCTGATACATTATTACAAGTACTCGACTTTCGTGCCTGCTTGGCTCACCGTCAACCGCGTTCGCCGCCCGCAGATTAAGGCCAGATTGTGCGGTTCGTGGCCTACTGGAAAGCCGTAGGCAACCGGAAAATTGTACTTGCGGGCATACGTGTCGATGATTTCGTAGGGCGTCTGGCCAAACGGGACGGCATTGTCCTGCGGATTGGTAAAGTGGCCCACGATCAGGCCGGCGAGTTGACGGAGTTTGCCGGTGCGTTCGAGGTGCACCATCATGCGGTCGATGCTGTAGAGGTATTCCTCGATGTCTTCCAAAAACAGAATGCGGCCGGCGTAAGAGCAGTCAGAGGCGGTGCCCGTAATGGTTTGGAGCAGGCTGAGGTTGCCGCCAAAAAGCTCGCCTTCGGCCGTGCCTAATTGGTTGAGTGGGTGCGCCGCAACCTCGTACGCTACCGATTCGCCAAACAAGGCCCGCCGCAAGCTTTCGAGCGCTTCTTCGCCGCCAGATTGGTGAAAAATAAAGGGCATCACCCCGTGAATGCTTTCGTGGCCCAGCTTCAGCAGATGGCAGTTGAGCACAGTGATGTCGCTGAACCCGGCAATCCATTTAGGGCTTGCGGCAAAACGCGAAAAGTCGATTGCGTCGATGATGCGGGTGGTGCCGTAACCGCCGCGGGCGCACAGAATTGCCCGGATTTCGGGCGCGTCTAGCATGCGCTGAAAATCGCGGGTGCGTAACTCATCCGAACCGCCAAACTGATGGTGCTCAGCCGATACGCTTTCCCCCAACACCACTTTCAAGCCCCAACCCTGGAGAATATCGACGGCGGCAGCAACTTCTTCGTGCGACACTTTGCGGGCCGTACAAACAATGGCAACGTGGTCGCCAGGGCGAAGCGAGGGGGGCATGGTAGGCATAAGAAACGACAGTAATGACGGCCGCAAACCTACGCAACAATCAGCCTTGGCGGGGCGCACAAAACCGTCAAAACACAAATATGTGTTAATCAACAAGTTGTGATTAAACGGTTAAGGCCGCCGTTTCTGAAATAGTGTTGGCCTTCGCCTGAAGCAGCCTGATCTTGCCGGTGCGCGCCACAAAGGTCCCGGAACGCCGCAACGCGTCGCGGTGACGGAGGAGCTGCGCCAAGGATACGTAACCAACTGCGTAGCCTTCGGCTGGGTTATCCTGTGATATCGTGCTGAATGTTAGTAGGTTACTGGCATCTTCATCGGGCCGACGTACATATACTTCCACTTCAAGATCGGTGGTGTACGTGGACTTTTCAGTAGTTGTGAGCTTGGCGTAGGAGTAGCGCAACCCCGCCCTTAGCGCCACCAAGTCGGCCAGCACAGCCGAGCCCGTTGGGTGCCCACCGGCCCCGCAACCGCTCAGAAACTGCGTGCCGGCGTACGTAGCTTCAAGAACAACGCCGTTGAACTCTCGCTCGACTGTGTAAAGCGGCGCTGTAGCCGCCACAAATTGCGGCGTTACAAATGCGGTTACGCGCCCGTCGGGCAGCTTTTGCAAGCTGGCCACCACCTTGATTTTCTGGCCCAAAGCAGCGGCGTAACGGATATCCTGCGCAGTAACGTTCTCAATGCCAAGGTTTAATACTTGTTCCGGCTCTAGGAGCAAGCCGTAGGCGTGCGCGGCCAAAATGGTGGCTTTGCTGCGCGGGTCGAATGCGGCCATGTCGAGCGTCGGGTCGGTTTCGGCGAAACCCAGTGCTTGCGCTTCAGCCAAGGCCGGCGTGTAGTCGGAGCCTTCTTCAGTCATGCGGCTGAGCACGTAATTCGAAGAGCCGTTGAAAATGCCGCTTACCGATTCGAGCGGTTCGTGGCTGAAATATGCATCCAGAGTCCGGACGATGGGAATGCTGCCGCACACTGCCGCCTCATACAGCAACGTACCGCCAAATTCGCGCTGCAATGCCACCAACTCCGTCAGATGGCGCGCCACCATCGCCTTGTTGGCCGTCACGATGCGGCGGCCTTGGCGCAGGGCCGTGCTTACCAGCCGAAACGCTTCGGTTGGGTCGTCGATGACCTCTACCAGAATGTCCAACTCAGGGTCCTGCAAGAGATCGTCGGCGTGAAAATCGAAACGATCGTGCGGAAGCGGCCGCGCCTTGGTTGGGTTTTTGACGGCAATGCGCCGGATGTGAGCGTTCAGTTCCGGCAGCTTTTCCAGGATATCGTATAAGCCCTGCCCGACGCAACCAAAGCCAATGAGACCAATTTGAAGAGGGCGGTCAGCAGATTTAGTAGTTGGCATAGATGAAGAAAGAGTAATCCGATTAAATTGTTAAATAATTTATAATCAATATGTTATAAACTGTCAATGGGCGAAGGTATGCGCGTAAAAGCGCTCCAGAAAATGCGTGATTTGGTCGGTTTCGATCAAGAAGCCGTCGTGGCCATACTGCGAATCCATTTCGGCATACACCGCACCCGGAATGTGGCGAGCCAGTAGCTGCTGCTCGCTGGGTGGAAAAAGCACATCCGACGTGATGCCCAGCACCAGCGTGCGGGCCCGAATCCGGCCCAGCGCCGCGGCAATGCCGCCCCGGCTGCGACCTACGTTGTGCGTGTCCATGGTTTTGGAGAGCGCAACGTAAGTATAGGCATTGAAGCGAGCCACAAGCTTGTCGCCCTGGTACTGCTGATACGAGCTGGCCCGAAAGCCATCGATAGTATCGTCCATCGTTTCGGCTTGGGTAAGCCCGTAGGCTTCGTAGCTGCGGTAGCTGAGGAGCGCAACGGCGCGCGCGGCGCGCAGTCCCTGCTGCCCACCGGTAGGTGTGTTTTGGTTATAAGTGCTATCTGCTTGAATAGCAAGTCGTTGGGCTTCGTTAAAAGCAATGCCCCAGGGCGAATGCTGGGCGTTGGTCGCTAGCACTACCAGGTTGCCAAAAAGGTCCGGTTGCTGAATCGCCCATTCCAGCGCCTGTTGGCCGCCGAGCGAGCCCCCGATCAGGGTATGAACTTTTCTAACTCCCAAATGCTGCCGCAACTGCTCGTGCGCCGTCACCATATCGCGAACGGTGAGCAGCGGAAACCGGCTGAAAAGCGCCTCGCCAGTCGCCGGATCGGGCGTTAGGGGGCCTGTAGAGCCGTAACATGAACCCAGAATATTGGCGCAAACAATAAAGTACTCGGCCGGATCAAAGTGACAATTCTCCCCAAACAACCCCGGCCACCACTCCAAAACGTTGGAGTTGGCGGTGAGCGCGTGGCATACCCACACCACATTGTCGTGGTTGGCATTGAGCGTGCCATACGTATGGTACGCCACCTGCACATGCGGCAGCGTGGCGCCACTTTCGAGCGCTAAAGGATGGGGTAAGGTGAAAAATTGACTATCGACCATAAAGTAGATGCGTGTTGCAGAAGCTCAAGGGATAAGCTTTGCAAGGATTTTCAATAGCCCGCGGGCTGAACCTGCTGGATCGGAGGCAGTCGGTCCCACCCAAAAAGATCCCTCGATCCGGTTCAGCCCGGGCTACTGAAGGATGGTCAAAACGGCTCCCTCTCTCACAAAAAACCGTTCTGCCATCCGCAATGCGGCAACTCCCGAAAGAAGGCGGCTACCGTTGCGACTCGTCGCCGCGGCCACCGCCCAACCTCTCATTTACACTTCCAGGGGTTGCGCATGTTCTTTTTCGGGCTGCAACAACGTGCTGCCCACTTCTTCCGCTTGCAGCGGCGCTTCATTGCGAACGGCTTCGAAGGCCTGCGCCAGATCGGCACGGATGTCTTCAAAATGCTCGATGCCAACCGACAGGCGCAGTTGCGTAGGCGCTACACCAGCGGCGCGCTGTTCGTCGTCGGAGAGTTGTTGGTGCGTGGTAGCCGACGGCTGAATAATGAGCGTCTTGGCGTCGCCCACGTTGGCTAAGTGGCTCACCAGCTTCAGGTTATCAATAAACTTGGTGGCCGTTTCCTTGCTGCCTTTGATGGTGAAGGTGAGCACGCCGCCGAAGCCGCGCTTTAAGTACTTCTGCGCCAAGGCGTTATAGGGGCTGCTCTTTAGGCCAGGATAGTTCACGCTCTCGACCTGCGGATGCTGCTCCAGCCAAGTGGCCACCCGAAGTGCATTTTCTACGGTGCGGTCGACGCGCAACGACAGGGTTTCGAGGCCTTGCAACAGCTGGAAGGAGTTGAAAGGGCTGATGGACGGCCCAAAGTCGCGCAAGCCTTCTACCCGCGCCCGGATGATGAAGGCAATGTTGCCAAACGGGCCGTTTTTGCCGAATACGTCATTGAAAACCAAGCCATGATAACCTTCGGAAGGCTCCGTAAACTGCGGAAATTTGCCGTTGCCGAAGTCGTATTTGCCGCCGTCCACGATCACGCCGCCGATGCTGGTACCGTGGCCGCCGATCCATTTGGTAGCCGACTCTACTACGATGTGCGCGCCGTGCTCCAGGGGGCGGAACAAGTAGCCGCCAGCGCCAAACGTATTGTCTACAACCAGCGGCAGGTCGTGCTTCTCGGCAATGGCGGCAATGCGCTCAAAATCAGGCACGCTGAAGCTGGGGTTGCCGATGGTTTCGAGGTAAATCGCCTTGGTTTTGTCGTCGATCAACTGCTCGAAATGATCGGGATTATCGCCGTCGGCAAAGCGAACCTCAATGCCCAAGCGCTTGAAAGCCACTTTGAACTGGTTGTAAGTGCCGCCGTAGAGGAACGACGAGCTAACAAAGTTGTCGCCGGCCTGGAGGATATTGTTAAGGGCAATGAACTGAGCAGCCTGACCCGAACTGGTTGCTAGCGCTGCTACGCCGCCTTCGAGGGCAGCTACACGCTGCTCAAACACGTCGGTGGTTGGGTTCATCAAACGGGTGTAGATGTTGCCGAACTCCTTAAGGGCGAAGAGGTTAGCGCCGTGTTCTGCGCTTTTGAAGACGTAGGAGGTTGTCTGATAAATCGGAACTGCGCGGGAGCCGGTAGTCGGATCGGGTTGTTGGCCGGCGTGTACTTGGAGGGTTTCGAAGTGCAGGTTTTGCGTAGACATAAAGAGGCTGTGATTAGGAAGTGTCAGAAGGAGAAAGATGCTGTAAATCAGGGCGTAAGCGACGGACGGCTTAGGCGAAGCTCCTCAAGAGCGCAAGGTTGCGCTGAGGCAGGAAAAACCCGTCGGAGAGCGTACCAAGACGCTGCAAGACGCAGTTTTGCGGTAAGTACAGAGGGGGAGGAAAGGAGGCTAGACTCGACTTAGCGAGTTAGCAACAACAGGTGCAACAGCGGCACATTCGCATTCGCATGACTACACCTTCGGCGCGGCTAAGAGCAGCGGCAACCGAAACACGAAAACCCATTGGCAAACCGGCGTGCAGAAACGCAGCCGTGGCGGATGGGTACGAGAGGGCGAAAGCGAAAGAGTTTTGCATGGCACTCAACTTATATTCCCCGTCGGCGGATGCCGGGCCGGGCAGGAATTGGCACCTTTCGCGCGGTCGAAGGTTGCCAGCGGGTCACGGAGCCTGATCTCTCGCCGCTTCTGTATAAATTTTGAAAACTACCCCGCCGCGAGCGGGGGAGTACCGGGTTGGTAGCTACAAATGTACAACTGGATTTGACATACGCAAATCCAGGGCAATATTTTTTGCGCGACCTAGTCGGCAGTTTATGAGCTACTTAGCTAAAAAAGAACAGAAGCACAGGAAAAATATTTTGCTTAATGACCCGAAAAACGGTTTCAGTAAGCCGCTGATTTGGCTTCCTAATCGCTGTTATTCTTCAAGTGTTACTAAGCAATTCTGCGTGGCTTCGTACTTCTTGCCCGAAACCTTTACACACATGGTGTCTTATAAAGAAGAATCAGTCTAAATAGGTAAAAATCAATAGCTTATATGCAAAAAGGCTGCCTCCAGTTGGAGGCAGCCTTTTTGCCTGGTTATGTAAGAGAATAAGAGCTTAGCTCTTAGGCAATGTAAGCACTTGGCCTACCTCGATGTGATCGGGATTGCTGCCGATAATACCTTTGTTGGCTTCGTAGATCTGGTGCCATTTGGCAGCATCGCCATAATGATTTTTGGCAATTTTCGACAGTGAGTCACCACTTACGACAGTGTACGTGTCGCCTTGCGTAGTAGCAGAGGCAGGTTGGGCGCTGTTGCCACCAAAGAAATCGGTGTTACCCGCATTCTGGTTGGGCTGATTAGCCGGTTGAGCAGGTTTTTCTTCGCCTTTATTCAGAAAATCAAACAGTCCCATAGTGTGTAAAGCTTTAGATTAGAGAGGAGAGAAAAACTTGGGCAGTGGGCAAGTGCACCATTGCCACGACATCAGGGGAGCTTACGCGTTTAGGATGAATAAGTTGTAGTTCCGGAAGCTCAAGAGTTGGGTGCTAACTCTTTTGGCGCGGCTGCCGTAAGAAGCGCTGTGTTTGATGCCGTGAGCTCCACCCAGCGGGCATCAACTAGCATATTGCTCACCTTCCTAACCCTTACAACGAACCCATGAAAACCTCCCTTTCTCCCTTCCGGTATTTGGCCAGCTTGCTGGTGTTGGTGGCTTTGCTGACCGCAAGCTGTAGCCAGGAAAATAAAGTTGGCGAAACCAACCTGCTTTACGGTACCGATAGCAAAGTCTGGAAAACCGATAAAGAAACCTCTGCCACCGGCGATAAAGTAGCGCAAACCAGCGCCGACAAGAAAACCGAGCTCCGCTTCTATGCCAACGGCAACTTCAACATGTCGTCGCCCACCCAAACAATGCAGGGTACTTACACCTTCGATCAAGCTGCTAAAAAGATCACGTTGACGCCTGCGGGTGGCCCCAATTCCCTGAGCTTTGACGTAGTTAATCTGACCAAAAATGAGATTACTCTCAAAGCCCCAGATGGCTCGCAGATGATGCTGGAAGCTGACTAACAGCATTGAAAATACAATTTCTAGCCATTAAAAAAAGCCCTTCTGCATAGTGCAGAAGGGCTTTTTTTAATGGCTAAGTGCTCTGAAAGGTGATTTGTAACTTATTTATAGTCAAAATAATTGTGAATTAGGGTGCTGGTTGCTTGACGAACACCCGTGAAATCCAGCGGGGCAGGAATATGGCCCCGAGCACGAGGTACATGTAATACGTCACGATGCGGTACAGGAGCACGATAAAGTTGGTCATCGTGGGCGTACCGATGAATTTGCCGAAGAACGTCGGGAAAGCCCCTTCGGCAATGCCCGCCCCGCCCGGTGTAATGGCGATCAACAGAATAACTTTGTAAGTAAGGTTGCGGCCAAAAATGAGCGCGAACTCGTTGGCGTTGACATTGACGAAAGCCGCGATGATACAGCCGATTACGGCATAGCGAGCCGTCCAGACAAAGGCTGTGGAGAGCGCCGCTCGAAGCCAGTAGCCCGCACCGTTGCCGCGGAGCTGCGCCGAAGCCCATACCATCTCGTTGCCGTGCTGGTACGCTTTGGCCCGCCAGCGCCGCAGCCCCCGAATTGAAAAGAAACGGACCAAGAAGCGCTTGACAGACAAGGGATTAATAAAAATCGCATAGAGCATCAGGCCGGCGTACAGCGTGACCGAAACGTAGCTCACCACAAACGCTACCCGCAACGTAGCCACCAACCCGCCTTGCAGTGCCTCGTGCGGATATAAGGCGTCGCCGGCTACCCACACCACCAGCGGTACCATGATGACATAATACAAATTGTCGAGCATGGCCGTTGCCATCACGTACGCCAATGATTTGCCGAGCGTAATGCCTTCTTTATTAAGCAGAAAGGGTGCTATGGCCGTGCCACCCACTGCCGAAGGCAGCACGCAGGACGCAAATTCCCAAATCATGATTACGTCCAAGCTAGCCCGCCAGCTCAGGGCCCGCTCTGACATGTGCCGGATCCGGTAGACATAGCCTAAGTCGCGGGCTAGCAGCACCACCAGCATAATGGCCAGCCAGTGCAATTTCGCATTGGCCAGCGGTGCCAGATCGCCGGGTTTATAACTGCGCCAAAACATAAAGCCCACCACGCTCAGGCCAATCAGGACGGGCAGCACGATGCGCGAAGGCCGGAGCTTATCGAGCAGCTGCTGTTCTTGACTGTTCTGCGTGAGCGGCATAGGCGAGGGGGTGAGGCGGAGCGTAAAAGTAGAGAATCTTGGGTGGCGGCGCTGTTAAATCCAGATTAAGAGGCCCTAACGATATGGCGATGGCAACAACCGGTAGCTTGGAAAAATCGTAACTTTGTCTGTTGTACGTAGCAGAATACTCAGGTTACAGCCTAACCTTTTAAAGCACGTGCCTGTTGCCTTGCTGAATTCTACTTTTGCCTTATAGAATATGATTGTCGAACCTGGTGAATTGCTGGCGGCTATAAACTCGCCCAACGACCTAAAAAAGCTCAGCCAAGATCAGCTGGTACAACTCAGCCAGGAGCTCCGGCAGTTCATTATCGACTCGGTTTCGATTTACGGAGGCCACTTTGGGGCCTCACTAGGGGTAGTAGAACTAACGGTGGCGCTGCACTACGTTTTCAACACTCCTGACGACCAGCTGGTGTGGGATGTAGGCCACCAGGCTTACGGCCACAAAATCCTGACCGGACGCCGCGACCAGTTCCCCACCAACCGTCGCTATGGCGGCATGTCGGGCTTTCCGAAGCGCAAAGAGAGTGAGTATGATGCCTTCGGCGTAGGCCACAGCAGCACTAGCATAGGCGCGGCTCTGGGTATGGCTGTTGCCTCTGATTACAAGAAAGAGTTTGACCGTCAGCACATTGCCGTAATCGGCGACGGTGCCATGACGGCCGGAATGGCTTTTGAGGCGCTCAACCACGCCGGCGTAACCAATACCAATCTGCTGGTTATCCTCAACGATAACTGCATGAGCATCGACCCCAATGTGGGGGCGCTCAAAGAATATCTAACCGATATTACTACGTCGCGCACCTACAACAAAGTGCGCGACGAGCTCTGGAATGTGCTGGGCAAGCTGAGCAAATTCGGCCCCAACCCCCAGCAGATTGCCCGCAAGGTAGAGCAAGCTATGAAAGCTACTTTGTTGAAACAGAGTAACTTATTTGAAGCCCTGAAATTCCGCTATTTCGGTCCGGTCGATGGGCACGACGTCGACCATTTGGTTACGATTCTGCGCGATCTCAAGAGCATTCCGGGCCCCAAGCTGCTGCACTGCGTTACGGTGAAAGGCAAAGGCTACGCCTTGGCCGAAAAAGACCAGACGCTGTGGCACGCGCCGGGCTTATTCGACAAAATCACGGGCGAGATTTACAAGAAAGTCCCGGACAAGCCCCAACCGCCCAAGTATCAGGATGTATTCGGGCATACGCTGGTAGAGTTGGCTGAGCAAAACGACAAGATCATGGGCGTGACGCCGGCGATGCCTTCGGGCTCGTCGCTGAACATCATGATGAAAGCCATGCCCGACCGCGCCTTCGACGTGGGCATTGCTGAGCAACACGCTGTTACCTTTTCGGCGGGCTTGGCCACGCAGGGGTTGGTGCCGTTCTGCAACATCTATTCATCGTTCATGCAACGGGCTTATGATCAGGTAGTTCACGATGTGGCGTTGCAAAATCTGCACGTCGTATTCTGCCTCGACCGGGCCGGTTTTGCCGGCGCCGACGGCCCTACGCACCACGGCTGCTACGATATTGCCTATATGCGCTGCATCCCGAACATGGTGGTTTCGGCCCCGATGAACGAGGAGGAGCTGCGCAACCTGATGTATACCGCCACGCTGCCCGAAAACGCCGGCCCCTTCAGCATCCGTTACCCGCGCGGCGAAGGTGTGATGCCGGAGTGGCGTAAGCCTCTCAAGAAACTTACCATCGGTACCGGCCGCGTAGTGCGCGATGGAGAAGGCGTGGCCATTCTGAGTATTGGGCACATTGGCAACTATGCGCAAAAGGCTGCTAATCAATTGGTTGCAGAAGGGCTAAACCCTGGCCACTACGACATGCGCTTCTGCAAACCGTTGGACGAGGAAATGCTCCATAATGTGCTGCGGCAGTACAAAGCCATCATAACCGTAGAAGACGGTTGCCTGCAAGGCGGCTTTGGCGCGGCCGTGCTGGAGTTTATGGCCGATCATGGGTACTCGCTGCCCGTGAAGCGCCTCGGCATCCCCGACCGCGTAGTAGAACACGGCTCTCAGGATGAGCTTTATAAGGAATGCGGCTTCGACGCGAATGGCATTGCTGAGGCAGTTCGCTCCTTAACTGCCAAAGCCACAGTGGCTTCAGTAGTAGAAGTGACTTTGTAGAACTACAATCCTTTCATCCAAAATTATTGTGAAGCCGAAGTAGCTACTGCTGCTTCGGCTTCGCTGCGTTTGCGAATTACTTGCAAGACGCTGGATCATAAGCCAAAAAATTGGCTTGAGTTATCGGGAGAAAGTACAAGTAAAGCGATCACCATTCGCCATATATCCATCATATGCCTCAACACCTCGCACTCGTTTTCCTGCACGGCTTTGCCGAAAGCCGCGAAGTCTGGGCGGAATTCGTTCAAGGCTTCCCCAAACAATACAAGCTGCTCCTATTTGACTTGTTAGGATTTGGTGATAACTATTTCAGCAACAACGATTTGTCAATGGAGGCGCAGGCAGAATATGTCGCCGAGCAACTTCACATAGCCGGCGTAGAAAAAGCCGTACTCATTGGGCACTCGATGGGCGGCTACGTGGCCTTGGCGTTTGCGGAAAAGTATCCGGCGCAGGTCGCGGGTCTCTGCCTATTCCATTCCTCTGCCCAAGCCGATACCGGCGAAAAGAAGGCCAACCGCGATAAAAACATCCATTTCGTTGAGCGCCACGGCGTCGAAAAGTTTATGGGTTCCTTTATCCGCCCGCTACTGGCCCCTGCCAACCGCGATCGGCTAGCCCATCGCGTTGCTTTCCTGGAAGATATCGCCAAGTCGGTGTCGAAGGAAACCATCGTCAACGGTACGCGCGCCATGCGCGACCGCCCCGATCGCATGCATGTGTTGCGTGAGGCGACGTTTCCGGTGCTGTTTATCGTGGGCAAAGAAGATGTAGCCGTATCGCTGGAAGCCTCGCTAGCGCAAGTCGCGCTGCCGCCTATTAGCACAGCCTTATTTCTGGCTGATGTAGGCCACATGGGGTACTTTGAGCAGCCAGATGAAACGCGGCGCGCTGTGCTGGAGCTAGCGAAAGCCAGTTGGGGTCTCTAATTCTTAACAACCCTTATGGGTCTGATTTTAGGGCGGCTTATGATGTAAGCAGCAATCAAAAAATTTGTATTATATAAATAATTGACTAAACGTTAATAATAAGGCAAAAAGTATTTTTTAGTGGATAAAATTTGCTTAAAATGGTGAAATAGAAGATGTTGATTGGAATGTATTTCAAACCTGTAAATTTGATTATTGTATAAAATAAAGTTGTTCGCACCGTACAAAAATCAGCATATGAAAAACCTTCCAAACCATCGGGCAGCGCCCCGGTGCTGGCACAACGTCCAATCGCACTAACTACTAGTTCTCGGATCTGTGCCTGACGGAAACCGTTGCCAACACTGTGTATTATCGTCTGCGTCAAGTAGATGCCTCAGGTGAAGCAGCATACTCTCCGGTGCGTACAGTACAGGTGCCGGCGGTAGCGCGAGCTTTCAAAGCGGATGTTTTCCCCAACCCTTACCAAGACGTCGTAACCGTGCGATTTACCCCCGCCGGTACCGGGGCAGTTACACTAACTGCGCACGATATGTTGGGTCATATTCTGTTTACCAAAACCATAGCAGTAGGCGAAGGCACGCAGGATATTCCATTGCCGCAAGCTACAGTGTTGCAGGCAGGCGTGTACTACCTAACAGTACAGCAAGGCAATCAGCAGCAAGTGCTGAAAATGAGCCACCAATAAGAGTTAAGCCTCGCGCCCACTAAAAAGGCCAGAACCGTAAATGGTTCTGGCCTTTTTAGTAGCTTATAAGGTAAAGCGGAGTAAGCAGGTAGAAGGTATTAGCTTACCGCTACTGCTTCTTTCAGCAATCCAAGCTTAATCATATGCTCCGCGATCTGTACGGCGTTGGTTGCAGCGCCTTTGCGCAGGTTATCGGCTACCACCCACATATTCAGCGTGTTGGCTTGCGATTCATCGCGGCGAAGACGGCCAACCAGCACGGCATCTTTGCCGTGGGCATCTTTGGGCATCGGGTACTGGTTGTTGGCCACGTCGTCGACAACTTCTACGCCATCGGTTTCGCGTAGCAGCCGGTATACGTCTTGTAGGTCAAAATCACGCTCAAACTCCACGTTTATTGCTTCCGAGTGGCCGCCCATCACGGGAATGCGAACGGCGGTAGCAGTTACTTTAATGGAGTCATCGCCCATGATTTTCTTGGTTTCCTTCACCATTTTCATCTCCTCCTTGGTGTAGCCATTGTCTTCGAACACGTCGATGTGAGGCAGCACGTTCAGGTCGATGGGGTGGGGATAGGCTTTCGGCGCAGCATCGGGCGTGCCAGCGCGCTCGGCCATGAGTTGGTCTACCGCTTTTTTGCCGGTACCGGTTACGCTTTGGTAAGTGCTTACCACAATGCGCTTTATCTTATACGCCTCGTGCAGCTTGTGCACTGCCAAGACCATTTGAATGGTCGAGCAGTTGGGATTAGCAATGATCTTGTCGTCCGGGGTCAGCTCTTTGGCATTGATCTCGGGCACCACCAGCTTCTTGGTGGGGTCCATGCGCCAAGCCGAGGAGTTGTCGATCACGACGGTGCCAACTTCGGCAAAGCGGGGCGCTTGCTCCTTCGAGACCGAGCCGCCAGCCGAAAAAATAGCCACGTCGGGCCGGGCGGCAATAGCCGCATCCATGCTCACGACCGGATACTTTTTGTCTTGAAAATCAATGAGTTGTCCTACCGATTTTTCGGAGGCAACGGGCAGAAGCTCTGTGACCGGGAAATTCCGCTCGGCCAGTACCTTCAACATTTCGCCCCCGACCAGGCCGGTGGCGCCTACTACAGCTACTTTCATGATTGGGGTGAATAAAAGAACAAGCCAACTGGCTCTAATCGTAAATATCGACAAAACCTGCTTATTCAGCAGGGAGTGATTTTTGGTGAGCGGGCAGCTTTCTGGCAATAATTATATTTATCTTGCTGCCCCTAAGCCTGCATTCGAGTCATTAGCTAGCTTTTACGCTTTAGGAGCAGGAGAATCTATTTTAGTGCTATTATATAAATAATTGATTGTGAATAAGTTGTGTATTTGCCTGATCTGGGCAGGGGTATGCATTTTGTGCTTTCCTGGTTTTGTAAGGGCTCAATTTGTGGAATCCTTTGCCGACGGTGATTTTGCCCAAAATCCTACTTGGACGGGTGATGTAACTAGTTTTCAGGTTAATGCGCTGAAGCAGCTACAAAGCAACGGTCCGGCCGTTACCGGCACGACGCTGCAACTGGCGACACCCAGCCAAGTAGCAACGGGCGCGACTTGGGAGTTCTATGCCAACCTGAAGCTGGCTACGTCGGGCAGCAACTATGCCGACGTATGGCTAACCGCTGATCGGGCCGAACTGAAAACGGCGGGCACCAAGGGCTACTTCGTGCGCTTGGGTGGCACAGCCGATGAAATAGCGCTCTTCCGCCAAGACGCCACGGGCAGCCCAGTCTATGTTATAAACGGGAAAGATGCTACCCTCACTTCGGCCAATAACAACGCCGTGCGAGTGCGAGTAACACGTTCAGTAGCAAACGAATGGACGCTGGAGCGGGACTTTACGGCCACCAGCCAGGGCTACGTGAGCGAAGGCACCGCTACGGATGCTACCTATCGGAGCAGCGCCTATTTTGGCATAAAGCTCGTGTATTCCGCGGCTAACAGCCGCAACTTTTACTTCGACGATTTTCGTGTTTCGGACACCACGCCGCCTGCTCTGATAGGTGCCAAAACGACCGCCAGCCGCCAGCTGGACGTGACTTTTTCGGAAGCCGTAGCAGAAGTGCAAAGTGCCGTGAATTACCGGCTTGCTTCCGGCGCAACCGCGCTCACCGCCCAGCGCGACGCCACCGATCCTGCCCTAGTGCACCTAACGTTCAGAGCCGATCTGCCGCTCGGAAACCTAGTGCTGGAAGTGCTGAATGCCACAGATTTGTTCGGAAATACCGCAACAGCACCGCTTTCAATAAGCTTTGTAAATCAGGGGTTTGCGGTGGCGCCTACCGTCAACCAAGTGTTGATTACCGAGATTATGGCCGACGAAACGCCCGTCGTTGGTCTGCCCGCCTCAGAATATTTAGAAATCCATAACCCGAGTGTTACCGCTTTGCTGGACTTGGCCGGCGTGCGGCTGCTTAAGCAGGGCAGCAGCACAGCCGCTGTGTTTCCGGCGGGCGCGGTGCTGTTGCCGGGCGAATACGCGGTAGTGTGTAGCAGCACCCGGACCAGCCAGTTTGCCGCGTATGGGAAGGTATTTGGGCTGAGCAACTTCCCAAGCTTAACCAACGCCGGTGATCAGGTGGTGTTGCGCGGGCGCGATGGGCGCACACTATTTGAGATCTCATACTCAGATACTTGGTACAAGGACAGCCGTAAGAAAGACGGCGGCTGGGCACTGGAAATGGTCGACGTAACGAATCCCTGCGCCGGTATCGCCAACTGGACGGCCAGCACTGATGCTAGCGGCGGTACGCCCGGCCGCCTCAACTCCGTGCACGCCACCAACCCCGATACTACGCCGCCTGCGCTGCTGCGCGCCGTAACGCTTTCTCCGACTTCGCTGCGGCTGTTTTTCGGTGAAAAGCTCGACAGCACAGCCATGCTTTTGCCGGCATTGTATTCGCTGTTGGGCTCCGCGAACACGGTAATCAAGGTAGTGCCGCAAGGGCCTGATTTTAGGATTGTTGATCTGACTCTGGCTACGGCTCTGCAAGTCAATCAACCCCAAACCGTAACCGTGCAGCACGCTACTGATTGCGTGGGCAATGCGACCGGTCCGGCGGCTTTTGCTACGTTTGCACTCCCCAGTGCTCCTGCCAGTAATGACATAGTAATCAATGAGATACTGTTTAACCCGCGCACGGGCGGCGTTGACTTTGTTGAGTTGCTGAATCGCTCGGGCAAGTACCTGGACGTGCAGGGATGGCAACTCATCAATGCCCGTACCGACAGCTCAGCCGACGCCCAGCCCGTGAGCGCAGCTTCCTATGTGCTGGCGCCGGGGCAGTTGGTGGTGCTCACCACGCGCCCCGATATCGTGATCAGTCACTACCCTACCAACGATCCGGCGGCTTTCCTGCTCATGCCGCACTTGCCTTCGCTGCCCGACGATGCCGCTGTGGTGGTACTCGCCGATGCCGCCGGCCGCACACTCGATCGGTATGCGTACGACAAGAAGCAGCATCTGGCCTTGCTCAACGATCTCAACGGTGTGTCGATCGAACGCATTCGCGCCGATGGGCCGAGTCAGCCAAGTAACTTTCATTCAGCAGCCAGCACAGTTGGGTATGCTACGCCGGGTCGGCAAAACTCACAGTATCAAGGTGATATAGCCGGGGATAAAGTCTTTCGGGTAGAGCCCGAAGTGTTCACTCCCGATGGAGATGGCCAGCAGGATTTTACCACGCTCAATTACCAACTGGACCAAGGCGGTTTTGCCGCTAGCGTAACCATTTACGATGCCCAGGGTCGCCTCACGCGCCGCCTCGTCCGCAACGAAACGCTGGCTACGAGCGGCTTTTTCCAATGGGATGGCCTCACCGATCGGGGCACGAAAGCGCCGATTGGCTACTACGTTCTGTTCGTTGAGCTCTTTCAGGCCAGCACTGGGCAGAAGCAGGAATACAAGAAAAATGTAGTTGTCGGCGCGCATTTTTAGGCGGCAACCGGCTTGAGCTATTAAACCCAGCCGGCCAAAACGCGTCCAAACAGCGAACCTTTGTAGCTCGCTATGACGACGACGCAACAGCATTTGCAGCATTTATACTGGCGAGCCGGTTTCGGTCCGTTGCCGGAGGAGGTAACAAAGATGGGCTCGATCAGGAAAGCAGTGCACGCGCTGTTCCGAGTCTCCGATAAAGTCGAGCCGCTCGATAGCCCGACCATGCACTTCGCCGAAGCAAAGGCCACAATGGCCGCTTCCGCGACTGTGCCAACGATGGATTCGCAGGTGGCCGGCATGCGGACTACGCCAGAAGCTTCGCTGATGCGGCGCGGCCTGACTCCTGAGCAGCGCAAGCTCGATAATGAGCAACGACGCGACGCTTTTTATGCCATGAACGTGGGCTGGCTTGACCGTATGGCCACGTCGCCGGCGCAGCTGCGCGAGAAAATGACCTTCTTCTGGCACGGCCACTTTGCCTGTCGGGTGCGGCAGCCGGAGGCCGCGTTGCAACTCAATAACACCATCCGGCGGCTGGCGTTGGGCAAGTTTGGTGATTTGCTGCTGGCCGTTTCGCAAGAACCGGCGATGCTGCAATTCCTTAATAATCAACAAAATAGAAAACAGCATCCCAACGAGAACTTCGCGCGGGAAGTGATGGAGTTGTTTACGATTGGGCGCGGGCACTACACCGAGCAAGATATAAAAGAGGCAGCCCGCGCCTTCACCGGCTGGTCGGACGACGAAAACCACCAGTTTGTGTTTCGGGCCCGGCAACACGATGATGGGCCCAAAACATTCATGGGCCGCACGGGCAATTGGGGCGGCGAAGATGTGCTCAAAACCCTTTTGGAGCAGCCCCAAACGGCCGAATTTATCACGACGAAGCTCTACCGCTTTTTCGTCAACGACGTGCCCAATCCGGCGCACATTCTGCCGCTGGCCAAGTCATTTTACCAGAGTCAGTACGACATCAGCTTGTTGTTGGAGCGCTTGTTTACGGCCGAATGGTTTTATGACGCTGCCAATATGGGCAACCGCATCAAGTCGCCGATTGAGCTGCTGGCTGGCATCAAGCGTACGTTTGGTTTGCAACTTGATGATAATAAGCTGTTTGTGACTTTTGAAAAAGCGTTGGGCCAAACCTTATTCGAGCCGCCCAACGTGGCCGGCTGGCCCGGCGGCCGCAGTTGGATTGATAGCTCGTCGTTGGCGATTCGGCTGCAATTGCCTCAGGTATTGTTTCGAAATGCCGAGTTTCGGATCGCCCTCAAGGAAGATGAAAACGATATTGCGCCCACGGTGCCGCGCGCGGAGCGCACTTTCCGCCAGCCCGTGAAAGCCCATGTTCGGCTGGCGCCGCTCACGCAGCTATTGGCTGGCACAGCGCCGGCCGAGCAGCCGGCTAAGCTGAGTGCTTTTCTGCTGCAAACGCCAATTCGGCCCGAAAATCTGGCTTTGATACAGCAACAGGCTGACCGTGCGCCGGCCGACGACCGCTTGCGCGCAGTGATTACCAGCCTGCTGGCTTTGCCGGAATATCAGCTGATGTAGAAACGCGTTGCGTGCCCTGACTTTCCTGTAATTCCTCAACTTGAGGCGGTAAGCCGCTTCTCATGTCGTTGGTTATGCCTACTTCCCGTCGCGATTTTCTGAAAACTTCGGTGCTGGCCAGCTCGCTGCTGTTCGTGCCTAAATTCCTGCATGCACTTGATCGTCAAGGGCTAACACGAATGCGCGACTCCAACGGGCGGCGCTTGGTGGTAGTGCAGCTGGGAGGGGGCAACGACGGCCTGAATACGATCATTCCGTACCGCAACGACCTGTATTACAACGCGCGCCCTACGCTCGGCATCAAGCCGCAGAGTGGCATTCTGACGCTGGAGAAAGATCTGGGTTTCAATCCGGCCATGACGCGCCTGAAAGCGCTCTACGACGAAGGGCACGTGGCTGTGCTCAACAGCGTGGGCTACCCCAACCCGGATCGCTCGCACTTTCGCTCAATGGATATCTGGCAAAGTGGCTCAGCATCAGATCAATATGTGGCTACCGGTTGGCTGGGGCGCTATCTGGATTCAAACTGCCCCGGCTGCGAACTCCCTTACAACGGCCTGGAAGTAGACGACACGCTGAGCTTGGCGATGAAGGGTAATGTGCGCAAAGGCTTAGCACTCAAAAACCCCGAGAAATTTCACCAAATAACTCAGAATCAGTTGATTGCTAAAATCAGTGGGGAGAAGGCCAATACGGGCGGTTCGGAGCTGGATTACCTCTACAAGACCCTGACCGAAACGGCCTCGTCGGCCGAATACTTGTACCAGACTTCCAAAGTATACAAATCCGGCGTGTCGTATCCCAACACGGAATTTGCGAAGAGCCTGAAAACCACCGCCGAACTGATCAACAGCGGCATCGAATCGCGGGTGTTTTACGTGTCGCTTTCGGGCTTCGACACGCACGTGCGCCAGCAGGAACAACAGGCGAAGCTATTGGGCAATCTGTCGGAGAGCCTCGGAGCTTTTGCCGAGGATCTGCAAAAAAGTGGCGAGTTTGAGAATACGCTCGTGCTGGTGTTTTCAGAGTTTGGCCGGCGTGTGTCGCAAAACGCCAGCAACGGCACCGACCACGGCACGGCCAACAACGTGCTGCTGCTGGGCGGCGGATTGCGGCAAAAAGGCGTGCTCAACGATGCGCCAGACCTGCAAAATCTCGACCAAGGCGACCTCAACTATCAGGTGGACTTCCGCAGCGTTTATGCCACCGTGCTCCGCGACTGGCTACGCGCCGACGATACAGTCATTCTGGGTCAGGAATTTGCGCGGCTCAGTGGTTTAGTGTAATTATATAATTAACTGATTATAAATTAGTTATATTCTGAAGCTTAGGCCTAAGAAATACTCGCGGTCGATTTCGCGGGTAAGGGCAAGGTGAGCGCCGCCGTCGAGAATTACGTTGTCGCTGATGTTGAACTGCGGGCCCAAGTTGACGGACGCCTGCCACGACGATTGGCGTGTATCCCACTGCCCCACGATTTCGACGAAGCTGGAAAACTTCTTCGAAAACTCGTAGTCGATGGCCGAGCTGGGGGAGACGCGCACGAAGCGCTCCCCAGCTTCTGAGTCGTAGCGCAGGTCGTTTTCCAACTGCACCTGCAGGTTGAGCTTCTTACTAAAATCGTAGCTGTAGGGTATAATAAGCCCGTATTCTGCCTTTTCGTTGCCGACGTTGCGCCCAGCCGGCAGGCGCACGTAGCCGACTACCGCCAGCGCGCCGGGCTTGCCGTGCTCGCCCAGGATGCTGCGCTTCAGCCGCAACGTGACGTCGCCGAAACCTTGGTTGCGTTCGGGTTCCTGTTGTTCGTCCCATTGTTTTTCCCACGAATACGAGTCGATACCGACCTGAAAATCCATGCGCTGGGTAAGGCCCAGCTTGATCAGCGCGTGGTTGACGTTGAAATCGCGCTCGCGGTGCTGCTTGTCCCGGCTGTTAATCAGCCGAAACAAGTCCGTCTCCAGCTGAAAATGCCCGGCATCGACGGTATAAGGGCTTTCGGTAACGCCCGGCCGGTCGGGGCGCAGCTCCTGCAACGAGTCGCGCGGCACGGGCCGGAAAAGCGTGTAAAACTTGCCTTTGGCCGGAGTCGAGCCTAATTCCTGCGCCTGGCTGCTTTGGGGCAAACCCATGAGCATGAGTACGAGCAAGAGCAACAGCGGAGTACAACGTGCTTTCATAGCGGGGAGAGGGGAGAGGTGGTGCCGCCTCTTACGCGCCCCGCCCAATTCTGTTAGAAGGGCACAATCACTTTCAGGCTGAAATTGCGGCCCGGATTATAAATCCCGCGCCGACCTGAGGCAGAAACCGCATAGTATTCGAAGTATTTCAGCCGGTTTAGGTGCGACTGATAAGCGATGTCCAATATGTTGTCCAATTGGATAAATAATTGACATACAGACACTTGCTGTCGATTTGTAAAGGTAGTGCCTGCGCCGGCATTCAGCAGCACATAACCTGGGGTGCGGGTTTCGGTGTTATCGACGGCGTAAAAGTGATTTTGGGCCGCATAGTACTCAGCACCGGCCCGGAAATACATTTTGTCGAGGCCTTTGGCGGGCTGCGCGAGCGTAATGCGCACCTCTGAGCGCGTGTGCAGCGGCGGAATCAGGGGCAGGTATTTGGCGGCGCGCCCGTTGGTTTCGAGCAAGTGGTGGTCTTTGTTGAGGCCATTCACCAGGGCAAGGCTGTTTTCAAACGCCAGCCACCGCGTGCTTTGCGGATGCAGATTGATCGTGGCTTCCAGACCATACAGCCGCGCCGCCGACTGTTTGTACTGGTACGTCGTGTTGCCCGGCACAATCACTACTGGCTGGCCGTCAGCATCATAGAGCTTGGCTTGGTAGATGTAATTGCGAATGTGATTGTTGAACAGCTCCAGACTGGCATCTAGGTTGGGCCGGTAAGTGGTCAGGCCCAGGTCTTCCTGAAGGCTGAACTCGGGGGTAAAACCACGATTGCCGAGGTACACAATATGCGCACCCGGGTCGAGGCCGTTGGAGCCGACCTCAGTAATGTTGGGCGCCCGGTAGCCACGCGCGATGTTGGCCTTCAGCAGCAGTTGCTCCGAAAAATTATAGGTAGCGCCTAGGCTGGCCGAAGCCCCGCGGTACAACTTCCGAAAAGCCGGAAACTGCGGTGCGAGGTCGATGCTGGGCCCGACGCGCTGGGCGAACCCCGTAGCCGGGTTCGGGCCGACGAAGAACGCGTCCCAGCGCAACGTGCGGGCATCGTAGCGCAGCCCGCCCGACAAATCGAGCTTGCCGAACGCTCTTTTGAGGAAGACGTAGCCGCCGGCATCGAACAGGGCGTAGCTCGGAATCGGGAAATCGGTGGCGTCGCGGGTGCGGTTGCGCTGGTACATGCCGTTGGCACCCAGCGTCGTTTCGAGGCCCTGCCAACTGGGCAAGCTGTAGCGTAAGTCGTAGTTGAAAGTCGTAAGTGCCACATAAAGACCGGCTTGCTGTGGGGCGGTGGGGTGGTTGAACTCGCGCCGCACGTTTTGCTGAGCGCCCAGCAAAGCCGTCAATTCCTGCTGGCCGAGCCGTACTTGGCTGCGCGTAAAGAGTCGATAATGCTGGATGCGTTGGTGCAGCGCGCCAATGGAATAAGAGCGTAAACCGTCCTCCGTGACCACGGGCCGCTGGGTGAGGTTATCGCGATCTAGCTCGAAAATCTGCTTGGTGAAGCGGCGCGAAAGCGAATCGCGGCTGCCATCCGGTATTTCCTGGCGGTTGTCGTAAAGTGTTGTATACCAATGCGAAAACCACCTGTCTTTCGTAATGCCCGCCATACCCGAAAGCATCAGCTCGCGAAATGCTGTGCCGTACACACGCCCATCAACGCGGTTTTGGTAGTTGGCCGCAGTCTTCTGAGAAGCCCGAAAAGCATATTGCCAGTCGCGTTTGCGGTACGAAAGTCCAGCCGACGTGCCTACCATACCGTTGTTGGAATGATATTCGGCCACGGCATCGCCTACTACTGCGCCTTCCGGGCCGTTGGGCGTAGCCGGCAGCAGGTTGATCACTCCCGCCACGGCATCGGAGCCATAAATCAGGCTAGCGGGCCCTTTTACCACTTCCACCCGGTCGATGTCGTACTGATCCACTTCCAGTCCGTGCTCGTCGCCCCATTGCTGACCTTCCTGCCGTAGGCCGTTGTAGAGCGTTAGTACACGGTTGTAGCCAAGGCCCCGGATGAAGGGCTTCGAAATATTCGGCCCCGTCGTGACGGCGCTCAGGCCGGGCACACCCTTCACGGCTGCATCTACGATGTTGCTGTTGCTGTTCAGGTTCATTTGCCGCTTGCTGAGTACAGCAATTGGCACGGGGCTTTTCCGAACCTCGGTGCTGCGCGATACGCCCGTAACGACCACTTCCTTGAGCCTGGAAGTAGTAGGTTGAAGCTTCACGTTCGCCTCTGCGGTTTGCCCATCGGCAACTGTCAGGGAGAGCCGACTGGTTTCGTAACCCAGAAATGAAAATACCAACTCGTGCGAACCAGCCGGAATGCCGGCCAAAGCGAATTCACCGTTGCGGGCCGTCGTGACGCCCAATGTGCTGCCCGGCACCACTACCGTCACAAATTCCAGCGGCTGCCCCGCAGCTGTTACCCGGCCCTTAATTGCACCAGTTTGGGCAACTGCCTCTAGTTGGCTGATTATCAGCATGAACGCAGTCAAGAAAAAGAAATAGACCGTTTGCATTGCTGAATTGGATTTTAAGTTGGGTTTAAAATAATATTTAGACTCATCTAAATATTACAGCAAAAAAGAAGCGCAATAGCCAAGATGGCTACTGCGCTCAGCTACTTAACCCGTAAAAGTTTTAAGCAGCAAATAGGCGTTCAGCAGGATAATGATGCCCGACACAATCCAGGCCAATACCTGCACGACGGGCTTGTTGGCAAACACGCCCATTTTGGCCTTGCTGCCCGTAAAAACCACCAAGGGTACCACAGCAAAGCTAAGTTGCAGTGAGAGAATGACTTGACTTAGCACCAGGAGTTCGCCCGTGCCTTTTTCGCCGTACAACAACGTCACGATAAAAGCCGGGATCACGGCAATGCTGCGCGTAATCAGGCGGCGCATCCACGGCTTGAGTTTCAAGTCCAGAAAGCCTTCCATCACAATCTGGCCGGCTAGGGTACCCGTGAGAGTGGAGTTTTGGCCCGAGGCCAACAAGGCAACGGCAAACACAGCGCCCGCCGCCCCGGCCCCCAACACCGGCGCCAGCAGCTTGTGCGCAACGCTGATATCCGCCACGTCGTGGTAGCCGTTGCGATTGAAGGCGGCTGCGGCCAGAATCAGAATAGCAGCATTGACAAAAAAGGCCAGAAACAGCGCCACCGTCGAGTCGATGGTGGCGAATTTGATGGCCATGCGCCGGCCGGCTTCGGTTTGCTCGATGGCACGCGTCTGCACGATGCTGGAGTGCAGGTATAGGTTGTGCGGCATCACGGTAGCGCCCAAAATGCCGATGGCAATGTAGAGCATTCCCGGATTTGTGACTACTGCGGGTTGCGGAACCAATCCTTTCGCAATGCCCAGATAATCAGGGTGCGACACAATGATCTCGTATAGAAAGCAGCCAAAAATGATCACAATAAAGCCGGCGACAATGCTTTCCAGCACCCGAAACCCCTTGCTTTGAAATAACAGCACCACCAGCACATCCAAGATGGTAAGCACGACGCCCCACGTAAGCGGCAGCCCAAACAGCAGGTTCAGGGCGATAGCCGATCCGATGACTTCGGCCAGGTCACAGGCCGCGATGGCTACTTCGCAGAGCACCCACAGCGTCATGGCTACAGGCTTGGAGTAATGGTCGCGGCAGGCCTGGGCCAGGTCGCGGCCCGTGACAATGCCGAGCTTGGCCGCCAGATGCTGCAAGAGCATGGCAAACAAGTTGGAAATCAGAATAACCGAAAGCAGCGTATAGCCAAAACGGGCGCCACCGGCAATATCCGTCGCCCAGTTGCCGGGGTCCATGTACCCGACGGCCACCATCAGACCCGGTCCCCAAAAAGCCATCAGCTTGCGCCAAAAGGAGGCATCTGCCGCCGGCACCTTAATACTGGCATACACCTCCGACAGCGAATTGGCGCGGCGAGCATGACGCCAACCCGCCTTCGACTCAGCAACGGGGACAGCAGGTGGAGTTTGTATAGCTGGAGGCATTGACTCAGAAGTATTGGAAGCCACTAAGTTCGCAAATTTAGATGAGCCTAAAATATTTTTTAAGCTACTTTAAATACAGGATTTTGACAAAAAAGTTTCGATTTCGGGACGATTCAGTTTTTTACCGGATTTTTGTCGGCCCGTTTGGGGTTTAGTCCTCCACTATGTCATTGAACAAAACCAAAAACCGGCTTGGCCTTCTCTCATTGGTCGTAAGCGCCGTGCTGGTCGCCATTAAGTTTTACGCCTACTACCTGACCAAGTCGCAGGCCGTGCTCACCGATGCGTTGGAGTCGATTATCAACGTGTTTACCAGTGGGTTTGCGTTGTACAGCCTGTACTTGGCCGGGCTGCCCAAGGATGAAAATCACCCCTACGGCCACGGCAAAATCGAGTATCTGTCGGTAGGGTTTGAGGGCGCTCTGATTCTGATTGCGGGCGTGTATATATTTTACAGCGCCACCGTGGCGCTGCTGCATCCGCACCCTGTCGCTCGCCCCGATTCGGGCATTGCCTTGCTTGGCGCGACCGCACTTATAAATCTGGGCGTGGGCTTCGTGCTGGTAAAATCGGGCAAAAAGCTCAGCTCGGTGGCACTGGTAGGCGATGGACAGCACTTGTACCTCGATGCCGTGAGCACTTTGGTGTCGTGCGTGGCACTGGTATTGGTGGCTGCTACGGGCAACGTGCTGTTCGACTCCGGTGCGGCCTTGCTGTTGGGCTTGTTTATTGTGGTAAACGGATTTCGCATGGTGCGCCGCTCGGTATCGGGGCTCATGGACGAATCGGACGTGGACATTGTGGATCAGGTGATTGCCGAATTGCAGCGCTACCGCCAGCCGTCTTGGATTGATGTGCACAACCTGCGCGTGCTGCGGTACGGCGCCAATCTGCACATCGATTGCCACATCCAGATGCCTTATTACTTCAGTCTCGAAGAAACGCACAACGAACTGAACAAGATCGAAGATCTGATCAAGCAGCGCTTTGATGTAGAGGTCGAAATGTTCGTGCACGCCGACCCGTGCACGTTTGCAGCCTGTTCGCTCTGCCACATGACCGAGTGCCCCGTTCGCCAGCACGCCTTCCGTCACGAAATCACCTGGACACTGAGCAACGCCGTGAAAAACGAACGTCATCATCTCGGCGAACCGGTTGAGGGGTAGTTAGATAGCTTGTTTTCTCTTTTTCAACTCCCGTCACAACGGGTGGAGATGGCACGAAAAATAAAAGGGGAAGGCCACCGCAAGTTTCTGCGGCGACTGGGGCCTAAGCAGTAGCAGCGCCTTTCCTGGTGCAAATGCTTCTCTCGGGCGTAGCCCATTCCTACTTCTTGCCCATGACTTCCCTGCTTGCTTACGTGGTTTGGAACCCCGACCCCATCCTTGCCCAGATTGGCCCACTCACGCTCCGCTGGTACGGGCTGCTGTTCATGTCGGGTTTTGTGGTGGGCACCCCAATATTCCAGCACATTTTCCGGTGCGAGAACGTGTCGCCGCGGTGGGTGGAGGTCTTGACCCTCTACGTGCTGGTGGGTACCGTGGTGGGCGCGCGCCTGGGCCACATCTTCTTTTATGAACCCGACATCCTGCTGAAAGACCCGCTGGAAGTGTTTAAAGTCTGGCACGGCGGGCTGGCTTCGCACGGGGCGACCCTGAGCATTCCGCTGGCCTGCTGGCTGTTTGCTCGCCGCCACCAGTTCGATACCCTCTGGGTGCTCGACCGCATCGTACTAGTGGTCGGTATTGGCGGGGCGTGCATCCGGCTGGGCAATTTCATGAACTCCGAAATTGGGGGCTATCCCACCACCGTGCCGTGGGCCGTGGTGTTTCCGCGCGACACCGAGCACCTGCTGCCCGCCACCCGCCCGCTGCCCGCCGGGGCCGTGCTGGTGGCCCTCCCCGTACGCCAGCCAACGGGCGAAATAAGCCACTGGATATTGCCCGCCGCGGCCATCGGCCCCGACGCGCTGATGGCTGTTCCGCGTCACCCCACGCAACTCTACGAGTCGCTATATTGCGTGCTGCTGGTGTCGCTCCTCTACTATCTCTGGAACCGCACGAAAGCGCGCACCCCGCGCGGGCTACTGCTCGGCCTGTTTCTGGTGCTGTTGTTCACCCAGCGCTTCCTGGGCGAATTCCTTAAGGAAGCCCAAGTGGATTTCGAGAAAGACCACCTGCTCAACCAAGGCCAATTGCTCAGCGTGCTGCCGATATTAGTGGGCCTGTGGCTGCTATGGCGCGTCGGCAAAGACCCGAAAAATCCGTACGGCCACGCCCCCCGCGATTTGGACGAACCCTTGCCAACTGAGCGGGTAGTTGCTTCTTTACCAGTTGGAAGCAACAAGTAGCGGCTCCATTGATTTGCTTTGCACGAAAACGGCTATCCCATGGTCCTTCAGTCAATTTGCGTGTGAGTTGTTCCCCCACCGACGCCGAGCTAGTGGCCCAGCTTCAGGCGGGTAATGCGACAGCTTTTCGCACGCTCGTCGAACGGTACCAAGCACCCGTATACCGTACGGCTCTGAGCCTGCTGCGCTCCCCCGAAGAGGCCGAAGACGTAGCCCAGGAGGTGTTTGTGGAAGTCTATCAAACCATTGCCCGGTTTCGGAGCGAGGCCGCCCTCAGCACCTGGCTCTACCGCCTGGCTACCTCTCAAGCGTTGAAACAGCGGCGAAAGGCCCGGACTAAAAAGCGCTTTGCCTTCCTGACCACCTTGCTGGGGACCCACCACGAAGTGCTGCACGAGCAGCCCGATTATCGGCACCCTTTGGCGCTGCTGGAAGGCCAGCAGCAACAGCAGCAACTCCTTGATGCCATCGCGCGCCTCCCGGAAAGCCAACAAGTGGCCTTTACCCTGCGCCACGAGCAGGAGTTAAGCTACGAAGAAATTGCCGCTGTGCTGGACACCAGCCGGCCGGCCGTCGAGTCTCTGCTGTTTCGTGCGCGGCAAAGCTTGCGCAAGTTTCTCCATCCTCATCTCGCCTAACCCGCCATGTCCGACCAGTGGAACCTTCCCGAAGACGACGAAGCCTGGACCACGCTGCTGCGCTCGCTGCCGCAAGGCCAGTTAGAACCTCGCCCCTTTTTTTTTGCCCGGCTCCAGGCCCGCTTGGCCACCCAACCACCGCTACTCGCCTTGCCCACGTGGCTGCGTCGCTCGGTTTACGCCTTTTCCTTGGCCGCTTTGGTGCTGGCCTTGAACGCAGACACGGCGCTGTCTGCCATGCCCTAACGGCTCCCGCCGCCTAAGTCGGGGGAACTCATCAGGAATTCGCGTTGCCCACGGTCAAGAGTGCTTAGCTGTAAATTCGCCCGTTTGGAAGAAGAACCCGCGCTAGAGCAGCGCTTCTTTCGGCGGTGAGGAGATCTCTCGTGTCTCAGGATGATACTATTTATTTAAATACTTGATTATAAGATACTTACTGAATTACCACTCGCTGCGAGTATTGACGTTGGCCGTCGCGTAAGCGGAAAGCATAAACGCCTGACTGTAAATCATTTGTTGGAATGCTGAGCTCGGTTTGGCCTTTGGGCCAAGGGAGCGTGCGCACCACCCGACCCAGCGCGTCGCTTAGCTCCGCAGTGCCGCTGCTGGCAGATGGGGAAGGAAGGCGCACAAAAACCGTTTGCCGCGCCGGATTGGGCCATATCTGAAACGCAGTGGCTTTGGCTGCAACCGTGGGTAATGCCACGTAAGACCGGTTTTCCAAGACAAGAATGCGGTCGTCGGTAGCGGCTGGGGTGCCGCGGCCGTCGCGGTTGCTGGTGCTCACGTACACGCGCCCCTGCGGCGACACGCAAATGGCCCGTAAACGGCCAAAGGTGTTCAAGAAATCAGTGGCAGCGCCAACTGCGCTGCCATTGGTAGTAAGAGGCAACTGCACTAGTTTAGAGGCTTTTAGCGCTACTGCCAGCAAGTTGTTGCGCCACTCCGGAATCGCTGGCGAATCGTAATACGCAAGGCCTGCGACCGCTATAGTCGGGCCCCAGCTATAGAGCGGCGCGCGTACGTTGTTGGCCGTACAGAAAGCCTGTTCCTCCGGCAAGTTGCAGTTGCCTTCCACCGTCGGCCAGCCATAATTGCGGTTCGGCTCGATAAGGTTGAGTTCATCTTCGGCATCCTGGCCGTGTTCGGTGCTGTAGATCAGGCCGTTGCCAGCCCTGACAAGCCCTTGCGGATTGCGGTGGCCGTAGGAGTAAGTGGGGCTGCCGGCGATAGGGTTGTTAGCCGGAATGCTGCCGTCGAGGTTTAAGCGCAACACTTTGCCATTCAAAGAGTTGACGTTCTGGGCTTCGGGCCGTAGCTGGGCGTCGCCGGTAGTCATCAGAATGGTACGGTCGGGAAGGATGAGAAGCCGCGAGCCGCTGTGCGTGGTCGTGGCCGTGATGTTGCCGAGCAACACCTGCGGATTGCTCAGCGAACCCGTGCCCGCCGCCGAATACGTGTAACGCACCAGCTTTTCCTTGTAGCCGTTGTCGTTGTAATTATACACGATGTACAGGTAGGGCGAAGTCGCAAAGTCGGGGTGCAGCGCCATTCCGAGCAGGCCACCTTCGCTGCTAGTGGCCACGTCGGGCACGGTTAGCAGCGGAATCACCTCGCCGGATGTAGGATTGACGCGGCTGATGCGTCCGCCGCGCTCGGTCATCCAGATGAAGTTATCGGGGCCCCAAACCAGTTCCCAAGGTACTGCCAGGTTGCCGGCCAGGGTAGAAACGGTAATAGTAGTAGCTCCTACAGGAAAGGTAGTGGTCTGAGCCTGAACAGGTAGCGCTAGGATAGAGGCGACTAAAAACAAAAAGGCGGCGAAACATTTCATAGGTAAATCGCTGATAGTGAACGGAAAGGTTAGCTTAAGAAACTAACGCAAGAATCCGCTTTCCGGATGGGCTTGGATACAACCTTGTGCGGGTTAGATTTGCTATTCTTCGTTTTGCTTTCCCACGCTGCTCATGAAAAAATTGTTACCCTTGCTTGGGGTCGGTGCCATCTGCTTCGGGGCAGGCGCTTTGGTACCCCGCCCCGCCGACGTACCAGCCATTACGATACCTATGGTGCGTGCCGCACAAGAGCTTATCGGACTGAGTTTTACGGATGCTCAGATCGATTCGGCGCAACGCAACCTCACCCAGTATCGGCAGAGCTACGAGGCCTTGAGCAAGCTGAACATGCCTAACAGCGTGGCGCCGGCCGAAGTATTCAATCCACAGCCACTACGCCTGCGCCAGTCGTTGGCCGGCGCCCCAACCGTCAGCGCCGGCAAGCTGCCCGACGCGCCCAAAGTAAAGCTGCCCGCTAACCGCGATGACTTGGCGTTCTTCACGGTGCGGCAACTGGGCGAATTGCTGCGCACCAAGCAGATTTCTTCAGAAGAACTGACGCAGTTTTTTATCGCGAGGCTGAAGAAGTATGATCCTAAGCTGCTGTGCGTAATTACCGTGACCGAGGACTTGGCATTGCAGCAAGCCCGGCAGGCCGACCAAGAAATAAAGGCTGGCAAATACCGCGGGCCCCTGCACGGGATTCCGTTCGGTGTCAAGGATTTATTCAGCGCCAAAGGCTACAAAACTACCTGGGGTGCAACGCCTTACAAAGACCAGATCCTCGACGAAGACGCTGCCGTTGTGGAGCGTTTGCGCAATGCCGGCGGCGTGTTGGTGGCCAAGCTCACGCTAGGCGCGCTGGCACAGGGCGACGTATGGTTTGGCGGCAAAACCAAAACTCCCTGGGACATCACGCGGGGCAGCAGCGGCTCGTCGGCGGGCTCGGCGTCGGCCGTGGCGGCGGGCTTGTTGCCGTATGCCATTGGTACTGAAACACTTGGATCGATCGTGAGCCCGAGCACGGCGTGTGGCGTAACGGGCTTACGGCCTACGTACGGTCGCATTAGCCGGGCGGGTGCCATGGCTTTGAGTTGGACGATGGACAAAGCCGGCCCTATCACGCGCTCGGCTCAAGATTGCGCCATTGTGTTTGCTGCCTTGGCTGGCCCCGACGCGCGCGACCCAGCCACCATGCAGGCCCCGACGCCTTTCAAATACGCTTTCGATACCAACATCAAAAAGCTGCGTGTTGGCTACCTCAAGTCCGCTTTTGAAGCCAATTACCCCACCAAAGCCAACGACCAAGCGACGCTGGACATGCTTCGTAAGCTGGGCGTAGAGTTGGTGCCGCTGGAGCTGCCCACGCTGCCTGCCTCCGCCATGCGCCTGTGTCTCACGGTGGAAGGCGCGGCGGCATTTGATGAACTCACCCGCTCTGGCCGCGATGCGCTGCTCGTTGGGCAGAACCGCAACGACTGGCCCAATACGTTTCGCTCCTCGCGCTTCATCCCGGCCGTTGAGTACATCCAGTCGCAACGAGCCCGAACGCTGCTCATCGAGCAAATGGACGAGAAACTGCGCAACCTCGACCTGTACATCGCGCCGTCGTTCAGTGCTAGTCTAACCATCACCAACCTCACCGGGCATCCGGCGGTGGCGGTTCCTAATGGCCTCACTGACAAAGGCTTGCCCACGACCATTACCTTCACCGGCCAGCTTTACGAAGAAGGCAAGTTGTTGGCTCTGGTGAAAGCTTATCAGGATGCTACGGACTTCGACGAAAAGCACCCGCCGCTGAACTTCTGAGTATGCCTGTTCCTTATACCTGTGTGCACCCCGATGGTGGGTTTGTAGTCGATACCAGCCGTGAGCGGCTGGACGTGCCCGTCATCCATCGGTATTTGGCCCAAGAATCATACTGGGCCCAGAACATCCCACTCGAAACCGTGGAGCGAGCGCTTGATAATTCGCTCAACTTTGGTTTGTATACTGCTGATGATCAATTAGTTGGATTTAGTAGAATTGTGACCGATCGTGCGACCTTTGCGTGGCTTTGCGACGTATTTGTACTGCCGGAATTTCGCGGCCAAGGTCTGTCGAAATGGTTGATGGAGTGCGTGTGGGCGCACCCTGAGTTGCAGGGAATCCGACGCCGGATGCTGGCCACCCTCGATGCCCACGGCCTGTACATGCAGTTTGGTTTCATGCCGCTGGCAAATCCCGAACGGTATCTGGAAGCCCGGCTGCCTAACCCTTATGGGGTACCGACTGCGAATTAATACATTGATAGTCTACTTTTTATATAATTTCTGTGATCGCTACTACTACCACCCTTCCTGCCCGCTGGAGCCGCCTTACCACGCCGTTGGTGAGCGACGTGGCCGTTCGGCAGGCCATGCTTCGGCAGCTAACAGAAGCGTACGACTCATCGAGCCGCCACTACCATACATTTACGCATATCCGCAACGTGCTTGATGACTTGGAGCGCCACGCTGCTCAGCTCCAAGATCCGGTAGTGGTACAGTTGGCCGTGTGGTTTCACGATGCCTTGTACAACCCCATGCGCGACGATAACGAAGCTCGGAGTGCCAGCATGGCTCAGGAGTTTCTGGCGCATACCAACCTGGCCGCCGCCCGCCGCGAGCGGGTGAGCTACCTCATTGAGCGCACCAAAGACCATACGGCCCCTCAGCCTGCCGCCGATACCGATCTGCACCTGCTGCTGGACGCCGACCTGGGAATCTTGGGCGTTTCGGAGGCTGATTACTGGCAATATGCCCGCCAGGTGCGGCAGGAATACCGGCTGGTTCCCGATTTTATGTACCGCCGCGGCCGTCGCAAAGTGCTCGAAAAGCTGTTGGCCGCGCCGATTATTTATCATACCGCCGATTTCCGGAATAAACTGGAAGTACCAGCTCGTCGCAACCTCAAAGCCGAATTGCGCGCTTGGGAGCAGGGTGGGATTTAGCTACCAAGGCTACCAGGCATGTAGTTGGTTGCATGTGCCAGTCCTTGCCAGAAGCTGTGTACTTTGCACCTCTCGTACATTTTCTTCTCTGATGCGCCTTACTTCTATTGCCTGGTTGTGGCCTTGGTTGCTGCCTGCCGCCGTCGTTGCTCAATCTCAGCCAACGCCTGCTCCCACCTCCCTTGCCCCGCTGACGGTGGAGAAAATCATGCGCGATCCGGCGCAGTGGATAGGTACTTCGCCTTCCAACGTGTCGTGGGGCGAAGATGGTAAGCACATCTATTTCAACTGGAACCCCGAAAAAGCCCGCCGCGATTCGTTGTATTCGGCCACGCCCGACGGCAAAACCATTCGCAAAGTAAGTCTGCGCGAGCAACGCGCCTTGCCGGCAAACAACGGCGCATACGATCGGAAATACGCTCGAAAGGTTTACGAAAAGGAGGGCGATATCTACCTGCTGGAGCTGAAATCCAACAAAATCCGGCGCGTGACCAACACCGCCGAGCGCGAGTTTGCACCGGCGTTTGCCCTGCAAGACCAGCTTATTAGCTACACGCGCGGCGGCAACCTCTTTACTTGGGACCCGGCTACTGGCGAAACCGTGCAGCGCACCGATTTCCGCAAGGGCTCAAAGCCCGGCAACGGACAGTCGGGCGAGAAAGCAGACAAATTCCTGCGTGATCAGCAACTATCTCTCTTTCAAATAATTAAGAAAAAAGATCAGGATCAAAAAGATCGGTCGCGGGCGCAGAAGGCCTTGGCGCGCTTGCGGCCCAAGGCAATATACATAGGTGGCCAAAGCGCAGATAATCTGCAACTTAGCCCCGATGGTCGGTATGTAACTTACACATTGGTGCAGGAGGCCAGCGGCGATCGGGTGGCCGTAGTGCCCAACTTCGTGACTTCTTCGGGCTTCACGGAGGAAATTCAGGCTCGCACTAAAGTTGGCTCTCCACAGGCCACTTATCAGTTGGGTCTGTATGATATCGGGCGCGATACCACCTTCATGGTGGGCTATACGGGCCTTAAAGGGCTAGATGAGCAACCGGCGTATCGTAAAGAGTATCAGGTTAAAAGCAAGCCGCAAACTGCCACTGACACAAGCAAAACGGCCGCTAAGAAACCAGAAAAAGCCGGCGAGCTGCGCCGGCTGGCCCCATTTGGGCCGTTCTGGTCGGACAACGGGCAGCGGGCCTTTCTGGTGTTGCGCTCGGCTGATAACAAAGACCGCTGGCTGGTTTCCCTCGATCCGGCAACGCAGAAGCTCACTTTGCTCGACCGCCAGCGCGACGAAGCCTGGATCAACGGTCCTGGTATTGGCTATGAAGCAGGTAACGTTGGGTGGATGCCTGATAATCAACGCATTTGGTTTCAAAGCGAGGAAAGCGGCTATTCGCACCTCTACACCGTCGATGTGGCCAACGGCCAAAAGAAAGCCCTGACCAGCGGCAAATTTGAAATCCAGAGAGCCCAGCTCAGCCGCGACAAAAAGACGTGGTACCTCACGGCCAACAAAACGCATCCGGGCGAGCAGCACTTCTACAGCATGCCTGCCAACGGCGGGCCCCTGACGCAAATCACGACGCTGCCAGGAGCCAGCGAAGTCACGCTGTCGCCCGACGAGAAAACGCTGGCCGTGCGCTATAGCTACAGCACCAAGCCGTGGGAACTATACGTCATGCCCAACAAAGCCGGGGCCAAAGCCAAACAGATCACTAGCTCGCTCACCAGTGAGTTCAAAAGCTATGCGTGGCGCGAACCGGAAGTTATCAGTTTTAAAGCTCGCGACGGCGCCGACGTGTACGCTCGCTTGTACCGGCCCGCTACGCCGCAGGCGCAAGGCCCAGCGGTGATTTTTGTGCATGGCGCGGGCTATTTGCAGAACGCCCACAAATGGTGGAGCCAGTATTTTCGCGAATACATGTTCAACAACTTGCTGGTGGAGCACGGCTACACGGTCCTTGATATTGATTACCGTGGCTCGTCGGGTTATGGGCGTGAGGTGCGCACGGGCATCTACCGCTACATGGGCGGCAAAGACCTGAATGATCATGTAGATGGAGCAAAACTGCTCGTTGAAAAGTACGGTGTCAGTCCCCAACGCATTGGTCTTTACGGTGGTAGCTACGGCGGCTTTATCACGCTGATGGCAATGTTTACCCAGCCCGACGTATTCAAAGCCGGTGCTGCGCTACGCTCCGTCACCGATTGGGCGCACTACAACCACGACTACACCGACAACATCCTCAACGAGCCTTATAATGACAGCATCGCTTATTTGCGCTCTTCGCCCATCTACCACGCCGAAGGTCTGAAAGGTGCCTTGCTGATGTGCCACGGCATGGTCGATACCAATGTGCATTTTCAGGATATTGTACGCCTGACGCAGCGCCTGATCGAGTTACACAAGGAAAACTGGGAGCTGGCCGTGTATCCTGTGGAAAACCACGGATTCGAAGAGCCCAGCTCCTGGACCGACGAATACAAACGCATCCTGAAGCTGTTTGAAACGAATTTGAAACCGGGCGCCAGTGGCTCAGCCAGCGGCACAGGGCAATAGTTTGCGCCAAAGCTAGGAGATTGTAATAATATCTTTATAAGTATTTGATTATCAAATACTTATAAAGATATTATTTTGCTTCTTTCTTAGTATCAGCATTAGCATTCAGGCGGTAGCTCAGGGCCATGCTGAGGCTCCAAAAGTTGATGGGGTACTGGTCGTAGTAGATTTTTTCATACACACGACCGTTGAGAGTTACGGCCAGCCGGTCGCGGTTGAGGCCAACTTCTACATAAGGTAATACAGTACCCACGAATCCGCCTATAAAGGTGCTTTGGTTGGCTTCATAACTATGTGATAACAAGGATTTTATATTCCAAAAACTGTTTACCTCATAGCCGCTGCCTACCAAAACCTGATAGTACCGTCCGATAGGCAGATAGCCACGCAGCCCACCTTGCAAATAGACGTGGGTGCCATGCCATTCAAACCTGTTGTAAGAACCGGCAGAAGCAAACGCAACAGGTTTTGGGCGGCCAAAGCCCGAAACCAAGAATGCGCTGTGTAATGCCAACCGCCTTCCTGCATTCACCACGTCGAGGTAACCTCCTCCCAGTAAGTGCATGCGGCCGTCGGCGTTGAGCCCCGCAAGCGCACCTCCGTTTGATCCACCAAAACGAACGGAGTTGTAACGCCCACCCATTACTGCCCCCATGCGGATGACTGATGCCGTACGGTGGAGCTTGTCGGTAATAATTTCTTGTCCGGCCTGCCGCTCAGCTGAGCATTGCGTGTTATAAGCCTGGACTACAAGTTTTAAACCGGCGGCCGTAAAAGGAGCTTTCTCCGATGCTTTGACAGCGGCTTCGCAATCGCCAAAATATAGCAGTAATTGGCTTTTATAATTGTTGCCATCGGCAATGTACGTGCTTCCACCTCGTGAAGCTAGGTAGTGGCGCTCAGCCATTTCTAAGTAGGGCTGGCCTGGACGCTGCACAAAAAAATGCTTCGTTTGATCCAGCGACACACCCAATAACGAAGCGGGACCTTCGATCAGCACATCAGCCAAAAGCGAATCGGGAAGCTGGCGCCGGGGCTGCACTACTGTAAGATGCTCAAGCCGGGTTTCAGCGTATCGGTCGACAGGCAACAGAACACGGCGCAAGAGCCGGCCAGTAGACAAGCACACACTGCTTAGTTTTTGCGCGGGGTAAGATATCACGTGGTCCGTTGCGGTGGCCCGGAAACGTACCGCAGAAGGTGGATCTTCCCAGAAAGCATTTTCTACTTCACCCCGTAATGTATCACCGTGGCTTAAAACAATATACCCCGATTCAAATACCTGACAATGAGCGAGTTGGCTGTGACAAAGGAACAATAAGCAAATTAGCAATGTCTTGTGCATAGAATATAATTTATTCGTTGCAAAACTAATAAAATAGCTTTATTTAGCTGTGTTTAATATAAAATTATTTAGTCTCTGGGTTGCACTTTCTTTAGCTTTTACGGTGTAATCTTTAGAACCGGTATTCGGCCCTTAGCTTTGGACAGATTGTGAGCCAAGCTAAATTAATACCGCCTAATTAATAGGCGAAAAGCGTAGCTTTGCGGTCCGCAGTGTGCTCAAGCGCCTCAGCGGCTAGGCTTTATTTCACCGATAACGAACCAAATGCCTTATCTCTTCACTTCCGAATCTGTATCGGAAGGCCATCCCGATAAAGTAGCCGATCAAATTTCTGACGCCATTCTCGACGAGTTTCTGCGTTTGGATCCGGAAGCCAAAGTAGCTTGCGAAACCATGGTTACCACTGGTTTAGTAGTAGTGGCCGGCGAAGTAAAATCGAAAGCGTACGTCGATGTGCAAACCATCGCTCGCAACGTGATTCGCCGCATTGGCTATACCAAAGCCGAATATAAGTTTGAAGCCGAATCATGCGGTATTCTGTCGGCCCTGCACGAGCAGTCACCGGATATCAACCAAGGCGTTGAACGCCAAAGCCCTGAGGATCAAGGGGCTGGTGATCAGGGCATGATGTTCGGCTACGCCACTCGCGAGACCGAGAATTATATGCCATTGGCGCTGGATTTGTCGCACCGCCTGTTACGTGAGCTTTCGGCTATCCGTAAGGAAGGCCAAAGCATGACGTATTTGCGGCCAGATGCGAAATCGCAGGTGACGATTCGCTACACCGACGATAACAAGCCCGAAGCCATTGATACCATCGTGGTAAGTACCCAGCACGATGATTTCGACGGTTCGGAAGAAGCCATGCTGCAGCGCATTTCCGATGATATCAAAACCATCCTGATTCCTCGGGTGAAAGCCGGTCTTGGGCAGGAAGTATTGAAGTTATTTAACGATCAGATTACTTACCACATCAACCCAACCGGGAAGTTTGTAATCGGTGGCCCGCACGGTGACTCTGGCCTCACGGGCCGGAAGATCATTGTGGATACTTACGGTGGCAAAGGAGCCCACGGCGGCGGTGCTTTCTCGGGTAAAGACTCGTCGAAAGTCGACCGTTCGGCCGCGTATGCTGCCCGCCACATCGCTAAAAATTTGGTAGCGGCCGGCGTTGCTGACCAAGTGCTTGTGCAGGTCGCTTACGCTATCGGTGTTGCGAAGCCTGTAGGGCTTTACGTGACCACCTACGGCACCACCAAAGCAAAAGGTGCTGACGGAGAACTGCTTACAGACGGTGCAATTGCTGAAAAGGTAAACGCGCTGTTCGATATGCGCCCTTATGCCATCGTGAAGCGCTTCGGTTTACAGAACCCCATCTTCGGCGAAACGGCCGCCTACGGCCACATGGGACGCCAGCCAGGTACAAAAGAAGTACAATCCACTAACGGCGGTTCCAACACCTACGAAACCTTCACTTGGGAGAAGCTCGATTATGTTGACCAGATCAAAGCAGAGTTTGCCTTGTAACGTCAGCAAGTAGTTACCCATAAAAAGAGCGGCTACCCAACTGGGTAGCCGCTCTTTTTATGGGTAACTACTTGGTAATAATACAGTTAGTGGCTTACGGATTTCTCTTTGTATTTCGTGATCTGGCGGCGCAGACCGTCGGTAGCAGCATCGGTGGCGGCTTCGAAGGAAGCCGCGTCTTCTTGCGTAAAGAGGGTAGTGCCCGGGACGAAGAGTTTCACTTCGACCGTTTTGTTGGCTACACCGTCTTTGTTGTTCAGCTTCAGGATAACCTCAGCTTCCGTAACGCGGTCATAGAAGGTCTCAAGTTTGTCGAGGCGCTTCTGGATGAAATCGAGCAGTTTTTGGTCGGCGTCAAAATGCACCGAATGCATCTGTACTTTCATCATTCGTAGGGTTTTGGTAAAAAGAAAGAAATAAACTAAGCCTTGGGGTGGGCCTTTTCAAATACAGCTTTGAGCTTGTCTATTGACAAATGCGTGTAGACCTGAGTAGCAGCTAGGTTGGCGTGCCCCAATAACTCCTTAATTGCATTGAGATCAGCCCCTTTGCTCAGTAAATGAGTAGCAAAAGAGTGCCGCAGTACGTGCGGATGCTGCTGCGAAGAAGCAGTTGTAATCTGGCTCAAATAGTGCTTCACGGTACGGTACACGAACTTTTCGTAAAGAGGTTCTAGCTTATCCGTAACGAGGAGCGCCCGGCAGACGTTGTCTCCTGAGCCAAATTCTAGACGCTTCCGCGCTATATAGCGTTCGAGCACTATTAGGAGGTTGGGATTGAGTGGTACAACTCGTTGTTTGTTGCCTTTGCCGGTTACGCGCACTGATCGCCCAGCTAAGCTTATGTCATCGTGTTGAATGCCAATAAGTTCTGAAAGGCGAATTCCCGTTCCATAGAGCAACTCTAGGATCAGTTGATCGCGTACGCCCGCGAACGTGTCCGGGAACTGAAAGGAATTGAGCAAGCCGTTGAGAGAATTCTCCGGTACAAAGTCAGGAAGTTTTTTTGCGGCTTTGGGCGACTTGATCCGGAGCATCGGGTTGCGCTGAATGACTCCCGTACTCAGTAAAAATTTAAAATAGGAGCGCAAGCAGGCGATCTTGCGGTTGACCGTGCGTGGGTCGTGCTGCTGTTGCATTAGCTCAACTATCCAGGAGCGTATCAGGGTATGGTCAGCTTGTGCAGGCTCCTCTAGCTCAAAAGTTATTTTGAGGTAGCTCATAAACTGCCGAAGATCAGTTTGATAGGAGAGGAGAGTGTGAGGACTGTACCTGCGCTCAAACCGGAGGTAGTCAAAAAATAATTCCATACGCTGGGCGCCGGCCGCTGAGGCCGAATACCTAATGTATGGAATTAAACTGAAAAGTAAGAACGCGAAAAAACCGGCTGATTTGCCTATTGAGGCGAATCAGCCGGTTTTTCAGCAATGGCCGAAAACTACTGCTTAGTAGTTTTCAGTAGCGTACATCGTTTGCTTGTAGATCGCCTTTTCTTTCTGCTTACGCGAGGTAACAGAAGGCTTCTGGAAGAACGTGCGGCGACGCAGCTCTTTCAGCACACCGGTGCGCTCAAACTTCTTCTTGAACCGCTTCAGCGCGCGGTCAACCGACTCGTTCTCCTTAATTTGGACGATGATCATATGCTAAGTGGAATTGAAAACTTTCTTTTGAGGGTTGCAAAGGTAACAGGCTCTTTCTTACTACGCAAGTCCTTATGAAGTTGCCCGTTACTTCAGCAAGTTACGAGCAATAACGAGCTTTTGTATTTCGGAGGTGCCTTCGCCGATGGTGCAAAGCTTGGCGTCTCGGTAAAATTTCTCAGCAGGGTAATCTTTTGTATAGCCGTAGCCCCCAAATATTTGCACGCCTTCATTGGCCGCCCGCACCGCTACTTCCGAAGCATACAGTTTGGCCATCGCTGATTCTTGCGTAACATTCAGGCCCCGGTCTTTCATGTCAGCAGCTCGATAAGTGAGCAGGGAAGCGGCTTCAATTTCGGTAGCCATATCAGCTAACTTGAAAGAGATGCCCTGAAAGTTGGAGATCGGCTGGTTGAACTGGTGCCGCTCCTTTGAGTATTGCACTGCGGCTTCATAAGCTCCTTTGGCAATTCCCAGCGACAAAGCCGCAATAGAGATTCGACCGCCGTCCAACACCTTCATGGATTGGATAAAGCCGTCGCCGACTTTTCCTAGGATATTTTCTTTGGGCACGCGGCAGTCGGTGAAAATAAGCTCGGTGGTTTCCGATGCCCGCATCCCCAGTTTATCAGCTTTCAGGCCGTGAGTAAAACCTTCGGTGGGTTTCTCAATCACAAAGGCGGTCATGCCGTGCGAATCACCGACTTCACCAGTCCGCGCAATGACTACGGCAATCTGACTGCTTTTGCCGTGCGTAATAAAATTCTTAGCTCCGTTAAGTACATAATAGTCGCCGTCTTCTACAGCCACCGTGCGCATGTTGCCGGCATCTGAACCGGTATTAGGTTCCGTGAGGCCCCAAGCGCCTATCCATTCGGCAGAAGCCAGCTTCGGCAGCCATTTGTGTTTCTGTTCTTCGGAGCCAAACTGCAGAATATGGCCCGTGCAGAGCGAATTATGCGCAGCCATAGACAAGCCGATGCTCCCATCTATTTTGGCCAGTTCAGAAATCGCAGTTACATATTCGGTGTAGCCAAACCCCGAGCCGCCATATTCTTGAGGAACCAAAACACCCATTAGGCCTAACTCGCCTAGTTGGTGGAAGATATGGATAGGAAACTCTTGGCTTTCATCCCACTTCATCATGTTGGGTTTGATGTGAGTAGCGCCAAAGTCGCGTACCATTTGGGCAATCATTGTTTGGTTCTCGGTAGCTACCAATTCCATGGGTGGGGGTAATTTGGGTGGGTGGTAAGGGTATAACCGGATGAGTCCGGTTTTGGGTTCGCGAAGGTACCATTTTGATTATACCGAAGCCAGCCGCGACACCGCCTCTGTTGGCCCGTATTTTGAAAGGGCGCGCTAATTCGGTTACTTTGAAGGTTTTTCAGGGTAAATCTGCTCTTGGAATGGGACGGGCCCTGGTACTTCACAACTAAATAATCGGCTTCTCAGCCTGCATGCAACAACCTGATTTTCGCCGCCTCCTGCGCTTCTGGCTGCTGTGCCTGCCTGCGATCGTATTATTAGCTTCCTGCACAGCATCCCGTGTCCGGCAGCAGAATACTATGTTCCGAACGGATGGGGGCGTTGCTGATACAGCCCGGCTCCGTACAGCGGTCAATCGCTTGGAGCGCAACTATGTCATCCAACCGAACGACTACCTCGACGTTAGGGTATTCACGAACAAAGGTGAGCGCATCTTGGACCCGAATGGGGAACTTCAGTTTGGCGCCCCCGCCGGGTTGGGCACGGGCACTGCTAAACCAAGCGGACAACAAGGTTCCGCAAGCAGTGGTGCGCAGTTTCTCGTTCAAAACGACGGGATTGTGAAACTACCTATGGTGGATTACGTGAAAATATCTGGGCTGACCCTCCTGCAGGCGGACAGCCTTCTACAGATTAAATACAGCGAATTCTACAGGGACGTGTTCGTGATCACACGCGTTTCCAACAACCGCATTATTGTACTAGGAGCAGTAGCGGGCGCATCGGGTCAGGTTATTCCATTGGTCAATGACAATATGAACCTGCTTGAAGTGCTAGCCTTGGCAGGAGGTATCGAAGGCGGGGCGGTGGTCGGTACGGGTGGGCGCATCGGTCGCGCCGACAATATCCGGCTTATAAGGGGGGACCTTAAGAACCCGCAGGTTCAGGTAATTAATCTTACCACGTTCGAGGGCATGCGCAGAGCCAACCTGCAAGTGGAACCCAACGATATAATATATGTTGAGCCTATACGCCGGCCTTTCTTCGAGGCCCTAAGCGATGTTGCTCCTTTGTTTGGGATAGTTAGCGGCCTTACCGGTCTGGTTTCAACTATTTTGTTTGTAGCTATTAATCTTAAATAGTAGGCGCTAACTATTCTATTTTACTAGTCAACCCCAGAGTAGTCCATGGCCTTAAAAGAAGAAGCTGAACTCGAAGAGTTAATTCGAAATTCTGGCGGAGTAGATGCAGAAGCTGCCGACGAAGACAGCGAAGGCTTTGATATAACCACGTTGCTTACGGTAGCTCGCAAGAGCCTGCCTTGGATTGTGTTGCTGATCGCCTTGGGGCTTACGGGTTCTTGGCTTTTCCTGCGCTACACGAAACCCGTTTATAAGTCGTCGTCACTATTAAAGATTGATGAAAGGACAGAAGCTGGAGCTTTAGGATTAGGAGCCTTAGGCCAGGGTGATGGTCGGCAAAATATAAATAAACTTTCTGGTGAAGTTGAATTAATTAAATCTAATATTATTTATCGTCGGCTCAAAGAATCGTTGGCGCTTGATGTAAATTATTATGCAGAAGGCGCAGTTCTGGAAAGTGAACTGTACGGCAACTCTCCTTTTAAGGTAGAATATAACATCAAGAATGGAGTATTTTATAATACCCCAATAAACATACAATTTGTTGATAATAAGCACTTTAAGATATCTTATAATTTTCAAGGGCAGGAAGTAAATCGCGAACATTCGGTTGGTCAGACGATTTCAACCCCGGATATGGTATTGGCTATTACAACTACCCCGGCTTTTAATGATCAGGCAATCAATAAAAAATATTATTTCATTATTAATGATGAAGGAACGCTCAACTCGTATTTCGAGAAAAATATAAGTGTAGATATCATAAACCCCAACGCTAATACGATTCAAATATCTTTTCAGGATTTTAATCCGCTTAAGGCGCGTGATGTCGTTAATAAGATTGATAGCGTTTATTTAGAAGAAAAGCTTGCGCAAAAGCAACAGGCTACTGCTCAGACGTTAGAATTCCTAGACAAAACTTTAACAGAAAATAAGAATAAATTAGAGGCGGCCGAAAATAATTTGCAAGGGTTTGTCCGGCGCAATAAAACGTACGATGTTCGTTCGGATGTATCAACGGTTATTGCCAAGCTGGCCCAGCTAGAAGAAGACCGACGTAAACTGGATGAGAAATCGAGGCTGCTGGAAGAAGTTTCCCGTTTAGTTGAGCAAGAGCGCTTAACGACCAGCGAGGACTTAACCGTTGAGAAAAGCATTCCGGGTTTGGCCTTGCTCGAAGACCCAGGCCTGACCGAACAGTTGACGGAGCTCAACAACCAGCAATACAATTTGCAACGCCTGCTGCGTTCTTATAAAGAAACGACGGAGGCCGTGAAGCAGCAGGAATCCATGCTGGTGTTTATCAAGCAGAACATCCGGCGCTCATTGCAGCAAAGCCGCATTTTGCTACAGCGTCAGATTACTAAGATGCAGCAGCGATATGCCGAACTCAACGCTAAGCTACAGGCTTTGCCAGAGAAGGAAACCGAGTTGGCACGCCTTCGTCGTCCAATGGAATTGTATGAGAAGTACAATTTAATGCTTTTGGACAAAAGGACCGAGTTCAACATCTCCAAAGCAGGTACAACGGCAGATTTTCAAATTCTTTCGCCGGCCAGCTATCCTTACTTGCCGATTTCGCCCATCAAGCTGATGGTTTATGCTATTGGTTTGGCCAGTGGCATTGTGTTAGGGCTGGGCTTGATTGCCGTTCGCTTCCTTATGCACAATACCGTAACCAATGTGCGGGAGTTGGAAAGAGCAACTTCGGCCTCTGTGTTGGGCGTTGTGCCAACTTACGACAAGGAGAAAATGACTGTTTCGAAGCTGGTTGTAGATAAGAACCCTAAGTCAGCAATTTCTGAATCCATTCGCTCTATTCGTACTAATCTTGATTTTATCAGCTCTTCCAAAAAGAAAAGATTAATCTCGATTACCTCTACAATTTCAGGCGAAGGCAAAACTTTTGTCACAGTAAATCTGGGTGGAATTATTGCTTTGTCGGAGCAGCGCGTCGTGATTCTGGACTTGGACATGCGCAAACCAAAAGTGAATTTGGCTTTTGGAACAGAAAACCTGAAAGGCGTAAGCACTATTTTAATAGAAAGGCATTCGGTTGAAGAATGCATTCAGCATACACCAATTCCTACGCTTGACTTCATTTCTGCTGGGCCAACTCCGCCAAATCCTTCGGAATTAATTTTAAGTCCGAAATTTGACGCCATGCTGGCTGAACTGTATCAAACGTATGACGTGGTCATTATTGATACACCGCCCGTTGGTCTTGTGACGGATGGTATATTAATTATGCGCAAAGCTGATATTCCACTTTATATTGTTCGGGCTGATTATTCAAAAAAATCATTTCTGAAAAATATAAACAAGCTTATCCGCGCTAATAATTTTACCCGGATGTGCACCATTCTAAATGATGCGCGGGCCACGGGTATGTACGGATATGGCTACGGCTACGGCTATGGTTACGGGCAGGGCTATTACGAGGAAAGCAAACCGGATGAAGGTTTCTTTACTCGCCTACGCAAACGCTTCTCATAGCTTATTAGAAGTCGTTTTATGGCGTCTTTCTTCCAGAAATTTTTTGGCTCTGCGGCCGCGCATCCGGTTGACGACGTTTCCTTGGCGACTTTGGTGGCGGATATGCATTCCCACCTGCTTCCTGGGCTAGATGACGGTGCCGAGACAATAGAGCAATCGCTTGATTTGCTGCGGGCGTTGCAATCCTTAGGTTTCCGCAAGCTCATTATGACGCCCCATATCATGGGCGATTTCTACAAAAATACCCCCGATGGTATCAGATTGGCACTCAATAAGTTGCAAAGTGCAGCTGCTGTCAATGACCTCGGCGAGATGGAGTTGGAATGCGCGGCCGAATATTACTTGGACGAATGGTTTGGCCGGAAATTACACGCCGGAGAAGATCTGCTGAGCTTTGGTGGCGCTAAGAAGTACGTGTTGTTTGAGACCTCGTACATCAACGAGCCCTTCAACTTCAACGAAGTAGTGTTTCAATTGCAATCTTCTGGTTATCAGCCAGTTCTGGCGCATCCCGAGCGCTATACTTATTTTCACGGCCGGTTTTCGGATTTGGAGAGAGTGCGGGAAAATGGCGTACTGCTACAGCTTAACCTCAATTCCTTGGCGGGCTACTATTCGCCTAGTGCAAAGCGGGTGGCTGAGAAGATGGTTGATGCAGGTATGGTCGACTTGGTTGGAACCGATACCCACAATCTGAAACATACCGAGACACTACGCACCAAAACCCTGCAAAGCGAGTACCTGCGTAAGGTGCTGGCGTTGCCTCTGCTGAATAGTTCGCTCTAACGTGTGAGCGTTACCTTTGCGCATGATCTTCGTCACCGGTGGTAGCGGCCTAGTAGGCAGTTTTCTTATTCCAGCCCTGATAGCGCGTGGCCATCAGGTGCGTGCCCTCTATCGGAAGACGATTCCACAGCTAGAGAATACCGGTGAGATAGAGTGGCTGGAAGGCGACATTCGCGATACTGGCCTGTTGCGGACTGCCTTGCAAAACGTCACGCATGTGTTTCACTGCGCCGGGCTCGTTTCGTACGCGCCGCAGGATGAAGAAGCGCTTCAGCAGGTAAATGTTGAAGGAACAGCCACGATTGTCGACGCTTGCCTAGAACATCCCGGTGTTCGTCTTTGCCACGTTTCATCAGTGGCTGCTTTGGGTGGAGCTCAGACGCCAGAAAGTGTTGCCGGTCAGAAGGTTAAAGTGCTGGATGAGAATGCTAAATGGGACTTGGGTGCCGAGCACCCAGCCTATGCCACTTCCAAGTACTTGGGTGAGTTGGAAGTTTGGCGTGGCATTTCGGAAGGTCTGTCCGCAGTTATGGTCAATCCGTCGGTGATTTTAGGCCCTGCCGATTGGGATCGCAGCAGCACCCGTTTGTTTCGCTACGCTTATAACGAACACGCCTTTTATACGCCCGGATTCGTCAATGCTGTGGATGTGCGCGACGTGGTGGATGCAATGCTCCGGCTGACTTTCGATACTGCCATTTCCGGAGAGCGGTTTATTCTTAGCGCCGAAGCCATCTCGTTGCGGGAATTACTGGGGCAGGCCGCCGCTTGCTTTGGTAAAAAGCCGCCCAAAACGTCCGTACCGAATTGGGCGGCCGAGATTATCTGGCGGCTTGAGCACGCTCGCGCCATGTTGACCGGTGCGCGGCCCCTCATCACAAAAGACACGGCCCGGGCCGGCCGCCGAGCCGTAGAATACCGAGCCGATAAGGTGCAGCAAGCAATTGATTTTCGGTTCCGGCCGCTCAGCGAAACAATCAAATGGTGTTGCGCTCATTTGCGAACGAACCCTGCGGCCTCCGGTGCGGTTGTTGTATCTTAGGCCTGTTGCCTCTTCTTAGAGCAAAGCCATAATTAAATTCGCGTAACCTGTCTTTTTGGCGGTTTGCGTAGCTTGTATCAGAATGAGAATGAACGAAAATTTTGAGGATCGGGATGAAGTACTGGACACGGTGCGCCGCTTTGAGCGCATGGTGGCCCATAACGAGCCCGTCTTTTTTGATTTGGCCGATTTTGAAAACATTATTGACCATTATACTAGTAACACCTTGTACGACAAGGCTTTGCAGGCATGCGAAGCTGCCATTGCCCAATACCCTTTCTCTACCGAATTATTAATTGATCGCTCGCAGGTGCTGGCCATGAAGGGCGAGTACATCGCGGCGGCCCAGCAGATTGAAGACGTCGCGCAACTAGACCCCGACAACCCCGACGTGGCCGTAACCCGTGGCATCATTGCCACGCAAAAAGGTCAGTTTTCGGAAGCAGTAGCCTTCTTTCAGCAAGCCGTGGAGCGCGCGCCCGACCGCGACGACATTTACTTTAATCTGGGGTTGGCTTACCAAAGCTGGCAGAAGTTCAAGAGCGCCGCTAAGTATTATAAGCAAAGCTTGCGCCTGAACCCCGACAACGACATTGCGGTGCAGGAACTCCTGTACTGCTTGGAGGTGTCGGAGCGGTTGGAGAAAAACCTCGATTTTTTCCGTCATTTCACCGATCAGGACCCGTATTCGGCGCTGGCTTGGTACAATCTGGGCCAAGCTTATTACCGGGCGGGCAAGTACGACGAGGCCGTCGTCGCTTTCGAGTACGCCATCCTGATTGATGCCAAGTTCTATGATGCGCACGGCTTTCTGGCCAGCACCTACGTCAGCCAACTCAAGTACCGGGAAGGCATCGAGGAGTTTAAGCTGAGCTACGCCGAGGGTGAGCCAACTGCGGAAGCACTGTGCAACATCGGGGAATGCCACGAGAAGCTAGCCGAGTGGGACCAAGCCCGGCGCAATTACCAGCGCGCCATCGATTTGGAGCCGGACATGGACGAGGCGTGGTTTGGCATCGGCATTGTGCTGAATGCGCAGGAGCGATGGTTTGAGGCCATTCATTTCTTCCGCAAGGCCGTGTCTTTGTACGAAGAAAGCGTGGAATACTGGCTTGCGCTGGCTGCTGCCGAATACCAGGTGGGCAACGTCGTGAGCGCCATTGAGGCGTACGAACGTGCCTCGCAGGTTGCCCCCGACAGCAAAGATGCCTGGCTCAACTGGAGCATTATCCTGTACGAACAGGGCAATTTTGAGGGCGCCATCGACTTGATGCGCAATGCCGTCGAAATTCAGCCAGGCGAAGCGGAACTGCATTATCGTCTGTGCGCGTATTTGCTGGCTGCGGGCCGCTACCGCGAAGCGTATCAATACCTCGAGAACGCGCTGGTGCTGGACTTCGACAAGCATCGGTTGCTGTTCGAGTTCTTTCCCGAACTAGAGTCGCAACGTGCGCTCACCCGCCTGATCGAACAATACCGAAAGTAAAAGCCGAGTGCTTCGCAACAGAGGGTCTTGGCAACTGGGTTTTCATGCCAGTTGCCGAGGCCCTTTTCCTTTTTCGGAGCAGTTATAGAATTCGGGCGTACTTTTGGCCCCGTCAATTCATTTTCGCAGGTGCACCCCGTTCTTGCGATCATAAAATTCCAACGATGAACTACAACCTGACGCAACTACCCGAACGCACCAGCAAACCCCGTGAACAAGGCTTTACGATGGTAATGGACAAGGGCCTCAGCATCCGGGAAGTCGAAGACTTTCTGGAAGTCGGCGCTCCTTACACGGACATTGTGAAGCTCGGCTGGGCTACTTCTTATGTAGTACCCAACCTGAAGCGAAAGCTGGAAGTGTACAAGGAGGCAGGCATTCCGGTGTATTTTGGGGGCACGCTGTTTGAAGCATTCATCATCCGCAACCAATTCGATGACTACCGCCGCCTGCTTTCCGAGTATGGGATGGAGTATGCAGAAGTGTCGGACGGGTCGTTGGAGCTTGACCACGATCGCAAGCTCGACTACATCCGGCTGCTGGCCAAGGATGTGCAGGTGCTGTCGGAAGTAGGTTCGAAAGACGCTGAGAAAATCATTCCGCCCTACAAGTGGATTTCGCAGATGCAGACCGAGTTGGAAGCCGGCGCCGTGAAGGTGATCGGTGAGGCCCGCGAGGCCGGCAACGTAGGCCTGTTTCGGAGCACCGGCGAGGTACGTTCGGGCTTGGTAGAAGAGATTTTGACCAAGATTCCTTTCGAGAAAATCATTTGGGAAGCCCCGCAAAAGGCTCAGCAAGTGTGGTTTATCAAAATGTTGGGCGCCAACGTAAACCTGGGCAACATTGCCCCGAACGAGATCGTGTCGCTCGAAACCATTCGCTTAGGCTTGCGCGGCGATACATTCACGCACTTCCTCGACATGGACAACGTCGATCCGATGTTTAAGCCCGAAGTAAAAACCGGCCGGCCTGGCACTTCTATGCCACGCGGATAAATACTTGATTATCAATATTTTGTGTATAAACAAAAGCGGCCGGCAACGCAAGTTTTCGGTCGCTTTTGCTTTGGCTGACACACCGCATCGCTACTGACTCGAATAGAGGGCAGCCGGAAGCCAGATTCAACCCAATCGCCGTCTGCGGGGTATGGTAAATATCCTGCGCCTCTGAATTGTTACTGCTCATGCCTGAAGTAAAATCTCAAGTTGATCCATCGGACGCAAGTCCTTTCACCCGCGTCCGGCAGCTGGCCCAACGTGCCGGGCTCGACGGCTTCTTGTTGGCGCTGCTTGGCGCTATTTTGTTGGCGTATCTGTGGCCGCACTTCGGCAGCGACGACGGGCCCTTGCCGCTCAACCAAATCGCCAATTACGGCGTCTCGATCATCTTTTTTTTCTACGGTCTGCGTCTGAGTCCTGAGAAGCTAAAAGCGGGTCTGTCGAACTGGCGGCTGCATTTGGTCGTCCAGACGACGACATTTCTGGTGTTTCCGCTGCTGCTGATTGCGGCCCGGCCCTTCTTCGATACCGGCAACCAGAAGCTGCTGTGGCTGGGCGGCTTTTATCTGGCGGCGCTGCCTTCCACTGTGTCTTCTTCGGTCGTGATGGTGTCGATTGCGGGCGGAAACCTGCCGGCAGCCATCTTCAACGCCAGCATTTCCAGCCTGTTAGGTGTTTTTGTTACGCCCATCTGGATGGCCCTATATCTGCCTAACGGAGGCCACAACTCCAGCCTGTGGGGTACGATTGGCAACTTGGCCCTGCAAGTGTTGCTACCCGTAGTGGTAGGCGTATTGCTGCATCGGTGGCTATCGGCGTGGGCCAAGCGCTACGACAAGCAGACGCGCTACCTTGATCAGTCCATCATCCTGCTGATCGTTTACACTTCGTTTTGCGAATCCTTTTACCGTGGCATTTTCCAAGGGTACCAACTGACCAGTATTCTGCTGCTGGGTGTGCTGCTGCTCGCTTTGTTTTTCGGGGTATACGCCTGGATTTTGTTGGTAAGTAAGGTGTTAGGTTTTGAAAAAGGCGACACCATTACGGCGCTTTTCTGCGGTTCCAAGAAGTCGTTGGTGCAAGGGACGGTGATGTCGAAGGTATTGTTTCCCGACGCCCGCCTTGCCGGCATTGTGCTCCTGCCGCTGATGATGTATCACGCGCTCCAAATCCTGATTGCCAGCATCATTGCGCAAGCCATAGGCCGCCGTGCTGCGCCGGAAGTGCCTGTTCCCGAGCCTGTTGCAGGCACGTAGCTGGGCGGCTGGCGCTTGCAAGCAGTAAAACCGTGCGGCACGTAAACGCAAAGCGCTAACTGTTTGCCTCTCAATTGCTTATATAAAATGCCTTCTCGGCTTGAGCGGGCTCTGCTTATGTAAGCAAGGCCCGCTTTTTTATGCTCGCCTAGTGGGAAAATAGATGGTTTTTAACAGCCGAGTATTTGCATTTTATACTGCTCAAAACAGCTTCAATTAGCTATCTTGCTGTACTATTCCGCTTATGCCTACTGCCTTTATGAAGCAACTCTACGCATTGTTATCTCTCTGTTTATTATCGACCACCTCGCTGGCCCAGACGGTGCCCGAAGCCCCCCGCTTATTGGTTCGGTTGAAAGAAAACACCAAGCCTGCGTACAGGCAAACTGTTGATTATAAAGGCATTGTAACTCTAGGAATACAGGCTGTTGATGCCCTGAATGTTGTCTATAAGTGTCAGTCTATCAGTAGGTTAGCGCAAGGCAATGGCCCTGGGGTCTATAGCCTCACGCTGCCTGCTGGCACCAGCGTCGAGCAGGCGGTGCAGGCGTACCGGGCCTCAGGGCAGTTTGAATACGTCGAGCCGGATCAGCAGGGCAGCGGCGGCGGGGTGCAGGCCGTTACGCCTTCCGATCAGCTCTACAATCGGCAGTGGGGGCTGAAAAACAACGGCTCTTTCTCGCTTAGCACAGCCAAAGCCGGGGCCGACATCAAGATGGAAGACGCTTGGGCCATTCAGCGAGGCGATTCGACGGTTGTGGTGGCCATCATCGACACCGGCTGCAAGCTCGATCATCCGGAGTTTGCGGGGCGCATCTGGAAAAACCGCAAAGAAATTCCGAACAACGGCCTCGACGACGACCGCAACGGCTACGTCGACGATGTGCAGGGGTGGAATTTCGTTTCGGCTTCCAACAACCCCACCGACGACTACGGCCACGGCACCAACGTCACCGGCATCCTCGGCGCTACGGGCAACAACGCCATCGGCTACGCCGGCGTCGACTGGAATTGCAAGTTGATGATTTGTAAAGGGTTAGATGATAAGAACAACGGCTATTATTCGTGGTGGATAAGTGCCATCTACTACGCCGTGGACAACGGCGCCCGCGTCATCAATATGTCGTTGGGTGGCGTTTCCAACTCGCAGGCCATGCAGGACGCCGTGAATTATGCCTACGCCCACAATGTAACCGTGGTCGCGTGCATGATGAACACCAACACCAGTTCGCCCTACTACCCAGCGGCACTCGATCATGTGCTGGCCGTCGGCTCGACCAATCCGGATGACACCCGCACGGCGCCTTTTTTCTGGGACAGCAGCAGCGGCAGCAATTACGGCAAGCACATTTCGGTGGTGGCTCCCGGCAATTATGTCTACGGGTTGAATCACCTGAATAACACCAGCTACAACACCTATTGGGGCGGTACTTCGCAGGCTACGCCGCACGTTGCGGGACTGGTTTCCTTGCTATTGGCGCAAAACAAAACCCGTACGCCGGCCCAGCTCAAGGCCCTGATTGAGCAAACGGCCGACGACCGCGTGGGTGCAGCTGCGCAAGATGTAACCGGCTGGGATCAGTATTACGGCTACGGGCGCATCAACGCGGCCCGAGCCTTGAGCTACGCCGTAGTGACGGCCGCTACTTCCCGGCGCGATGCTGGCGAGCTGAAGCTTTACCCTAACCCCGCCCACCAGACGCTCACCATTCAGGTTGGCGAAGCACAACAGTTTCGGCGCGAGTATAGCCTCACCAACGCCACGGGCCAAACCGTTTTGCGGGGCCAGCTTGCGGGGCCGGAAACAACCATCCCGCTGCCGCTGGCGCCCGGCCTATACCAACTCCTGCTTCCAACGGAGGCCGGAGTGCTGGTCCGCAAACTTATTGTGTATTAACCAGCGCCGTTACCGACCTACTCGTCAGCTACTTCGTGTGCGCAGGCCGCCTTTCTTCTCGGCTTTAGTGCTTTCTTTGTAGCCCAATCTCTACTCAACCTGCTTATGGCGCTTATTCAACAATTTTTTGATTTGGTGTTGCACCTCGACAAAACGCTCATCAACGTGGTGCAGGAGTATGGAGGCTGGACGTATCTGATTCTGTTTCTGATTGTTTTTACCGAAACGGGCGTAGTGATTTTTCCGTTTCTGCCCGGCGATTCGCTGTTGTTTGTGGCCGGCACGCTCGCAGCGCAGCCAGTTGCACCCGGCTCTGAGCAGACGCTGCTGCACCTAACCTACCTGATTCCGCTGCTGTTCTTCGCCGCTTTCCTCGGCGACAACCTCAACTATTTCATCGGCGACTATTTGGGGCCACGGGTGTTTCGTGAAGATTTTAAGCTCTTGAAACGCAAATACTTAGAGCAGACCCAGGCTTTCTACGCCAAGCACGGCGGCAAAACCATCATCATGGCGCGCTTCATCCCGATTGTACGGACTTTTGCGCCTTTCGTGGCTGGCGTAGGCACCATGAAATACGCGTATTTTATCAGCTACAGCGTCGGGGGGGCTTTGTTGTGGGTGATTTCGTTGGTAATGGCGGGCTACCTGTTTGGCAATATTCCGGTGGTGAAAAACAACTTCACCATCGTGATTTATGCCATCATCCTGATTTCGGTGATGCCGCCGATCTTCCAGTTTCTGAAACAAAAATTCAGCGGGCGGCCCTCGCAGGCGTAACCACTCGCCAGTATGTTTTGATAAAAACCGCCCCGAAATTATTGTTCGGGGCGGTTTTTTTGTTTTTTCGGGATCGTTATCTATTCGCTCGTTTGTATGCGCCAATTCGGTCTTATCGGCAAATCGCTTCGTCACTCATTTTCGCAGACCTATTTCACCCAGAAATTTCATAACCTCGACATCACCGATTGCCGCTACGATCTCTTCGAGATTCCATCGATCAGCGAATTGCCCGATTTAGTGCGCGCCAACCCCGATCTGGTCGGACTCAATGTCACGATTCCGTACAAAGAGCAGGTCTGGCCCTACCTCGACGAAGTATCGCCAACGGCCGCCCGCATTGGGGCAGTCAACACCATCGAGTTTGCCGAGGATGGGCGTCTGATTGGCCACAACACAGATTATCTGGGCTTCCGGGAGTCGCTGCGCAGCTTTTATCCGCATACGGGCGAGCAGGCCGGAGCATTGGTGCTGGGCACCGGTGGCTCTTCCAAAGCCGTAGAGGCCGCGCTACGCGAGTTGGACATTCGGTATTTACTTGTTTCGCGCAGTCCGCTCAACTTGGCCCTCACCTACGAGGAGCTTTCACTGGAAATTATAAAAGCCCATAGCTTAATTATAAATACCACACCCTTAGGTACTTACCCTAATGTGGCCGAGTGTCCGCCCATTCCCTACGAGTTTCTTACGCCCCAGCACTACCTCTTCGACCTGATTTATAACCCGCGCGAAACCCTGTTTCTGGACAAGGGTCGCGAAGCCGGTGCTCAAATCAAGAATGGCTTCGAGATGCTGGGTTTTCAGGCAGAGGCAGCCTGGGAAATCTGGAATAGATAAAGCATCCCGCCGCGCCTGTGCCTCAGGTGCTGTATGCAACTATTTGCTATACAAGTAGTTGTGATTTGATTTTCTTGGCGCTACTACTTGCGATTGTAGGTGCCCGGCACAAGGCGGTTGCGGGCCGGGCAATCGTCGTTTTGGGTGGAAAGTGTAAGCGTGTAAGAGTCGGCGGCAAAAATGTAGAAGCCTTTTTGGGAGGCATCGCAGGCTTTGGCTTGGCCAGTTGCCGATAAGTCGCTTAGCATAAGCATGTTGCCTCGAACGCTGTAGGTGCCCGAAATCGAAGCTTTGCCATCGGCCATCGACATGGTGTAGCTTCGGTCGGCGCGAAACTCCCATACGGCGTTGGGGTCCTTGCTCCATTTGCCTACCAAAGCTGCGTTGGTTCCTTGCTTTTCGGGTGGCGCGAAGTTGGTCAGCAGGCCGAAGCAGGTTAGCAAGAGAAGACGGAGTAAAGTGTTCTTCATGGCGCGCAAACCGCAGTTGAGATAATGCTGTATTCGGTTTAATAAATATAATCAATTTCCGAAGCCATTGTGCGCGCTTAGTGGCAGTAATTATGCACAGGGCGGAAGCGGCTCTGCTGATTCAGCGATGGCATAAAAAAGTCATCGCTGGCCACCCCACTAAGGTAACCAGCGATGACTTATGATATTTTATAAATATCTGATTGTTAATTACTTATGAAGCAAGTTTCTTGGCTATCTGGGCGGTGTGGCGACCTTGGTAGCGGGCACCTTCTAGCTCGTTGGCACTAGGCTGGCGCTCACCTTGGCCGCCGGCCACGGTGCTGGCACCGTAGGGCGTGCCACCGGTCACTTCTTCGTGGCCCATCTGGCCCTGCCAAGCGTAGGGTAAGCCCACAATTACGAAGCCATGGTGCAGCAATTCGGTATGGAAGCTGCGGATGGTGGTTTCCTGGCCGCCGTGCTGCGTGGCCGTGCTCACGAATACGCCGCCCACTTTGCCCACCAAGGCGCCCTTGGCCCACAGGCCGCCGGTGCTGTCTAGGTAGGCCTGCATCTGGCCGCACAGGTTACCATAGCGGGTCGGCGTGCCGAAGATAATGGCATCGTATTCCGTCAATTCATTCGGCGTAGCCACCGGGATATGCGAAAATGCCTGCTGCGCCTGCGTAGCGCCGATCTGGTCGAGGATGGATTGGGGCAGCGTTTCGGGCACCCGCTTGATGACTACTTCGTTGCCTTCCACTTCGCGGGCACCCTCGGCCATGGCTTCGGCCATTTTGTATATGTGACCATAAGTAGAGTAAAACAAGACAAGCGTTTTCATGGGCCTTGGACTTTAGAACTGGAGTAATAGCTGAAGATCAGCCGGAAATATCTATTCCTGTCTTACCGCAAACAGTTGAGCTAGGTTGCGGAGAGAGCCCGCACAAAGCGCTGAAGGAGTGACTGGGAACAAGTACCTTGGTTCGTATTTTGTTGCTTGTCGGCTACGGGTTTGTGAAAAAATTACGCAAAAGCGCATCGCCCATGCAACCGCTAGCGCCCCTGCTAAACTCTAGTGGGTAGAAGACCCGCCAGCGACGGTGCCTTTGTATATACTTAGTTACTTCTATCGGTCACTTATGCGGCAATCGTACCTCCAGGGCAACTGCTTTCGCCCCCGGATCTGCACCTTCGCACTGCTTACCACCGACCGCGCAGGTCGGCAAAAGCGATGAGTGCGTTGTCACCGGCTTTTGGCGGAGCCAGTGGGCTGCGCAGATTGCTGGGCGGCGAAAAATCTGCTTCGCCTACGGCGTCTACCTCTGCTATATATCCAAGCCCTGCTGCCGTGCGCCAGCTTACTCCGCCTTCTCAGCTCAGCGAAGCCGAGCTGATTGACGGTTGCCTTGCCGGCAGCCGCTTGATGCAAAAGCACCTCTACGACCGGTTTTCTGCCCGCATGATGGCCGTGTGTTTGCGCTACGCGCAGACGACTTTCGAGGCCGAAGACGTGTTGCAAGAGGGCTTCATTACGGTGTTCAACAACCTGCGCAACTTCCGCCGCGAGTGCCCGCTGGAGTTCTGGATTCGTCGCATCATGGTGAACGCCGCCCTCCGCCAACATCGTCGCAACGCGCCGCTGGTGGCCGTCAGCGACGGCGGCGATTACCCCGAAGATCTGGCGGGCGAGGAATTTACGCTGGCCAACTACGGCTTCGAAGAACTCCTCGGCCTGATTCAGGAGTTGGCGCCGCGCTACCGCATGGTGTTCAACCTGTTTGCCATCGAAGGCTACGGCCACAAAGAAATAGGGGAGATGCTCGGCATCTCAGAAGGAACCAGCAAATCGCAGTATTCCCGCGCCCGCGTCATTTTAAAGTCAAAAGTAGAGCGTCTCGACGCTCACCGCACCAATGGGACTTTCCGCAAATAACAATACACCCGACCCCCAGTCGACCGGCGACCTGGAGCATCTGTTTCGGCAGAAGTTCGCGGATGCCGAAGTGGCGCCGCGCTTCCAGCTCTGGGAGCAGCTCGACCACGAACTGCTGGTTCGCCAGAACGAAACGTATCGCCGCCGTCTGTTGCTGCACCGCTGGCTGGCAGCCGCCTGCGTGTTGTTTATGCTAAGCGTTGGCGGCTGGTTTGGCTTGCGTTCCGGTAGGTCGCTGGCACCGCAAGGCGAGTTGGCAAGCCAACGCACCGCGCCTGAGGCCACAACGGCTGCCGGTATCCTTGGAGCCAAAACGGATGCGGCAACTGCTCATGTGGCTGACCGCGCTCCGGCCGGTGCTTCCTATGCCGTTTCTGCCCCGGAATCGGGCACCCAAACGGATTCGGATGCTGCTAATGCTTTGGCTGTGCAAGCTGGCAGCCCAGCCGGGACTACTTTCTTGAGCCCCGCGATGGGAGAAGAAACTAATATTTTGCAAGCATTTGATAGTCAATCGTTTGTATCAGGCCGTAAAGCGCGTGCTGTTGGCGGCAATTCTGCCTCTACGTCGGCGTTTGCTTCCGATGCGGCATCGGTAAACGGAAACGGGGCTTCGCTGCTGGCGCGCCAAGTGAACGCGCTGCTGTCGGATTTTGCTACTGCTTCGGTTGCTTTCCTGCGCCCCGACACGCTCAAACCCGCTTTGCAGACCACGCCTCCGGCTGTAGCCAAATCGGCAACGGATTGGGCTAGTGTTGAAGAAGAGGAAAAACCCCGCAGCAAAACTGGCCGGTGGCGCGTTGGAGGTTCGTATGGTGCTGCGTCTTACAACCCCAACATCAACTTCTCGGGCGGCGCGGTGGCCAGCTCCAACCTTTCGTATTCGGCCGCTCCAACTGTTGCTGCCGACTACCGAAACGCCTCCAACCTGTACGAAGCGGGTGCTCAGGAGTACCGCCGAAACCTGCGGCCTGGTCCGGCCCAGCGGGCAACGCTATCGGTGAGCTACGCGCTTAATAAGCGCTGGGTGCTCCTGACGGGCATGGAAGCCGCCCGGCAGGAGGCTTCGTCCAAAACATCGTACGCCTTTGCCAACAATACCACGGCCGCTTTTGCTGGAAAGAGTGCTACCGTTAGCAACCAAGCAGCGGTGCCGTATATGGCTTATAGTCAAGTATCTATGCCTTACGGGCAGCAGCGCACCACGCGTTATCGCTACCAGACGGCTAGCGTACCGATGGCTGTTCGCTACGGTTCGCCCAAAACCGGCATCTCGTTGTACGCCAAAGTGGGTGCCGTGGTCGGGGTATTGCTGAGCAGCCGCACGGAGGTAGAAGGCGCTCCCAGCCTCACCCGCGAAGACACGTTCAAGTCCTCCGATTCGCCCTACCGGAAAGTGTTGGCGGCGGTGCGCGGCGGCGCCGGCATGCAGTACCGCCCGGCCGATGCTACCTGGACGTTGGCCGTCGGCCCCAGCGCCGAAAGCGGCCTGAATTCACTCAATGCCAACCCCATGCACGCTTCGCGGCCCTATTCCGTAGGTATGGAAGCCAGTGTAGAATTTGGCAACACCAAAGCGGCTCCGATAGCTCGGTAAACGCGTTACGGTAAAATGTTGTTAGATAAGTAGTTACTAGCTGCAAACACATGAAGCGCTTTCTGACTTTCCTGCTCCTGACCAGCACTCTGATGGCTTTTCAGTGCGACGACGATAACGCCAAACCGTGCCCTGGCGACGCGGTAGAGCGTAAAATCGAAGAATTGAAGGCCAAGCCCAAGCAAAATCCCGCGGCCGAAGTGTACGAGTACACCTACAAAGGGCAGAAAGTATATCTTATCTCCAGCGACTGCTGCGACCAGTATAACCTGCTTTATGACCAGTGTATGACCACTATTTGCGCGCCCAGCGGCGGCTTTTCGGGCGCGGGCGATGGCCGTTGCGCCGATTTTTACGACAAAGCCACCGACAAACGCCTCGTCTGGCGCGACAATCGCTGACGAATTCAGCTTTGCTAGCGAAAAACCTTGCGGCCGCGGTCGGAAGGTTTTTCTTTTTTGAGGAAACCCAAACTGCCTTGGCAGGGTTATCCTAGGCTGCCATTTCTGCCTTATATTTCCCTGGATGGAATATCAACTGACTTCTGAATTTAAGCCAACCGGCGACCAACCCAAGGCCATTGCCCAACTTGTGCAAGGCGTGGAAAGCGGCGAACCGGCGCAAGTATTGCTGGGTGCTACGGGTACTGGTAAGACCTTCACGATGGCCAACGTCATCGCCCAAACTGGCAAACCTGCTCTCGTGCTATGCCACAACAAAACCCTGGCTGCTCAGCTGTACGGCGAGTTTAAGGCGTTTTTCCCCAATAATGCCGTCGAGTATTACATCAGTTACTACGATTACTACCAGCCGGAAGCCTACATCGCCAGCACCGACGTGTTTATCGAGAAGGATTTGGCCATCAACGAGGAGATTGAGAAGCTGCGCCTGCACTGCACTTCTACCTTGCTCAGCGGTCGGCGCGACGTAATTGTAGTGGCCTCAGTATCATGTATTTATGGTATTGGTAACCCCGAGGAGTTCAGCAAGAACGTGATCTTTTTGGCGCCGGGCCTGCGGTATTCGCGCAACAACCTTCTCTACCAGTTCGTCCAGATTCTGTATTCGCGGACGGAAGTTGAGTTTACGCGCGGCACGTTCCGGGTGAAAGGCGACACCGTGGACGTATTTCCGGCCTACGCCGACTTTGCCTACCGCATCTTCTTCTACGGCGACGAAATCGAGGCCATTCACCGCATCGAGCCGCAGAGTGGCAAGAAGCTGAGCGAAGAGAAAAGCATTTCGCTGTACCCCGCCAACTTGTTTGTGACGGGCAAAGACACACTGAATCAGGCGATTAAGGAGATTCAGTTTGACATGATGGCGCAGCACGCCTACTTCGAGAAAGAAGGCCGCGATTCGGAAGCCAAGCGCATCATGGAGCGCACCGAGTTTGACCTCGAAATGATTCGGGAACTGGGGTACTGCTCCGGCATCGAGAACTACTCACGCTACTTCGACGGTCGTGAGCCGGGCGGACGTCCTTTCTGTCTGCTCGATTACTTCCCCAACGATTACCTGATGGTCATCGACGAGAGCCACGTAACCGTACCGCAGGTGCGCGCCATGTGGGGCGGCGACCGCAGCCGCAAAACCGCGCTCGTCGAATACGGCTTCCGCTTGCCCTCGGCAATGGACAACCGGCCCTTAACTTTCAACGAGTTCGAGAGCATGTTCCGGCAAGCCGTGTTTGTTTCGGCAACGCCCTCTGACTACGAGTTGACCCGTGCCGCAGGTGTGGTGGTGGAGCAGATTATCCGTCCGACGGGCCTATTGGACCCCGAAATTGACATTCGGCCGAGCAGCAACCAAATCGACGACTTGCTCGACGAGGTGGACAACCGCGTGAAAATGGGCGACCGCGTGCTCGTTACTACCCTGACCAAGCGCATGGCCGAAGAGCTCCAGAAATACATGGAGCGCTTGGGTATCAAGTCGTCGTATGTACACTCCGACGTAAAATCGCTGGACCGCGTGGAGATCCTGCGGCAGCTTCGCCTAGGGGTAATCGACGTGTTGATTGGGGTAAACTTGCTGCGGGAAGGTCTTGATTTGCCGGAAGTTAGCTTAGTGGCTATTCTCGATGCCGATAAAGAAGGCTTCCTGCGCGACCAACGCAGCCTGATCCAGACGATGGGCCGCGCGGCGCGTAACGATCACGGCAAAGTTATCATGTACGCCGACCGCATGACTGGCTCTATGCAGCGGGCCATCGACGAAACCAACCGTCGGCGTGCTGTGCAAATGGCTTATAATGAGGAGAATGGCATCACGCCGCAAACCGTTCGAAAATCGCACGACGAGATTCGGAGCCAGACTTCGCTGTCGGATATGCGCCGCATTGAACCCGTGGCTTATGCTGGCCCCGATTCGGATACGCTGACGCTGGCCGCCGAGCCCGTAATCGCAATGATGACGCGCGTCGACCTCGAAAAGCTCATCAAGCAAACCGAAAAGCAAATGGAGGCCGCCGCCAAGGACCTCGACTTTCTGCAAGCTGCCAAATACCGCGACGAGCTGGCCCAGCTCCGGCAGATGCTGAAGACGAAGCGCGAGTAGAAATCGGCACGGAAGAGGAAAAGCGGCCGGCTCGGCCGGGCTGGAGAATCTCTCCGGCTCGTGTCGAGCCGGCCGCTTTTCCTTCCACCGCAACTTGCTCTTCTTATGTCTGCTCTGGTACTCTTGTTGTCGCTTTGCCGAGCCTTTACGAGTCTTGTTTTAAATAGGAATTGCTACGGCGTCGGCACTGGCTCAGGCGCAGCACCGACGACGCTTTTGGAGGTGCCACATGCCGTGGCACTCACACCCCCTTTCAAGCTTGGTCTCAGCGCCACATCTACGTCTACTACTTTGGCTCCCGCGTTAGGGAAATTGTATCCTTGTCGTCGCACCATTGTGGCGCTGGAAGACGTACAGTCGAGCACTGGGCCTTCTCAACTTTCATTTGCGCCAGCTCGGCAGGGCAACTCGAAGCTAGAGTTTAAGAGAGTTCACTAAAAAAGAGCGCTTAACGCAAACTGAGCAACTCGACGGCGGCGCCACCCGGATGATGGTGCTGGACGATTTGGTTAGCGATGATTGATAACTTGTTGAAATACAATGTATTGCCTAGCCTGTGTCGATGAAGCAAGTCACAGAATCCAGCAATGCCTTCGACGATCCTGCACGGCCTGTTACGACGAACATTATATCTTCTTATACGCTCATTCGCACGCGCTATCTGCTGCGGAAGGCGCAGTAACACGAGTTATTCCTTCTTCTTCACTACGGTTATCTTGCCGTTGCGCTCCAGTTGCACGATGTCCGTTTCACTGATCGAGTCGACGTTGGCAGCTTCGCGAAGTCCTTCGTGGAGGTCTCGGTCAGTGATGTTAGCCCGGCGCAGGTTGTCAGTCAGTAGCTTACCGTCCTGGGCCAGTTTCTTCGGCGCACCCTTGATGACTTTACCAACTGCATTGCTGTAGAACGACGCGATGGCCAGCAGCCGGTGTAGCACCACCAATACCATGCTGGCCAACAACGTAGACCCAAACGGCGAGGCCGCTACAATAGCCCGGCTCAGCACTGCCCCCAAAATAATCTTGAGTACCATGTCGAATGCCGTGCCGCTGCCAAAGGTGCGCATGCCCGCGAAGCGTAATAGTGCCAAGCCCACAGCAAACACAACCACGGCCCGTACACACATCTGGGTCGTTGTGATGGTGTGCGCATCAGCTTGTAAACCAAGAAGTTGATCTAACCAAGCAGGAGCCATATCGGAGGTGCGGTAATTTGTTTTTCAGATTTATGCTGTAGATGCTGACGTTATCGTGGGCAGGAAATGAGTGGGCGCCGTACCCATCCAGAGCAGAAGTTAACAATTTGGTAATACTGCTTCATACCCCGGATATCATTTGGAAGTTGCTATAGTCGAGGTTCGCAGGGGCTATGGGTTGGCTTTGCTCAAAGGCACAGAGGCTTGGTTGCTTCTGTAAAAATTGCGTCCGATCATCCCTGAACAAACCGCTCGCAACTCCAAGAATTGACCTTTCGGAACATGGCTTTTGCTGATTTAAGCATAAACTATACAATATTGTACTTTCAAAAGAGAACATGACTTTCTGACGAATATTTGATTAGCAATAGATTATATTGGAATTGTGCTGATTGATCGGTACTTTAAACTTCCTTAAGGCTAACCGGAACGTCATGCAACAGCTTCTTACCCTTCCTCTCGGCCAAACTTCACACAAAGGGCCCCATCTAACGACGCTACTGCTCGTATCCATTTTTTTTCTCGTTTTTTCGCCCTTCATTCTGGCTTTTGTGCTGGTGCTGAGCGGCATACGGCTGGTGCAAAGCTGTTGCGCCCTTTGGTTTCATCCGGCGCACAAGGGGCAGCTGGAAGCTTCGTAACTTGTTTTTGTAACGAATTGATATTCAAAACTTTGCATTAATGAAGCCTTGTTGGCTTTGCTGTTGTCCGCTATAGGCACCGGGCGGGCAAGATTGTGTTTGCTGGCTCTCTGATAATAGCGTAGCAGATGAGGCCAAAACGCCCGAGCCAGACCATCAGCACAGGCGCTGATGATAAACCTACTTGCGCCCGTAGCAAGCTAGACCAGAAAGGCGATTAAAATTCCTATAGCTCAGCCATGTGCGGACAGGCGTCCATCGAAATAGCCTGCTGGCTATATGGCTATGCTTGCTGTTGTTGAGAAAGCTTACTAACACTGTATAAAAATGAAGCTTGAAAAAATATAACTTTATACTGAATACAAGCCAGAACAGATACATGATCAAGGCATTCACGATATAACCAATAGTATTTTCGCTATTTTGCTATGCTATATCCGTTATCAATTTTATATGTCGACTATTCCTTCCTTCTTGATTCCATCAAGCGAGGCCGAACGGCTTCATTCCATCCGCGATCATGATTTAATCCATTCGCTGCGCGAACCGGTTTTCAACGAGTTTGTCGCTCTGACGGCGCGCATCTTTAGCCTCCCGGTTTCTCTGATTGCCCTCGTTGAGGAAACCGACGTCTATTACCCTGCCAACTACGGCATGCCAGGCCACAACGGCCAGCCTCGTGAAGAAGCACTTTGTGCCAGCGCTATTCTGCACGAAACTCCGGTGGTATACACGGACTTGACTTCTGAACAAGATCCCCTGATTACGGTGCAAGCCGCTCAGGCCGCCCGAAACAACAAATTTCAGTTTTACGCAGCAGCACCCTTGTGCATGCCCAACCAGCACCGCATCGGTACCCTGTGCATCATCGATCGCCATCCGCGGGTTTTCAGCGACGGCGAACGGCACTTACTCGAAAACTTAGCTGCTTTGGTCAGCCAAACGCTGGTCGTGCGCCATGCCTGCCTCCGTCAGCCGCGATCAGGAGCCGCACGTTGGAATGACCTGCACACGCAATTGCAGGAAGAGGTACAGGCTCTGACGGCTCTGGTACGCTACATGTTTACGCGGCACGGCACCCAAATTCCGGTGCCCGCCGATATCCTCACCCAAGTCGGCCGTCGCCTCCACGACTTGCAGGAAATCCTGGATCAGTCTTAAGACAGTTGCGGTTGTCTGCTGGCTTATGTTAAAAAGCAAAAGACTACTATCCGGCCTCAAGACCGCCGAACCAAGTGCATAAGCGAAATAGTATAGCCTGTGCCTTGTGTGGAAGCGCGTTTATCTTGCAGAACGAGATCGGTCTGGGTTAAGGTGACGATGGTCCGTATGAAAGGGATCGTCAGCGAGGGATCTGTCGGCCGAAGCGTTAGCGCGTCGCCTTCGCGGGTGTAATTGTAAGTAATGACAAAGGGAGTGACAGTCAGCGTAGTAGTCGTGAACTTGTAGAGGTCTGAATTGGGCACTGCTACCAGTCCGCTTTGGGAAAGCAGAATGCCATCCGCCGTGTACTGATTTGTTTCGGTGAAAGTGGCGAGCCAAGTACCTTCTAAAGTAGGGGCCGGCGTTGGGCTATGCTTCTGACAAGCTGATGTAAGCAGGTACAACCATAAAAAGAGGGTAATTCTAATCATAAGCAATTGATTATAAATTAATTAGCTATTGCAGGAAACGTGTGATAAGAGCTACTGAATTTGGCGCTTCAAAGACTAGAAGCTCAAATATATTGCTACCGGCTTAAGTCTACACCCGACCTACTGGAATCCAAAAAAGAAGGAGTTCGGGCGCAACTGTCCAGCGTCCGATTGTTGCCGGCGCGCCGGCGCTTTTGAAAGGTCAGCGCCGAGTAAATAAGTAACGCTCCGTAGCCGGCGAAAAGTGAGCCGTATTCTCGGGGTGCCGACGGTAGAGGGCGACGTATGCCCGAAAGAATGCCTCGGGTGACCGTAACGGTCCAAGGCCTAGGCCATTTGGTAGCCGACGAAGTAAAAGCGAGCGTAGTTGTTGCCCTGAAAGCCCAAGCGGTGGGCCCCGGACCAATCTAGCCGCCCGGCTACTAAGTCTGCGAGCACCCGGTCGAAGAGAGCAAAGTTCTCGGCGATGCGGGCTGGCTCCGCGTTGCGCTGATAGCGGTCGCGCCACCTAGTCAGGTAGGGCCGCTCGCCCGGGGCTTGGAGCGCGTCGGCGGCGTAGTTGGCAGTGCCTTCGCGCCGCGCGCCGCTGCCGCGCCTGGCAAAACAGCGACGACGGCAACGGTTGCATCTCGGACTTTGCAACTACGGTGTTTGAAAACTACGGGGCGTTCTACAACGGGTATGTACAAAACTTCGTGAGCCGGGGCGCGGGCAATGGCTATCTGGCCCGGGCAATTATGTACCAGCCCGGTACGGTCAATGGCAACAACCATATGTGGCAGGAGGTATACGATCTGACCAGTCCCGTTATCACTTCGGGGAAGTATAGCTTGTTGCCCAACTACGCCCAGATCCACCAGACGATTGGCGAAAACAGCAGCGAATCCATCTTTGAGATTCAGTTTGCTACCTCCAATGATGGCTATGGCCCCATCATGACGGGCACGACAAACAACATTTTTCAAAACAACCGCAAAATCTTTGGGTACGGCTTCAACAACCCCACCCAGAACCTAGTAAATGAATAATTCCTGATGCTTTCGTTGCCGCTCTGGGTAGCCTGGCAATCTTGAATTGTTTGATGCAAACGCCCCGCTTTATTAGCTGTAAAGCGGGGCGTTTTGCTAATTAACGGGCAAGAAAAGCAAGGCTATGAGTACAAGAAACAATTACGTTGGCACCCCCTGGCGCGTCCGCAGCCTGGTAGCAGTCAGGTCAGGCAAGTCATTGATGGTGAAGAGTTTATCTTGTGTGAGGATGCGCCCATTTAATTGGAGAACGGGTGCCGAACCGGTTTGTCAGACAGTGAACAGGCAAGTGATTTATGCAGCGTAGCAGCCATTCCGCGTTGCGCTCACGGAGTGAAAACTACCGGGTAGCCTTGCGTTTCCCACTTATGCGCCTTGTTGCCAAGCTTGGTTTCTTCTTCTGGTTTGGCGTTTTATCGGGGCCGCTGCAGGCCGCCGACGTGCTGCCGCTGGCAGGCGAGTGGCACTGCCGGCTCGACCCCGAGGATGCGGGAATTACGGCCCGCTGGTTTGCCACTAGCCTGCCCCAAACCGTGCGCTTGCCGGGGTCGCTGGCCGAGAATGGCTTGGGCGACCCGGTCTCGTTGCGAACCAAGTGGACGGCCACCATCTACGACAGTTCGTGGTTCTACAATCCGCGCATGGCCAAGTACCGTCGGGCCGACAACTTCAAGATTCCATTCTGGCTCACCCCCAACACATACTACGTCGGGCCGGCCTGGTACCAGAAAACAGTCGACATTCCCGCCGCCTGGCGCGGGCGGCGGCTTCTGCTGTTCCTGGAGCGTGCCCACTACGCTACCCGCGTGTGGGTGGACAACGCCGAGGTGGGGCAGCAGGTGTCGCTGGTGGCTCCGCACCTGTACGAACTGACCAAGGTCTTGTCACCAGGCCCGCACACGCTCACCGTGCGCGTCGATAACCGCCTGGAAACCTTGAACGTAGGTCCCGACTCGCACAGCGTATCCGACCACATCCAAGGCAACTGGAACGGGCTGATTGGCCGGTTGGAGCTGCAGGCCGGGCCGCCGGTCTTCTTGCAGAGCGTGCAGGTGTACCCGGATGTAGCCCACCGCGCGGCGCGGGTGAAGCTAGTAGTGCAAAACACCACTGCCAAGTCGCTCCGGAGTATCGTGCAGCTCGCCGCGCAGGCGTACAACAGCGCCACGGCTCACCAAGTAGCTCCAATGCAGACAGCTTTCGTAGCCAAGACCGGCGAAACAAGCCTAGAACTCACGCTGCCCATGGGTGAGGCGGTACAGCTGTGGGACGAGTTTCACCCAGCTCTTTACCGGCTCACCGCCGCGCTCCGGCCGAAAAAAAGTACAGCCGACGAGCAGCAGGTTTCTTTCGGAATGCGCGAAATCAAGGCCGTGGGCAACCGGTTGGTGGTCAATGGCCGGCCCATATTCCTGCGCGGCGACTTGCACAACGGCGAGTTCCCGCTGACGGGCTATCCGGCCATGGACGTGCCCGCTTGGACGCGGGTGCTGCAAGTGCTGAAAAATTACGGTTTCAACCACGTCCGCTTTCATTCGTGGTGCCCACCCGAAGCGGCATTCACTGCGGCTGACCAGCTGGGGTTTTATCTGCAGCCCGAGGGGCCGAGCTGGCCTAACCACGGCACCTCCCTGGGCGACGGACGCCCCGTCGACCAGTTTATCTACGACGAGACCACGCGCATGGCCACGGCCTACGGCAATCATGCTTCGTACTGCATGCTGTCGGCGGGCAACGAGCCGGCTGGCCGTAACCAGGCCAAGTACCTGGCTGACTTCATAAAGTTCTGGAAGTCAAGTGATTCGCGTCGCATTTATACGGGGGCATCCGTGGCCATGAGTTGGCCCTTAGTCCCCGAAAACGAATACATGATTAAGTCGGGGGCGCGGGGGCTGCCCTGGGCCAAAGACCGTCCCAACAGCACCTTCGACTACCGCGCCGCTATTGAGAAGTTCCCGATGCCCTACGTTACCCATGAGATGGGCCAATGGTGCGTGTTCCCCGATTTCAAGGAAATAAGCCAGTACACCGGCGTCTACAAAGCTCGCAATCTGGAGCTGTTCCGCGAAGACCTCGCCGACCGCGGTATGGGCGACCAGGCCGAGGCGTTTTTGCAGGCATCGGGCAAGCTGCAGCTGTTATGCTATAAAAGCGAAATTGAGGCGACCCTGCGCACGCCGGGCTTAGCGGGGTTTCAACTGCTTGGGCTTCAAGATTTTCCGGGGCAGGGCACAGCGCTGGTTGGCGTGCTCAACCCGTTCTTCCGGGAGAAAGGCTACGCGACGGCGGCGCAGTACCGGCGCTTCTGCCAGCCCACGGTGCCGCTGGCCCGGTTGCCTAAGTTTGTATTTACCAGCGACGAAACGTTTGAGGCGGCCACCGAACTCTACCACTACGGCCCTGAAGATTTGCCCCAAACCACCTTCACCTGGACAGTGAAGGCGCCCGATGGCTCCTTCGTAGCCCAAGGTCAATTCGTGCCGGCTGCCGTGCCCACGGGCACCAACACGCCGCTGGGCACCGTGCGCTTGCCGCTGGGCCGCATCACGAAAGCCACCCAGCTGACGCTGGAAATTGCCGCCCCCGGTACCGCCATTGCCAATGACTGGAACTTCTGGGTGTACCCGGCCCGGCTGCCGGCGCTCCTTCCAAGCGAGGTGTACTGTTGCACCCGCCTCGACGCCAAAGCCCAGCAAGTGCTGGCCCGAGGCGGCCGGGTGCTGCTCAATGCTGCGGGTCAGGTGGTGAAGGGCAAGGAGGTAGCGATGAGCTTCACGCCCGTGTTCTGGAACACGTCGTGGTTTAAGATGCGCCCGCCCCATGTTACCGGTTTTGTGGTCGACCCAACGCACCCCGCCCTGGCGGACTTCCCCACGGAGGCGCACAGCGACTTGCAGTGGTGGGAAATCGTCAACCAAGCCCAGGTGATGCACTTGGAAGACTTCCCTGCGGGCTTTCGGCCCATTGTGCAGCCCATTGACACTTGGTTTTTGAACCGCCGCCTCGCCCTGGTGCTGGAGGCTAGGGTAGGCCCTGGTCGCCTGCTTGTGTCCAGCGCCAACCTCGCCCCAACAGACGATGCCCAGCGCCCGGCGGCCCGTCAGCTATACTACAGCCTGCTGCGCTACGCGCAGTCGGCACGCTTCAACCCGGCAGCAGCCGTTGACCTGCAAGTGGTGAAAGACCTGTTCGAAACGCCCTCGCGGGAGCAGTTCAGCACCTTCACCAAAGGCAGTCCCGACGAACTAAAACCGCAGCATAAATAACTCACGAGGTGCCTAATCGCTTGGAACTGAAAAGCTTCCGTTTTCCGCCGCACCAAAACGCTAGCACACCAAAAGTATCAAGTGATTGATTATTAGGTATTTACGAATTAACTCTTTTCTTGCTTACCCAGTCTTGGGTAGCACAAGCCACTTCTTTGAAAAAATTACAGAATCTTACAGCCCCACCAGCCTCCTCCTGCACATGAGACCATTCCGCTTCCTGGTAATTTTCTTGCTACAATGTTTTGTAGTACGCGCACAATCGATTGAGTTAGTCAATCCGATTCTAACGGGCTTCTACCCAGACCCTAGCATTGTTAAGGTCGGAGCGGACTACTACCTGGTGAATTCCACCTTTTCTTACTTTCCGGGCATTCCGGTCATGCACAGCAAAGACCTGAAAAACTGGAAGCAAATCGGCAACGTCATCAGCCGGCCCTCGCAGATGAACTTCCTAGGCGACCGCATGACCCGCGGCTTGTTTGCCCCAGCCATTGAGCATCACAACGGCACTTTCTACGTCACGTGCACACTCATCGACCACAAAGGCAACTTCGTGGTAACGGCCAAAAACCCCGCGGGCCCGTGGAGCGACCCGATTTTCTTGCCGGAAGTAAAAGGCATCGACCCCTCGCTGTATTTTGAGGGCAACAAGGCCTACGTCATCTACAACAGCGACCCGCCCGACAACAAGCCGCTCTACGATGGCCACCGCTCCATCAAGATCATCGAACTGAATCCGCAAACGATGCAGACCGTGGGCGAGGCCAAGATCGTGGTGAACGGGGGAGTAGACCTGAGCAAAAAACCCGTCTGGATCGAGGGGCCGCACCTGATGAAGCGAGGCGACTGGTACTACCTCTACGCGGCCGAAGGCGGCACCTCGGTCAACCACACCGAAGTGGTGTTCCGCAGCAAGGCGCCCTTGGGGCCGTTTGTGCCCTACGAGAAAAACCCCATTCTTTCGCAGCGCGAGTTGCCTAAAGACCGCCAAGACCCCATTACCTCGGCCGGGCACGCGCAGTTTGTAGAAGGGCCCGATGGTAAGACCTACGCCATTTTTCTGGCTGTGCGGCCCTACGAGGGCAACTACTACAATACCGGGCGTGAAACCTTCATTGTGCCCGTGGTGTGGAAAGATGAGTGGCCCATCACGGATCCCGGAGCCAACGGCGTGCAGTACCGCTACAAGGCCAACTACGCCGAGGTAAAGCAGCCCGGCGCCCGGCCGCAGAGCGGCAACTTCAGCTACACGCTCACTTTTGAGAAGCAGCTAGACCCCGCGCTGCTCTTCATGCGCACGGTCGACAGCGCCAACTTCTCCTTGAGCAAAGCCAACGGCCTCACCATGAAGCTGAAGCCGGAAACGTGCGCGGAGCTCGGCAACCCTGCCTTCGTTGGCAAGCGCCAGCAGCATATGTATGGCAGCGCTGAAACGGAGCTGGCCTTTTCGGCCAAGGCAGAAAACGAAACCGCGGGCCTGGTGGTGTTTCAAGACGAAAAGCACTTCTACTACCTCTGCAAGTCAGTGGAAAAAGGGAAGCCTGTGCTACAGCTGTGGAAGAGCACGCCCGAGCCCAAGAACCTGGAACTGTTGGCCAAAGCGCCGCTAAAAGCGGCGGCCGCCAAGGTGCGGCTGCGCATCAATGCCGACGGCGACACGTACAGCTTCCACTTTTCGGAGGATGGCAAAACCTATGCTTTGTTGAAAGACAAAGTAGACGCGCGTTTTCTGAGCACGCAGACCGCGGGCGGGTTTATCGGGTGCATGTTCGGGCTGTACGGCACGTCGGCGGGGCAGCCAACCACCAACACCGCTTCCTTCAAGTGGCTCAAATACGAGGGGCACGACCCCATGTACAAGCAATAACACGCGGCCTGCACCGCTTCCTTTCTTTTGCCTGCTATGCGCTTACTTCCACTGCTTTGCCTCTTGGCGTTACCGCTCGCCGCAGCCCAAGCGGCCGCCCAGCCCATCCGCATCAGCAGCCCCGACGGGGCCGTGTTGGTGACGGTTGCCGTAACGGCCCAGGGCCAGCCTACCTACGCCGTGCACTACCGCCAGGCCGAGCTTCTGCGGCCCTCGAAGCTGGGCCTGCAACTCGCTAGTGCCGACCTTACCCAAGGCCTGAAGCTGACGAAAGCCGACAAGCAAACGGCCGTGGCCGACGACTACCAGCTGGCCACCGACAAACGAGCGAATTGCCACTACCGGGCCAACCGGCGCGTGCTGCATTTTGCGGGGAAGGCCGGGGCGCCGCAGCTCAGCGTGGTGTTTCAGGTGTCGAACGACGGGGTAGCCTTTCAGTACGTGCTCGAAGGCTCAAGCCTGGATGTGCAACGCATTGCTAATGAGGCTACTACGTTTCACCTGCCGGCAAGCGCCAAGGGATGGCTGCACCCGCACGCCAAAGCCCAGACCGGATTTGCCAACACGCAGCCTTCCTACGAGGAGTATTACCAGCGTGGCATAGCCGCTGGCACGCCCTCCACGCTCGGGCAGGGCTGGTCGTTCCCGGCTTTGTTCGAGGTAAACGGGCACTGGGTGCTGCTCACCGAGGCCGGCATAGGCCGCAGCTACTGCGGCAGCCACCTGGCCCACGCCGCGCCCGACGTCGAGTACAGCGTGGCCTTTCCGCAACCCCCCGAAAAAACCACGCCCGAGGCAGCCCTGCTGCCCGAAAGCCACCTGCCGTGGCGCACGCCCTGGCGCGTGCTGGTAGTGGGCAACTCGCTGGCACCCATTGTCGAATCGACGCTGACGACCGACGTGAGCCCCCCGGCCCAGACGTCGGCCCTGCCCGACGCGCCCGGTAAGGCGTCGTGGTCGTGGGTGCTGCTCGGCGACCAGAACACCACCTACGACGTGCAGCGCCGCTTCATCGACTATGCCGCCAGCATGGGCTGGCACTATTGCCTGGTCGATGCCTTATGGGACAAGCAGATCGGCTACGACAAAATGCAGGAGCTGGCCCAGTACGCGCGTTCCAAAAACGTGGGCCTGCTGGTGTGGTACAACTCAAACGGCCACTGGAACGAGGCCCCGCAAACCCCAACCAACGTGCTTTTTGAGCCCGAAAGCCGGCGCAAGGAATTTGCCCGCCTCAAGCAAATGGGCGTGGCGGGCGTGAAAATCGACTTTTTCGGGGGCGACGGGCAGTCGTTTATGAATTACTACCAAGACTTGCTGACCGATGCTGCCCAGGCAGGCTTGCTCGTCAACTTCCACGGTGCAACCCTGCCTAGGGGCTGGAACCGCACTTACCCCAACCTGATGACGATGGAAGCCGTGCGCGGCTTCGAGTTTCTGACCTTCGACCAGGCCAACACCGATCAGGAGGCCACCCACTGCGCTACCCTGCCCTTCACCCGCAACGCCGTGGGACCCATGGACTTTACGCCCATGGCCTTTTCGGAAATTCGGGGCAAGCAGCGCCGCACTTCCAATGCCTTTGAGCTGGCGCTGTCGGTGCTGTTTCAGTCGGGCATTCAGCACTACGCGGAGGTGCCCGAGGGCATGGCCGCACAGCCCGCCTACGTGCAGGAGTTCGTGAAGAAGCTGCCGCCGCGCTGGGCCGACGTGAAGCTTATGGACGGCTACCCCGGCCAGTACGCGGTGCTGGCCCGCCAGACGCCGGGTGGCGCGTGGTACGTGGCTGGCATCAACGCCACCGACTCGCCCAAAACCATTCAGGTTGACCTCGGCAAGCTGGGCCTGCAAGGCGGTACGCTCATCACTGACGGGGCCACCAACCGCAGTTTTAGCACGCGGCCCGTCGCGGGCCGCACCGTCAGCGTGACGCTGCCCGCGCAGGGCGGCTTCGTGGTGCAGCCTTAAGTCCCGGCTGGCAAAACTCTGACTAAGCAGGCCGCTCGTTTCCAATGACCATACTATGAATACATTCTTCACCTTTGTTTACCGCGGTCGGGTTGGCCTGCTGCTCCTCGGCCTGCTGTATGCCGGCTTGGGCTGCGTGGACGCCCAGCGCGCGCCCAAGTCGGCTGCCACCAGCCAGAAAGGAGCTTTCTACACGGGCAAGTACCCCAACCTGCTGCGGAAGGCCGGCTACTCCCAAACCGCCATCGACCAGAAAATATCTCAGACCTACCAGGCGCTGTTTGAAGGGCCCAACCGAATTTACTTCGAGGTAGGCGACTCGATGGCCTACGTATCGGACTTGAAAAACCACGACGCCCGCACCGAAGGCCTGTCGTACGGGATGATGGTGGCGGTGCAGCTCAACAAAAAAGCGGTGTTTGACCGTATTTGGCGCTGGTCGAAGAAGTATTTGCAGCACCAGGAAGGACCCCTGGCGGGTTATTTCGCCTGGAGCGTCAACCCGGCCACGCTGAAGCGAAATTCTGAGGGCCCTGCCTCCGATGGAGAACTGCATTTCGTTACTAGTCTGCTATTTGCGTCCAACCGTTGGGGCAACAACACTGGCATCAATTACTACCAGGAAGCCCGCCGGATTCTGGATGCCATGTGGAAGAAGGACGGCACCGGCGACGTATTCAACCTGATAAACACCCAACACAAGCAGATATCCTTCGTGCCGGTGGGCGACATGTACAACTGGACGGACCCGTCGTACCACGTGCCGGCGTTTCTGGAAGTGTGGGCTGCCTACGCCAAAGACGGCCACGAGCCATTTTACAAAGCGTGCGCCGATACGTCGCGGGCCTTTTTGCACCGCGCGTGCAGCGCCGCCACCGGCCTCAACTACGACTACACCGAGTTTAGCGGGAAGCCCCACGCGACCAAGTGGGCGCCGCCGGCTTTTCGCTACGATTCGTGGCGGGTGCCCATGAACATTGCCATGGACTACGTGTGGTTTGGCCAGGACAAAGCTTGGCAGCAGCAGTATGCACGGCGTTTGCAGGGGTTTCTGCGCGGCAAGGGCCTGAACACGTTCGAAGACCAGTTTAACGTCGATGGCTCGCGGCCCGACTTCATACTGCCGGCGGGCAACGTCAAGAAGCTACGGCACTCGCTGGGGCTGGTCGCCACCAGTGCCTCGGCCTCGCTCATGGGGCAAGACCCCAAGCTGGACTTTGTGCACGCGCTCTGGGACGCCAAGCTGGCGCCCTACGAAGATGCTTACTTCGACCCATACTACGACGGCCTGTTGTACCTGTTCAGCTTGCTGCACTTAAGCGGCAAGTACCAGGCGATCAAGCCCGGGTAACCCTAATTCCCTTTCAATCAGACACTTGTTTGCCCAAGCCTTCTTCTATGAAGCGATATATTTTACTTGTTGGAATCCTCCTTGCGTCGGCCGTTGCTTCTTCGCTGCTGGCGCAGGGGAAGCAGGCGCAAAACCCCATCATTTTTGCCGACGTGCCGGACATGTCGATGATTCGGGTGGGGGGCACTTACTACATGAGCAGCACGACCATGCACATGAGCCCGGGCGTACCCATCATGAAGTCTAATGACTTGGTTAACTGGTACTTAGTGAATTATGCCTACGACACGCTGGCGAGCCTGGATGAGCTGACGCTCACCAATGGAAAAAGCACCTACGGCCGCGGCTCGTGGGCAAGTAGCCTGCGGTTTCACCAGGGCACGTATTACGTCACGACGTTCGCTCAGACGACCGGCAAGACCTACGTTTATTCCACCAAAAACATTGAGAAAGGCCCTTGGAAAGTTTCTTCGTTTAAGCCCAGCTACCACGACCATTCCTTGTTTTTCGACGACGATGGCCGGGTGTACTTGGTGTATGGCGCGGGCAAGCTGCGGCTGATTGAGCTCACGGCGGATGCCTCCGGCGTGAAGCCCGGCGCCACGGAGCAGGTGCTAATTGAAAACGCCAGCGCCCCGGCCGGCCCTAACCTCGGCCTGCCCGCGGAAGGCTCGCAATTATTCAAAATCAAGGGCCGCTACTACCTCTTTAACATTACGTGGCCAAAGGGCGGCATGCGCACCGTGGTGGTACACCGGGCCGACAAGCTCACGGGGCCTTACGAAGGCCGGCTGGCGCTGCAAGACCTCGGGGTCGCGCAGGGCGGCCTCATCGACACACCCGGCGGGCAGTGGTATTCTTACCTGTTCCGCGATTACGGGGCAGTGGGCCGCATTCCGTACTTGGTGCCCGTAACCTGGGCTGATGGCTGGCCGGTGCTGGGCGCAGCCGGCAAGGTGCCCCAAACGCTGGCGCTGCCTCCTAGCAAGGGTCTGATTCCCGGCCTGGTGGCGTCCGATGAGTTTGGGCGGCGCAAGGGCGAGCCCGCCCTGCCGCTGGTGTGGCAGTGGAACCACAACCCCGAAAACGCCCTCTGGTCGCTCACCGACCGCCCCGGCTACCTGCGCCTGAAAACCGGCCGCGTGGATACAACCTTCCTGCTGGCCAGAAACACGCTCACTCAGCGCACCATCGGCCCGACCTGCACCGGGACCACGGCCCTGGATGTGTCGCACCTGAAAGACGGCGATTTTGCCGGCCTGGCTCTCTTGCAAAAGCGGTACGGCCTGGTGGGGGTAGACTATCGCAACGGCGCTAAATCCATTGTTATGGTGAGCGCGGAATCGGAAAAGCCGGTGGAGCTGCAACGCCTGCCCCTGACGCAGTCTACCGTCTACTTCAAGGCCGAATGCGACTTTACGGAGCGCAAAGACGTGGCGACCTTCTTTTATAGCCTTGACGGCAAAGCGTGGAAAGCCATCGGTGCCCCGCTCAAAATGGCATACACGCTGCCGCATTTTATGGGCTACCGGTTTGGGCTGTTTGCTTACGCCACCAAAAACCCCGGCGGCTACGCCGATTTCGATTATTTCCGGATTGCAGACACGACAGCCGGGCCCAAGTAAGAGAATGCTCGAAATACTCTTTAATCGGCAAGCTCAGCATGACGCTCTTTTTGACTCCAAACCTATCCGAAACTCCTGACCCGATGCCGAATTGTAGACTGTCATCTATCCTGAGCGTGCTGGCCTGCCTGTTGGGAGTTGCCGCCCAGGCGCAGAACCCGTTGATTACCAATCAGTTCACGGCCGACCCATCGGCGCGCGTGTTCAACGACCGGGTGTACGTGTACCCGTCGCACGATATTCGGGCCACTCCCGGGCATGGGCGCGTCGGCTGGTTTGTGATGGAGGATTACCACGTGTTTTCCTCCGCCAACCTCACGGACTGGACCGACCACGGCGTGATTGTAACCCAGAACAAAGTGCCCTGGGTGAAGCCCGACAGCTACAGCATGTGGGCCCCCGACTGTATGTACCGCAACGGCAAGTACTACTTCTACTTCCCGACTACCCCCCGGGATACGACCATTAGCAAGGGCTTTACAGTGGGGGTAGCCGTGTCCGATAAACCCACCGGCCCGTTTGTGCCGCAGCCGCTGCCCATCAAGGGGGTGCGCGGCATCGACCCCAACGTGTTTATCGACAAGGACGGCCAAGCGTATCTGTATTGGTCGCAGGGCAACATTTACGGGGCCAAGCTCAAGGAAAACATGCTGGAGCTCGCCTCCGAGCCCCAGGCGCTGGGCGAGTTGCCGACCCAGGGGTTGAAAGAAGGCCCCTACCTGTTTGAGCGCAACGGCACGTACTACCTGACTTATCCGCATGTGGCCAGCAAAACCGAGCGCCTCGAATATGCCACCAGCACCAGCCCGCTCGGGCCGTTTACCGTCAAGGGCGTTATCATGGACGAGTCGCCTACCGGCTGCTGGACGAATCACCATTCTATTCTGGCGTTCAAGAACCAATGGTACCTGTTTTACCACCACAACGACTTGTCGCCTAGCTTCGACAAAAACCGGTCTATCCGAATGGACAGCCTGTTTTTCGAGCCCACGGGCGCCATCCGGAAGGTCGTGCCGACCCTGCGCGGCGTGGGCCTGACCGACGCTAAGCAGAAAATCCAACTCGACCGCTACAGCCGCCTGAGCAGCAGCGGCGCGTCCATCGCCTTCCTGGATACCGCCAGCAAGTTCCAGGGCTGGAAAACCGTGTTTACGGGCAGCCAAGGCTGGGTCCAATACAACGGGGTGGCCTTCGGCAAACAGGCGCTGAAGACGGTGAGGCTGCGCGCGCAGGCGGCGGCCGGCGCCACGCTGCAGCTGCGGGCCGACGGAGCTGCCGGCCCGGTGCTGGCCCAGGTCACTGTGCCGAAGGGCAGCCAGTGGCAGGAGGTGAAAGCGCCCTTGACCGCCTTCAAGCCTGGCACGCACGCGCTGGTTGTTTCCTCTAAAACGAACGCGCCCGTTGCCATCGACTGGGTCCGGTTCGAGTAAGCGGCAAAGAAGCCGATCGCTTGCAAACGTTTGATTTTAAGAGACTTAGATAAGTACGCAAAGCTTTTTCCGAGTTATGAGAAACGTATTTCCTGTCGTTCTGGGCGTAATCGTGCTGAGCGTAAGCAGCGCTTTCGCCCAAAAAACAGCGATGGAGGCCCCCAAGGGCTTCGACCAGCCTACCGCGGGTATTGCTACAGGGCGAATCGACAGCCTCAGCTACCCCTCGAAAACGGTGGGCACGGTGCGCAAGGCGCTGGTGTACACGCCGCCGGGGTATTCAAAGAAGAAAAAGTACCCGGTGCTCTACCTGCTGCACGGCATTGGGGGCGACGAAAAGGAATGGCTCAAGGGAGGACGTCCGCAGGTGATTCTGGATAATCTGTACGCGGCGGGCAAGCTCAAGCCGATGCTGGTGGTGATGCCCAACGGCCGGGCCATGAAAGACGACCGGCCCATTGGCAATATCTACGGTCCGGATAAGGTGGCCGCTTTTGCCAACTTCGAAAAAGACCTGCTGACCGACCTGATCCCCTACATCGAAAAGCACTACCCAACCCTCACCAACCGCGAGAACCGGGCCATTGCAGGGCTGTCGATGGGAGGGGGGCAGTCGCTGAATTTCGGTCTGGGCAACCTGGATAGATTTGCCTGGGTAGGAGGCTTTTCGTCGGCCCCCAACACCAAAATGCCCGAGCAGCTGGTGCCCGACCCCGCGAAAGCCAAAAAGCAGCTCAAGCTCCTCTGGATTTCGTGCGGCGACGCCGACGGCCTGCTGCCCATCAGCCAGCGCACGCACGATTATCTCTACGAGCACCGCGTGCCTCACGTGTACTACCTCGAAGCGGGTGGGCACGACTTTAAAGTCTGGAAAAATGGGCTGTACATGTTCTCGCAGCTTCTGTTCAAGCCCGTGGATGTGGCGGCGCTGCCGACATACACCGTGCTGGGCGCGCCGGCCGCCACCAACGTGCGCAACGCCAAATACCCCCAGATCTTGCCCGATAACCGCGCCGTGTTTCGTCTGAAAGCCCCGGGTGTGCAGCACGTGCAGCTGGACCTAGGCCACAAATACGACATGGTGAAAGACAGCAGCGGCACTTGGACGGTGACAACTGACACGCTGAGCCGGGGCCTGCACTACTATTCGTTACTACTCGACGGCCTGCCCGTGGCCGACCCCGCCAGCGACACTTTTTACGGGATGGGGCGCATGGCCAGCGGCATCGAGGTTCCCGGCCGCGGGACTGGCTTTTACGCCTTGAGAGACGTGCCCCACGGCGAAGTGCGGGTGAGGCGGTTTTACTCGAAGGTGACCAACTCGTGGCGGCAATTCTATGTGTACACGCCGCCGGGCTACGAGGTCAACACCGCCGTCAAGTACCCGGTGCTGTACCTGCTGCACGGCGGTGGCGAAGACGAAACCGGCTGGGCCAAGCAAGGCAAAACCGACTTGATTCTGGACAACCTGCTTGCCGAGAAAAAGGCCAAGCCTATGCTCGTGGTGATGCTGGACGGCAACATGGGCGGCCCCGGCGGCTTAGCCGGTTTTGGCGAGAACACGCTGAAGCGTTTTGAAGACGAACTAAAGCAAACCGTGCTGCCGGTCGTGGAAAGCAACTACCGGGTAGCTCCGGGGGCCAATAACCGGGCGCTGGCGGGCTTATCGCTAGGTGGACTGCAAACGCTCTATGCCGGCCTGCGCAACACCGACATGTTCCAGTATCTGGGCGTATTCAGCTCGGGCTTTTTTGCCAACAACCCCCAGCTGTCCGACCCTCAGTATGCCTTTATGAAAGCCAATGCCAGCGCCATCAACACCAACCTAAAGCAGCTGTGGCTCTCGATGGGTGGGCCAGAAGACATTGCTTACGCCAACAACAAGGTGATGCGGGCCAAGATGGATGAGCTGGGTATCAAGTACGTGTACAGCGAGTACCCCGGCGGCCACACGTGGCCCGTCTGGCGGCACGATCTGTACCTGTTTGCCCAAGGCCTGTTTTAGGCTCCCCGCGGCGCTTGCCGCCGCGCAGGGTCGTCAAACGCGGCAGTGCCTGGTCCACTGGCTTGAACTATAACGTTGTGTTTATTAGATAGATATCACACCTATGTCTCTCACGTATGAAGCAACTTCCTTGGCCAGCTAAAACCACTTTACTGCTGCTTTGGTGGGCCGCCGCCCTTGGAGCCGCGGCAGCCAAACCGGTGCCTACCCCCTTGCGCCTGTGGTACACGCAGCCGGCCGCCAACTGGAACGAGGCCCTGCCCCTCGGCAACGGCCGCTTGGGGGCCATGGTGTTTGGCGCGCCCCAGCGCGAGCGACTCCAGTTGAACGAGGAAACTATTTGGGCCGGCGGGCCCAACAACAACGTGAAGCCCGACGCGTTGCCGGTGGTGCGGCAGTTGCGCGAGCAGCTGCTGGCCGGGCAGCTGGTGGAGGCGCAAGCGCTTGCGCAGGCCCAAATGCAGCCCGCCGGCAACAGCGGCATGCCCTACCAAACGGCGTCGAATGTGTACCTCGACTTTCCGGGCCACGAGGGCGCCACCCACTACCAGCGCGACCTCGACATTGGCCGAGCCGTGGCTTCGGTCAGCTACCAAGTAGGGCGAGTGCGCTATCGCCGTGAGGTATTCAGCTCCCTGCCCGACCAAGTGGTGGTTGTGCGCCTCACAGCCAGCAAACCAGGCCAAATCAGCTGCCAGCTGAGCGAGGAAAGCCTGCTGCCGTTCACCCGGCACGCCGAAAAAGATCAGCTGGTGCTGGATGGCCACGGCAGCGCCCACGAAGGCCAAGAAGGGCAGATCCGCTTCCAAACGCGCCTGAAGGCCGTCGTCGAGGGCGGCACCGTGCAAACCACCGACGCCGGCATCCGCATTCAGCGCGCTAACAGCGCCACGCTCTACCTTTCCATCGGCACCAATTTTAACAACTACCACGACGTGAGCGGCGATGCAGCCGCGCGGGCCTCGGCCTATCTTGCCGCTGCCGTGCGCAAGCCCTACAAGCAGGCGCTCGCCGACCACGTAGCTGCTTACCAGCGCTACTTCAACCGCGTGACCCTGAACCTGGGCGTGACGCCCGCCGTGCAGCTTCCTACCCTCCAGCGCCTCGCCGACTTTGCCCAAGGCCACGACCCGGCTTTGGCGGCCCTGTATTTTCAGTACGGCCGCTACCTGCTCATCAGCTCTTCGCAGCCGGGTGGGCAGCCGGCCAACCTGCAAGGCATCTGGAACGACCAGCTCAAGGGGCCCTGGGACAGCAAGTACACAGTGAACATCAACACCGAAATGAACTACTGGCCGGCCGAAGTCACGAACCTGACGGAGCTGCACGAGCCCTTGTTCAGCCTGATACAGGACCTGAGCGTGACCGGGCGGCAGAGCGCCCGCCAAATGTACGGGGCCCGCGGCTGGATGCTACACCACAACACCGACATCTGGCGCATTACGGGGCAGGTTGACCCGCCGCAGTACGGCCTTTGGCCCATGGGCGGAGCCTGGCTTTCGCAGCACCTCTGGGATCACTACCAATTTACCGGCGACCAGCAGTTTCTGCGCACCTACTACCCCGTGCTGAAGGGTGCGGCCACCTACTACGTCGATGCCTTGCAGGAAGAGCCCACCCACCACTGGTTGGTAGTGGCGCCCTCGGTGTCACCCGAAAACACGTATTCGTTGCAAGGCAAGCAAATTGCTCTGGTGGCCGGCACCACCATGGACAATCAACTGGTGTTCGACCTATTCTCGAAAACCATCCGGGCCGCCGAGCTGCTTCAGCTCGACCAGCCTTTCGCCGACACGCTGCGCACCCTGCGCGAGCGGCTGCCGCCCATGCAGATTGGCCAGTACGGGCAGGTGCAGGAGTGGCTGCAGGACGTGGACAACCCCCGCGATACGCACCGTCACATTTCCCACCTCTACGGGCTGTACCCCAGTGGGCAGCTGTCGCCCTACCGCACGCCCGCCCTGTTTGAAGCCGCCCGCGTGACGCTCACCCAGCGCGGTGACGTGTCCACGGGGTGGTCGATGGGCTGGAAGGTGAACTTCTGGGCGCGCATGCAGGACGGCAACCACGCCTACAAGCTGCTCACTGAGCAGCTGCGGCTCCGGGCCAGCGAGCCCGGCGGTGTGAGCGAGGGCGGGGGCACGTATCCCAATCTGCTCGATGCGCACCCCCCGTTTCAGATTGACGGCAACTTTGGCTGTACGGCGGGTCTGGCCGAGCTATTCGTGCAGAGCTACGACGGCACCCTGGACCTGCTCCCCGCCTTGCCCGACGCTTGGCCCACGGGCGAGGTGACGGGCCTCGTAGCCCGCGGGGGCTACGTTGTGGACCTGGCCTGGGATAAGGGACGCCTCACGCGAGCGCGCATCACTTCGCGGCTAGGAGGCAACTGCCGCGTGCGGGTGCACCGCCCCATAGCAGCTACGGGCGGCTTGAAGCTGCAGGCTGCCCAGGGCCCTAACTCCAACCCATTTTACCAGACTTTCCCAGTCAAGCCGCCGCTGGTATCCGCCAAAACCACGCCGCGGCAGCCCGCTCTGGCGCCGTCGTTTGTGTACGATTTTCCCACCCAAGCCGGCCAAGCCTATTCGCTGCGAGCCCGCTAGCCTTGCTTCCCATTTTTTGCTTTGCTTCTGCTTACCACGTAGCTCCATGAAAAGTACCTTGCTCGTCGTCGCCCTGCTGGCCTTGGTGGCCTACCTGCCCGTGCGGGCGCAAAACCCGATCATCCGAGATGTATTTACGGCCGACCCGGCGCCGCTGGTGTACCGCGACACACTATTTCTATACACCGGCCACGACACGGCTTCGGTGCAGGAAACCAACTACAAGATGCCCGACTGGCGCATCTACTCCACCACCGACATGGTGCACTGGAAGTCCTACGGCAAATGCCTTTCGCCCAAAACCTTTGCCTGGGCCACCGGCGATGCGTACGCGGCACAGTGCGTCTACCACAACGGCAAGTTCTACTGGTTTGTGTCTACGTTTCATAAAAAAGACGACCACAGCCAGGGTGGCGCGGCCATTGGCGTAGCCGTGTCGGACCGCCCTACGGGGCCGTTCCGGGATGCCATTGGCAAGGCCTTGATTGTCAATGAGATGACTAAAGACAAGCCGCACGCCTGGGACGATATCGACCCCACCGTTTTCATCGACCATGACAAGCAAGCCTACCTGTACTGGGGTAACGGCAGCTGCAAGTGGGTGAAGCTCAAGGACAACCTGATCGAGCTGGCCAGCCCCATCACCACCTTTACGCCCAAAAACTACATCGAAGGGCCCTGGGTGTACAAGCGCAAAAAGCTGTACTACCTCGTGTATGCCAGCGTCGGCACCAAGCCCGAAATGATAGAGTATTGCACGGCCCCCAGCGCCACCGGGCCCTGGACGTACCGGGGCATCATTCAGGAAAACGTGCCCAATAGCTTCACGACCCACCCCGGCATCATCGACTACAAGGGCAAGAGCTACTTTTTCTACCACAACGGCGCCCTGCCCACCGGCGGCAGCTACCGGCGCTCCATCTGCGTGGATGACTTGCACTACAACCCGGACGGTACCATCCAGAAAATAGTGCAGACCACTAACGGGGTAGTACCAGCTAAGTAACGCATATCACTTCCCAAGGCCTAGTTGCAGATATAGGACTCCTGCTGGCAACAATACTTCCGCCTAAACCTTACTTGCTCAAGATTGATAATTCAAATCAACAGGATACACTTATAAAGCAACCACATTAAGGATCAAACCTGCAGTAGGCAGGTTTGATCCTTAATGTGGTTGTATAAACCAAAAACAAATCGGCCACCCAGCATTGCTGTTAAGTGGCCGATTTTAAATGAGCGAGAAACGAGGTTCGAACTCGCGACCCTCAGCTTGGGAAGCTGATGCTCTACCAACTGAGCTACTCTCGCGAAATGCTTGGTAAGACAAAAATACACGGCTTAAATCAATTTGCAACTGGCGCGCGTATCGCATGCGGTCGGCTTCGGCATCGGGCCGTCAGATTTTCGTACTAAGTTTGGTACGTCAAGCGGCCCCGGCCGCTGTTGTTTTCCAATCAGTAAGCGCGCTTCCCATGGCTACACCTCCTTACAGTCGCAATCGCGGCATTTTATACTTGGCGGCAGGCTTGTTGCTGCTCATCGTGCAGGGGCTGCGCATCCCACAGTATTACACCGACTGGGAAACCGGTGCGCTGGATACACCACGTTTCGTGCTGAGCCTGGTTTTTATCGTATTTGCCTTGTACATGCTGCGGGCCGGCTGGCAAATGTTGCGGCACAAAGATGATCTGATTGATTAAATAATCATTTGATTATCAATAGTATACAAAGCATCTGTAATGTCTTCGCCACTCCGTATCTCGGTGCCCAAACGCAGTGCTGCCACTGCGGCCGTGTTGGCAAACTTGGGTCGCCAAACCTTTCACGAAACCTTTATCGCCGACAACAACCCCGAAGACATGGCTGCTTACCTAGCCGAGAATTTTGGGGAAGAACAGCAACTCGCCGAACTTCAGAATCCCGATACGCTGTTTTTGCTGGTTCAGATGCAGCAGCAACCCATCGGCTACGCCAAGTTGCGCTTCAACTCTCCTTTGGGCCTGGAACCAGGGAAGAAGCCCGACAATCGCCTGGAAATTGAGCGATTGTATGTGTTGCAGGACTGGATCGGGACGGGCTTGGGCGCCACTCTGATGCGCCGCATTCTGGACGAGGCACGCGCCAAGGGCTGCCGCTCGGTGGTGCTTGGTGTGTGGGAGCGCAACGTGCGCGCCATCGAGTTCTATAAGCGCTTTGGCTTTCGGCAAATCGGCAGTCACGAATTCCGGCTAGGCAACGATATACAGACCGATCTTATTCTTCGTAAGGGTCTGTAAATCAATATATTGTATTTATAGATAATTATAGGATTCTGCCCTTGCCGCAGCGCCTGCCGCAGACGTGGCGCCGGCTCGCTACCTTTGCCTATTGTCCATCAACCCGCTTCTTGTGAGAAAAGACAGGCTCGCTTGTACGCTTTCCTCGTTCCGGCCAGCGGCTGGGCTCCTTTGGTTACCAATATTGGCATTGCTCGCTGCCAGCGGCTGTACCCCCGATCGGCCCAAGCTGCCGCTGCCCACCGGGCACTACGAAGGCACGCTCACCTACCAAGGCACGGAGGCGCGGGTCGCGTTGGACATGCGCGAACCGACGCCGGATCACTTGCAGGCCGATTTTCGTTTTTTGGAAATGGGCCTGAGCTTTCCGGCTCAGAATCTGCGCTTTAACGCGCCGCTGCTGCACTTCGAGCAGCGACCCGGCCAGAAACAAGGCAACATGGTGGTGGAAGCCGTGCAGGAAGGCGATTTCTGGCGTGGCAATTTCAAAATCGATACGCTGAAAGCCGACCTGTTGCTGGTGCGCCGTGGCAAAGCCGATCCGCGCCCATACCGCGAGCAGCCCGTGCGCTTTCGCAGCGGCAACCTGACGCTGCGGGGTACCCTGTTGCTGCCCAACGACACTTCCTTTCAGCATGCGGCCGTGGTGCTGCTGCATGGTAGCAGTACGCCCCACCAGCGCGACCTGTATTCGTATGCCGATTTGCTGGCTCGCCGCGGGTTCGCGGCCCTCGTTTATGATCGTCGTGACGCCGCTCTGCCAGCTGGTCAGTTGCCCGAATACAGCCAAGAAGATTTGGCTACCGATGCTTTGGCCGCTGTGCAAGCCCTTAAAAAACAACCCGATATCGATTCTACTCATGTTGGCCTGTGGGGCATCAGTCAAGGCGCGCATGTTGCAGCCATTGCCGCCTCTCGTCCGGGCCGGTCAGTGGCTTTTGTAGTCGCTTTATCGGGGCCGGGCGTACCCTATGCCGACGTTGAGCGTTTTCAAAATGCCAGCCGGTTGCGCGAACATGACGTGTCGGCCAAGGATATGAAGCAGGCTGCGAAAGCATTCGACCAGTTGGTGCGCTTCGTGCACGGCGGTGGCGAAAGTGATACCACGCAGCTGCACGAAACGCTCACTGAAGCTTGGCAACAGCCGTGGGCCCAGTACACCACACTGCCCCGGCGGGTACCGACTCCTGCCGAAATCAAAACGCAGCTGCGGTGGCGCCAACTCGACCTAGACCCCAGAGCAGCCTGGCAGCAAGTCAAAGTGCCGGCACTATTGGTTTACGGCAGCGCCGACGAGCGTTTCGATGCCAGTGAAAGCGCCCGCCGGCTGCGAAACGTAGTCGGCTACAAGCAGGGCTCGACAGTAAAAGTATACTCAGGCGCAAACCACGAGCTGATGTTGCCCGGCGGCTTAACCAAAGAAGACAAATGGGAGTGGCCCCGCCCCGCGCCCGGCTTCGTGGACGATATGCTGGGTTGGATGCGTGCCCGCACAGCTCAGTAACGATGAAGACATAATTTATTGATAATCAATAAATTATGTTTCTGGCATGATCGGCCCTCTGGAAATCGGCTCTACAGAATCAGCAAGCCTTTTTCGCGGAGCAACAGCCACACCGGCGACGTCAAAAAAGCCTCGAACGACATGCCCGCGGCGCTCACAGGAAAGGAGGCCGCTGCTTCTTTCAACAACAGCTTGGTTTCGTAATCGTGGGCAAGTTTGGTAAGCAATTCCAGCAGCCATTGCCCGATGGCGTCCGATGTTTTCACCTCAAAATCTTCGGCTTGTTCATAGAATGTGAGCGTGGCGCGTGCTCCTTTTTTGCCTTCCGTAATCTCTAAATCGGGGGCATTGCCAAGCCAAAATAAGCGTAGGTTTTGCTTGGCACTGTCGGGCTTACTTTCGGTTTGCAGGGCTTGTTGAATAAGCTGGCGCGGTACCGTGGGGCGCGGCACCCGGAAATCAAACCAGAATTGCAGCGGCTCGTTGAGGGCTACTCCGTGCATGTAGTTGTACAAGGCCTTCGCCAAACCCGGACCAAATTGCTCGTGATCGGTACCGGTGGGGTCGTCGTGCCAGAGGTCGTTCCACGCAAAATCGCCCGGCTCCGGGCCGATGGCGGCTACTTTGTATTTCGCGGGGTTCTTGCCTACCGGGCTGTGCGCCGTCATGGAGAAGCGGTGCCAATAACCCGATTGCACAATGCCTGCCGCCAAGAGCTGCCGCACAACTTCTAGAGAATCAACGGTTTCCTGCGTAGTTTGAGTCGGGAAGCCGTACATGAGGTAAGCGTGCACCATGATACCTGCCTGCGTGAAGCCATCGGTTACGCGCGCAACTTGGGCAATCGTGACGCCCTTTTCCATCAAGGTCAACAGGCGATCTGAGGCAACTTCCAACCCGCCCGACACCGCAATGCACCCAGACGCGGCCAGCAAGCGGCACAGATCAGGCGAAAAAGTCTTCTCGAAGCGAATATTGCCCCACCACGTAATGTTGACGCGGCGGCGCAGCAACTCCACGGCCAAGTCGCGTAAGGCGAGGGGTGGGGCCGCTTCGTCGACGAAGTGAAAGCCGGTTTGCCCCGTCTGCCGCACAATTTGCTCGATGCGGTCGACAAGTAAAGTCGCCGGCGCCGTTTCGTAGCGCGAGATGTAGTCGAGGGTTACGTCGCAGAACGAGCACCGCTTCCAATAGCAGCCATGGGCTACTGTTAGCTTGTTCCAGCGCCCATCGCTCCAGAGGCGGTGCATGGGGTTAAGTACCTCAATTACTGATAGATACTCGGTGAGCGGGAGGTCGCTGTAGTCGGGAGTTCCTACCTCGGGGTGCGGAATATCGGCATCGCGGCAGGCGTTGAGGTACTGCACTTGCCCTTGGGCATCGCGCAGGAAGGTGCGCTGCAAATCCTCCTGCGCGCGCTGTCCTTGCAGGTGCTCCAGCAACCGGAGCCACGGCCCTTCGCCATCGTCAAGGGTCAGATAATCAATGTAGTCGAAGAAGCGAGGCTCGCGAATTTGGCGCAGCTCAGTATTGGGGTAGCCACCGCCCATGAGTGTTTTTACCTGCGGACGCTGCTGCTTTACCCGGCCAGCCAAGCGCAAGGCCCCGTATAGGTTGCCCGGAAATGGGACCGTAAAGCCCACAACGTCGGGCTCGGTACGGGCTACCAGTTCGTCGAGTAGCTCCAACAGCATCTCGTCCAGTAAGTTAGGCGCAGCTTGCAGGGCTTCGTACAACGGCTCGAAGCTTGTAGCCGACATGGCTAGCTTTTCGGCGTAGCGGCTGAAGCCAAACTGTGGCCCAACGGTTTCCTTGATCAGGTCGCCGAGGTCTTCGAGGTACAGCGTGGCCAAATGGCGGGCCTGGTCGGTGAGGCCCATCGTGCCGAAAGCGCTTTCCAGGTCGGCCACGTTGTCGAAACGGGCGGCTTCGGGCAAAAAGCGGCTGTGGCAAATGCGCGGCGCAAGCGTGTTATCCTTGTTTTGTAGGAATTTTATAACTGGCTCAATAGTAGCTAGATAGCTTTTCTGCAACCGCAGCATCCGGCGGGAGTTGTCGCTCAGGGAATATGCTCCCTGTTCGATTTCGGCAAAGACGCGCTGTAACCCGGCTTTTGAAAACAGCTTCAATACCAGCTCCAAGCCCAAGTCGGCTTGCGTTACGGAGTAACCGCGTCCGCCCAAAAAGCCCTTCAGGTATGCCGTGGCCGGATACGGCGTGTTGAGTTGCGTAAGCGGGGGCGTAATGAGCAGGATATGAGGAGATTTCACGACGGCATAACAAAGCAGAAGGCAAAGATACTCCCGTCGGGAAGGATTAACCGGAATTTAGCATTGCGCGGCGCTAGGTGTACTGCTGAAGCTGGTAGTTGGGCCTCTACATCTTCATCTTGCCCATGCTCATAAACGGCGCATTCAGGCGCAGGTAAACTTCCGCAGACACCGGAGTTTTTCCGTAATAGCTACGTATTTGATTGTCAGGACGATACACTGAGCCTTGGGCGCCTATGTGCAGTTCGGGGCCGTTCTGGCCGAGCTGGGCAAGGCGGTAGTTGGCCCCCAGTGTAAGAGCGTGAATGTTGTAGGTGGGCTCCGTTTGGTCGTGCGGGATGGCTAGCTCTTCGGCGTCCTTCTGAACAAATTCGTAGCGGCCGTAAAAGGTCGGTCGGCCAAGCGTAAGGTTGGTTTCGGCCAAAACCGAGTGTTCCTTCCCGTGATCGGATTTATTAAGGCCCCAGATGAGCGACGAAGCCACGAAATGGTAAGCGCCCCACGTGCGGCTGTGCAACACGGCGGCGGTGGTGCGCGTCACGTCTTCATCGGGGCGTAGCTGCTCTGGGCTTTTTACGTAAGCACGACCAACTTCCAACGACAACTCTTCGGACGGGTTCCACAGCAGGCGACTGGCCCATGAGTTGGCACGCGGCCGATCGAAGTTGTAACGATGCTCGTCGGGCTCGCGGCCGGTGAAATTGGAGCCTTCCAGCTTAAACTGCTTGTAGCGCACCCCAAACGTGGCTACGCCAAACGTGATGTGCGTGGCATCTACCCAGTGGTGCCCAAGCGGAGCATCGGGGTTAGGCATGGCCGAAAGTCGGTGCATAAACGCTGTAGGCCCAACAGCGGGCTCACCCGGATACCCTAAATACAGGCTCAAATCCAGGTCTTTGCTGAGGGCGTGCGTGTAGCCAATGCTTAGGGCCGAAAACAGATCGTGCGGGTGTTGCCGGTCGACGAGCGGCTTCCCTTTGTAGGCTTCGCCCGATTGGAACAGCAGCGGGTAGCCGTTCGCGCCTTCGGTAAGCGGGTCGAGCGAGATCATGGCGGTCAGGTTGAGCAAACCGCGTTGCCCGACGTTGCGCTGGGCCATGGTCATAAACCAGTTGGGTGCGTCGAAGGTGCGGCCGCCGCGCTGGCCGTTTTCCCGGCCGATGTTCTGGTTGGTGTAGCGCCCAAAAACGGCGCCGTGATACATGAGCATCCAAGGGCCTTTGTGCTGCATCCACATGTACATGGGCGTTGCATCGGGTTGCCACGCCGTGCCGGAACCGTTGCGCGACATGGGCAGATTGCGCGAGTAAGCGTGCGACATGTTCATGTCGCCGTGGTCGCTATGCTGCATGGTTGTGTCGCCGGACATATCCATTGTACTCATGTCCATGCCCGGCATGTGTTGGTGCTGGGCTGGCTGCGCAGCATGCACAGTGTCGGTGGGAGACGTGGCCGGCTGCTTCGGCATCTGGTACATTTCGTGTTGCGCCCATGCGGGCAGCGAAACACTAATCAGCAGCAAAAAGGCAAGTAGAAGAACTGAAAGCCGCATAAAACAGAATTGGGGTATTCGAAAGGAAATTACCCTTCAAATACCCCAATCGGTAGCAACTAGTTATACAGAATTCTACTGCATAACGTGTAAGCTTTTGTGCGACGTACCTAGCTCGCGAGTTTATCCAACGACAGGCGCTTGGGCATCATATCACGGCGGAACTCGCTTACCGAGCGGCCGGTGACTTGCCGAAATTGGTTGGAAAGGTGCTGACCGCTGCTGTAACGCATTTGGTCGGCTATCTCGCTAAGCGTCAGTTCGCCGTAGCTCAACATCTCCTTAACGCGCTCGATTTTGAGGCGAATGAGGTATTTCTCAATGGTAAGATTGGCAGTGCGCGAAAATACCTTGCTCAGGTGCGAGTACGTCGCCGCAAACCGATCGGTGAGGAAGGCCGAGGTGGTAAGGGGCATGCGCGCCGTGCGCAGGTGCTCCAAGTATTCGGCCAGCGCGCCTTTAATCTGTTCGGTGAGCTGTTCGCCCCGGCCCATGAGCAGGTCGAAACCAGCTTCGCGCAACATAGGAGCCACCGCGGCCGGATCGGCGGGGGTGGTGCGGTCGAGCTGCGCTTGGCCTAGCGTAACTTGTGTAGGGCGATACCCAGCTTGCTCTAGCAGATGGTGTACAGCCTCTATGCAGCGGGGGCACACCATGTTTTTGATATGTAGCAGTGTCGTTTTCACAAGATTTATTTTTGTTCCAACCTAGAAGTAGTGCGAGTGTTTTTGCGAGCGGTAGGAGGTGCCGCCGTACGCGGCCGCCGAAGCGGCTTAGCCGGAGCTTCTACCCAACCTTTCCCAAACCAACTGCCTGATGCCCAGGTAACAAAGGGCACCACGCCTAAAAAAGTGACTGCCAATAGCCAGAAAAATACGAAAAACGCCCAGAACAGCCTCGAAAAAAAGTGGTCCTGAACACCAAACAGATACGCGATCAGCACCAAGGCCAGCAAAAACCCAGTGCCTGCCAAAATAGCCGTGTGCCGCAGCAAAGGCCGGTAAGAAGCAGGAAGGGCGTTTAGCAGGCTCATATACGGAAAGCGAACAACAAATATAAGACTTCCTCTACTCTCGCAATCGGCGGTAGCTCAGGGGCTAAGGTAGCGAATGTCTAATATAGCACTTTTCAACTGATGATGGTTGACCACCCGACGGCAGTTGATTTGGTGCGGAAAAGCCGGGAACGTAGCTCCTGCCAAATTAGGTTCCTGGACTTTGTCGTATTCGATAAAAACCACGTCGTCTGGCAGCCGTACCACGTACTATACCCGTATGATCCTTCTCCCTGCAAAACGCCCTTCCTCATGAAAACTCCTCTTTTACCCCGGCTGATGGCACTCGCGATAGCAGTGACTAGCCTTTCTGTATCTTCTTGTAGCACAGGCACTTCCGAAGGAAGCGCCAACGTAGAACGCGGCCACGACAAAGAATTTGTCAACAACAACACGCAACAGACGCGCGGCAACGATTCGAATACCAACGGCAAAGCTGCGGACACGACCAAAGTAAAAACCGGTCAGCAAGTATACGACCAGACTACGGAGCGGAAAGATCGCAACGGCGATGGCCTAGCCGATTAAGCATTGACTCGGCTAAAACACAAAAAGCCCTCCCATTATTGTGGGAGGGCTTTTTGTGTTTTGAGTGGATTGTGATAACCAGTTGACTTTTAATAGAATATAAATCCGTTGGGAAGCAGATTGACGTTGAAAGAGTCAATAGCTGTGCCGTTGGCCTGGTAGCGAATAAACTTGCCGGCGGCGGTGTAAGGCGCCACCGAGCCGTAAATGGTGTTGTCCTGCGGGTCGATGCCGAGGCCGTAGAAGCTGCGCCGTATGAGAGGGGTAGCGGGTAAGGCTGCGTCCGTGGTGCTCATGCGGTATACGCCGCCTTTGTAGCTATAGTAGAGTTGGTCGGCGGCGCCGTTCAGGTGCAGCCCGCTTGGGCTGCCGGCAAATGGCAGCACCGTCGGCGCAGTTGGGGCGGCGGGTGAGAATTTGATCAGGTTGCCGGGCGTTGAGGAAATGACCGCGTACGGTGCCGAAGTCTGGTACCGCGTGATGCCGGTGCACAGTACCCAGATGTTGCCTGCTTTGTCCTGCACCAAGTCGCTGGGACCATCTTGCACGCTGATGGCGCTCTCCACGGCGTCGGTAGCGGGGTTGATAACGCTCAGGGTATTTTCGTCGGAGTTGCTTACATACACTTTGCCGTTGGCCAGCAGGAGGTGCTCCGGCTGCCGCCCCACGGCTATGGTTTTGGTGATGGTATTGGTGCGCAGATCAAGCACGGCAACGCGCCCCTGCTCACCGCGTTTCACCCATTCGCTCACGTAAGCCTTGTCAGCGCTGACTGCTACGGCGTAGCGTGGCTGCTCCAGCCCGGTCACCGTCGCCACCGATTGAAACGTCGTCAGATTCACGACTTCCAACTTCTTGCTGTTGTTGGCCACGATGTAGCCGCGGTTGCCCACCACCAACATCGACTGCGCCACGTCGCCCAGCTCGCGTTGGTTGACGGTGTTGAAAATGTGGTTGTCGACGACAGTGCGGGACGTTTTGCTGAACAGGCTTACCTCGGCATTGGGCGTACCGAAGGCGCCTTCGTTGAGCACGAATACATTGCTGCCATCTTTGGTCAGATTATAAAGCGGCGCTGCGGCTTCGTCGGTATCGTTGCAGCTGAAAACTGTGAATGCGCCAACGCCAACCAAGAGGGCGCGCGTCAGAAAAGAGGGGAAGTGGTGAGTGCGGAACATAACGCTAGAAAAGAGGAAAGGAGATAAAGGAAAGGTTAGTGCCAGGCCACGCGCACGCTCAGTAAGCCCCAGCAAGGTGGCATAGCCCGGAATTCGTAGTTCTGGTAAGTGCGGTTGGTTAGGTTGTAGCCTTGGGCCAACGCCGTCAGCGACCACGTGGGGGCCACATGCAGCGTGCGCCCTATGGTGGCGTTCAGCAGTACATAGGAGGGCAAGGTCGTTGCAGTGCTATAGGTGCGGCGCTCGCCCGTAAATGTCAGTGACGTAGTGAGTTGCCAGCCCCGCCACGTATGGTCGGTGGTGAAGGCTGCGGAATGCATGGGCACGTAAGCCAGCTGCTGCCCCATCGGGTTGGGGTCGTCGGCGTAGCCCCGCACCTTCTCCGACTGCGTAAGCGCATAGCTGGCCCGCGCCAACAGAGCATAAGCGCCCGGATGCCACTTGGCCTGCGTGCTGGCTTCTAGGCCTTGCGCCCGCACCTTGCGCACGTTATGCGGCGTGCTGCCGCCCGTGATCGGGTCGCTGAGCCATTCCACCCAATTGTCGACCAGCTGCCGATAAGCTGTAAGCTCGGAGTGCAGTGCAAGCTGCGGCGTTAGCGACACCTCATGGCGCAGCCCCCCCTCATAGCCCATGCCGTCTTCCGGAAGAATATTAGGGTTGCCAGTCGGCCAGTAGCGCTCGTTGAGCGTCGGCGCCCGGTAACTGCGTGAGGTGCTAGCCTTTATTGTAAATAATTGATTATAAATGTGATATATATTCCATTCGGCGCCTGCTGTTGGGGCCAGCGGCGGCCGACGATTGGGCACCATCGTTTGGCGCAGATTGAGCGTCAGGCGTACTTCTGGGCGCGGGTCGTAGCGGAATAGTGCGTAACCCGAATACCGATTTTCCGTCTTCCGGCCGTGGTAGCCATCTACCTGCGCTGCAAAGTGTTGGGCTTCTATGCCCAACCGTAGATTGGCTTTGGCAGCGAAGTTGAGCGTGTGATCGGCCTGCAACTGAGTGGTTTGGACGCGCGAATTGCTGACCAGCCCGATCTGCTGGTAGTTGAGCACATCGTCGAACCAAGCCACGCGCACGCCCGTTTCGTGGCGGCTCGCTACATGCCGATAGCCCGCCAGCAGCCGTCGGCTCTGGTCATGCTCGCGTGCTTGATTGTTGCTGGAACCAATGGCAGGCTGAATCTGGCGGTTGGCGTCGGTGAGCCAAGCCGCGGCCGTGAGTTCGCTAGCTTGGCCTAAGCGCAGCGTAATGTCCTGGGCAAAGCTGCCTTGGCGAATGGCCGCACTTTGCTGGCGGTGGCGCACCAACCCCCTGAACTCACGGGCATAGTATGGAAAATCGTTTTGCGCTTCCCGGTAAGTAGCCGATGTGCGCACCGCAATTTTCTGATTGCTGAAGCTGCCCTCCAAGCTGCCCGCGCCCAGGCCAAAGCTGCCAGCATCAAGCTGCACACTAGCCCGTGGCCCGGCGCCCCACACAACCGGCGACGACAGCAACACGGTCCCGCCAATGGCGGCCGTTCCGTATGCGGCGCTGGCCGGTCCGTGCTGAACTTCCACGCGGGTGTTGCCGCTCACGGGCAACAGCGAAAAATCGGTCTGGCCAAGCGTCGGCAGGCCGATGTTGAAGCCATTCCAGAGTACGGCTGTGTGCTGCGCCGAAGTGCCCCGAAATGAAATAGAAGATAGCTGCCCCGGGCCGTAGTTCTTGATGTACAGCGGCGTGCGTGCGGCCAATACATCGGTAAGGGTGCCCGAACGATATTGAGCAAGCGTGGCAGAGTCAATGCTGGTTACGCGGCTGCCCACGGCAAAGCGGCTGAGGGGCACAGCCTGCACCCGAACGGCAGGCAGCACGTGCTCGCCGGCCAAGCCTACTGAATCGGGCGCAATCGGATCGGCGTGCTGCGCCTGTGCGGGGCAGACTCCCGTCAGGCACAGGAATGTGCCAAGCGCACCTAGCAGCTTCACCGATGCTAACCGACCGAATCCACGCGTATTAATCATCCGAACCAAATTTTCAATCGGTGAAAATTCAGTTCAGAACCCCGCTCAGGTCCGAAAACCCTGCGAAGCCGAGGCCGAAAACAGGAAAACCGACGGCCAGGCCGCCAACTGCATTCATTCTCCGCCTTTCACCCGAAAGCGCTGAACATAAGGGAAATGCATAGGCAGGTCTCCTGGCTCGCTTCAGATGGGCCGCCTTCCCATTTCTCCGGTTTTCCAAGCGAAAACCATCAACGAAACAGTGGCAGCGGAATGGCCCACCTACTCTTAAAGCTTACAGTTGCGGGGACAGCTCCCGATTCACACGGGATTCCCTTTTCAGCCTCGCCCCACAATCGGGGTCTGGCCACCTATACAGCCGCAAAGGTAAGCAGCAAATTTGGGTTGCTAGTCAACTGCGGAATTTGCAGGCCATAGTTACCCAAAAGCACCAGTTTACGTTTGTGCTTTTCACGTGCATGCGATGGCCGCCGTGTTATCTGCCGTCCTAACCTGAACTTCCCACCCCGATTTTTGCCAAGTGAAGCTTACCAGCGAATTCTACCAGCGCCCCGATGTAGTACAGATCGCACGTGACCTATTAGGTAAGTATCTGTATACCAATATAAATGGTGTGCTTACGGGCGGGCGCATCGTAGAAACGGAGGCCTACGCCCATCTCAACGACCAAGCTTGTCATTCGCATTTGGGGCGCTACACGGCGCGTACCAGCATCATGTACGAGGCCGGCGGAGTAGCTTACGCCTACCTTATTTACGGACGCTACACGCTGTTCAACATCATTACCAACAAAGCCGGCAAAGCCGATGCCGTCCTGATTCGGGGCCTCGAACCCACGGAAGGCATCCCGGAAATGCTGCTTCGGCGGGGACTGACCAGCGTTTCGTCGAAGCTAACTGCCGGGCCGGGGTTGCTGACGCAGGCCCTGGGAATTACTACCAAACACTACGGCACCGATCTGACCGGCAACCTGATCTGGCTGGAAGACCACGGAGAATCGGTACCAGAAGAAATGGTCCGCACCAGTCCGCGCGTCGGCATTGATTATGCTGGTCTTGATGCCGCCCTGCCTTGGCGCTTTCGCGAATTAGGTAGCAAATGGACAAGCCCTGCTAAATAGCATTGTTATAACTGCTTGATTATAAATAGGTCACGAAAAAGGCCTCTGCGATCAACAGAGGCCTTCAGGCTATTTTACAAAGCCCCGAAACCGGATGGAAGCGTAGCTTAAAGCTTTTCGCAAACCAGCACCATCAGGCGGCCGCGCAGGTCGGTGGTGGCAAAAAGGTACGTTTCGCCGCCTTCCCGAATGCCAGTGCGCTGCCGAAACTCCGCGACCGTATCCGGAAAGTTGCGCGTCGTGACGTGCGCCCGAGCGGCAGGCCCCAAATGGGCTTTTAGGGCGTCGCCGTCGTAGCGCTCGGTCGCAATAATGCGGAAGATGCGGCCCGGAAAATCAGTTCGCAAAATGTCACTAGTATATAAGTGACTGTTTTGCTGAAGCTTAAGAAACTCGAACGCTGTGCCAATGCTGCGAAAGCCACCCGCTTTCAGGATGGCCACATTGGGCTCATATAAATATTGCTGCGGTTCGGCATAGCGAGCAATAGCGCGGGTTTCGCGCGCACGGTTCAGGCGGAACTCCTGTTGGTCGCCGTTGCGCAATAGATTCACAGCAAAGCGTTCAGGATCTACGGCCGGCTCGGGGCCAAGTTCGTAGAGCACCTCTTTGCACTCGTTGTCAACCGCCACTACCCACAAGCGCCGCACGTGTTTTAGCTCCAGAATAGCCTGCTCAATGTCAAGCATCGGCGAGGTCTTGAGCAGGATGCGCTGACTTTTGTGCAGGAGCAAAGGCATTAGGCGTACCACATCGGGCTCACAGTCTCGGAGCTTGTAAATCTTGCGGTCGGCGTTGCTGCGGCGGGCTGGGTCGAGGTATAGCCAATCAAACTTTTCGTCCGAGCTTTTCAGAAAAGCCAGCGCGTCGGCAGCGTGGCAGGTTACATTCCCAATGCCCAACTGGGCTAAGTTGTACTGCACTACCGCGACCAGTTTGGGGTCGCGCTCAACATAATGAACTTCGGGGATACGGCTGGCAAAAAAACTCGAATCCACCCCAAACCCTCCGGTTAAGTCAGCCAAGCGCTGTCCATCCACCAAATCAGCTTTGAAAGTTGCCGTGCGGGCCGAGGACGCCTGCTCAACGGACAGTGCCGGTGGAAAGATCAGGTCAGGGTTATCGGCCCAAGCGGGCAGCTTGACGCGTGCCTTTTGCCGGGCCTGAATCTGGCGTACTAACTCGGGTACCGGCAAGCTCGGGTACCGGCGAGCTTGCAGCGCCAGTTGGGCGGGGTCGTCGTGCAGGTGTTCGGCAACGTATTGCCGGGCCGCTGCAGGAAGCGGATATTCCATGAAGTATCCCTACGAGAAAAAGGGAAATTTAGCGCAAACTCCAGCGCAAAGCTAGTTGAGGCTGGCCCGTGGAAGCAGCCCCTAACCCAACACCTGTCGGAGCCAAGCGCTGCAACATAGCCCGGCGTGCCGAGGGCAGATTACCGTTGTGCGCTTGCACGGCCCGCTGCATATGCTGGTTGGTATTGCGGGTAATAAATACGTTCGAAAGCAAGCTTACGGCAGCTATGCCGATGGCGGCTTTCTGGGTATTGTTAAAATATTGCTGCTTGTCGCCAGCCAATACTTGCTGGCCGTACAAGGCCACTGAGCTTACAAACAAAGCACGCTCGCCTAAGTACATCCATTTCTGCCGGCGGTAGTGGTTCAGGTTAGCAATTGCCTCCTGATCATCGGCCAGGTAAGGCCGTAGCCGCTGACCGAAAAATCCCGCATTCTGATAATCAGAGCCAGATCCGGTGGTGAAGAAGAAGTTGTTCTGCACGCCGTTCTGGCCCCGGTCCTGGTCTTCCGGACTCAGCCGAATTACTACAGACTGACGAAGGGGTTGCTGTGCTTGCGCGACAAAAGCTGCCAAAAAAAACAGGCAAATAAGACCAAGAGTGCGTTGAAAACGCAATGCAATAGGAGAGATGAGATCGGGCATAAGTACAAAAGTAACATCCTGCCCGACAGTACAATGCGTACTGTCGAAACAAACTTTACAAGGCTCCTTAACAACGCAACAGAGCTATGCGTTCTCTTTGTCGTTTAAATAGCCTTTAGTGCTTGCTTAAGACGCTCGCTTAAGACAAAATATTGCCCATGAGGGCTTTAGCAGGATATCAGGAAATAATCGCTAACAAATTGGTTACCTTTGCGGTTGAATCGCAAACATTCTGTGTATCATGGTTGAGACGACCTACGTTCCCTACAAAGTAAAAGACATCGCGCTGGCCGAATGGGGCCGCAAAGAAATTCGTTTGGCGGAGGCTGAGATGCCCGGCCTAATGGCTCTGCGTGAAGAGTTTGGCCCTTCGCAGCCACTCAAAGGCGCTCGTATTGCAGGTTGCCTGCACATGACGATTCAAACCGCTGTTCTGATTGAGACGCTCATTGCTTTGGGCGCCGACGTTACGTGGTCATCGTGCAACATCTTCTCGACTCAGGATCACGCCGCTGCGGCCATCGCGGCTGCGGGCATTCCGGTATATGCCTGGAAGGGAATGAACGAGGAAGAGTTTAACTGGTGCATCGAGCAAACGCTGTATTTCGGCGAAGATCGTCAGCCACTGAACATGATTCTGGATGACGGCGGCGACCTGACCAACATGGTGCTGAACAACTTCCCGGAATTGGCCGCTGGCATCAAAGGCATTTCGGAGGAAACTACGACCGGCGTACTGCGCTTGCTTGACCGAGTAAAGAATGGCACGCTGCCCATGCCTGCTTTCAACATCAACGACTCGGTGACGAAGTCGAAGTTTGACAACAAATACGGTTGCAAAGAGTCGGCTGTAGACGCTATCCGTCGTGCTACCGATGTGATGATGGCTGGCAAAATTGCTGTGGTAGCCGGTTACGGTGACGTAGGGAAAGGCACCGCAGCTTCGCTGCGTGGCGCTGGCGCTCGCGTGATTGTGACAGAAATAGACCCTATTTGCGCTCTGCAGGCTGCCATGGACGGTTACGCAGTCAAAAAGATGTCGAATGCTATCAAGGAAGCTGACATTGTAGTAACGGCTACCGGCAACTGCGATATCATCACCGAAGAGCACTTCCGTGCGCTGAAAGACAAAGCCATCGTTTGCAACATCGGCCACTTCGACGATGAAATAGACATGGCTTGGCTCAATGGTAACTACGGCCACACCAAAGATACCGTTAAACCACAGGTAGACCTGTATAACATTGACGGCAAAGAAGTTATCATTTTGGCTGAGGGCCGTTTGGTAAACTTGGGCTGCGCCACTGGCCACCCTTCGTTCGTAATGTCGAACTCGTTCACGAACCAGACGCTAGCGCAGCTAGAGCTGTGGCAGCACGCCGACCAGTACGAAAACAAGGTATATACCTTGCCTAAGCACCTCGACGAAAAGGTTGCGCGTTTGCACCTCGCCAAAATTGGCGTTGAGCTCGACGAGTTGAAGTCGAAGCAGGCCTCTTACATCGGCGTAGACGTGCAAGGCCCATTCAAATCGGATTTGTACCGCTACTAAGACTGAATAGCACACGCACAAAAAAGCCTTCCCTGTTGTCAAGGAAGGCTTTTTTGTGCGTGTGCTATTCCAAAACCATGAACCAGGGAATATGCAGCTGTCCTGACCCAGCGTGGATCTGTATGGTATCGCTGGGTTGTACTTCGTCATAGTAATCGTGCGAAACCGTTACATCTTCGGCAGTTGAGCGCGGCCCCCATGGGCTGACGTGCAGATAGTAAGTGGTGTGTTTACCAGACGTACGATGCTTGCTTAGCACCTGAGCCTCGTAGCGAGTGCCCTCACCTTCGTCGAAAACGCAGTTGTAAATTGTAGTGGCAGCAAAGCCGTAAAGCGCCGAATAAATGACTATGGAAAACAGCAGGCCTGTGCGCGAATCGTTGTGCCAGATAAACTCGCGGCTACCAGCAAACAAAGCCAAAGCAGCTCCCGCTGCTATAGTTGCTGCCTGGGGCCATAAGGGAGCATAGTCCAAAATCTCAAAGTCCAAAAGGGCGCGTAGCAACAGGGAAGAACTTGGTCCCAGAATCGCAATAGCCAAAGAGGGGTAAGCGCTGTTCCTTTTCTCATCGAGCCGGATCACTCCTTGATGAAGCCAAAGAGCTATCGTCGCTAGCAGTGGCAACACTAGCCCAATTGCTATGGCCCATTTGTAGGGCTGCGGGTACACTAGCAGCCAACCCGCCACCGCGCCGCCAGCTATATTCAAACATTTGGCCGTGCGGAGCGCGTTTGCTAACCTTGCTTCCCGTTCTTCGGGGGTTCTCCCCAGATCGTCGTTTTCTAGAAGCTTGGCCGTATCTTGTTCTTTTTCAAGCACGTCCAAATCAGGATAACGGTTTGAAAGCCAATTTTGTAGCTCCTGATAGTTTTCACTAGTATACCCAATCCTGATCTTTGGATCAGCGGAACTCAGCGGCAGAATGTGTGTATAGTTCTGGTCAATGCGGTACCCTTTGATACGGGCTAGTGACAACTCTTTGCGCCGCAAAATGCCTTCATAAATCAGCTTGTCAGTGGTAATAATATGTTTAGCCTTAATGGTTTCGAGCAATCCGTAAACTAGGAAACCCGCAAAACCTAGCATCAGAGCCGACAATCCAATTTGGAACCCTAGCTGCGCGTCGTTTTTGCCCCACATTATGATTGGCACAGCCAGAAACAACAGAATGAGGGGCGGAACAAAAATGTAAATGAAGAGACGCCACCCTTTGGCAGTGCCATACTCTTGCCGGCTTTCCGGCTCTTGAACAGTAAGCATGAATTAGTAAAGTTTAGGAATAGGCGAAAAGCAAATACATGGCTTGAGGAGAATTCTTAAGACAGCATATAACAGGTGCAGCTTACGCTAAAGTAGCTCGATTGCGGAAGTAGGCAATAAGCTGCACTCAAATTCAGATATTTGCCCGCATGCCCGTTTCCCTGTCGGTCGTCATCATCACCTACAATGAAGAACGCAACATCGGCCGCTGCCTCGACGCACTCGGCGATGTGGCCGATGAGGTAGTGGTGGTCGACTCCTATTCCAGCGACCAGACCGTGGCCATTTGCCACAGTTACAACGTGCGCGTGGTGCAGCATGCTTTCGAAGGCTATGTGCAGCAGAAAAATTTCGCTACTGCCCAAGCGCAACACGACTATGTACTGCAGCTCGACGCCGACGAAGTCCTAACCGAAGAGTTGCGCCAGTCGATCCGGGAGGTGAAGCAGAACTGGCAGGCGGCAGGTTATTCTTTGGCTCGACTCACCAACTATTGTGGTACCTGGGTGCGCCACGGCGGCTGGTACCCCGACCGGAAGCTGCGCCTCTACGATCGCCGTTTGGGCCGATGGGAAGGCCTCCTGTTGCATGAAAAATACCAACTATTTGATAATCAATTAGTTACTAACTTACATGGCGATTTGCTTCATTACTCTTATGATTCGGTGGAGCAGCACGTCAATCAACTAAACCGCTTCACAAGCATCTCGGCGGAAGAATGGGCCTTGCGCGGCAAGCGCCGCGTGACGGTTTTTCACTTGCTATTGAAGCCGCTCTGGAAATTTGTGCACGGGTACATTCTGCGGTTGGGTTTCTTGGATGGGTTTGCGGGGTTCTGTATTGCCAGCATCTCGGCGTGGGGCGTCTTTCTGAAATTTGCCAAACTGCGCACCAAATCGCGGCTCCTTGCATGAAGACTTTTTTGGTAAGCCGCACCGATGCCATTGGCGATGTCGTCCTGACGCTCCCAGTTTGCGGAGAGCTTAAGCGACTATTTCCCGGTTGCCGGGTGGTGCTGGTGGGCCGCACCTATACCCAAGCTGTGGCCGAAGCCTGTCCGTGGGTAGATGCGTTTCTGAATTACGATAGCCTTTTGCAACTGTCTGATAAAGAGCAGGTCGCAGCTATAGTTCAACAGCAGGCTACAGCTATCTTGCATGTTTTCCCCAACAAAAAGCTGGCGCAGTTGGCCCAAAAAGCCAAGATTCCGGTGCGCATTGCCACGCGCAATCGCTGGTTTCACTGGCTTACCTGCAACCGATTGGTAAGCCTGAGCCGACGGCATTCGCCCCTGCACGAGGCGCAGCTAAACTTGAAGCTGCTTCAGCCGCTTGGGCTGCCAGCGGAAATGCCTTTGGCACAAGTAGCCGAACTGGTTCGGCTGCAACCAACAGAGCCGCTGGCTCCTCAGTGGCAACAGGTGCTTGCCAATCGTACGGAAAGTCAGCTCAACGTGATTCTGCATCCGCGCTCCAGGGGCAGCGCCCGCGAATGGGGCCTAAACCACTTTGGGGCCTTGGCTAAGCTCTTGTACCAAGCCGGACATCGGGTGTTCGTGACGGGTACCGCAGCTGAAGGCGAGGAGTTGCGCCCGTGGTTAGCGGAGTACGCCGCCGTACTGGCCGGCGACCTTACCGGACTTCTGACGCTGCCGCAGCTTCTGGCTTTTATCCATGCTGCCGATGGGCTGGTAGCTGCTAGTACCGGGCCATTGCACTTGGCGGCTGCCCTCGGCCGCCACGCATTGGGCATTTACCCACCCATGCGCCCGACGCACCCAGGGCGGTGGGCCCCGCTGGGCCCGTATGCCGAATATCTGGTATTCGATCGTCCCGATTGCTCCGACTGCCGTGAGCAGCCCGCCGCGTGCACTTGCATCAAGGCCATTTCGCCTGTGCAAGCACTGGAAAGAATCTTAGCTTGGCAACAACTGCCGGTAGAGCCGTAGGTTATTTTTGAAGTTTTTGACTATCCTTTGCCATCTATGAGAGCATTCTTGGCAAACCGATGGCAACAGATATACCGGCAAGGGGTGCTTTCACAGCATTTGCTGCTGCTTGCCTGCGTGGCAGGTGTAGCAGGATTGCTAGCGTCGCGGGCGTTGGTAGCCCTAAGCCCTGTTGTGGGCGTGCTGGCAGTGCTTGCCAATCCGCGTATGCGCCGCGAGTTGCCCCAGTGGCTACACAATGGTGCTGCCGGCCGAATGGCGCTGCTTTATATACTGCTATTAATAAGTGCTTTATACACTGACAATTGGCCTGAATGGCGGCATCAGGTCTTTCGGCAGCTGCCGTTTATTGGGGTGCCGCTGGCGTTTTGTTTGGCAGTGCCCTTGACGAATCGGCAACGGTTTAGGGTAGGCTGTAGCTTTGTTTTGGGCGTTGGGATGGTGGCCGCGGCCACTTTGCTAGACTACATTGTGCATCCGCCCACCGACCAGCACTTTTACATGGTGGGCAAAAGTCAGCCCGCGATCACCGGGATTTTTCACATTCACTTCGGGATCATGCTGGTGCTGTCGGCCTTTTTTGGTTTGCTGCTCGGCCGTAGCAAGTATGCCCCGCAGCTGCTGCGCTTGGTGCTATGGCTGGCTGCGGCCATAAGCGTCGTCACGCTGCATGTGCTAGCGTATCGCACGGGACTGATGCTGTTTTATATCACATTGTTTGTCAATGCGTTGCGTATTCTGTTTGCGCGGCGGTTTACCTTGGGTATACTGGCGTTAGGGTTGTTTGTCGCGGTGCCTTTCGCTTCTTATCGCCTCCTGCCGTCGGTGCGCGACCGGGCTATTGCTACGCGCTACGACATCGAACACTTCTACAACGGCGAGGACATCAACAACTTTTCTCTCTCCAAACGCTTGGCCGCGTGGCATACGGCCCGCGCCGTAGCGCGCCAGCACCTGTTGGTGGGTGTGGGACCAGCCGATGCACAAGATGCCATGATGGCGCAGTACCGCCGGCACAGTTATGGCCTATTGCCCCCCAATTGGGTCATGATTCATAATCAGTACTTGCACTACTTGGTAGCAAGCGGATTACCAGGGCTTTTTGTGTGGCTGCTGGTATTGCTTGGGCCGTTGACGCAACCCACACAGCGGCGTAACCCGTACGTGTACCATTTCTTGCTTATTCTGGGGGCCGGCATGCTTGTCGACTCGTTGCTGGAAATGCAGATTGGCTTCAATCTCTTCGTATTTCTGTACGGGTTTCTCGTAGTAGCCACGGAGCGTTCCGGCTACTCCACCGTAAACCTTCCGTAAGCAACTTGGTATATTCAGTACATTTGTTTAAAGGCTGCGCATTTTTTTTAATCTTCAGCCGAAATATTTAAGCGTCCATGAGCGACTCTCCCGAACGAGTTCCGAAGTTGAGCAAAGAAGAGAAAGACCGGCGGTTCCAAGCCGAACTGATGCCTGTACTGGACTCTTTGTACAACTTTGCCTATCGCCTGACCCTTGACGAGGACGATGCCAACGACCTCGTGCAGGAGACCTATTTGAAAGCCTATCGGTTCTTTGAGTACTTCGAACCGGGAACCAACGCGAAAGCGTGGCTGTTCCGCATCCTGAAAAACTCGTTCATTAACGACTTCCGAAAGAAGAGTAAACAACCCGCCAAGGTCGACTACAGCGAAATTGAAGGGTACTACAATTCGGAGGACGTTGAGTCTGACGCCGACGCGGGTGGCACCTCGTCGGACATGCGGCAGCAATCGGTGCGCGACCTCATCGGCGACGAGGTGGCCAGCGCGCTCAATTCGCTGCCAGTGGATTTTCGCACGGTCATTATCCTCTGCGACCTAGAAGGGTTCACCTATGAGGAAATGGCAAAAGTGCTGGACATCCCTATCGGAACGGTGCGATCACGTTTGCACCGGGCTCGCAATTTCCTGAAGGAAAAATTAGACAAGTACGCTAAATCGATGGGCTACGGCGGCGATACCGACGACGAAGACCCATCAGACGACGATAACGACCAATAAATAACCTCTTACCAACTCGGGCACTGTTATGAAACCTACATCTACTACAACCAACCAGCAGGCGGTCGATACAAACGGCCCCGACTGTGAACGCGTGAATACAATTCTCGATCAAATTATCGTAGGTCAGGACCCAACCTTGGAAGACGAGGAATACTTCGTCAACCATGCCGAGGACTGCTCGCCTTGCTTCGATAGCCTTGATAAGCAGCGGGTTTTCGTTGATTTCATCAATCAACGGATCGGGCGCAAAGGCGCTCCAGAATCGCTGTCTCAAAATATCCTTGCACGAGTTCAGACAGAAATGGCCTAATTTTACCCCATGCAGGGTAAAATTATCGTTTTTTCGGCTCCTTCCGGCGCCGGTAAGACTACTATAGTCCACCGGCTGCTGGAAAGGATTCCAGAGCTAAGTTTTTCAATTTCAGCTTGTACGCGCGACAAGCGCGGCCGCACGGAAGCCAACGGCAAAGACTACTACTTCATTTCCATCGAAGAATTTCAGGAGAAAATTCGCCACGATGAGTTCGTGGAATGGGAAGAGGTGTACGCTGGCAACTTCTATGGTACTCTAAAATCTGAGATTGAGCGCATCTGGGAAAGCGGAAAACACGCCATTTTGGATGTTGATGTGAAGGGCGGTCTGAGCATTAAGGAGTTTTACAAGGACCGGGCTTTAGCCGTTTTTGTAAAACCACCTTCCTTGGAAGTGCTTGAAAGCCGCCTGCGTGCCCGCGCCACCGACTCCGACGCCAGCATCTCCGGGCGCCTGTACAAGGCCAAGTTCGAGCTGACATTCGAAGATCGGTTCGACACCATCCTTGTCAACGACGATCTGGACCACGCCACCGCGCAGGCTGAAAAGCTGGTGCGCGACTTTATTACCGGCGAATCGGCGATTCTGTGAGTGCTGGTCTGAAAGTGGGGCTGTTGTTCGGCTCATTCAATCCTATTCATACCGGCCATCTCATACTGGCCAATTTTATGGCCACGCACACCGATTTGGATGCGGTATGGCTGGTTGTTTCCCCGCAAAGTCCGTTTAAGATCGGGCAGGAGATGTTACCCGAGGAAGAGCGTCTGGCACTGGTGCAGTTGGCCATTCGTGGCAATAACAGGCTAGAAGCTCTGGACATCGAGTTCCGAATGCCCAAACCAAGCTACACCATCGATACGCTTGACGCGTTGCGCCGCCGTTATTCCGAACATCAGTTTGTATTGTTGATGGGTGAGGACAACCTGCCTGGCCTAACGCGTTGGAAAGAAGCCGAACGTATTTTGGCCGATTATGCAGTATATGTATACCCGCGGCCAGGTGTGGACATTACCACCGTCGAAACCCGGGCTAACACATGGGTGGTCGATGCCCCGCTGCTTGATATTTCTGCCACTTTCATTCGGGAATGTGTGCAAAAAGGTAAATCTATCCGCTATTTAGTGCCCGACGCAGTAGAGGCGCGTATTCTAAGCCAAGGTTATTGGCGTACATAACATCGTTACAAATCAAAAGCCCTTCCAAGTTAAACTTGGAAGGGCTTTTGATTTGTATATAAACTATTGATTATCAATCAGATAGTCATGATTTCGCTTTCTTTCTTGCTCATCAGATCGTCGATCTTGCTGATGTAGCTGTCCGTAGCTTTTTGCACCTTGGCTTCGGCGTCTTTTACGGCGTCTTCGGCGGCACCTTCTTTCAGAAGCTTGCGCAACGCATCGTTGACGTCTTTGCGAATGCCACGGATGCGGACTTTACCGCTTTCCGACTCGTTTTTGACTTGCTTTACTAGATCGCGCCGGCGCTCCTCGGTCATGGGCGGAATATTCAGGCGTACACCTTCAGCGTCGGACTGTGGGTTTAGGCCCAAGTCACTGTTCTTGATGGCTTTAACTACTTCCGCAATGATGTTCTTCTCCCAAGGCTTGATGAACAGCGTGCGGGCGTCGGGAGTCGAAACGTTCGCTACTTGGCTGATAGGAGTAGGAGTGCCATAATAGTCTACCCGAAGGGAGTCGAGCATCGCCGGGGAAGCTTTGCCTGCCCGGATGCGGCTCAGTTCTAAGCTAGTGTGTTGCAGGGATTTACCCATCGACTCTTCGGCTTCGCTCAGGTAAAACTGGATTTCTTCGTCCATTTTTGAAAGGTTGAATTATAAAAGCAAATGTTGACAGGAGTGTATCAGTATGGTAATCAGGGTATTGATATTAACTGACTTGTAGCCAAGAGGTTAGGCTTGCTCTGGTGCAGGCGTTACGGCTGGGGTTAAGCCGCCGTGTTTAGGGTCGAGCGAGTGCGAGGCAGTGCCATTCATGGTAACCAGAGTACCTACCGTTTCGCCATCGATCAGGCGCTGTAGGTTGCCCGTCTTATTCATGTCGAACACAATAATGGGCAAATTATTCTCTTTGCACAGCGTAAATGCCGTCATATCCATCACGTTGAGGTTTTTCTCCATCACCTCATCGAATGTGATCTGTGGGTAACGCACTGCCGAAGGATCCTTCTCCGGATCGGCGGTATAAATGCCATCGACCCGAGTGCCCTTCAGCACTACATCAGCTTCAATCTCAATAGCCCGCAGCGAGGCCGCCGAGTCGGTAGTGAAGTAAGGCGACCCGATCCCGGCGCCGAAAATCACCACACGGCCCTTTTCCAAGTGCCGCAGCGCGCGCCGCCGAATGTAAGGTTCGCAGACGCGCTGAATGGTAACGCCCGAAAGCAGCCGCGTCTGAACGCCTAGCTTTTCAAGAGCGCTTTGTAAGGCCATCGAGTTGATAACGGTGGCCAGCATACCCATATAATCGCCTTGCACCCGGTCAAGGCCAAAGGCTTCTGCTTGTACGCCACGGAATATGTTGCCGCCGCCGATCACAACGGCGATCTGTGTGCCAGTAGCCGCTACGGCCTTGATTTCTTCGGCATATTGCATGAGCCGAACGGCATCGATGCCGTATTGCTGTTGGCCCATTAAGGCTTCGCCACTCAGTTTCAGCAGGATTCGGGTGTACTTCAAAACAAAGTTGGTTTAGGCGTGAAACACTTACGAAACAGACTTATTTGTAAGTGATTGATTATTAAATACTTATAAAGTATCTCAGGTGAAAAGCTAGCTGAACTGCACCAGCACTTGGCCTTTGTTGACGTTGTCGCGGAGCCCGACCTTAATAGCTGCTACTACGCCGTCGCTGGGAGCCTTCAAAATATTCTCCATTTTCATTGCCTCCAGCACTAGCAACGGATCACCCTTCTGTACCTCTTGTCCGGCTTGTACGCGAATATCTACGATCAGGCCCGGCATTGGGGCTTTCAACTCATTGACTTTATGCGCCGTTGCGTTGCTCATGCCTAGTTTGTCCAGCAGCAAGTCGAAGCGATCTTTCGCCTCAATTTCCACCACGCGGCCATTGAGTTTTAGCGATAGGGTTTTCGCTGCGTAGTCGGCACTGATTAGCTCAGCAGAATACGACCGCCCCTCATAAAGAATGTGGTAATGCCCATCGGCCACGGCAACTATATCCCAAGCAAAAGGTTGTCCATTAACGGTAATTGGGGCCTTGGCATTGTATTCTACTTCCCACGTTTGATCGGGGCCGGTGCGAACTTGTAGCATGTAAAAGGAAGGCGGGGTAGGGCGGAAAAGGGCTTAAAGATAGCCCAAATCTGAAATAATTTCGGAACTTGAGGCCACTTTCCCTTATTGTTCTCTCGCATGAAATATTCGGTCCTCGGCATTCTTAGCCTGGTCCTTACGTGTCATTTAGCGGCTCCCGCCCAAGCCGTTAAGTCCGGAAAAAAAACACCGGATAAGCCCGCCCATAAGAAAACGCTTACTGCCACTCTTCCGGTTTCTGAGCCTGCCAGTGCGGCCGTCATAGTGCCTTCGTGGCTGCCACCCACTGCGCCAACACAGCCAAGCGCAACCATTGTAACTGATTTGCTGGATACCAAGCTCGACGTTCGTTTCGACTGGGCTAAGCAGTGGCTTTTCGGGACGGCTACTATCACGGCTCGCCCGCATTTCTACCCACAGAATCAGTTGGTGCTGGATGCCCGGGGCTTTGACGTGAAAAGCGTTCGCGTCCTGACCGGCAACAAAGAGAAAAACCTGACCTATACTTACGACAAGCGCAAGCTGTCCATTACACTCGATCGGCAGTACACCCGCACTGAGCCGTACCAATTGCGCATCACCTACATAGCTAAGCCGAACGAGCTTCAGACGGGCGGAAGCGCGGCCATCACTTCTGATAAGGGTCTGTATTTCATCAATCCGCTGGGAACGGATAAGAAAAAACCGAAGCAACTCTGGACGCAAGGCGAGACTGAAGCTAACTCCGCTTGGTTTCCGACTATTGACAAGCCCAATCAGCGCATGACGCAGGAGATTGCCATGACGGTCGATGCGCAATTCAAAACGCTGTCAAACGGCTTGCTGATCTCATCTAAAAAGAACTCCGACGGTACGCGTACCGATATCTGGAAACAAACGCTGCCGGCCGCACCCTACCTGACCATGATGGCAGTAGGAGATTTTGCCGTGATCAGCGACACGTGGCGTGGCAAACCCGTGGAGTATTATGTGTCACCCAAGTTTCAAAGTACCGCCAAAGAGGTTTTTGGTCGTACGCCGGAAATGATGGAATTTTTCTCCAAGAAACTGGGGGTTGATTTCCTATGGGAGAAATATGCTCAAGTGGCTGTCTACGATTTCGTGTCAGGTGCCATGGAGAACACAACGGCGGTTACGATCAGGCAGGAGGAAACTCAGCTGGATCGGCGCCAGCTCTTGGACCGGAACGCCGATGATGTGATTGCGCACGAGCTGTTTCACCATTGGTTCGGCGATTATGTAACCAGCGAATCGTGGTCGAACCTGCCTCTTAACGAAGCTTTCGCCGACTATTCCGAATACTTATGGGCGGAGCACAAGTACGGCCCAGATGCTGCGGCTTTCATTCAGCAGCAAAAGCTAGGGCAATATCTCGATGAGGCACAAAGCAAGCGGGAGCCGCTTGTCCGCTACCAGTACACCGACCGTGAGGACATGTTCGACGCGCATTCCTACCAGAAAGGTGGCCGCGTCCTGCACATGTTGCGCAAATACGTCGGCGACGAGGCATTCTTCACGGCCCTGAATCGTTACCTAACCCAAAACAAATTTTCGGCTGGAGAAATTGCCGAACTCCGCATGGCCTTTGAAGATGTCACGGGGGAGGATCTGATGTGGTTCTTCGATCAGTGGTTTCTGAAACGAGGGCATCCTGAGTTGCGCATCACGCATTCGTATACCAACGGCCAAGTAGCCTTGCGAGTGAAGCAAGTACAAGATTCTATCTTTTCGCCGATCTACCGTTTGCCAATTACGGTTACCACCTGGGTTAACAATCAGCCCACCGAGCACCGAATACTGGTCACGAAAGCAGACCAGACTTTTTCTATTGTTGCAACTCAACGGCCCAACTTGGTGAAGTTTGATGCAGAGGCGCAATTGTTAGCCGATGTTGAAGAAGAACGTACTCAAGAGGAACTACTTTATCAATATTACCATGCCCGTAACTGCCTGCAGAAGTATGAGGCTATTAATCTGTTACACAACAAGATAGCGGATTTGGCTGTCAGCAGTATGATGCGTAATGCGCTGGCGGACGAGTTCTGGGGAGTACGCCAAGCTGCCCTTCAGTCTCTGCGCAGGTACAAAGGCCCGGAAGGTAATGCCGTTCGGAAAGACATCCAGCGCTTGGCTGTTGAAGACAAAAAGAGCCAAGTCCGGGCCACTGCTTTAACTACTCTCTCTTCGTTTCAAAACGAAGACTTTGGCAGTGCATACACAGCAGCCTTAAGCGACAGCTCTTATTTAGTTCTCGGCTCAGCTATCGATGCACTTGCAAAAGCGCCAACGGTCGCTTCAAGAGAGCGGATAAGTGCGTTACAAACGACTAATAATCCCACCCTTTTAGTAGCACTATCAAACTACTACAGCCTGAATGGTACTGCGGATCAATATGATTGGTTTATCCGGCGTGTGAATGACGTAAGTGAGGATGATCTATACACGTACCTGCAAAACTTTGGCACCTTGATGCTACGAATGCCTCCTATCGAGCGCGAGAAAGGAATTCAGCGGCTCGAAATCCTAGCCCGTACCCATCCGCGTTACGAGGCACGGCTTGGTGCTTACAAAGGTCTTAGCTTGCTAACCGCAAGCACTCCAACTCTAAAAGCCACTTTGCAAGACATCAAAGCGAAGGAAAAAGACCAACGGTTGACTTCAATCTATAGCCTTCTACAATAAGTAGGCTCTTAAATGTCTTTTTTATAAATGAATACTTAGTAGGGTTTAATAGCAAAGCTGCTGATTAAGAGGCTTTAACCTGTTGTGAGGCTGTGAAGAGCCAAAAAATGTTAGAACCTTTTTGATTGTGAGCTTGACTTGCATTAGAAACCCCTTAATTTTGCAACTCCTTTCGCCACCCACCCACTTATTTGGGGACAGTGATTAAAGGAAATTCTTTTGGCAAACGGCCAAAAAACAAAGCGGGGGGGTTCCAGAGCGGCCAAATGGGACAGACTGTAACTCTGTTAGCGTAAGCTTTCGAAGGTTCGAATCCTTCTCCCCCCACAAGCATTCCTAATTTAGCAACCCATTGATTATCAATGGGTTGCTAAATTAGGAATAAATGCGGGAGTAGCTCAGTTGGTAGAGCGACAGCCTTCCAAGCTGTAGGTCGCGAGTTCGAACCTCGTCTCCCGCTCAATGTGAGATATTTTGCACAATGGCCACGAACTAAACTTGTTTTAGTTGGTGTTCAGTGCTCACTTGACTTGAGACCCAAAATCAGCCGTTGTAGCTCAGGGGTAGAGCACTTCCTTGGTAAGGAAGAGGTCATGGGTTCAAATCCCATCAATGGCTCTGAATTACGAGTACCGACGGGGCAGCGCGACTGCACCGTTTGGATCTGTCAGTCAGGTAAAGCGACGTGCAGTTTCCCCACTTAGCGGAGCTGCGTTTCGCTTTCTTGCAGTATAGCCGAGTCGCGTTTTTCCCCTCTTCACCACAAAATTCCTCTTAATCTCTTTACAATGGCTAAAGAAAATTTTGATCGTTCCAAACCGCACGTGAACATCGGTACGATCGGGCACGTCGACCACGGCAAAACCACCCTGACCGCTGCTATCACCACGGTACTGGCGAACAAAGGTTTGGCCGCTAAGCGTGACTTCTCTTCGATCGATAATGCTCCCGAAGAAAAAGAGCGTGGTATCACCATCAATACCGCTCACGTAGAGTATGCTACGGAAAAGCGTCACTATGCTCACGTTGACTGCCCCGGTCACGCTGACTACGTGAAAAACATGGTAACAGGTGCTGCCCAGATGGACGGTGCTATCCTTGTTGTAGCTGCCACTGACGGCCCAATGCCACAAACGCGTGAGCATATCCTGCTAGCTCGTCAGGTAGGTGTTCCTCAGCTAGTTGTGTTCATGAACAAAGTGGACATGGTAGACGACCCTGAGTTGCTCGAACTCGTTGAGATGGAAATCCGCGAGCTGCTCTCTTTTTATGACTTTGACGGTGACAACATTCCCGTTATCCAAGGCTCTGCTTTGGGTGGCCTAAATGGTGACGCTAAATGGGTTCCAAAGATTGAGGAGTTGATGGATGCTGTTGATAGCTACATTCCAATTCCTGCTCGTCTGACTGACCTTCCTTTCCTGATGCCTGTTGAGGACGTGTTCTCAATCACCGGTCGTGGTACAGTTGCCACTGGTCGTATTGAGCGCGGTGTAATCAACTCGGGCGAAGCTGTTGATATCCTAGGCATGGGCGCCAAGCAAGGCCTCAAGTCGGTTGTTACCGGTGTGGAAATGTTCCGTAAGATTCTTGACCGTGGTGAAGCTGGCGACAACGTAGGTCTGCTACTCCGTGGTATTGAAAAAGACGATATCCGTCGTGGCATGGTTATCTGTAAGCCAGGTTCGGTAACTCCTCACCAGAAGTTCAAGGCTGAGGTGTATGTGTTGTCGAAAGAGGAAGGCGGCCGCCACACACCGTTCTTCAACAACTATCGTCCTCAGTTTTATCTGCGTACCACTGACGTAACTGGTATCATCACTTTGCCAGAAGGCGTAGAAATGGTAATGCCAGGTGACAACATCACCATCCAGGTTGAACTGATTAACAAGGTAGCAATGGAAAAAGGTCTTCGTTTCGCTATTCGCGAAGGTGGCCGTACAGTAGGTGCTGGTCAGGTGACTGAAATCCTCGACTAGTCTAACTATCAGAACTATCCGCCTCCGAATTTTCGGGGGCGGATTTGTTTTGTTTAGACTTTACCTTACATTTGCACTCCCAATTGAGGCTAAGTCTCGATGAGTGCATTTTTTACGGGCGTAGTTCAAGGGTAGAATAGAGGTCTCCAAAACCTTTGATGGGAGTTCGAATCTCTCCGCCCGTGCAAGAAATGACCTTTAAGGTCGCAGTAGTAATAGCCTAAAAGGCGCCAGACATGAGTAAGCTGACGAATTATTTCCGCGAAACGACCGAGGAGATGCGTTATAAAGTAACGTGGCCTTCCTTCGAAGAACTGCAGAAAAGTGCCGGTTTGGTACTTATTGGCTCTCTTGTGTTCGCTGCAGTAGTTGGTTTGATGGATATCATTTTCAAAACTGGCTTAGAAGCATTTTACAACTCATTCCGTTAACCAGCATCTAAGATGGGAGAGTTGAAGTGGTATGTTGTCCGCTCAGTTAGCGGACAAGAAAAGAAGGCCAAACAGTATCTCGAAACTGAGATTGGACGTCATGGTCTATCGGAATTAGTACCTCAGGTACTGATTCCCGCTGAGAAAGTATACGAGATGCGTAACGGCAAAAAGCGCGTACGCGAACGTAATTTCTTTCCTGGTTACATTTTAATACATGCTGACCTCTCTCACGGTGAAGTAGACCATATTATCACTAGCACTCCAGGTGTAATTGGTTTCTTAAGCGATAAGGAAGGTAAGAGCACTAATACTAAGCCTGTACCTCTTCGTTTATCGGAGGTGAACCGCATTCTCGGTATAGTTGATGAGACCGAGGAAGAGGCTGCATCATTGGAGACTCCTTTTGTAGTAGGGGAGCTAGTGAAAGTGGTTGATGGGGCCTTTAGTGGTTTTTCTGGCAACGTAAGCGAAGTGTTCGAAGAACGCAAGAAACTTAATGTTATCGTTAAGATTTTCGGCCGTAGCACTCCAATGGAGTTAAGCTACACTCAAGTTGAAAAAGAGTCCTAAAATAAATCTTACGTCGCTGACTATTCGCTCCAAGTCAGCGGTGCTTCCACTAAGGAGCAACTTTCAAAACTGAGGGCTACTGGTGTTACGACCTGTTGGCCTGAAGCCTTTCAAACCAATGGCCAAAGAAATTAGAGGTTATCTGAGACTTCAGATAAAGGGAGGCGCTGCGAATCCTTCGCCGCCGGTTGGACCTGCACTTGGTAGCAAAGGCCTAAATATCATGGAGTTCTGCAAGCAGTTTAATGCTCGCACCCAAGATAAGGCCGGCCAAGTATGTCCTGTATTGATCACTATGTATACCGACAAGTCTTTTGACTTTGTGGTAAAAACTCCACCTGCACCGGTTATGCTACTGGAAGCTGCTAAGCTTCAGAGCGGTTCGAAAGAGCCTAACCGTAACAAAGTAGGTTCTGTTACATGGGATCAAGTTCGCCAGATTGCCGAAACCAAAATGCCTGATCTCAATGCTTTCAAAGTTGAATCAGCTATGAAATTGGTAGCTGGTACGGCTCGTAGCATGGGTATCACCATCTCGGGAACTTCTCCCTTTGCTGAATAACTAGAAAGGAGAAGCAAATCATGGCAAAAGTTAGCAAAAAGCGCAAGGAAGCCCTTGCCAAACACGACCTAACACAAATTCGTAGCTTAGTTGAGGCAGCTAAAGTAGTGAAGGATATCACCTACACTAAGTTTGATGCTTCGGTTGATATCGATGTGCGTTTGGGTGTAGATCCTCGTAAAGCTGACCAAATGGTTCGTGGCGTTGCTACGCTTCCTCATGGTACTGGCAAAACCGTTCGTGTATTAGCTCTTGTGACTCCTGACAAGGAAGCGGAGGCTACAGCTGCCGGTGCTGACTACGTAGGACTTGACGACTATATCTCCAAAATCGAGAAGGGTTGGACCGACATTGACGTAATTATCACTATGCCGTCGGTGATGGCAAAAGTTGGTCGTCTAGGTCGCGTACTTGGTCCTCGTGGTTTGATGCCAAACCCAAAATCGGGTACGGTTACAACTGATGTAGCTAAAGCTGTACAAGAAGTAAAAGCTGGTAAGATTGACTTCAAAGTTGATAAGACCGGCATCATTCATTGCAGCGTAGGTAAAGTCTCCTTTGATGATCAAAAGATTGCTGAAAATGCTATAGAAGTCATTCAAACGCTAACTCGTTTGAAGCCTTCTTCGGCAAAAGGCACTTATATCAGAAGCATCACGTTGTCGAGCACGATGAGCCCGGCCGTTCCGGTTGACACGACGGTAACTTCCGCTTAATAACAACTGACGACGCATATGACCCGGGAAGAAAAACAAGCCCTTGTCGACGAGCTGAGCGAGAAGTTTCAATCGCACAATTCGTTCTACATCACTGATGCTTCGGTGATGTCAGTGGCTAAAATCAATGAATTTCGTCGCCTGTGTTTTAATCGCGGCATGGAATTCAAAGTGTACAAGAACACTCTGATTCGCAAAGCACTTGACACTCTTACCAGCGATACCACTGAGATGGACGCTGCATTGAAAGGTCAATCGGGCGTTTTGTTTTCAAAAGAATCAGGTTCGGCACCAGCAAAACTTTTACAGGATTTTTATAAGCAACAAGCTTATGGCAAAGGTGTAGAGCCCAAGCCAGTCCTGAAAGGTGCTTATGTAGATGCTAGCATCTACATTGGTTCCAACCAGCTTACAACTCTTAGCACTATTAAAGGCAAGCAAGAACTCATCGGCGAAATCGTCGGCTTGCTACAATCACCTGCTAAGAATGTTATTTCGGCTCTTTCGAGTGGAGGCAGCAAATTGGCTGGTATTCTCAAAACTCTTTCGGAAAAAGAAGAGGCTGCAGGCTAACCGTTGCTCATCTTTTCCATCCTTAATTCAACTCAACAACCCTCTTTTTTTAACAATCTACAGAAATGGCAGATTTGAAAGCATTCGCTGAGCAGCTCGTTAGCCTGACGGTGAAAGAAGTAAACGAACTGGCCGCTATCCTGAAGGACGAGTACGGCATTGAGCCCGCTGCTGCTGCTCCAGTAATGGTAGCTGGTGGTGGCGCTGGTGCTGCTGCTGAAGCTCCTGAGGAGAAGACCTCATTTGACGTGATCCTGAAAGCTGCTGGCGGCCAGAAATTGGCAGTTGTGAAGCTGGTTAAAGACCTAACCGGTCTGGGCTTGAAAGAAGCAAAAGAGCTGGTTGACGGTGCTCCTAAGCCCCTGAAAGAAGGCGTTGCTAAAGACGAAGCCGACTCGCTGAAGAAGCAACTGGAAGAAGCTGGCGCTGAAGTAGAGGTTAAATAACTCTGCGGCCCCGTTTTTTCTCCCGCAAATAAGGATAGGCCTGGCAACTAAGCCAGGTCTTTTCCTGTTTGTAGGCAATAAACTTTACTGAAGTTCGATTACATGCCGCTTTGCGGCTTTTTGTGCCTAAACGCACCGGGCTTCTGTTGGGTTACCAATTGCATCCTCTCAGTGTCCATTTTCTAACCCCACATACATTGGCTACACCGAAAGCAAATGCAGCACTGCAAAAATTGCAAGCTGCTGACGAGCGGATCAATTTCGCCAAGATTAAAAAGGTTATCGAGTATCCCGACTTCCTAGACGTGCAAGTGCGCTCGTTTATGGATTTCTTCCAGTTGGAGACGGCCGCCGAGAACCGGACCGACGAGGGGCTCTTCAAGGTTTTCGCCGAGAACTTTCCAATTTCGGATTCGCGCGAAAACTTTGTTTTAACATTTATTGATTATCACGTCGATCCACCGAAATACTCGGTGGATGAGTGCATTGATAGAGGTCTGACTTATTCGGTACCTCTGAAAGCTAAGCTGCGTCTGGTGTGTAACGACACCGACAACGAAGATTTTGAAACGATTGAGCAGGAAGTGTTTTTGGGTAACATCCCATACATGACCGAAAAAGGCTCATTCGTTATCAATGGTGCTGAGCGGGTTATTGTATCGCAATTGCACCGTTCGCCAGGCGTGTTCTTTGCTCAAAGCAAGCACACAAACGGCACGAAATTATATTCGGCGCGCATTATTCCGTTCAAGGGTTCGTGGATTGAGTTTGCCACGGACGTGAACAATGTAATGTATGCATACATCGACCGGAAAAAGAAGTTTCCGGTGACCACGCTTCTTCGGGCAATCGGTTACGGCACGGATAAAGACATTCTCGACTTGTTCGGATTGTCTGAGGAAGTAAAGGCTGAGAAAAAAGCTCTGAAGAAGGCAGTAGGCCGCAAGCTGGCTGCCCGGGTTCTGCGCACTTGGACAGAAGATTTCGTGGATGAGGATACCGGTGAGGTGGTATCTATTGATCGTAACGAAGTACTGCTAGAGCGTGACTCGACTATTGAGGAGGAAGATATCGACACTATTCTGAATGCGGGTGCCAAGTCGGTAATCCTTCATCGTGAAAACGTGAATATTGCTGACTTCGCAATCATTTATAACACACTTCAGAAGGACAACTCTAACTCGGAGAAAGAAGCCGTTGAGCAAATCTATCGTCAGCTCCGCAACACGGAAGCCCCTGATGAAGAAACTGCTCGTGACATCATCCAAAAGCTGTTTTTCTCGGATAAGCGCTACGACCTTGGTGACGTAGGCCGCTACCGGATCAATAAGAAGCTGGGCCTTGATAAGAACTGGGATGCGCGCGTTCTAACGAACGAAGACATCGTGCTGATTGTCAAGTACTTAATCGGTTTGATAAATTCCAAGGCGGTAGTCGATGATATTGACCACTTGTCGAATCGCCGGGTACGCACGGTGGGGGAGCAACTTTACGCCCAATTTGGTGTAGGTCTGGCCCGTATGGCGCGTACTATCAAGGAGCGCATGAACGTGCGTGATAACGAGGACTTTAAGCCTGTTGACTTGATCAACGCGCGTACGCTGTCGTCGGTAATCAACTCGTTCTTCGGCACTAATCAGCTTTCCCAGTTCATGGACCAGACTAACCCGCTGGCTGAGGTGACGCATAAGCGTCGCGTATCGGCACTGGGGCCAGGAGGTCTGTCGCGTGAGCGTGCGGGTTTCGAAGTACGTGACGTTCATTACACGCACTATGGTCGTCTTTGCACGATCGAAACACCGGAAGGACCCAATATCGGTCTGATTTCGTCGCTGTGCGTGCATGCTCGTGTCAATTCGATGGGATTCATCGAAACTCCTTACCGTGCTGTAGAGAACGGCAAAGTTGACGTTAGCGAGAACGTAAAATATCTGACTGCTGAAGAGGAAGATACCCACCACATTGCACAGGCCAACGCCCGTATTGATGATGAGGGTAACTTCATTAACGATTTGGTGAAAGGACGTTTTGAAGGTGACTTCCCGGTTGTAGAACCGCAGGAGTATACCTATATGGACGTTGCCCCAAACCAGATTGTATCGGTAGCTGCTTCACTGATTCCATTCTTGGAACATGATGACGCCAACCGTGCGCTGATGGGATCGAACATGCAACGCCAAGCAGTGCCGCTGTTGAAGCCACAAGCTCCAATCGTGGGTACTGGTCTGGAGGGTCGTACTGCAATTGACTCACGTGCACTGGTAGTAGCCGAAGGCTCAGGTACTATCGATTATGTTGATGCTAATAAGATCATCGTTAAGTACGATCTTACGGAAGACGACATCTTAGTGAGCTTCGATGCTGAACGGGTTTCTTACGACCTGATCAAATTCCGTCGGACTAACCAAGATACCTGCATCAACCTGACTCCGATTGTAAAACGCGGTCAGCGCGTGGAGAAGGGCCAACCGCTATGCGAAGGCTACGGCACGAACAACGGTGAGCTGGCTTTGGGTCGTAACATGCAAGTGGCATTTATGCCATGGCAGGGTTACAACTTCGAGGATGCTATCGTGATCTCGGAGCGTGTAGTTCGTGATGACATCTTCACTTCGATTCACATCGAAGAATTTGAGTTGGAAGTTCGCGAAACCAAGCGTGGCGAAGAAGAACTGACGTCGGAGATTCCGAACGTGAGCGAAGAAGCTGTTCGGAATCTCGACGACAACGGTATCATCCGTTTAGGCGCTGAAGTTCGCGAAGGTGATATTCTTATCGGTAAGATTACGCCGAAAGGTGAAACTGATCCGACTCCAGAAGAGAAGCTACTCCGCGCCATCTTTGGTGACAAAGCCGGCGATGTGAAGGATGCCTCGCTTAAAGCGCCGCCCTCACTCAATGGGGTTGTTATCGGTACGAAGCTATTCTCACGTCCGAAGAAGGATAAGAACCTGCGCGCCAAGTCGAAGAAGGAAGTAGAAGAGTTGAAAGACCGCTACGCCCAAGAGCTTCGTGGTGTGAAATCGGTGATGGTTGACAAGCTCGTGCAATTGCTGGAAGGCAAGACGTCGCAAGGCATTAAGCACAAGTTTGGCGATGAAATCCTGAGCAAAGGCGTGAAGTTTGGCAAGAAGAATATCGCTGAAGCGCTCTTCCCCGAAAAAAACCCTTACAAGGACGAGAGCAACTACGCTGTGCCGGAAGAGGTCAACATGTTCAAAGACCTCATGCTGGACAACTGGACTGCTGATGACAAAGTGAATGGCATGGTGACGCAATTGGTGAAAAACTATACCAAGCGTCGCAACACCATCACTGCCCGTTTCAAGCGCGACCGGTTTACACTGGAAGTAGGAGATGAGCTTCCAGCTGGCATCGTACAGTTAGCCAAAGTTTACATTGCCAAGAAGCGTAAGCTGAAGGTAGGTGATAAGATGGCTGGTCGTCACGGTAACAAGGGGGTTGTAGCCCGTATCGTTCGCGATGAGGATATGCCTTTCTTGCCAGATGGTACGCCCATGGACATCGTGCTTAACCCGCTCGGTGTACCTAGCCGTATGAACATCGGCCAGATCTATGAGACTGTGTTGGGCTGGGCTGGCTTGAAGCTGGGCCGTACCTACGCTACCCCAATTTTCGACGGCGCTACCGAAGAGGAAGTATCGCGAGAATTGACGGAAGCTGGTCTGCCAACCTTTGGCCGGGCTTACTTGCACGATGGCCTGACGGGTCAGCGTTTCGACCAGCCGGTAACGGTTGGTGTCATCTACATGCTGAAGCTGGGTCACCTTGTCGATGACAAGATGCACGCTCGTTCGATCGGACCCTACTCGCTCATCACGCAGCAGCCGCTGGGTGGTAAGGCTCAGTTCGGTGGTCAGCGTTTCGGCGAGATGGAAGTGTGGGCACTGGAAGCCTTCGGTGCGTCGAACGTGCTGCAGGAAATCCTGACGGTAAAATCGGACGACGTTATCGGCCGAGCCAAAGCGTACGAAGCCATTGTAAAAGGCGACGTATTGCCGAAGCCAAATATCCCCGAGTCATTCAACGTACTCATTCACGAGTTGCGCGGTCTGGCCCTGGAAATCACGCTTGATTAAGCTGTTTGGTGTAGGTTGCTGATTGTCAATGTGTTGTATATTGATAATCAGCAACTTCATCCAACCGCACTTTTATAGAATGTTACTTGTTGGTTTACTCTGGGCCAAGACCCTTGGTGTTGATAAACTAACAGCTTACAGCCATCAGCTAACAGCTTAAACCCACACAAATGGCGTTTGCAAAAAACAAGAAACTGGTGCAAGACTTCTCGAAAGTCACCATTTCGCTAGCCTCGCCCGAATCCATCTTGGAGCGGTCGAACGGTGAAGTCGTGAAACCCGAGACGATCAACTACCGGACGTACAAACCCGAAATGGGTGGCCTGTTCTGCGAGCGGATTTTCGGTCCTGTAAAGGACTGGGAATGCCACTGCGGTAAGTACAAGCGCATCCGTTATAAAGGGATCATCTGCGACCGTTGCGGCGTGGAGGTGACCGAGAAGAAAGTACGTCGTGAGCGGATGGGCCACATCGAACTGGTGGTGCCTGTTGCTCACATTTGGTATTTCAAGTCGCTGCCCAACAAAATCGGCTATCTGCTGGGCCTGCCCACCAAGAAGCTCGACCAGATCATTTACTACGAGCGCTACGTGGTAGTGCAACCGGGCGTGCTGGCCGAAGAGGGCGTACAGCAACTTGACTTCCTTACGGAAGATGAGTACCTCGACATCATCGACAAACTCCCCCGGGAGAATCAGATGTTGCCGAACGAAGATCCTAATAAGTTCATCGCTCGCATGGGTGCTGATGCTCTGCAACTTCTGTTGGAGCGCATCAACCTCGACGAGCTTTCTTACAGCCTCCGGGACTCGGCTGCGCATGAAACTTCGCAACAGCGTAAAGCTGAGGCACTTAAGCGTTTGCGCGTAGTTGAAGCGTTCCGTGATGCTGCAACTCGCATTGAGAACAAGCCTGAGTGGATGGTAATTCGCATGGTACCGGTAATTCCACCGGAACTGCGTCCGCTTGTGCCGTTGGATGGTGGTCGTTTTGCTACATCCGACTTGAACGACCTGTACCGCCGCGTTATCATCCGTAACAACCGCCTTAAGCGCCTGATCGAAATCAAAGCGCCCGAAGTGATTCTGCGGAACGAGAAACGCATGTTGCAGGAAGCCGTTGACTCGCTCTTTGACAACTCGCGTAAGGTGAACGCCGTGCGCGCCGAAGGTAACCGTGCCCTGAAGTCGCTGTCCGATATGCTGAAAGGCAAGCAGGGCCGCTTCCGTCAAAACCTACTCGGTAAGCGTGTCGACTACTCCGGCCGTTCGGTTATCGTCGTGGGTCCTGAGCTGAAACTGCACGAGTGTGGTCTGCCCAAGAACATGGCGGCCGAGCTGTTCAAACCGTTCATCATCCGTAAGCTCATCGAGCGCGGTATCGTGAAGACGGTAAAATCAGCGAAGAAAATCGTTGACCGTAAGGACGCCGTAGTATGGGACATCTTGGAGAACGTTCTGAAGGGCCACCCCGTCCTGCTGAACCGTGCTCCTACGTTGCACCGTCTGGGTATCCAAGCTTTCCAGCCTCGCCTCATTGAGGGTAAAGCTATTCAGCTGCACCCACTCGTTTGTACGGCCTTTAACGCTGACTTTGACGGTGACCAGATGGCTGTGCACGTTCCGCTTGGGCCGGCCGCTATTTTGGAAGCTTCGATGCTTATGCTCGCGTCGCACAACATCCTGAACCCAGCCAACGGCGCACCCATCGCGGTACCGTCGCAGGACATGGTTTTGGGTTTGTATTATGTAACCAAAGGCAAACGCAGTACACCCGAGGAGAAGATCGACGGTGAAGACATGACTTTCTACTCTTCGGAGGAAGTAGTTATTGCCATCAACGAAGGTCGCCTCTCGAAGCACGCTTACATTAAGGTTCGGACGAAGGTTCGCGACGAGAATGACAACTTGGTGACGAAAATCATCGAGACTGTTGCAGGTCGTGTGCTCTTCAACGAGTTTGTGCCAGAAGAAGTAGGTTTCGTAGATGAGTTGCTGACGAAGAAGAAGCTTCAGCAAATTATTTCGTTGGTGTTCAAGCGGACCGGTATGGCTCGCACAGCACAGTTCCTCGACGACATCAAGACACTGGGTTTCCAGTCGGCTTACAAAGGTGGTCTGTCGATGGGCTTGGGTGATATCCAAATTCCAAAGGAAAAGGATGAGCTCGTGCTGCAAGCGCAAAACGACGTGAAGGCGGTAACTCAGAACTATCAGATGGGTCTGATTACCGACAACGAGCGTTACAACCAAGTAATTGACATCTGGACGCGTATCAACAACCAGATCACTGAAACCCTTATGGGCCGCCTCGAAAAGGAGAACCAGGGCTTCAACTCGATCTACATGATGATGCACTCCGGTGCCCGCGGTTCGCGTGAGCAGATTCGTCAGCTCGGCGGTATGCGTGGTCTGATGGCCAAGCCTCAGAAATCGTTGCAAGGTTCAGTAGGTGAGATCATCGAGAACCCGATTCTGTCTAACTTCAAAGAAGGTCTGGACGTAATCGAGTACTTTATCTCAACTCACGGTGCTCGTAAAGGTCTGGCTGATACCGCGTTGAAAACGGCTGATGCTGGTTACTTAACTCGTCGTTTGGTAGACGTGTCGCAAGACGTGATCGTAAACGAAGTAGACTGCGGAACACTCCGTGGCCTCGAGGTTTCGGCGCTGAAAGACAACGAAGACGTAGTAGAATCACTGGCTGAACGTATTCTTGGTCGCGTAGCTGTTCACGACATCGTGGATCCGCACACCGACGAAATCATTCTGGCAGCAGGTGAGGAAATCACGGAGGAGTACACCCGCATGATCGACAATACAGCCATTGAGACGGTAGAAATCCGTTCGGTGCTGACTTGCGAATCCAAGCGTGGTATCTGCGCCAAATGCTACGGGCGTAACCTTTCAACTGGCCGTATGGTGCAGAAAGGTGAAGCTGTTGGTGTTATCGCGGCTCAGTCCATTGGTGAACCTGGTACCCAGTTGACGTTGCGTACTTTCCACGTAGGTGGTACGGCTTCTAACATTGCGGTTGAGGCCAGCATCCGGGCTAAATTCGCTGGTACTGTTGAGTTCGAAGACATCCGTACGGTTGATTCGACCAACGCTGAAGGCGAAAAGGTGAAGGTTGTAATGGGACGTTCGGGCGAAGTTCGGCTTATAGAACCTACCACGGGTAAAGTCTTCATCTCCAACCACGTACCTTACGGTTCCTTCTTGCTCGTTGACGAAGGTCAGCAAGTTGAGAAGGGCCAAGAACTTTGCAACTGGGATCCGTATAATGCTGTCATCCTCTCAGAGTTTGATGGTACGGTTCAGTATGATGCTATCACTGAGGGTGTTACCTATCGTGAAGAATCGGATGAACAAACGGGTCACCGTGAAAAGGTAATCATCGAGTCTCGCGATAAGGCGCAAAACCCCTCTATCATCGTGAAAGCGACGAAAAAGGGCGATGCCGAGCCGCAGAAAGGTTACAGCATCCCGGTAGGTTCGCACATCAACGTGGAGAACGGCGAGAAAATCAAAGCCGGTCACATCTTGGCTAAGATTCCGCGTGCCGTGGGCAAAACCCGCGACATTACTGGTGGTCTGCCCCGTGTTACCGAACTCTTCGAAGCTCGTAACCCGTCGAACCCCGCTGTTGTGTCAGAGATCGATGGCGTAGTAACCTATGGTACTGTGAAGCGTGGTAACCGTGAAATCTTCGTCGAGTCGAAAGACGGCGTGAAGAAGAAATACATGGTGCCGCTGTCGAAGCACATCCTGGTGCAGGACAACGACTTCATCCGAGCTGGTATGCCGCTTTCAGACGGTGCTATCACGCCATCTGACATCCTGAGCATTCAGGGACCCGGCGCGGTGCAGGAGTACCTTGTAAACGAGATCCAAGAAGTATACCGCTTGCAAGGTGTCAAGATTAACGACAAGCACATCGAGGTGGTAGTTCGTCAGATGATGCAGAAAGTTGTGATTCTGGACGCTGGTGACACAACCTTCCTTGAGCATCAAGTGATCGATAAGATCATCTTCATGGAAGAGAATGACACTATCATCGACATGAAGGTGGTGACCGAAGCCGGTGATTCTCCGAACCTGAAGCCCGGTCAGATTGTGAGTGCCCGTCGTTTGCGCGATGAGAACTCTAGCCTGAAGCGCCGTGACCTCAAGCTCGTGGAAGTACGTGACGCTCAGCCTGCTGTGTCTCGTCCTACCTTGCAAGGTATTACGCAAGCCTCGTTGGGCACCCAATCGTTCATCTCGGCCGCTTCCTTCCAGGAAACTACCAAGGTGTTGTCGGAAGCTGCCATCCGTGGCAAGGCTGACGAACTGTTGGGCCTGAAAGAGAACGTAATCGTGGGGCACCTCATTCCAGCAGGTACTGGTCTGCGCGAGTATACTCGCCAAATCGTAGGGTCGAAGGACGAACTCGAAACTCTGCAAGCCTCGAAAGCCGAAGCTCCTGAGCCGAAGCGTTCGTCGCGGGTAGGCAGACGCGAAACTTCCGTTCAGGAATAAGCACTGCTGATACTATAAGAGAAAAAGCCGATTGGAGGAATCCGATCGGCTTTTTCTTTTGGGTAGCTTTAGTTCTTCGGTTTTCGTACCTACATATCAAAACTTGTTTTTAATCCTATGTCTCAACAACCCGACCCCCCGGTTCCACAGGACCCCAACGCCATCAATATCGAGCTCTCAGAAGAAGTCGCTGAAGGCGAATACGCCAATTTGGCGATGATTGCGCACAGCAGCAGCGAGTTTGTGATTGATTTTATACGTCTGATGCCAGGCCTTCCGAAGGCTAAGGTGAAAGCACGCATTGTGGTAACGCCCGAACATGCCAAGCGGCTATTAGCAGCCCTTTCGGATAACATTGAGCGGTTTGAACAGACTTTTGGACCAATCAAACAGCAGCCCGATATGCCAAGCTACCCCATGAACTTCGGTGGAACTATGGGTGAGGCATAAACTATTGACAATCAGTCAATTATAAACGAAGCTTCTGTTCCACACAGAAGCTTCTTGTTTTAGATTTGGTTATGGGCTTCCAATCACTTGATCGCTTTTCGGGGCATGCTGATTTGTATGTACAATACAGGATTGAGTACCCCTCAGAGCTATACGCCTATATATATTCACGATTACAAAGTAACATTTCAGCTTGGGATTGCGGGACAGGTAATGGCCAAGTTGCTACTGCCTTGGCAAAGCATTTCGCTCATGTAGAAGCAACCGATATAAGTGAGGCGCAACTGCAAAGGGCAATCCAACTTGATAATATCAAGTATAGCATTAGCTCAGCTGAGCAAACCCAGTTTTCGAGCAACTCTTTTGATCTTATCACGGTTGCACAGGCCTTACATTGGTTTGATGCGGCTGCTTTTCATCAGGAAGTATATCGTGTTGCCAAGCCTCAGGCAATTATTGCAGAGTGGGGGTACAGCTTGCTGAAGGTGAATCAAAGCATCGATCCTATTGTTAAGCACTTCTATGCCGAAACAATCGGGGCTTACTGGGATAGTAATCGCAAGCATATTGATGACCGATTCGCTAAAATTCCTTTCCCGTTCGCTGAGGTAGAACACCGCGAATTCCAAATCGAACTAGAATGGGATGCGGAAAGATTCCTGAATTATCTGCGCACGTGGTCCAGTGTTCAGCAGTACCAGCAGCAAAACAATAGCGACGCACTTCTTCTCATATCTGATCAGGTAAGAAGAGCTTGGGGAGAACAAAAGCAAGTCGTTGAGTTTCCTGTATTTATACGAACAGGTAGGGTAATCAAGCACTGACTTGGCAGGGTAACATAAGTTAAGAAGACATATATCCCTACTATTAGCCGCTAAATGCATGATTCTGAGAATTTAACCACTTCTCTTGCCAACTCTGCTCTCCTAAAATTATCTATTTCAACACGTTTGCTATTGTAAACCAGAGTCTATACCTTTGCAAGCCTAATTTTTTGGGAGAAGACCCTCCTCGACAAACCATTCCGTAGATGCCTACCATCAACCAGTTAGTACGCAAAGGAAGAGAGAAGCTTACGACTAAGTCGAAGTCGCCCGCTCTCGACTCTTGCCCGCAGCGCCGTGGCGTTTGCACCCGTGTATATACCACTACGCCTAAAAAGCCGAACTCGGCAATGCGTAAAGTCGCTCGTGTGCGTCTCACCAACGGCAAAGAAGTCAACGCCTATATTCCAGGTGAAGGCCACAACCTGCAGGAGCACTCAATCGTGCTGATTCGCGGTGGCCGGGTTAAAGACTTGCCAGGCGTGCGTTATCACATCATCCGTGGCGCTCTCGACACGGCAGGTGTTAACGGACGTTTGCAGCGTCGCTCGAAATACGGTGCAAAGCGCCCGAAGCCAGGTCAACCAGCTGCTACCGGCAAAGGTGGCAAGCCAGCACCAGGCAAGAAGAAATAATTTTTTAGGGGCTTGGGGTCTTGAGGACTTAGGGAAGTGGGTTTTGTAACAGGAGCCTGCATGACTAAGTCCCCAAGACCCTGAGACCCCAAGTCCCTAACAGCAATATGAGAAAGTCAAAACCAAAGAAGCGCATTCTCCTGCCCGATCCTAAGTACAAGGAGACGCTAGTAACCCGTTTCGTCAACTACATGATGTACGACGGGAAAAAGAATCTTGCTTACACTATTTTCTACGATGCCTGCGAAATCGTAGAGCAGCGTACTAAGGAGAATGGCCTGGAAATGTGGCGCAAGGCCCTGAACAATGTAATGCCTACTGTAGAAGTTAAGAGCCGCCGAGTAGGTGGTGCTACCTTCCAAGTGCCTACTGAAGTTCGTCCTGATCGCCGCATTTCGGTTGGTGCCAAGTGGATGATTCAATACGCTCGTCGTCGTGGTGAAAAGACCATGAAGGACAAGTTGGCAGGTGAGATTATTGCTGCTGCTAAAGGTGAAGGTGCTGCTGTTAAGAAAAAAGACGATACGCACCGGATGGCCGAAGCAAACAAAGCTTTCTCGCACTTCCGCTTCTAATCTAGACATACAGAGATTTTAGGAGTTGAGGACTTAGTGAATCGGAATCCTTTTTTCCGTGTTCTAAGTCCTCAAGTCATAAAGTCCCTAAGTCATAAACAAAGCAATGGCCGTTAACAAAGACCTGCATTTCCTCCGAAACATCGGGATTATGGCGCACATCGACGCCGGCAAAACCACGACTTCGGAGCGCATTCTTTACTATACCGGAAAAACCCACAAGATCGGGGAGGTGCACGAAGGTGCCGCCACGATGGACTGGATGGAACAAGAGCAGGAGCGTGGTATTACTATTACTTCTGCTGCTACCACCACGTTTTGGAATTATCCAACTGATGCCAATGGCGATCCTACGCCGGAGACTAAGCAGTATAAAATTAACCTAATCGATACTCCTGGCCACGTTGACTTCACCGTAGAAGTTGAACGTTCGTTGCGAGTATTAGACGGTGCGGTAGCTCTTTTCTGTGCTGTATCGGGTGTAGAGCCCCAGTCAGAAACGGTTTGGCGCCAAGCCGATAAGTATAAGGTTCCTCGCATTTGCTTCGTCAATAAGATGGACCGCGCAGGAGCTGACTTCTTCAAAGCTGTAGCTGAGATTAAGGATAAGTTGGGTGCTAACCCTGTCCCACTGCAAATTCCGATTGGCGCTGAAGATACCTTCAAAGGTGTTGTCGACTTGCTGACAGGCAAAGCAATTGTATGGGATGATGCTACCCAGGGTAAGTCATATCACGAAATTCCAGTTCCTGAGGATCTGGTGGAGACTGTTGCCGAATGGCGTCAAAAGTTGGTAGAAAGCGTTGCTGAATACGACGATCTTCTACTGGAAAAGTTCTTTGATGATCCAGAAAGCATTACCCGCGAGGAAATGATGGTGGTAATCCGCAAAGCGGTTATCGACATGAAGTTTTCTCCTGTGATGTGTGGCTCGGCTTTCAAAAATAAAGGTGTACAGTCGATGCTAGATGGCGTAATGGCCTATTTGCCATCGCCGCTTGACATGCCTCCTATCATCGGTACTAATCCCGAGAATGGCGAGGAAATGGAGCGCCATCCCGATAATGATGAGCCTTTTACCGCGCTTGCATTTAAAATTGCAACTGACCCATTCGTAGGACGTCTGTGCTTTTTCCGTTGCTACAGCGGCGTGCTAGAGTCTGGCTCTTACGTATTGAACAACCGTACTGGCAAGAAAGAGCGTATCTCGCGGCTTATGCAGATGCACTCCAATAAGCAAAACCCAATTGATAAAATTCAAGCGGGTGATATTGCAGCTGGGGTTGGTTTCAAAGACATCAAAACGGGCGATACTCTTACCGATGAAAAGTCGCCTATCGTACTTGAATCGATGTCGTTCCCGGAACCGGTAATTGGTTACGCTATTGAGCCAAAAACGCAAGCTGACGTAGATAAGATGGGTATGGCAATTGCCAAGCTCATTGAAGAAGACCCTACTTTGAAGGTAAACACTGACCCTGAAACTGGTCAGACTGTTCTGCGTGGTATGGGTGAGCTTCACTTGGAAATCATTATCGATCGTATGCGTCGTGAGTTCAAGGTGGAAATCAACCAAGGTGCACCGCAGGTTGCTTACAAAGAGATACTTACGAAGAAAGTAGAACACCGCGAAACTTACAAGAAGCAAACCGGTGGTCGTGGTAAGTTTGGTGACATTGTCTTTGAACTCGGCCCTAAAGAAACAGAGCCTGAGAAGCCAGGTTTAGAATTTGACAATGCTATCGTAGGTGGTGTTATCCCACGCGAATTTATTGCTCCGATTCAGAAAGGTTTCGAAGAGGCAATGAAAAACGGCCCATTGGCTGGTTTCCCTATTGAAGGCATGAAGGTGCGGCTGTTCCACGGTTCGTATCATGATGTTGACTCAGACGCACTGTCTTTCGAACTTGCTGCCCGTGGTGGTTTCCGTGAAGCAGCTCGTCAAGCTGGTCCTAAACTCCTTGAGCCTATCATGGCAGTTGAGGTTGTTTGCCCTGACGAATACACTGGTCCTGTTACCGGTGACCTTAACCGTCGTCGCGGCTTGATGAAAGGTATGGATACCAAAGCTGGTGCTCAAGTTATCAAAGCTGATGTTCCTCTATCGGAATTGTTTGGTTATGTAACTGATCTACGCACTATCTCTTCCGGTCGTGCTTCGGCTTCTCTTACTTTCTCACATTATGAGCAGGTACCTCAGAACTTGGCCGATGGTATTGTTGCTAAACAAAAAGGGAATGCCGTTCGCTAATCCGCTTTAAGACTAAGAATCATGAACCAGAAAATTCGCATTAAGCTCAAGTCTTACGATCATAATCTTGTGGACAAGTCCTCCGAGAAGATTGTAAAAGCGGTAAAGGCTACGGGTGCCATTGTAAGTGGTCCTATTCCACTGCCGACTAACAAAGAAAAATTCACAGTACTGCGTTCGCCACACGTGAACAAAAAGTCTCGTGAGCAATTTCAGCTTTGCACCTATAAGCGCTTAGTTGATATATATTCTACTTCTTCTAAGACAGTGGATGCCTTGATGAAGCTAGAATTGCCAAGCGGCGTTGATGTAGAAATCAAAGTCTGAGGCTTTCCTATTTGTTAATAACAAAACACCCCACAGGTTTTATAAATCCTGTGGGGTGTTTTGTTATTGCACTAACTACGTTAAAGTAAGTTAGAACCTTTGGTATAATCTGTTTGAAGACACTAATATTTGCTTAGTGCTAAAATTGCCTTCTGCATGAATTCTATTTTAAATAAGAGGTACTTGAAGCCGCATTTCCCTCTTGTAGCAACGAGTTTCTGCTCATTAATTATTGCAGGACTTTTCACAAGTAGTTTCTTTAGGATATTACCTAGTATTGGAATAATAGGGTTATTAGTAACCGCTTTGATATATTTTTTACTCTATAGAGAAACTCGAAATAAGGAATATAAGGTATATATCCCTATTACAGTAATATTCTTTCTTCATCTGTCAGCTGGATTAAATACTGATGAAGCAAATCGACTTGAATACTGGCGCGATGTGCTTTTGCAATCTCCTTTTTTATTGCTTCCAGTATCTTTTGCAATACTGCCTGAATTTCCCGCTAAATATTTGAGGTGGCTTTGGATTTTTTTTTGTGTTTTGGTATTAGCTTCAGCGATAGTCAGTACGAGTAACTATTTACAACATGTAGAGCAAATAAATGAACAGTACCTAAGGTCAAAAATTATGCCTACAGAGCCTGATCACATCCGCTTTAGCTTGATGGTAACTTTGGCTAGTGCTTTCGGAGTATTGTGGATATATAATGATAAACTACCTAAAGCGAAGAAAGTCAGCATAATAGCCGGTACAATATTTTTGATATTTTTTCAACATCTATTAGCTGTTAGGAGCGGATTAATTACAATGTATGCTGTCGCGGCACTAGCATGGTTATGGTTGCTTGTGAAGTCAAATAGTTATAAGCGAATTATTTTGCTGACTTTTGTAATGATAATAATACCCCTTATTAGTTATTTGATTTTTCCGACATTTCGTAACAAATTTACAAATACCCGTGAGGACGTTAGTAAAGTAAATAAGATCGAATCCGCTAACAATTACTCTTTAGTAGGTAGGGTATATTCTTATAAAGTTGCTTACTTAATTATTAAAGAACACCCATGGTTTGGGATCGGCAAGGCTGATATGGATAGTGAGTTGGCAGAGTACTATAAAAAAAACTTTCCAGCAATTAGGCATAAATCATATATTAAGCCGCATAATCAGTTTTTATATAATCTCGTTGCATATGGTATAGTTGGATTAGTTGTATTTTTAGTATTCTTCTTTATGCCATGTGTGCAATTATGGTCTAAGCTCAGCCCAATATTAGTAGTGCATTATACTATTCTAACCCTTTCTTTTTTGGTAGAATATACCCTAGAAACACAGATAGGGCTTACCTTCTCTATCCTATTTATTATGCTTGCTATCGAAGGCAACAGGTCGGAAGAGGAAACCCATACATGGAAACCAGCTTGACTGTGAGGCACAACCGCAATTGAGAAGGGCTTTTTACATAAAGAAGCATACCTATTCTACAAGCAAGCGCTATGGCAAGCGATGTTCATTTGTATAGCTTGAAGTGTTTGAAACAGAGATAGCAGCTATTCAATAGGCGATATGTTTAGAATAGAAAAATATTTCCAGATCACATTAGACTTTTAACCCTCTTTTACCTAGCTTTGCACTCCCATTCTGAAAACGCCACTTGGGCGTTTTCTTTGCGTCTTTAATAAATTTCAATCAGAATGCCTGGCATCATCGGTAAAAAAATCGGTATGACAAGCCTCTTCACTCCGGACGGGAAGAACATTCCTTGCACGCTCATAGAAGCGGGTCCGTGCGTAGTGACGCAGGTTAAAACGCTTGAGAATGACGGCTACACAGCTGTACAACTCGGCTACGGCGAAAAAAAAGCAAAGAACACCACCAAGGCTTTGGCTGGACACTTTGCTAAAGCCGGTACAACTCCCAAGCGAAAACTTGTAGAGTTTCGTTTGGATGCTGAATCTACGTATGCAGCTGGTGCTCAAATCGATGCTAGCTTATTTGAGGAAGGTGAATTTGTTGACGTTGTCGGCACTTCGAAAGGCAAAGGCTTTCAGGGTGTTGTAAAGCGCTACAATTTTGCTGGGGTTGGCGGCCAGACCCACGGTCAGCACAACCGTCTTCGCCACCCAGGTTCTATTGGTGCTTGCTCTTGGCCTTCACGCGTATTCAAAGGAATGCGTATGGCTGGTCGTATGGGTGGTGACCGTGTGAAAGTGCAAAACCTGAAAGTTTTGCGCGTAGTAGCTGATAAGAATCTTATCGTAGTAAGCGGCTCTGTTCCTGGTGCCAAAAATTCTTACGTGGTCCTGGAAAAATAACGCGTGATGGAACTGTCAGTATATAACATCAAGGGTGAAGACACAGGCCGTAAGGTTACTTTGTCAGATGCCGTATTCGGTCTCGAACCTAACGAGCACGTAATGTACCTCGACGTAAAGCAGTATTTGGCTAATCAGCGCCAAGGTACGCACAAGTCGAAGCAGCGTAACGAGGTTAGCGGTACAACCAAAAAGCTTAAAAAGCAAAAAGGAACTGGCGGCGCTCGGGCAGGCAGCATGAAGTCACCAGTCTTCATTGGTGGCGGTCGCGTGTTCGGTCCTGAGCCGCGTGATTACGGTTTTAAGCTGAATAAAAAGACCAAGCGTCTTGCTCGTCTTTCTGCTTTGTCTGTGTTAGCACAGGAAGGAAAACTTGCTTTGGTAGAGAATATTACTTTCTCTGCGCCTAAGACCAAGGAATTTCTTTCGATTCTCTCCGGTTTAAAGCTGAACAACGGTAAAAAGACCTTGCTAGTGACGGCTACAGCTGATAAGAACGTGATCCTATCGGCTCGCAACATTCAGAAAGTGAAAGTTGCTACGCCCATTGCCTTGAATACGCACGATCTGCTCAACACAGACACTTTATTGTTGTCAGAGGATGGGTTGAAGTCGTTAGAACAACTCTATACTACTGCTGAGTAATGAGCACGCTGAAAAAACCAATCGTGACCGAAAAGGCCACGGCTCTGAACGAAAAGGGGCAGTATGCTTTTGAAGTAGAGCGCACTGCCAACAAGGTTCAGATTAAAAAGGAGATTGAGCAAATTTATGGTGTGACTGTAACGGGCATTAGCACGATTCGCACCAATGGTAAACTCAAATCCAAGTTCACGAAAGGTGGCTCCGTAACAGGTCGTCGCCCTCATGGCAAAAAGGCTATCGTAACTGTAAAAGAAGGCGACGTAATCGACTTCTATAACGGTATCTAATTGATACAGAAGCCTTTCTGAAAAGCGAATTTAAGCTATATCAATGGCACTCAAAAAACTAAGACCAACATCACCGGGTCAGCGCTTCCGTATCGCTCCTGCCTTCGACGAAATTACGACGTCGACGCCAGAGAAGTCGCTGTTGGCACCCATGGAAAAATCCGGTGGCCGCAACAACGCGGGGAAAATGTCCAACCGCTACATAGGTGGTGGCCACAAGCAAAAGTATCGTATCATCGATTTTAAACGGGATAAAGCTGGTGTTCCAGCTACTGTTAAGACGATTGAGTACGATCCTAACCGTACTGCTCGCATTGCTCTCTTGAGTTATGCTGATGGTGAGAAGCGATATATCATCGCGCCTGCAGGTTTGGCTGTTGGATCTACTGTAGTATCAGGTGCAGCAGCAGCTCCTGAAGTAGGGAACGCTCTTCCGTTACGTGAAATGCCTCTAGGTACCATAGTGCACAACATCGAGTTGATGCCTGGTGCCGGTGCTGCAATGGCGCGGTCGGCTGGTACTTATGCTCAGCTGGTAGCACGTGAAGATAAATACGCAACGTTAAAGTTACCTTCTGGTGAAATGCGCATGGTACTAGTTACCTGCATGGCTACAGTAGGGACTGTGTCAAACGGTGATCATATGAATGTACGTCTCGGCAAAGCTGGACGTAACCGTTGGTTGGGTCGTCGTCCACGTGTACGTGGTGTTGCAATGAACCCAGTTGACCACCCCATGGGTGGTGGTGAAGGTAAATCGTCTGGTGGTCACCCGCGCAGCCGCAATGGTATCTTCGCTAAAGGTCAGAAGACACGCAACAAAAACAAGTATTCCGAGCAGCTCATCGTTAACCGTAAAGGCAAGAAGTAACCAATGGCACGTTCGCTAAAAAAAGGGCCGTACATTGACTTCCGGCTCGAGAAGAAAGTTCAAGTGATGGAAGACTCTGGCAAGAAGTCGGTGGTGAAGACATGGTCTCGCCGTTCGATGATTTCACCAGACTTCGTAGGTCACACATTCGCTGTACACAACGGCAATAAGTTCATCCCGGTTTATGTAACGGAGAATATGGTTGGTCACAAGCTCGGTGAGTTTGCCCCAACTCGTAACTTCCGTGGTCACGTAGCCAAGAAAGATAAAGGCAAGCGCTAAGATGGAAGCTACTGCTAAACTCCGCAATGTGCCTACCTCGCCTCGTAAGATGCGTATGGTAGCCAACTTGGTTCGCGGCCAGAAAGTAACTCGTGCTTTAGGCTTGCTAAAATTCGAAGCTAACTCAGGTGCCGAACGCATCGAAAAACTTCTTCTTTCAGCTCTTGCCAACTGGCAGCAAAAGAATGAAGAAGAGCGAATCGAAGATGCAAATCTCTATATAAAAGAGATTTTCGTTGATGAAGGCAGACAATTAAAGCGGTTGCGCCCAGCTCCCCAAGGACGCGGCCACCGCATCCGCAAGCGTAGCAATCATGTGACGCTGGTTATTGATTCGAAAGTAGAACCGATGGGCAGCAAAGCTGCTGCTAAACAAGCTGCTGAGAAAAATCCAGTTGAAGCACAAGCAGGCGCTGCACGCACTCGCCGTAGCTCTTCGAAGAAAACCACTGAAAACAAGGCAGAAGCCTCCGTATAAGCACTATGGGACAGAAAGTAAATCCGGTTGGCTTCCGCTTGGGTGTCATTAAAGGATGGGACTCGAACTGGTACGGTGGCAAGGACTTTGCCGACAAGCTGGTAGAAGACGAAAAAATCCGTAAGTATATTATGGCGCGTATCCCGAAAGGTGGTATTAGCCGCATAGTTATTGAGCGTACTCTAAAGCGCATCACTATTACTATCAATACAGCTCGTCCGGGTGTAGTAATAGGCAAAGGTGGTGCTGAGGTCGATAAGATCAAAGACGAACTTAAGCAGATTACAAGCAAAGACGTTCAGATCAATATCTTCGAAATCAAGCGTCCAGAACTTGATGCTAAACTAGTAGGCGAAAGTATCGCTCAGCAACTGCAAGCTCGTATTTCATTCCGTAGGGCGATGAAACAAGCTATTCAAGGCGCTATTCGCGTTGGAGCAGAAGGCATCAAAGTACAAGTATCGGGACGTCTTGGCGGTGCTGAGATTGCTCGTACTGAGCAATACAAGGAGGGCCGTACGCCTCTGCACACACTGCGTGCTGATATAGATTATGCTTTATCAGAGGCACAGACTGTGTATGGTAAAATTGGCATAAAGGTATGGGTGATGCGTGGCGAAATATTCGGCAAGCCTGATCTTTCGCCAAACCAGCAGCCCGCTAACCAAGGTAACGACAACCGTAGTAATGATCGTGGCCCACGTGGTGAGCGCGGTGACCGCGGCGGTGATCGTGGTCCTCGTCGCGATCGTAATGATCGTGGCGGTGAAAATCGTGGTGGCGATAACCGTGGTGGTCAGGCTGGAGGCCAACGTCGCGGTGGTGGCGCTGGTGGACAGAACCGTGGGCCACGTCGCTAATCCTTTTCTTCTCGAATCTTTTTTTCGATAACTCATGTTACAACCGAAAAGAACCAAGTATCGGAAGATGCAAAAGGGTCGCGTAACGGGTCTTGCTCATCGCGGCAGCACCATCGACTTTGGTTCATTCGCCATCAAGTCGCTGGAGCAAGCTTGGATCACAGCTCGCCAGATTGAAGCAGCCCGTATCGCTATGACCCGCGCAATGAAGCGCGAAGGTCAAGTATGGATTCGCATTTTCCCTGATAAACCGATCACAAAGAAGCCAGCCGAAGTTCGTATGGGTAAAGGTAAAGGCTCCCCTGAGTATTGGGTAGCTGTTGTAAAACCTGGGACCATTATGTTCGAATCAGACGGTGTGCCTTTGGAAGTGGCGCAAGAATCTTTGCGTCTTGCTGCGCAAAAGCTGCCAGTGAGAACTCAATTTGTTGTTCGTCGCGACTACGTAGAAAGCAAGTAAGATGAAGAACACTGATATCCGCGCCCTTTCGCTAGAAGAGCTGAAGGAGCAAATCAAAGCCGAACAAACCAATGGTCAAACCCTGCGTTTTGCGCATGCTATTTCTCCCTTGGAAAACCCGGTTCGCCTGAAGCATAGCCGCAAGAACATCGCTCGTCTGAAGACTGAGTTGACCCGTCGCGAAAACGAGCAGGCAACCCAAACTGCTAAATAAACGATGGCAACCAACGCAGAACAGCAGGTAACTAACGCTTCCGAGCGTAACCTGCGCAAAGAAATCATTGGGCGCGTAACCAGTTCCAAAATGGACAAGTCCATTACGGTGATGGTGGAAAGCAAAATGAAACACCCGATCTACGGTAAATTTGTGACCAAGAGCACTAAGTTCATGGCTCATGATGAGAACAACGAATGCGGCGAAGGGGACACAGTACGAATTATGTCGACTCGTCCTTTAAGCAAGAGCAAGCGTTGGAGACTAGTAGAGATTATAGAACGCGCTAAATAAGATGATACAGCAAGAATCCCGTCTTACCGTCGCTGATAATAGCGGCGCTAAAGAAGTACTTTGCATTCGTGTCCTAGGGGGTACAGGTAAAAAGTACGCCAGCGTAGGCGATAAGATCGTCGTAGCTATCAAGTCGGCTCTGCCTTCAGGTAACGCTAAAAAAGGCGCTGTATCAAAAGCAGTAGTAGTTCGTACGAAGAAAGAAATCCGTCGTAAAGATGGCTCTTATATTCGCTTCGATGATAACGCTGCTGTATTGCTCAATAACAATGATGAGCCACGTGGCACTCGGATCTTTGGGCCAGTTGCCCGTGAATTGCGTGAAAAGCAATTCATGAAGATTGTTTCGCTGGCTCCTGAAGTTCTCTAAGTGATGGCAACAAAAACTAAAGAACAAAAGCCCGCAAAACTGCATGTTAAGACTGGCGATACCGTAAAGGTTATTGCTGGTGATGAGCGTGGCAAAACCGGCGTGATCAAGTCGGTGAACCGCTCAACACAGCGCGTGATCATAGAAGGTTTGAATCTGGTTACTAAGCACAATAAACCTAGTGCTAAAAACCCACAAGGTGGTATTACCAAGATTGAAGCTCCTATTCATGTGAGTAATGTGCAGCCAATTGATCCGAAAAACGCCTAAACTGGCTCTACGACAATGGCTCGACTGAAAGAGAAATATAATAAGGAAGTGGTACCAGCTCTGCAGGAGAAATTCCAATTTAAGAGCATCATGCAGGTTCCACGTATCACAAAAATCTGTATTAACCGAGGAATTGGTGCTGCAGTAGCTGATAAAAAGCTTGTTGATAACGGAGTTGATGAACTGTCGACTATAACGGGTCAAAAAGCTGTTGCTACTATTGCTAAACGCTCGGTATCTAACTTCAAACTTCGTGAAGGGATGCCAATCGGTGCAAAGGTTACTTTGCGCGGTGAGCGTATGTACGAATTCATGGATCGTTTGCTTACCGTGGCTTTGCCACGTGTGCGCGACTTCAAAGGTATTAACGATAAAGGCTTTGATGGTCGTGGTAACTATACATTAGGTATTAAGGAGCAAATTATCTTTCCAGAAATTTCGATAGATAAAATCAAGTCGATTTCTGGTATGGATATTACCTTCGTGACTACCGCCGAAAATGATGAGCAAAGCTATGAGCTTCTCAAAGCATTCGGTATGCCGTTCACCAACGCCAAGAAACAGAATAATGGCTAAGGAATCCGTTAAAGCGCGAGAGAGAAAGCGTATTGCCACAGTTGCTCGTTATGCTGAGAAGCGTAAAGCTTTAAAAGCTGCTGGCGATTATGAAGGACTTGATAAATTGCCTCGTAACGCCTCACCTGTACGTATCCACAACCGTGACAAGATCAATGGTCGCCCTCGTGGTTACATGCGAAAGTTTGGCATCAGCCGTGTTACGTTCCGTGAAATGGCGTTAGCAGGTAAGATACCAGGTGTGACTAAGTCAAGCTGGTAGATGATTATTAAGTTACTTGTGTATCTTATACACAAGTAACAAGACTTGGCAGGTTGCCGAGAGAAACCATTAGCCGAGCCCTAAAAGTCGAGCTAAGTAGTCTTAACCGAAAATTTCGTCGCCTCTTTCTGTGGTGACGAAATTTTCTTATCTTTGCGGCTCCCTAAAAAGGTCGCTCTTTCTTGATCAAATGAATACAGACCCAATTGCCGATTACCTTACCCGGGTACGTAATGCCATAAAGGCTAATCATCGGGTAGTAGAGATCCCGGCGAGTAACATCAAAAAGGAGATTACGAAAGTTCTCTATAACAAAGGATACATCCAGAGTTACCGTTTTGATGATTCTTCAGTTCAGGGTACAATCAAAATTGCCTTGAAGTATAACCCTGCTACAAAGCAACCTGCTATTACAAAGTTGGAGAGGATTAGTACTCCTGGTTTACGTAAATATGCTCACGTTGAGAATATGCCTCGTGTCCTAAGTGGACTAGGTATTGCAATCTTGTCAACTTCTAAGGGAGTAATGACAGAGAAAGAGGCGAAAGCTGAAAATGTGGGTGGCGAGGTATTGTGCTACGTTTACTAATCGAGGAGGAACTAAACTATGTCACGTATTGGTAAACTGCCGATTAGCTTGCCGACCAATGTTCAGGTCGAGATCAGCAAGGAAAATGAAATCATAGTAAAGGGCCCTAAAGGTACCTTATCTACTCCAGTGGACCGTGATATCATTGTGTCTGCAAATGATGGTCAATTGGTGGTAGAACGCCCAACTGAACAAAAGCGTCATAAAGCCATGCACGGTTTGTACCGTTCATTGATCAATAATATGGTCAATGGTGTAAGCAACGGCTTTACTGAGCAATTGGAACTTGTTGGCGTAGGCTACAAAGCCTCTATGGCTGGCACTACACTTGAGTTGTCACTTGGATATTCTCATAATATTTTCTTGGCCCTTCCTAAGGAGGTAACTGCTACTGCCGTTACTGAGAAAGGTAAGAATCCGATAGTCACTTTGACGAGTATTGACAAGCAATTGTTAGGTCAAGTAGCTGCCAAGATTCGCTCACTACGTAAAGTTGAGCCTTATAAAGGCAAAGGTGTACGCTTTGTGGGTGAGCAAATTCGTCGCAAAGCTGGTAAAACGGCTTCGAAATAATTTTGCATCATGGCTTTCGATAAAGCAACAAGAAGAAAACGGATCCAGCGCATTATCCGCACAAAGGTGGCTGGCACGTCCGAGCGCCCACGTCTATCAGTATTTCGTAGTAATACGGGCATTTATGCTCAAATTATAGATGATACTGTTGGGCATACATTGGTAGCTGCTTCCTCAAAGCACGTTTCGGTGGATGGGGGCAACGGAGTAGCCCTCGCTGCCGCTGTAGGCAAAGAACTTGCCTCCCGTGCTCAGGAAAAAGGCATTACGAAAGTGGTATTTGACCGTTCCGGTTATCTCTACCATGGTCGTGTTAAATCATTGGCAGAAGGAGCCCGCGAAGGCGGACTCAATTTCTAAAAGTATGTCGCAAGATAACCGAGGTAATAACCGGGATAAACAAGTAGTGCGCGCCACAGACACAGACCTAAAAGAAAAGGTTGTGGCGATCAACCGTGTAGCCAAAGTGGTAAAAGGTGGTCGTCGCTTTAGCTTTTCTGCAATCGTTGTGGTTGGCGATGGTAATGGCACTGTGGGATTCGGTCTTGGCAAAGCCAACGAAGTTACTGATGCTATTGCTAAAGGAATAGATGATGCAAAAAAGAACCTTGTAAAGGTTCCTTTATATAAGCATACTGTTCCACATGCTATGGAGGGTAAGTATTCAGGCGGTTTTGTTTTAGTACAACCTGCAGCGGCTGGTACTGGCGTAATTGCCGGTGGAGCTATGCGGGCTGTTTTTGAAAGTGCTGGTATTAAAGATGTCCTTGCGAAATCGAAGGGATCTTCAAACCCTCACAATGTTGTCAAGGCAACTTTCGATGCTTTAAGCAAAATGCGAGATCCGATGACTATTGCTCAGCAACGTGGGATTAGTCTTCAGCGTGTTTTCAACGGCTAAGTAGAGATGACGCAGATCAAGATTAAACTTATAAAAAGCGTTATTGACCGCCCTGAGCGTCAAAAGCGTACCGTCAAGGCTCTAGGCCTAGGCAAAATTGGTAGCGAAACGGAAGTTGAGAATACTCCGCAAGTTGCTGGAATGGTGGCTAAAGTACAGCACCTATTAGAAGTAACTGAACTCTAGGACGCATCAACATGAATCTCAGTAATCTCCAACCTGCCGAAGGCTCAGTTCGCAATAACAAGCGTTTGGGCCGTGGTACGGGTTCAGGCCGCGGTGGTACATCGACGCGCGGTCACAAAGGACAGAAATCTCGCTCGGGTTATTCAAAGAAATCAGGATTCGAAGGCGGCCAAATGCCATTGCAGCGCCGTGTACCTAAATTCGGTTTCAAAAATATCAACCGTATTGAGTACAAGGGCATAAACATTGATGTACTAGCTGATTTAAACGAAAAAGATAGCTCTTCCACAATTATGGATGCTGCCTATTTTGTGAAAGCTGGCTTAGTATCAAAAAATACCAAAATTAAAATCTTAGGTCGTGGTGAAATCACTACTGCTTTAGAAGTACATGCCCATGCTTTCTCAAAGTCTGCTGTTGAAGCTATTGAGAAAGTAGGAGGTAAAGCTGTGACGCTGTAAGCCTAAAAGGCAATGAACAAGTTCATCACAACGATTAAGAACATTTTTGCGATTGAGGATCTGCGTGCGCGGATTCTCAATACGCTTTTTTTCATTGCCATATATCGGCTGGGTTCTTACGTTGTATTACCCGGCGTAGACCCTACCCGGCTGAAACAGGGCGCTCAGGGACTATTCGGCATACTTGATACTTTGCTAGGAGGAGCCTTTAGTCATGCTTCAATCTTTGCATTGGGCATTATGCCTTATATCTCGGCTTCTATCGTTTTACAGCTATTAACGATAGCAGTTCCTTATTTCCAAAAGCTCCAGAAAGAGGGGGAATCAGGACGTAAGAAGATCAACCAATATACACGTATTCTGACCATCCCAATTGTAATGGCTCAGTCGATCGGTTTTATAGCTACGATCAATGCTGAAGCTATTATTAATCCTGGGCCTTTCTTCACATTCTCAACGATGATTATCATCACCGCTGGGACTCTGTTTTGTATGTGGCTTGGCGAAAAAATCACTGACAAGGGCATAGGTAACGGTATATCCATGATCATTATGATCGGGATAGTGTCGCGGCTTCCTGGTGCCATTATTGGAGAAGCTGCTGCTAAAGGTATGCGTGGTTCTTTGATCTTCTTGATTGAATTAGTAGTGCTGTTTTTAGTAGTTATGGCTGTTATAGTCTTGACTCAAGCGGTTCGCCGAATTCCTGTGCAGTATGCGAAACAGATTGGTAGTGCTACACAGTTAAATGCACAACGGCAATTTATACCGATGAAGGTTAATGCTGCGGGGGTAATGCCCATTATTTTCGCTCAATCGTTGATGTTTGTTCCTGCTATTGTAGCTTCCATATGGCAGAATGATAGTGATACTGCTAGCTATATTGGCGTTAAGTTTTCAGATTACACTTCATGGCAGTATAACCTTGTATTTGGTCTGCTTATTATAGTCTTTACTTATTTCTACACAGCAATTAGTGTCAACCCTAACCAAATTGCAGACGATCTAAAGCGTAGCGGTGGTTTTGTACCTGGTGTTAAGCCAGGCCGTGATACTTCTGAATACATTGACGAAATATTAACTCGTATCACCTTACCAGGTGCTGTTGCCCTTGCTTTGATTGCTATTTTCCCTGCTTTAGCTTTATTAACAGGTGTAACAAGACCATTCTCAGCTTTTTACGGTGGTACATCTTTAATCATCATGGTAGGCGTAGTTTTGGATACATTAAATCAGGTTGAAAGCTACCTGCTAATGCGTCACTACGATGGAATGATGAAGTCTGGTAAACTCAAGGGCCGTACGCAAAATATTGCGATGGCTTCTTAAATATGATAGTCTATAAGACCGAAGAAGAAATAGAGCTTATTCGAGTAAGTGCAAAAATTCTGGCTCAAGCCCACGGAGAAGTGGCGGGCATGATAAAAGAAGGAGTTACTACTCGACAGCTTGACCAGCGTGCTGAAGAATTCATTCGGGACCACGGCGCTCAACCTTCTTTTAAAGGTTACAATGACTTTCCTTTTAGCCTTTGCATATCTCCTAATTCTGTAGTAGTACACGGTTTTCCTAGTGATTATACTTTGAAAAGCGGTGATATAATTTCAGTTGATGCAGGGGTTTTTTACAACGGCTATCATTCCGATAGCGCTTACACTTACCCAGTAGGGGAGGTGGCACCTGAAGTATTAAAGTTACTGGAGGAAACCAAAAAATCACTTTACGTTGGTATCGAGCAAGCGGTAGCAGGTAATAGGATGGGCGATGTAAGTTTCGCAATTCAGAATCATGTTGAAAAACAAGGTTATGGAGTAGTACGCGAGTTAGTCGGCCATGGAATTGGTGAGAAGCTTCATGAACGTCCTGAGGTTCCGAACTATGGTAAACGTGGTTCAGGACTTAAGTTGCAAACAGGACTTGTGATTGCAATTGAGCCAATGGTGAATCTAGGGACTAAAAATGTTGTTCAAGAGAAAGACGGTTGGACCATTCGTACTAAGGACAACAAGCCTTCAGCTCACTTTGAACATACAGTAGTAGTACGTAAAGACAAAGCTGAAATTCTGACGTCTTTCGAATACATAGAAAAAGCCTTACAGTAGCCATATGGCAAAACAATCCTCCATTGAGCAGGACGGTACGATTCTAGAAGCCCTTTCTAATGCGATGTTTCGTGTTGAACTGGAAAATGGACACCAAGTCGTTGCTCACATTTCAGGCAAGATGCGAATGCATTATATCAAAATCCTGCCGGGGGACAAGGTGAAGCTAGAAATGTCGCCCTATGACTTGTCAAAAGGCCGAATTGTTTATCGTTACAAATAACCCGACGACATGAAAGTCAAAGCGTCCGTAAAGAAGCGCAGCGTTGACTGTAAAGTAATTCGCCGCAAAGGCAAGCTTTACGTCATCAACAAAAAGAACCCACGTTATAAGCAACGTCAGGGTTAGTAGCACCAGACTTTTTAAAAAGCACATGGCTCGTATTGCAGGGGTAGACATCCCAGATAACAAGCGCGGTGAAATCGCGTTAACCTACATTTTCGGCATCGGTCGTTCTGCAGCTCAGAAAATTCTGAATCAAGCTGGCGTTGATCTGAACAAGAAAGTGAAAGACTGGACGGAAGCTGAGGCTGGTGAAATCCGTAGCATAATTGCTGCAGAACACAAGACTGAAGGCGTTTTGCGTTCGGAAGTACAATTGAACATCAAACGTTTGATGGACATTGGTTGCTACCGTGGTTTGCGCCACCGCAAAGGCCTCCCCGTTCGTGGCCAGCGTACTAAGAATAATTCTCGTACGCGCAAAGGCAAACGGAAAACCGTTGCCAATAAGAAGAAGGCTACTAAATAAACTGTAGCGGGAATCGGCTCTTGTTAATAACATGGAGCCAACAACTTCCGTGGTTTCGCGATAACTAAATGGCACAAAAGAGAAAAGACAAAGCCAAAAAGCGCGTTGTTGTAGTTGAGCAAGTAGGTCAAGTACACATCAAGGCTTCATTCAACAATATTATTATCTCTATTACCAACAACAATGGCCAAGTAATTTCTTGGGCCTCTGCTGGTAAGATGGGATTCAGGGGTTCTAAAAAGAATACCCCATATGCAGCTCAGATGGCTGCTACAGATTGCGCGAAAGTGGCCCATGACCTGGGCATGCGGAAGGCTGAAGTTTTTGTAAAAGGTCCAGGTGCTGGCCGTGAGTCAGCAATCCGTACACTTCAAAACGTGGGCATTGAGGTAACTACCATCCGCGACGTAACGCCGTTGCCGCACAACGGCTGCCGCCCACCTAAGCGTCGTCGCGTCTGATATAATGAACTGGTGAACTACCTGCTGAGCAGGTGGGTTTGCCCAAGGTGTCGGGTTTCTGATGTGGCTTACATTAAATTGTATGTTACATCCAAGAGGCCCGACACGTCTAGTTCAACCCCTTCAAAACTCAATATCCCTGAAATGGCACGTTATACCGGTCCAAAAACCAAAATCGCTCGTCGCTTCGCAGAGCCGATTTTCGGTCCAAGCAAAGCGCTTAACAAAAAGAATTATCCTCCGGGTCAACATGGCCGTGGCCGCCGCAAAAAGCAGTCGGAGTATGCTATCCAGTTGATGGAGAAGCAAAAAGTGAAGTACATGTATGGTGTGCTTGAAAAACAGTTTGAAAACCTGTTCCATAAAGCAGCAACTTTACCTGGCATTACAGGTGACAACTTGCTGGCTTTGCTAGAGTCACGTCTTGATAATACGGTTTATCGTCTTGGCGTAGCTCCTACTCGCCGTGCAGCCCGTCAACTTGTATTGCACAAGCATATCACTGTTAACGGTGAGGTAGTTAACATTGCCTCTTATAAGTTGCGCGCTGGCGATATAGTCGGCGTACGTGAGAAGTCGAAGTCGCTTGAAGCTATCACTACGAGCTTAAGCGCTCGCAATGCGCGTGCTTTCTCTTGGTTAGAGTGGGATGGCAAGGAAATGATAGGCAAGTTCTTGAACGCTCCCTCACGCGAACTGATCCCTGAGAAAATCACGGAACAGCTCATCGTAGAGCTTTACTCGAAGTAATAACGAGCCCAATAGATATTGGGCCTTTTCTTCGTTTTTTCCTTGTTGAATATTTAACGCCCCACTTATGTCAATCTTAGCTTTTCAGATGCCGGAGAAAGTTGTGATGGAGAAATCCGACGACTTCTACGGAACATTTGAATTTAAACCGCTGGAGAAAGGCTACGGCGTCACGATCGGCAATGCATTACGCCGAATCCTGCTGTCGTCGCTGGAGGGCTACGCCATTACGTCTGTCCGCACACCTAGCGTATTGCACGAATTTTCGACCATCGAAGGGGTGATCGAGGATATGTCCGAAATCATTCTGAACCTGAAGATGGTTCGCTTCAAGAAAGTAAGCGATGCTATCGAAGATAAGATCACGGTTCGCGTTAAAGGTCAGGAAACATTCACAGCCGGTGATATCGATAAGTTTACCAACGGGTTTCAGGTTTTGAACCCAGAATTGGTAATCTGCAATGTAGATCCTAGCATCGAACTGGAATTTGAGTTTACTCTTCAGAAGGGTCGTGGTTACGTACCTGCGGAAGAAAATAAGCCTGCTGATCAGGTTTTCGGCCAGATTGCAATTGACGCCATCTTCACGCCTATAAAGAATGTGAAGTACAGCATTGAAAATACTCGGGTAGAACAGAAAACTGACTACGAAAAGCTGCTGATTGAAATTCAGACGGATGGTTCAATTCATCCTGAAGAAGCACTAAAAGGCGCTGCTAACATCCTGATCCAACACTTCATGTTGTTTTCGGACAACACGATGACCTTTGAAACAGCCAAGGCTGAAGAGGAGGAGACCGTAGATGAGGAGACGCTACATATGCGCAAAGTCCTAAAGACGCCTCTTGCGGATATGGATTTGTCAGTACGTGCTTACAACTGCCTCAAAGCTGCGGATATCAAGACCCTTGGGGACTTGGTACAGTTGGATATGAGCGACATGATGAAGTTCCGTAACTTTGGTAAGAAGTCTTTGACTGAACTAGAAAATCTAGTGGAAGAAAAGGGCTTAACCTTCGGAATGGATTTGGGCAAATACAAGCTCGAAGAAGATTAGTATTGTGTGCTGATTATCAGTTGATTGCTACAGTTAAACTGTGGTAACCAACTGATAATCAGCACTTTGTTTTTAAGCATTTCTTAATCGTTATGCCCAAGATGTTGCGGTTCTAATGTGATGACAACCTTTTTGTCATCCGCCGTGGTCGCAACATGCAAGCATACATTTTACATTTAGTACAACACCATGAGACACGGTAAAACAATTAATCACTTAGGCCGCACCGCTGCACACCGCAACGCCATGCTGTCGAACATGGCTTCTTCGTTGATTCTGCACAAGCGTATTTCAACGACAGTAGCAAAAGCTAAAGCTCTGCGCAAGTTTGTAGAGCCCCTGCTTACCAAATCGAAAAACGACACCACCCATTCGCGTCGTTTAGTATTCTCGACTCTTCAGAACAAAGAATCGATAAAAGAGCTGTTTGGTAACGTAGCAGCTAAAATTGCTAATCGCCCGGGTGGCTATACTCGTATTTTGAAGCTAAGCGAGAATCGTCTTGGCGACAACGCCGAGATGTGCATCATTGAGTTGGTTGATTACAACGAAACGATGTTGGAAGCAAAAACTGCGAGCGAAGCTAAGGCTACAACTCGCCGTTCACGCGGTCGTAAGAAGGCCTCGGCTACCACCGAAGCTGCTCCAGCTGGTGAAGCAGTAGCTCCTGCTGCTGTGGTTGAAACTTCTGCTCCAGAAGATACAGCTACCACCACTTTGCATAATGAGGAAACTCGTGATGAAGCGAAGGCTGCCGACGAAGAAGCTGCTTCTTAGTCTACATAATCACATTCAAACAAAAAGGACGTGCCTCACAGCACGTCCTTTTTGTTTCTACCATTTCTTGAACTGCGATTTTGCGTTATACAAAGGGCGGCAAATCGGAAATGAGTACCTTACTGCCCTCGAAACGGCAGTTTCTACGTAGCAAGAAACCAATGCTGTCTGAACTATAACCTTCATCTTTCACCTCATTCTTTCTCAACATGAGCATTATCTCAGCCATTCATGCCCGTCAAATTTTTGATTCACGCGGTAACCCTACTGTGGAAGTGGATGTAACCACTGAAAATGGCGTAGTAGGGCGTGCAGCAGTGCCATCAGGCGCTTCTACTGGCAAACACGAAGCCGTTGAGTTGCGGGATGACGACAAGTCGAAATTCATGGGTAAGGGCGTTCTCAACGCCGTAGAGAATGTGAACAGTAAAATCGCCGAGGAACTCGTTGGGTTTTCGGTATTTGAGCAAGGACTGCTCGATAAGATAATGCTGGAGTTGGATGGTACTCCCAATAAGGCTAACCTCGGGGCCAATGCTATTCTGGGAGCTTCGTTGGCGATAGCTCGTGCGGCAGCTCAGGAAGCGGGTATGCCTTTGTATCGTTACGTGGGCGGTGTAGGTGCTACTACTATGCCAGTACCGATGATGAACATTCTCAACGGTGGTTCTCATGCCGATAACTCCATTGATTTCCAGGAATTCATGATTATGCCCGTAGGGGCACCTTCTTTTTCAGAAGCTTTGCGTTGGGGTACGGAAATTTTTCACCACCTTAAAAACGTTCTCAAGAAGCAAGGACTTAGCACCAACGTAGGTGACGAAGGTGGCTTTGCCCCCAACATCAAGTCGAACGAGGAAGCTATTAAGGTGGTATTGCAGGCTATCGAAACGGCTGGGTACAAGCCGGGCGATGATGTGATGATCGCTATGGATGCTGCCACATCAGAGTTCTATGAAAACGGCCATTACCACTTCAAAAAGAGCACTGGTGACAAGCTGACTTCTTCGGAAATGGCTTCTTTCTGGCAGGACTGGGCCAATAAATACCCCATCATCAGCATTGAGGATGGCATGGACGAAGACGACTGGAGCGGTTGGAAACAACTCACCGATAGCATTGGCTCGAAGGTACAGCTGGTAGGCGATGACCTGTTTGTGACGAACGTAACCCGCTTGCAGCGTGGCATCGACGAGAAGATTGCCAATGCCATCCTAATCAAAGTAAACCAGATCGGTACGCTGACCGAAACCATCGACGCCGTTAACCTAGGCCGTCGCAATGGGTACAAGAGCATCATGTCGCACCGCTCGGGCGAAACGGAGGACAATACCATTGCTGACTTGGCAGTGGCTTTGAATACGGGCCAGATTAAGACGGGCTCCGCATCGCGCTCCGACCGTATGGCTAAGTACAACCAGCTTCTTCGCATCGAAGAAGAGCTGGGCGAGGTAGCTTACTTTCCTGGCAAGAAAATGTAGGCAATAGTTGCCTGCACTATGAAAAAGGGCCGACTCTGCTACGCAGGGCCGGCCCTTTTGCTATCTTTGGCATTATGCGAGCAGTTGATGTCTTTGATCGTATTCCCCGCTTTCTGCGCAGTTTCTACTTCCTGACCGGAGCTGGTTTCCTGTTGTGGATGTTTGTGTTCGATGCCAACGACTTCGTGAAGCAGTACGACATGTACGACAAGTGGCACGAGCTGCAAGGACAGAAAGAATATTACCTGCAAGAAATTGAGAAGGTAAAAAAGGACCGCGCCGAACTGCTGAGCAGTCCGGAACTCCTCGAAAAATTTGCCCGCGAGAAATATATCATGAAACGGCCTGGCGAAGATGTATTCGTCTTAGTGCCGAAAGAAGCCGAATAACGGCTTACTCACCATAATTACGAAAGCCACGGACAGCCGTCCGTGGCTTTGTTTTTGATACAGACTGCCAATGACTACGACGTCACACACGCCCCGCGGAGTATTACGCAAACGCCACAAAGGTCTAATGCTCACGGCCTTGCTCTGTATTTTGCTAGTATTGCCTGTTGCGGCTTCGCAGCCCTCGCAAGTGCAGGTGGCTCGGCAGTTTCTGATGGCCATTTTGCGCGGGGATTATCCCAAGGCGTATGCCTTGCTCGCACCAGAAGTGGTTGCAGCGGTATCTCCAGCGCAGTTTCGGTCGGCGGCTTTACCTTTGCACGAACAGGGACGTCGCTACGGACAACCCATTGATCTCTATAAGCTGGGCGTACGGATCGAAGACAGCGGCAACGCACGCTTTTTCTACTCCTTCCTGTTCAAAAACGATACGCTGAATTCCGTGCCCAAAGTACAGCTCGACGTAACGTTCCGCGATTCGACCGCTACGCGCGTGCTTAGCTTCGGCATGATTCCCGCATTACAGACAACAAGCAAGTAGGCTGCAAGCGCAAGCCCCGTGTATAAGTATCTGATTGTCAATCACTTATACACGGGGCTTGCGCTTGCTATCAAATCAAAAGCACCTACTCGATTTTCTTGCCGGCCATAGCTTGCTTGATGGAAATATTCATCACGCGCTCGGCAAAGGGGCGAGTGAGTTCCTCAAGCTCATCGACAGCTTTCAAGATGGTATCCTTGTCGTTGGTCGCGAGGGCATCCTTTAAGTTTTGCGAGTAAGCCGCAGTCTGGGTGATTTCGTCTTCGGTGAGGTACTGAGAATTCTTATCGACAAAGCGCTCCACCTGATACACCATCTGCTCGGCTACGGTGCGGGCCTCCACTACCATGCGGGCTGCTACGTCTTCCTTGGCGTGTATCAGCGAATCCATGAGCATCTGCTCTACTTGCTCGTCGGTGAGGCCGTATTGGGGCTTGATTTCAACGGCCTGCCGCGTATTAGAGCGCAATTCGATCGCTTCAACTTTCAGAATGCCGTCGGCATTGAGAATGAAGTTCACGTCTACTTTGGGCAAGCCCGCCGGCATGGCCGGAATGCCGCGCAGATCAAACTCGGCCAGCTTGCGGTTCTCTTTTACCAAATCCCGTTCGCCCTGATAAACCGAGATTTTCAGATTGACTTGTCCGTCGACGCTCGTCGTGTATTGGCGCCCGGCTTTGGTAGGAATCTTGGAATTACGCGGGATGATAGGGTCCATTAGGCCCCCCATGGTTTCGATGCCGAGCGTGAGCGGCGTTACGTCCAAAAGGAGGACGTCGCGGCGATTGCCCGCCAAAATGTCGGCCTGAATAGCCGCTCCCAGGGCCACTACTTCGTCGGGGTTGAGGGAGTTGTTAGCGGGTTGTTGAAAGAATGCCGAAACGCTGTCGTACACAAGCGGCACGCGAGTAGAACCGCCTACTAACAGCACAGCATCCAGGTCTTGGGCGGTGAGCTTAGCATCGGCCAGCGCTTGGCGGCACGAAGCAATGGTGCGATCGACCAAGGGCTGAATCAGGGCGTTAAACTTCTCCTTTGTGAGCGGAAGCTCATTGCCGTTGAATACCGCCAGAAAATCGTCGTGCTCGCTTAAGTGCCGCTTGGCTTGCTCAGCCAGCAAGCGAAGCTGTTGCTGACCAGCCTGATTATCGTGGAGAGCAGTGGCTAATCCATAATCGCTTGTCCAGTAGTCAATTATGGCTCGGTCGAGGTCGTCGCCACCCAGAAACGTGTCGCCGTTTGTACTGAGGACTTCAAAAATCCCCTGCTGAATGCGCAGAATACTGATGTCGAAAGTGCCGCCGCCGAGGTCGTATACCGCCACGGTTTTCTCTTCATCCGGACTAAGGCCGATGCCATAGGCCAGCGCGGCGGCAGTGGGTTCGTTAACGATGCGGAGCACTTCAAGGCCCGCCAGCCGGCCGGCGTCGCGGGTAGCTTGGCGCTGCGAATCGTTGAAATACGCCGGCACCGTAATTACGGCGCGGTTGACGGGTGTTTTGAGCGCATGCTCGGCCCGGGTCCGCAGTTCCTTCAGGATTTCTGCTGAAAGCTCAATAGGGGAGTAGAAGCGGTCGCCAACCCGGATTTTGACCAAGCCTTCCGTGTTGTCGTCGATGATCTTATAGCCAAACTGCTCGGCGTGCGTGCCCAAGTCCTTGTAGGATTTGCCCAGCAGGCGCTTCACCGAGTAAATGGTGTTGTGCGGATCGGTCAGGAGGTATTCTTTGGCGTCGTTGCCTACAAGGGGCTCGCTGCCGTCGGGCGAGAAGTACACCACGGAAGGCACGATCGTGCCCCGGCCCTGATCGTTGATCGCGACTGGGTACCGGCCATCCGGATGGATGTAAGCGACCAGGCTGTTGGTGGTGCCCAAGTCGATGCCCACAATGATTTCTTCCTGCTGAATGCTCCCGGTAGAGAGGTTGATTGCGACTTTAGCCATAACAGAGTACTAGCCGCGCCGCAGGGGCGCCGCATGGATGAGACAGTAATAGAACAGCTGATACTGCCAAACCGCTCCGAGAGCGCAAAAGTAACGAAGAAAAGCCGGGGCCTGAAAAAGCCGGACCGGATACCGGCGCTTTGCATCGAAACCAGGTTAAAATATTGTATATTATATTCTGAATATACACGATAGGCTGTTGAGTTCAGCTGTGTACGCGTGGGACTCAAAGCCAAGGTTGCGCCTCCTGTACAAGCCGACCGGGTTGCCGGTTCAGCTTCTGAATTTGCCTGCTTCGCTCTGCCATTAGGTCTGCTTTTGTCGCCGCATACCTGCCGCTATGTACCGCTGGCCGATCTGTATCGTTCGGCAGCTGGGTGAATGTGCTGATCGCGTTTGTATTCGTTATTTCTTCAGCCCTTTTATTGTCATGGTAAAGCTCTTTACCCTGCCAGTGTTTCGTGTGTCGCTTGGCGCAGCTATAGCAATCGCGGGTGCACTGGCTTGGGGCGGACAACACCCCCGCGTGGAGGCTTCAAGCCACCGCGAAGCTCCGTTGATTGCCGACGATCCGTTAGCCGACAACACCGACCTGTACGCTTTCCGCGACCCTAACAACGCGGAAATGATCAACATCATCGCCAACTACATTCCGCTGGAGCTGCCACAGGGTGGTCCTAACTTCAACAACTTCGGCGAGAACGTGCGCTACGAGATTCACATCAAAAATGGCAAGAGCAGCGATGTAAACAAGGACGATATCACCTACCGCTTCACCTTCACTCGCACCAACGAAGACCCCAGTACGTTCTTCAACATCCGGCTGGGCAAGCAAAACCTCAAAGCAACCTACAAGCTGGAGCAAAGCCTGAACGGTGGGGCCTCATTTACTACGCTGATACCTGCGGGCCCAGTGCCGCCCACCAACATAGGTCCACGCTCCATATCTGGCGCGGCGGGCTTAGGTGCTGCTGATTATAATGCATTGATAACCAATGCTATACAAACGGTGGGCACGATGAAGGTGTTTTGCGGCCCAGTCGACGACCCGTTCTTCACCGACCTAGGCAGCATCTTCGATATAGGCGGTGTGCGGGTGGCTGGAAGCGCACGCGATGGGTTGGCCAGAAAGAACACCCACACCATCGCGATGCAGATTCCAATTTCGACTTTGCAGAAGGCAGGCAAAACCGGAGCAGCGGCAGCCAATATTCTGGATAGCGACTATATTATCGGGGTGTGGGCTTCGGCCAGCCGTCCGGCGTTACGCACCCTCAACGCTGATGGTACCCAAACCCACACCGGCGACTGGGTGCAGGTGTCACGCCTGGGCATGCCCCTGCTAAATGAGGTGATCAATCCTGTTGGCTCCAAGGATGCTTGGAACGCCAAAACCCCCTACAACGAGAACCCCGTTACGGAAGACTACCTGTCCAATCCGGAGTTGGGTCTGTATACAGCCGAAGGCGCTGGGTATTACGGCACCGCTGTGCCGGGCCTTGCTCCCTTGCGCATTCAGCGGGCCACCTTGGTTACGACTACCAACCCAACTGGCTACGACTTTGCCAACACCAAGAATGGGGTATCGGCCCTCTTGGGCAGCACGGCCACGGCAAGCACTGCCTTCGCCCGCGTAGCGGACGGTGGCTTCGGGGAATACCTGCTGCGGACGGGCAAGCCTCGCTCAGTCGACCTACTGCCTATCTTTCACACCGGCGTCCCGAACCTGCCGCCCTATCAGCTGTCTACGGGCAAAGCGGTCGGCAATCCCCTTTCACCTGGCAAACCATTCATTAATAACTTCTTACCCTTAATTGATGGCAACCCTTTGGCGGGCGGCAGTGTAGGTGGCGACATGCTACGGCTAAATATGGCCGTGCCCACTACGTCCCGCAACTCGGCCGCTTTCAGCTCAGAAGGGTTGTTGGCTGCTGCGGTGCTGGGCCTGACGGTGTCGCCATACAAGGATAGCCCCAACCTAGAATTCATTCCGAACATGGACGGCTTTCCAAACGGGCGCCGGCTGGAAGACGACGTTACGCGCATCGAGTTGCAGGCCGTGGGCGGTATCGTGCTGGCAGTCATTGGGTTCCCATTTGAAGACAATGCGCGCTTGGGCAGCGAAATCGCCTTTACGACGAATGTCGAGAAGAACGACACCCTTTTCAAAACAGCTTTTCCGTACGAGCAATCGCCGTGGTCTGGCACCAAAGTGCAGGCTACAGTCACATCGCAGCGCACTGCGTCGGGCCTGAATTTGCAGCCCGCGCCGGTCAGAGTGGCTCAGAACTATCCGAACCCTTTTACCGATCAGACTACATTTCACTACGAAGTTGGCGTGAAAGGGCCATTGACGCTGACGATCAGCGATATGACGGGTAGGTTGATTGCCACCGTAATGAAAGACAAAATGCATAAGCCGGGTGCGTATGACTTCACTTGGCGGGCCGATAAGCTGGGAGCCGGCGTGTATGTTGCCACGGTTTCGACCGGCAAAACTGTGCTGCAATCCGTCAAGCTGGTGCACCAGCGCTAACGGTTGTTATTGCTTGTCGCGAACAAGGGGCTGAACCTGAAACTTAGGTTCGGCTCCGCTTTGGCTTGCTTCTAGTCGTGTGTATTTTTCGCAAATATCTGTCTGTCAGCCTATTGGTGCTGTTCGGAGCGGCGGTGGCGGCGCTGTTTGTGTTCCGCAGGCCCCAACCCATACCGATGCTAAAGGAGCGCCACGGCGACTTGGCCGCGGGCGGCGAATGGCTCAATACCAAAAACGCCATCGGAGGACTGATGGCCAGGCTGCGCGCCAACCCCGACGACATCAAGGCTAAAGTGCTGCTGGCCGAGGCATACATGCAGGAAGCTCGCATCACGGGCGACCACCTGTATTACGACATGGCCGCGATGCAGCTGCTTAACGAAACACTGGCTAAAGAGCCTCAAAACTTCGAAGCTCTGTGCTGCAAAGCCTCTTTGTGCCTAACACAGCACCACTTCTCGCAGGGCCTAGAGGTAGCCCAACGTGCCGCCGAGATTAATCGCGACAACGCCTTTGTCTATGGGCTGCTGTGCGATGCCAACGTGGAGCTGGGGCGTTACCCGGAGGCCGTCCGGATGGCCGACAAGATGAATCAGGTGCGGCCCGATTTGCGGGCGTATTCGCGCGTATCATATCTGCGCGAGATCTACGGCGATCTGCCTGGCGCTATCGAAGCAATGGATATGGCCGTAAAGGCCGGTTATCAGGGCCTTGAACAAACCGAATGGGCCCGCGTTGCGCTAGGCCATCTGTACGAAACTATGGGCCAGTTGCCCCAAGCCGAGGACTGCTACCAGCATGCGCTGATGACACGGCCGTACTATGCCTATGCGCTGGCCGGCCTGGGCCGCATCGAAAAGGCCCGCCAAAACTATCCGGCTGCCATCGACTATTTCCGCAAGGCCCGCGCTACAGTGCAGGACTTCGCTTTCGCCGACGAGCTGGCCGATCTCTACCTGCTTAACCACGAGCCGGATAAGGCCCATGCAATGGCTCAGGAATCCATCAGGATGTTGGCTGCGGCTGCCAAAGATGCTGACAACAACGAGCTAATGGGCCACTACGCCGACCGCGAACTGGCGTATGCCTACCTCAAAACTCATGAGTTGGATCAGGCCCTAGAACATGCCAAAATCGAGTACGACCGCCGCCCCGATAACATCGACGTCGAGGAAACCCTGGCTTGGGTACACTATAAGCGCGGAGAATACGGGCAAGCCAACGCTCTGATTCGTAGGGCATTGCGAACCAACTCGCAAAACCCGGTGCTGCTCTGTCGTGCCGGGCTGATTGCAAGCAAAAGTGGCCAGCCGGACGAAGGCCAACGCCTGATTCGTAAGGCGCTGGCTATCAACCCCTTCCTAAATATAGACTTGGCCGACGAAGGCAAGAAGCTGTTAGCCACTAACTGATTTTCGGCGCGGATCATCATGTTTACTCGCAACTCATTCGCTATGAGCCGTTTAACTTTCCCGTTGGCTGTAGCGATGCTGCTGCCCCACGTGGCAGCGGCACATATACTGGACGTAGACCTGAGCAAGCTTTCGCGCGCCGACATCATCTGGACGTACACCAAGCTCGGCTACATGCACATCCTGCCCTTGGGCCTCGATCATATATTGTTTATACTCAGTATCTTCTTTCTGGAGCCCCGCCTCAAGCCAGTGCTCTGGCAGGCTACGGCTTTCACCGTGGCCCATTCCATCACGTTGGGGCTAGCCCTGTACGGGCTGATCACCCCGCCCACGGCCATCGTGGAGCCGGTTATTGCCTTATCTATCCTGTTTGTAGCCCTCGAAAACATCTTCACCGACCGACTGAATCCGTGGCGAGTTGCGGTAGTTTTTGGCTTTGGTCTGATTCACGGCATGGGTTTCGCCAGCGCGCTGACCTCACTGGGGCTGCCGCGGGCGCTGTTTTTTCAGTCGTTGGTTTCCTTCAATATAGGCGTCGAGCTGGGGCAGGTCACTGTAATTGTGCTGGCTTGGCTGTTGGTTGGTTACTGGGCGGGCGCGAAGCCTTGGTACAAAGCGCGCGTGGTAGTGCCCGCCTCCGTTGCCATCGGGCTGATTGCCGCATATTGGACTGTTGAGCGGGTGTTTTCTTAGCCGAAAAAGCCTGGGGCCGACGACTTCGGAGCCCCGATTATGAACAACTGAATTATTCTTCCTGATTCAATGACTATAAATATTCAATGACTATAAATATTTATTAATCAGTATTTTGTAAGAGCCAAGTTGCTCGCGCAGCGAAGCTTTTTGCGGAGAAGGCGAGAGAAAAAATAAAAAAATTATTGGATCAAAATAAAGTGAAAGGCCGCGGTCAGCCTCTCAGACAGGGAATTAATTATACATTGTAAATGTTGAATGCTTTCCCAGCCGTCAGGATTGCATCATCTGACATTTGAGTTACGTATAGTCGTTCAGCGGTTTAGGTCTGCGCGGCCAACCGTATTTTCTTACGCCTTGAAACATTCGTGATAGATGGAAAAGCCAAATGTAGTTCACCGTCAGCGCCTCAAGCGCCGTGCCCGTCGAGCCATGCGGCGTCTTCTGCCTTTTGTAGCCTCCTTGTTTATGGCAACGCCCCTGGCGACGCCCGTGGGCAAGACGATGGCTAATCCGACAGGAGTGGAGATGAAGATGCCGACGGCGAAGCAAATGCAGGAGTCGTTTTTCGACCAGCGCATGCACGATCTTTACCGCAACCTCAATGTAGAAGCCCAAGGCTTACGGTACGAGGTGTTTGCAAAAGCCGTGACTGGCTACCTCAACCTGAAGCAGGATAACAAGCTGGGTGACAAGCAGTTGCTGACAGTCGTTGACTTTGAGCTGCCTTCCACCGAAAAGCGTCTGTGGGTGCTGGACCTTGCCCAAAAGCAAGTGCTCTTCCATACGCTGGTTGCCCACGGGCACAACTCGGGCGAAAATGTAGCGACCAACTTCTCAAACGAGAACGAGTCGAACATGAGCAGCCTGGGCTTTTACGTGACGCGCGACGAGTATCGTGGCAAGCACGGCCGTTCGCTTAAGCTGGACGGTGTTGACGAAGGATTCAATACCAACGCGCTAGAGCGGTCGGTGGTCATGCACGGCGCCGATTACGTGAGCGAAGATTTTATTCGTCAGTACGGACGCTTGGGTCGTAGCCTCGGCTGCCCAGCGCTGCCCATGGACCAGTATGAGCAGATTATTGATACCGTAAACGGCGGTACCTGTTTGTATCTCAACGGTTCGAACCCAGAGTATTCTTCGAAATACCTGAACGAAGACGTGGCCATGACGGCTGTGTTGGGTAGTAACCAACTGATCTAGATATACATAACACCCAGTAAAAAGCCCGGCCGCAACATAGCGGCCGGGCTTTTTACTTTATCCGGCAGGCAGGTTTGATGCCGACTAGAGCGACAAACCAAATTTCTTTCCTACAGTTTCCAGATCCTTCACTACCGGCTCCAGCAACGGAATGCCATCGAGCAAGCGGTGTTGCGACGTCTCGCGTTCCGGATCACCGGGAATCAGCACCCGATGGCCCTCGATGGCGTTGGCGTTGCGGAACGTGGTGATCCAGTTGTCCATGTGGGCTTTGAACTCGGCGGCGGGGCGGAAAGCATCAACCCGCATCGCGCCGAAGAAGTGACCAATGCCCTGCCCCACCGGATCGGCGGGCGGCTGCAAGAAGGCTACGAATGGCGGCACCCACGGCCCATAGTTTGCTCCCGACAGCACGGCCGAGAAAATATCGACGATGCTGCCCAAGCAATAGCCTTTGTGAGAGCCGGTTTCGCCGCCCAGCGGCAGCAGCGCCCCGCCGTCTTTCAACTCATTGGGGTTGGTCGAAACGTTGCCGTCGCGGTCCTGAATCCAGCCGATGGGAGCGGGTAGTTGCTTGCGCTGCAACATTTCCAGCTTGCCATTGGCTGCCGTAGTGGTGGCAAAGTCGGCCACAAAATCGGGTTGATCGCCGGCCGGCACCGCTACCGCAATGGGGTTGGTACCCAGCAAGCGATCGAGCGAGTAAGTGGGCGCCACCAGCGGGCTGGCGTTGGTCATGGCCATTCCGATCATGTCGTGGGCCAGCGCTTTCATGGCGTGGTAGCCTGCAATACCGAAGTGGTTAGAGTTCTTCACCGAAACCCACCCGGTACCCGCCACCCGGGCTTTCTCGATGGCTACGTTCATGGCTTTGGGTGCCACAACCAAGCCCAGCCCGCCATCGCCGTCCACGACGGCCGTACTCGGCGTTTCGTACACCACGCCTACGCGCGGGGTGGGGTTGATGCGCCCCGCTTCCCACAGCCGCACGTAGCCGATGAGCCGGGCCACGCCATGCGAATCGATGCCCCGCAGATCGGCCGCAAGCAGGGTTTCTGTTGCGAGGGTGGCGTCGGCATCGGGGCAGCCGATGCTTTTAAACACAGACTCCGTGAAGGCGAATAAGGTATTGTAGGGAAAAAGCACGCAGCAAAATGTTAAATGTTTATTACATTAAATACTTTATGGTCAAGTGTTTATGTAATTGGCTGATCTTCAATAACTGTTGTTCTTATTCAGGATTTCAGCCAGTAGTCCTTCCTTCAAGGCAAAAGCCGACGCGCGGATGCTCGTAAAGCCATAAGCCTTCAGCACGTAGTCGATCAGAACGCAGGCCACCACAATCATGTCGGCCCGCAGTGGCGTCATGCCGGGCATGCTTAGGCGTTGTTCGTGGGTGCTGTGCAGCAGTTGCTCGTAGCTCAGGTAAAAGCTCTCGACTGTGATGGTGGTTTCGGGCGGAATATTGGGGCCGCGCTCGGCGCCGGCGCGAGCCGCCTGCAAGTCGCCAAGCGTATCGAAGGTGCCCGACGCCCCGACTAGTCCAACCGGCTTGTACTGCTTCACCGCCGCCGCAAGCGGCTCCAGCACCGTGGCCAGGTATTCTTGTTCGGCCTGTACATCGGCGGGCAGGAGCGGATCTTGGTGGAAAAACATATCCAGCAAGCGCTGCGCCCCGATCTCAAAGCTTCGCTTCCAGAAGATGGTAACCTCGTCGGCAATGATAAACTCCACGCTGCCGCCCCCAATGTCCATGAGCAGATGGGGCTGCGGGCCCAGCGGCACCGCCGTCCGGATGCCTTGGCAGATCAATTCGGCTTCGCGCTCGCCCGGAATGACATCGACCTTGATGCCCGTTTGCTCAAAAATATCCTTCACCAGCTCCGGCCCGTTGCTGGCGCTGCGTACGGCGCTGGTGGCCGTGGCGCGCACTTCCGTTGCCTGATGCAGCTCGATTTCCTCCTGAAAAGCCGCCAGCGTGTGCAGCGCCCGCGTGTAGGCTTCCGGCGCGATCTCGCCCCGGCTGATGCCGCCTTCGCCCAGCTTTACCCCAATTTTGGTACGCAGCAGCACCGCCGGCTCGGTGTGCCGGGCTTCCGGCAGCTCCACAATCAGCAGGTGGAACGTATTGGTACCCATGTCGATGAGGGCGAGGCGTTTATGTTTCGTCGTCATAGCTGGGAGGCGGGGCTTGTGGCAGTAGATAAGAACCTACAATATGGAAAGGATATGAAGCTTAACAAGTGTTGGCTGCGGGCAACGTAACGGGCTTATAATCAATACATTGATTATAAGCCCGTTACGTCCGGTCAAAAGTTGCTGAGCGGCGCTACCCGCCCGTGCTGAACCGGCAGAAGGTGCCCAGCGGCAACTTGCGCTGCCCTTGGTCGTGCAGGTATATTTCGCCGATTTCGCGCTGGCCTTGGCTTTGAGGGAAGATTTCGGAAACGAGGTTTTCCAGGATCAGCGCCGAGAAACCAAGCGAATACAGGTTGATCAGAAAGAAATGATCCTCGGGGTCAAGCAGCTCTTTGCAGAGTTTGAGCATTTCGTTTAGCTCATCTTCCAACTGCCATTTCTCGCCGTTGGGGCCGCGGCCGTAAGCGGGCGGATCGAGGATGAGGCCTTGGTATTTGCTGCCGCGCTTTACTTCGCGCCGCACGTATTTCATGGCGTCTTCCACGAGCCAACGCACGCCGTCGAGGTTGCTGGCTTCCATGTTGTCGCGGGCCCAGAAGTTGACTTGCTTCACCGAGTCGAGGTGCGTTACGTCGGCGCCGGCGGCTCGGGCCGCCAGCGTGGCGGCGCCCGTATAGGCAAACATGTTTAGCACGCGCGGGGCGGTGGCTTGGCGTCGTTTGGTTTGCTCATAAATAAACTGCCAGTTGGGGTCTTGTTCCGGAAACAGCCCGACGTGCTTAAACGACGACAGCCCCAGCCGGAAGCGCAGGCGCAGGCCGGCTTGGTCGTAGTTGATGATCCATTGCTCGGGCATGCCGGGCTTCAGCTTCCATTGGCCGCGCTCTTGGCTGCCTTTTTCGCGCGTGAAGGTGGCGTGGGCGCGCTGCCATTCGCTGGCGGGCAGGTGCGGGTCCCAAATGGCTTGAGGCTCGGGCCGCGCCAGGATGTAGCGACCAAAACGTTCGAGCTTTTCAAAATTGCCGGCATCCAACAACTCGTAATCGGGCCAGTTTCCGGTGGTCAGGAAGGAATACATAACTTTCAGAAAAACCGCCGCCGGGCGGGCCGCCAAAGGTAGGACATTGAAGCTGAACGCGGTGCGCCTGCTTAGGGCAAGGTAGTAAGCGTCATATAACCAATTGTTTATGCACGAGATAGAGATTACCCGCATGCTCGATCAGCTCCGGCGCGCCTTCGATGGCGAAGCGTGGTCGGGGCCTTCACTGATGGATACGCTCGCCCATATTAATGCTGAGCAGGCTGCCGCCCGGCCCATTCCTCAGGCGCACAGCATTTGGGAAATTGTGCTGCACGTTACGGCTTGGGTCCGGACGGTGGAGCGCCGCATTGCTCAAAATGAGAAGATCGATTTGCCCGCTTCCGAAAACTGGCCGCCGGTACCAAACCCGGCCGACGATGCTGCTTGGCAACTGACGCTCGAACACCTGCAAGAAGCCCACCGCGAGCTAACCGGCACGGTAGCCGGCCTCTACGACAACGACCTGAACCGTCAGTTCGCTTCCGACTGGGATCGGCCGCAGGGTCCATCGTATTACGTTCTAATTCATGGGGTTGTGCAGCACAACCTTTACCACGTCGGACAAATTTCGCTGCTCAAAAAAGCGTTTACCTAATTGGCTGGCCGCCGCAAAAGCGGCGGCGCGGTGTACCTTTGTGCTTTCGTTACTTCCATGAGGCTTCCTTTTCACAAATACCAAGGCACCGGCAACGATTTCGTCATGATCGACGATCGCGCGCACCAGTTCGATGCTACAAATCACGCGTTGGTGCGCTTTCTCTGCGACCGCCGCCGCGGCATCGGCGCCGACGGCCTGATTCTGCTGCACAAGCACGCCGATTTCGACTTCGAGATGGTGTATTTCAACGCCGATGGCTATTTAGGCTCAATGTGCGGCAACGGCGGGCGGTGCACCGTAGCGTTTGCGCATCAGCTGGGGGCAATTCAGGCGGAGACCAAGTTTCTGGCCGCCGATGGTCCCCACGAAGCCCATATCGAAGCCGACGGCACCGTGCACCTGCGGATGCAGGACGTGGCGGGCCAGCAAGAGATCGAAAAGGACGACATCTTCCTCGACACGGGCTCGCCGCACTTGGTGCGCTTTCTGCCGTCGAGCCGATTGGCCGAGCTCAACGTGTTTGCCGAAGGCCGTGCCGTGCGCTACAGCGAGCGCTTTCGCGAAAAAGGCACCAACGTCAATTTCGTCGAGATGCCGCTCGTGGCCGGACAGCCTTGGCAGGTACGCACCTACGAGCGCGGAGTAGAAGACGAAACACTGTCGTGCGGCACCGGCGTCACGGCCGTGGCACTGGCGGCCTCGCGCCGTGGCGCGGCCAGCCCCGTGCAGTTGCGCACGCCCGGCGGTGACTTGCAGGTGTCTTTTCAGGTACGCCCCGATGGCTCTTTCACCCAAGTGTATCTGAGCGGCCCGGCTACCAAAGTCTTCGAAGGAAATATTGAGTTGTAAGCTGTTTATCCTATTTCATAAATATTTGATAATCAATTGTTTATGAAATAGAATCGTTGTTAATTACTTTAAAATTTGCTTCAATCCGACACCATTCTGCTCAGAGCGCTCGAAGACACCGATCTGGAGTTTTTGTATGCGCTGGAGAATGACCCCGCCATCTGGGGGGTGTCGGATACGATGGCGCCCATTTCGCGCTACACGCTTCGGCAATATCTGGATCATGCCGGGGCCGATTTGCAGGAAGTGCGGCAACTGCGCCTAGTTATTTGCGCCAGCTACGACGGGCACCCGGTCGGCACCATCGACTTATTTAACTACGAGCCGCTGCACCAGCGAGCAGGCGTGGGCATCACCGTGCTGGCGAGCGAGCAACGACGCGGCTACGCCCACGCTGCGCTGGCACTTCTGCTACAGTACGGCCGCGACCACCTGCGTTTGCACCAGCTCTACTGCACAGTAGCAAGCCGTAACGAAGCCAGCGCCCGGCTTTTTCGGGGGGCGGGGTTTCGGCGGGTCGGTACGCGCCGCCAATGGCTGCGCACGGCCTCCGGCTGGGACGATGCCATTGAATTCCAGTGCTTGCTGTGAGTTGAGCGCCTAATAGCAAGTTTTTGGAAAAGAGGCATTTATCTCTTATTTTAGCTTGGTTTCGACCTGCTGAGTATGCGCTGCATGTCGTGATCTGAGGCGCTCAGTATCCTTTTCAGGGCAACCTGCGTATACAATAAGCGCTGCGGAACCGGAAGCCTGCCTAAACGGGTGTTTTCCGGTTCAGACCTTACTTTCTACCTTCTTTGATATGCCGCTCTCCAACTCGGCGGAGGCACCACCGCGTACCTCCTCCAGCACTACAGCCAAAGACCTACTCTCTACTACGACCGATTCTACTACCGCAGCACCTATTCATAACCTGCCCGATTTGGTGTGTTTCGCACACTTGCATTGGGACTTCGTGTGGCAGCGTCCACAGCACTTATTATCCCGCTTTGCACAGCAAGGCCGCGTATTTTACGTTGAAGAGCCCTTTATCCACCACGACCAGACGGCACCTGATTTCGCCCACATCGAAGTCAAAGACCGTCAGCACGATCTGAAAGTAGTGGTGGCCCATTTGCCGGCAGGCTTGTCGGAAGACGACGCCAACCAGTTGCAGGCCAAATTGCTGTCGCGGTATTTTGCCGAGAATAAAATTGACCAGTTCGTAGCATGGTACTATACGCCCATGGCATTGCCCAAATCGCGGCATTTGCAGGCGGCGGTGACCATCTATGATTGCATGGATGAGTTGGCAAACTTCAAGTTTGCCCCGCCCAAGCTACGCGAACTGGAGCAAGAGTTGTTTGAACGTGCCGATCTCGTGTTTACGGGAGGCCAGAGCTTGTACGAAGCCAAAAGCAAGCAGCACAACGATGCGCACGCTTTTCCGAGCAGCATCGACAAAGATCATTTTGGCTTAGCGCGCACCGAAATCGCCGAGCCCGCTGATCAGGCTTCCATCCCAAGCCCGCGCGTGGGATTCTTTGGAGTAGTCGACGAACGCCTTGATATTGAGTTACTTGGCCAGCTAGCCGAGGCGCACCCCGAGTGGCAGTTTGTGGTAATTGGCCCTGTCGTTAAGATTGATCCGGCTACTTTGCCCAGTTTCACCAACATCCATTATCTGGGTGGCAAGGATTATAAGGAACTGCCTTCGTACTTACGGGGTTGGGATGTAGCAACGTTGCTATTCGCTGATAACGAGAGCACTAAGTTTATCTCGCCCACCAAGACGCCGGAGTATCTGGCAGCCGGCAAGCCCGTAGTGAGCACACCCATTCGGGACGTAGTGCGGCCCTACGGCGACCTGAATTTGGTGCAGATAGCGGCAACCGCCGAGGAGTTTGGCAAGGCCATCGAAAAGGCCCTGGAGCAGCGCCACGATGCCGACTGGCGTAGTCGCACCGACGTCTACTTGGATACCATTTCATGGGATCTGACGTGGCAGGGAATGGTGGACTTGATGCAGAAGAAGTTGAATTCCAACCCCAGCGGCCTGAACGGAGCCGGTGCGGACCAGGCTTAACATATCCGTTCGGATCGCTCTTTTCTCACTACCAAGACAGGCTTAGCTATGTTTGATTATCTCATCGTCGGAGCCGGGTTTGCCGGCAGCGTACTGGCCGAGCGTTTGGCCACCCGCTCTAATAAGAAAGTCCTCATTGTGGACAAGCGTAACCACATCGCTGGCAACGCCTACGACCATTACAACGAGGAAGGCGTGCTCGTACATAAGTACGGTCCGCATATTTTCCACACCAACTCCAAAGACGTATTCGAATACCTCTCCAATTTTACCGACTGGCGCCCTTACGAGCACCGCGTACTGGCATCCGTCGACGGCCAATATTTGCCCATTCCTATTAACCTGGATACCATCAACAAACTCTACGGTCTGAGCCTAAACAGCTTTGAGGTAGAGCAGTTTCTGGAGTCGTTGGCCGAAGAAATTCCGGTTATCAAAACGTCGGAGGATGTGGTAGTAAGCAAAGTAGGCCGCGAACTGTACGAGAAATTCTTCCGCAACTACACGCGCAAGCAGTGGGGCCTTGACCCGTCGGAGCTGGATAAGTCGGTGACCTCGCGCGTGCCTACCCGCACCAACCGCGACGGTCGCTACTTCACCGATACCTACCAAGCCATGCCGCTGCACGGCTACACGCGTATGTTTGAGCGCATGCTGGACCATCCCAACATCAGCATCATGCTCAATACCGATTACCACGACATCATGGATTTCATTCCGTTCAAGGAAATGATCTTCACGGGTCCGGTTGACGAGTATTTCGATTTCAAATTTGGCAAGCTGCCGTACCGCTCGCTCGAGTTTAAGCACGAAACGCTTAATACAGAGCAGTTTCTGCCGGCCCCGGTAGTCAACTACCCCAACGAGCATTTGTACACTCGCATCACGGAGTTTAAAGCCCTGACTGGCCAGCAACATCCCAAAACCAGCATCGTGTACGAATATCCCAAAGCCGAAGGCGATCCGTACTACCCAGTGCCGCAGCCCGAAAACGCGGAGCTCTACAATAAGTACAAAAAGCTGGCGGATTCCACCCCCAACGTTCATTTTGTAGGCCGTTTGGCTACCTACAAGTATTACAACATGGACCAAGTGGTGGCGCAAGCCCTGACTTTGTACAAAAAACTGACCGACAAAGTGGAGAAGGCCGCCGAAAAACCGTCGATTACGGGTTCTACTTCCATCATGGAGAAACTCGTGCCGCGCGATCCGGCCAAAGAATAGTTGTCAAGCATAACTATCAGTATTACTGATGGTTATGTTAGGTGCTTGTTTTAGGCTTGTGCTCTGCTTGCTAAATGGTAACGCCTTCGGGCCAACATCCGACAAAAGGCGTTACGGCTTGGAACGACAGAAAAAAAATTAGCCGTGAGAGCTTGTTCATTCTGGCTCCAACTTCTCCGCTGACCTGTCAATAGGTCTTATTTGCGAAACCCTGCACACTCTTTGAGGTAGCAGGGTTTCGTCGTTTCGGGGGCCGGGGCGTCGATATGGCCGGGAGTTTCCCGAAAAACGCCGTAAATTTGAGGTGCGCCCCGGCGTTTCAATTAAGAAAGACCAGCATGTTTGATTTTCTAGGGAAGACCGTCGCCAAGATCTTCGGCTCCAAATCGGAGCGGGACTTGAAGGAGATTATCCCGTACGTGGCGCTCATAAACGCCGAATATGCCAAACTGGCACAACTCTCCGATGATGAGTTGCGCCAGCGCACAGAGGAAGTACGTGGCCGGATTGATGCCCATTTGAAAGGCATCGACGACCAGATTGCGAGCCTGCACCAGCAGATCACCGATCAGCCGAATCTGGATGTAACGCAGAAAGAGAAGATTTTCGATCAGATCGACGAGCTTGAAAAGCAGCGCAACAAAGATCTCGAAGTTGTGCTGCTGGAAGTGCTGCCGGTGTCTTTTGCAATCGTGAAAGAAACGGCTCGTCGCTACAAAGAGAACGGCCAGTTGGTCGTGACGGCTACGGACTACGACCGTGCGTATGCTGCCACCAAGCCCAACGTTCGCATCGAAGGCGACAAAGCTATTTGGGCCAACAAGTGGATCGCCGGCGGTGCCGAAATCACTTGGGACATGGTGCATTACGACGTGCAGCTAATTGGCGGCGTTGTGCTCCACCAAGGCAAAATTGCGGAGATGGCCACGGGTGAGGGCAAAACGTTGGTATCGACGTTGCCTGCCTTCCTCAACGCTTTATCGCGGCGCGGTGTACACGTAGTAACCGTCAACGATTACTTGGCCAAGCGTGACTCGGAGTGGAATGCTCCGTTGTTCGAGTTTCACGGCATCAGCGTCGATTGCATCGACAAGCACCAGCCCAACACGGATGCTCGGCGCAAGGCCTACTTGGCCGATATCACCTACGGCACCAACAACGAGTTCGGCTTCGACTACCTGCGCGACAACATGGCGCGCGACCCCGAAGAGTTGGTGCAGCGCAAGCACCACTACGCCATGGTCGACGAAGTGGACTCCGTGCTCATCGACGATGCCCGGACGCCGTTGATCATTTCCGGCCCGGTACCGCGCGGCGACATCCACGAGTTTTATCAGCTGAAGCCCCGCATCCAGATGCTGGTCGATGCCCAGAAAAAGCTGGTGCAGGACTACTTGGTGCAAGCGCGTAAGCTCATCAAAGAGGGCAAAGATGGTCCGAAAGAAGGCGAAGGCGGCTTGATGCTGTTCCGTGCTTATCGGGGTTTGCCCAAGAGCAAGCCACTGATCAAATTCCTGTCGGAAACAGGGATGCGTGCCATTCTGCAGAAGACGGAGAACTATTATTTGCAGGATAACTCGCGGCAGATGCCCGAAGCCGATATGCCGTTGTACTTCACCATCGACGAGAAGAACAACCAAATCGAGCTTACCGAAAAAGGCATTGACCTGATCACGGCGCAGGGCGAAGATCCGCACCTGTTCATCATGCCCGATATTGGCGCTGAAATCGCTAACATCGAAAATAGCAAGACGTTAGGTAACGAAGATAAGCTGCATCAGAAAGAACATCTGATGCAGGAATACCAGGAAAAGTCGGAGCGGGTGCACACCGTAAACCAACTCCTGAAAGCGTATACGCTGTTTGAACGCGACGACCAATACATCCTGACCGACGACGGCAAGGTGAAGATCGTGGACGAGCAAACGGGCCGTGTAATGGAAGGCCGGCGGTATTCCGACGGTTTGCACCAAGCCATCGAAGCCAAGGAAAACGTGCGCGTCGAAGACGCCACGCAAACCTACGCTACCGTAACGCTGCAAAACTACTTCCGCATGTACCACAAGCTGTCCGGCATGACCGGTACGGCCGAAACCGAGGCGGGCGAGTTCTGGGAAATCTACAAGCTGGACGTGGTGGTAATTCCCACAAACAGAAGCATTTCCCGCAAAGACGAGCACGATAAGGTATACAAGACGGTGCGTGAGAAATACAACGCCGTTGCCGAAGAAATCCAGACGCTGGTGCAAGCCGGTCGGCCAGTACTCGTCGGTACGACGTCGGTAGAAATCTCCGAGCTGGTGAGCCGCATGCTGAAGCTGCGCGGCATCCAACACCAAGTCCTGAACGCCAAGCAAAACCAGCGTGAAGCCGAAATCGTGGCCAACGCCGGCTACCCCGGCACCGTAACCATTGCTACCAACATGGCTGGTCGGGGTACTGACATCAAGCTGAAGGAAACTTCGCGCGAGTCGGGTGGTCTGGCCATCATTGGTACCGAGCGCCACGAATCTCGCCGCGTCGACCGCCAGTTGCGTGGTCGTGCCGGTCGCCAAGGCGACCCAGGTTCTTCCCAGTTCTTTGTGTCGCTGGAAGACAACCTGATGCGTTTGTTCGGCTCTGATCGCATCGCCAAGCTCATGGACCGCATGGGTCTGGAAGAAGGCGAAGTGATTCAGCACTCCATGATTACTTCGTCCATCGAGCGGGCGCAGAAGAAAGTGGAAGAGAACAACTTCGGCACCCGGAAGCGTCTGCTGGAGTACGATGACGTGATGAACGCCCAGCGCGAAGTAGTGTACAAGCGCCGCCGCAATGCCCTGTTTGGCGAGCGTCTGGAGCTGGACATCTGGAACATGATCTATGACGTGTGCGAAGACATCGCAACGGGTCATAAGCTCACCAACGACTTCGAGGACTTCAAGCTGGCCGTGATTCGTGTGTTCGGCTACGATACGCACCTCACGGCGCAGGACCTCAGCAACTTGCAAGCGCCTGCGCTCACGCAAAAGCTTTATGATGAGGCACTTGGCTATTACGAAAGCAAAAATGACCACATCGCTGGCAACACGCTGCCGCTCGTCAACGATTTGCTCTCGCAGAATGCCCCATACGAGAACATCGCCATTCCTTTCACAGATGGTCGCAAGCAGGTAACGGCCGTAGCCAATTTGCGCAAAGCGCAGGCCAACGGTGGTCACGAGGCGCTGCGGGCGATGGAAAAGGTTGTGGTTCTGTCGGTTATCGATCAGGCCTGGACGCAGCACCTGCGCTCCATGGACGACCTGAAGCAAGTGGTACAGAATGCCGTGTACGAGCAGAAAGACCCGCTTTTGGTGTACAAGTTCGAGTCGTTTGAGCTGTTCAAAAACATGATTGGCAAGGTGAACGAGGAAACGGTTTCGTTCCTGTTTCACGCCGATATTCCGGTGCAGCAAAGCCAAGACGGCTACGCTGAGCCCGAATACTTCATGGAAGATGAAATGCCCAAGCCTGCGCCGGCTCCCAAGCTGAAAGCGCAGAAGGAAGTATCTTCGGTATCACTTGGGGCGGGCCCTGAAGACATAGCGCCGGAAGCGCCGGTGCTGGAAAAGCAAGTGCCCATCCGAGCTCATAAAATTGCCAACCGCAATGAAAAAGTAAGCGTGCAGTACATGGACGGCCGTATCGTGCGCGATGTGAAGTACAAAACCGTGGAAGACGACGTGCTTAACAACCGTTGCGTGCTGGTAGACTAGCATTTTGGCTTCGCGAGAAACCAACTTTTAAAGGTGGCAGGCAGATTCCTCAGGATTTCTGCCTGCCACTACTAGTTTTAAAACGATTGATTAGCGTATAAGCCTGAGCTTACGTAGGTTGGGAAATTATTGCTCACGCTCTCCTGGCCACCTTATTGCTAACCACCCTCTTCCCATGATTCCATCGTTTACGGACCTCGCCTCGCGCATCGACCACACGCTACTACGACCTGATGCCACCCGCTCACAGATCGTGCAGTTGTGCGCCGAAGCCGCTTCCGCCCAGTTTGCTACGGTATGCGTGCCGCCTTGCTACGTACGCTTCGCCGCCGACGAACTCCGCGAAACGAGCGTGCTGGTGTGTACGGTAGTTGGGTTTCCGCTGGGGTATCAGATCACGAAAGTGAAGTTCTTCGAGGCTCACCAAGCGCTGACGGACGGAGCCAAAGAGCTGGACATGGTTATGAACATTGCCGCGTTCAAATCGGGACGGCTGGAGGAAGTAGAGGAGGAGATCGGGCAGTTGGCGGAGCTTTGTCATTTCAAGAATGCCCTTCTCAAGGTCATCATTGAAACGGCTCTGCTGAATGAAGAAGAAATTGTAACGGCCTGTAAACTATGCGCTTCGGCCGGTGCCGATTTCGTGAAGACGTCCACGGGATTTGCTAGTCGGGGTGCGTCGCTGGCCGACATCGAGCTGATGCGCCGCAGCTTGCCCTCCAACATTCGTATCAAAGCGGCCGGGGGCATCCGTACCCGCGTGGCCGCGCTGGCCTTGCTGGCGGCCGGTGCCGACCGTCTGGGTTCGTCCAATAGCCTAGCTTTGCTGGAAGAAAATGAAACACCTGCTTTGTAAATTGCTGACTATCTGCATATTGTATTCTTTGTCGGCCTGCGCGGCATCCGCTCCGAGTGCTTCTTCGCGTAGCACTGCATCCGGCGATACCACCAAAAGCCGCCCGGCCCAGCAAGCGGCACCCGCGGAGGATCTGAGTCGTTACCGGCCTGTGTTTACGCAGCCGAAAACTACGGTTGCGGCGAGCGCCGCTGCCAAACCATTGGTGGTGCCCACCAACCACGTAAACGCCCAGATTGAGCAGCGTCTGCGCGACCAGGCCTACACCAACCAAAACGTGAAGTATGCCCAGGGATTTCGTATTCTGGCGTATGTGGGGCTGGAGCGCGATCAGGCTATGGCGACGCGCCGGGCCATCATTAGTCGGTACCCGGAAGAGACCGATTACATGACTTTTAAGCAACCCGTGTTTCGCCTGTGGATTGGCGATTATCTAACCCGCCTCGAAGCCGAGCAAGCCATGGTGCGCATCCGGCCGTTTGCACCCAAAGCTGAGCTGCAACCAGCGCAGGTAGTATTAAACAAAACGACGTTCTAGCGTCTGATTCCCCTAATTTCGTGGAGCACCTCATTCCTCGCATTCACCAATTGGCTACCCAGGTGGCGGCCGATGTTGTGGCGTTGCGCCACCACCTGCACGCGCACCCTGAGCTTTCGTTTCAGGAATTTCAAACGGCTGCTTTCGTAACCGAACAGCTTCAGAATCTTGGGCTTAAGCCGCAAGCTATGGCCACAACCGGCGTGGTGGCCCTGATTGAGGGGCGCAACCCCGAAAGCCGCGTGGTGGCCTTGCGTGCCGACATGGACGCGCTGCCCATTCAGGAGCAAAATGAAGTACCGTACCGGTCGCAAAACGCCGGGGTGATGCACGCCTGCGGCCACGACGTACACACGTCGTCGTTGCTGGGCACGGCGCGCATCCTGTCGCAGCTACGCGACGAATTTGAAGGCACGGTGAAGCTTATTTTTCAGCCCGGCGAAGAAATCGTGCCTGGTGGCGCTTCCATTATGATTGAGGAGGGCGTGCTGGAAAATCCGGTGCCGGACAGCGTGTTTGGTCAACACGTATTCCCGATGCTGCCTGCTGGCAAAATCGGCTTGCGCAGTGGCCGCTACATGGCCAGCGCCGACGAGTTGTACCTGACCGTTCGCGGCAAAGGTGGCCACGGCGCCATGCCCGACATCAACATCGATCCGGTATTGGTCACGGCCCACCTGATTGTGGCCATGCAGCAGATTGTCAGCCGGCGCGCCAATCCCAAAATTGCGTCGGTGCTGTCGTTTGGAAAAGTGATTGCCAACGGCGCTACCAACGTGATTCCCAACGAGGTATACGTAGAAGGTACCTTCCGCACGCTCGATGAGAAATGGCGTGAAGAAGCCCATGTGCACCTGCGTAAGCTGGCCGAAGGCTTGGCTGAATCGATGGGCGCTACTTGCGAGCTCGAAATCCGGCGCGGTTACCCGTGCCTCGACAACGAGCCCGAGCTGACGGCCCGCGTAAAAGCCGCTGCCGAGGAATATTTAGGTGCCGAAAACGTCATTGAAATTGACCAGTGGATGGCAGCCGAAGACTTTGCGTATTATTCGCAAAGCGCCAATTCGTGCTTTTATCGCCTCGGCACTCGCGCCGACGACGGTCGCTTTGCCTCATCGGTGCATACACCCACCTTCGACGTCGACAGCAAGGCTTTGGAAATTGGGCCGGGCCTGATGGCGTGGCTGGCTGTGCGCGAACTGACGGCTCCAAGTAGCACCGAAAAGGCTTCTTTATAAATATCTGTATATCAATTATTTGTGAATAATACTTATTCGTTCCTAATCCCATTTCTCATTATTGCCAGCTGTTTCACTTGCGTTGAGCGCAGCCAAGCGCAAACCCGGCGGGCAGTAAACGAAACGCAGCTCCAGCCGGAAGCACAGGCAGAAATAGCGCTGGAAGGCGACGATTACGTGTACGGCGCAGTAAACCTGTTGCACTCGACCGGCAACAGCGCCTCCAATAAGTTCGAGCAAACGCAGTTGCACTTCGGCTACGAGCACTTCTGGAACGACCGCTGGAGCTGGGGCGCTACGCTACGCGGCGTGTCCTATGGTAGCGGAAGCAACGGATTGGATGGTGCAGTACTACCCGAGTTGCTGATCCGACACTGGAACGCCTTGGGTGGCTTTAACTTCCGCCAGCGGCTGGGGCTGCGTTATCTGGTGCCTTTGCAATCGGGATCGAGTCGGGCACAAACGGCCCTGCGCTTCGAACTCGATCGGCTGGTGCCCTTGGGGGAGCGCGTGGCGTTACGGCCCCGGCTGGCATATGAAGGAGTCGTGTACCTGCGTTTGCAGCGCGACCTCGACGTGCCCAAGGAACGCTTCATCGACTTCTCAAACTGGCGGGCCGAACTGGGCGTGCGGCTAACCGATCACGTTGATTTTACGCCTTGGTTTGGCCACCAAACTACCTACGCCTTCGCCCTACCCCAAACCGACGGCACTGGCAAAGTAGTGATCCCCGGCGGCCGCCTGAATCTGGTAACACCAGTCGTGGGGTTGGATGCGCGTTTTACCATTTTCTCGGGTGCGCTAAACGCAGTACGACGCCAGTTGCCTACCCAACACTAGTGGAATGCGTCATATTGGCATGAGCTTGGGTTTATACAATATGGCGTTTAAATATGTTGGGCTGACAAAATCACACTTGGGGCTATTAGTGTAATTTTCGCAATTCTAGCTTTCCAGACTTTATGGCAGTCGTTAGAGTCTGTTTTTGCCTTGGTACAGATTTTATAGAAGTAGGGCGTACCGACAACGGTACACTCAACTTCTGACTTTGAAATCTGCTTATCACCATGGCAACTCTTCTGTATAACAACCGTCCTGCTCTTCGCCCTTCGCGCGCTTTCAATTCTGTGCTAAACGAGCTACTCCGCGACACCTTACCAGCCGTCAACGAACCCGGCAAAAGCTTTGTGCCACAAGCCGACGTGCTCGAATCGGCTCAAGGTTTTGAACTGCAATTAGCTGTGCCCGGCGTAGCTAAAGAAGACGTTAAAATCGACTTTCAGGAAGGCCGCCTCGTAATCAGCGGCGAGCGCAAGGCGCCTGCAGCCGATGAAAATGCTCCCAAATTCCGCCGCGTAGAAACGGCCTACGGCACCTTCACACGCTCTTTCCGCCTGCCCGAAACGGTGGACGTATCGGCCATCAACGCCGAACTCACCGACGGCATCCTGCGTGTGAGCTTGCCCTTCGATACCAACAAGGTAACAAAGCACCACATTGAAGTGCGCTAAGCGCCTTCGGAAGTAAAAAAAAGGCACCGCTTTGGGTGCCTTTTTTATTCGCTCCGTTGTTGTACGCATGCAACCACATACTAGTCTTTTAGGCTCTTGCGTTAGTGAAGTACGAATTCATTCGGAATTCACGATTGTATTGTAACTTAAGGCGACTTCTTTCTAAATAAACCATCATTATTACCCATGCAAGCAAAACAAATGATGCTCGGCCTGCTCGGTTCCGCTATACTGGGCGGCGGTGTGGCCGTAGGTGGGTACAAGCTGCTGGAACCCGAGCGCATCAACGCGCCACAGGTGATAGCTGCTGACCCCAACGTTCGGTATACCAGCGAGTTGCGCAGTAGCAACTACGTGGTGCCCGAAGGCCTGAACTTTACGGCGGCGGCAGCCTCCGTGACGCCGGCCGTAGTGCACGTGATGACGGAGTATGCGCCCAAGATGGGTGACAACAGCACTGCCCGCATGGACCCCTTCCTGCGGCAGTTCTTTGGCGACGACATTGAGCAATACCACGGCCGTTCGCAAGGCGCGCAGATGGGCTCCGGCTCGGGCGTTATCATTGCCGCCAACGGCTATATCGTTACTAACAACCACGTTATCGACAAAGCCGACAAAATTGAGGTGGTGCTCGACGACAAGCGCAAGTTCAAAGCCGAACTGGTCGGTACGGACCCCAACACCGATTTGGCGCTGCTGAAAGTGCAGGCCGACAACCTCCCTTTCGTGCGTTACGGCAACTCCGACGACGTGAAAGTAGGGCAGTGGGTACTGGCCGTCGGCAACCCTTTCAATCTGAACTCTACCGTAACCGCAGGTATTATTTCGGCTAAAGGCCGGAATATCAACATCTTGCGTCGTGAAGATAACATGGGCATCGAGTCGTTCTTGCAGACCGATGCTGTCGTGAACCCTGGCAACTCAGGCGGGGCGCTCGTCAACCTCAACGGCGATCTGATCGGCATCAACTCGGCCATCGCTTCCCAAACCGGCGTGTTTGAAGGCTACTCGTTTGCCGTGCCGTCTTCAATCGTGAGCAAGGTGGTCGACGACCTCCTGAAATACAAGGTGGTACAGCGGGCGTTGCTCGGCGTAAACATCCGCGAAGTTGATGCTACGCTGGCTTCGGAGAAGAAGCTGAAAAACCTCAACGGCGTGTACGTGGTAGGCCTGGGCAAAAACAGCGCGGCTGCCGACGCTGGCTTGCAGGAAGGCGACATCATTACCGAAATCAACGGCGTGAAAGTAAACACGGCCTCGCAATTGCAAGAGCAAGTGGCCCGCTTCCGTCCCGGCGATAAGATCAAAGTAGCGTTCCTGCGCGACGAGAAAGCCCGCACCGTAAGTGCAACCCTGCGTAATGCCACCGGCACAACCGAAGTCGTGCGCGAGGAAGTTGCCAAGGCCATCAAGTACGAAGGCGCGACGCTGGCCCCAGTTAGCCGTCAGGAAATGAACAAGTTGGGTTTGGAAGGCGGCGCTAAAATCAGCGGCGTGAAAGACAGCAACTTCCGCGAAACCGGCATCGACGAAGGCTTTATCATCACCCGCATCGATAAGAACAAGGTGACTAAGCCTCAGGATGTGCAGCGCTACCTCGAAGCCGCCAAGGACAACCAAGGCGCCTTGGTAGAAGGCATTTACCCCGACGGCCGGAAAGCCTATTACCCAATTGGGCAATCTGAGTAACTGTTTAATAATCAGATATTTGCAAATAAAAGCCTTCGCCTGTCAGCGAAGGCTTTTTTGTTAGCTTTGTTTGACCAAAACGATCGGCCTTTGGCCTTGTTGGAGCGAAACAGGGCATTTTACAAACCAACCACCCCATGAAACAAGCACTCGAAGAAGCTACCGCTACCGGCGACGCGCCTGCGCACGCCGACCCGCACGGCATCCAAACCATTCTGCGCGAACTCGGCATTCGGGCGGAAAATCCTGCTTACAGCACCGGCCTGAACTGGGGCGGCGAGCACGACCGGCAGCAACGCACCATCACGTCGCCAGCCGATGGCAAGCGCATCGCCACCATCAACCTGGCCACCACCGAAGATTACGACCAAGTGGTGCAGACGGCGCAGGAAGCTTTCAAAACGTGGCGCTTGGTGCCCGCCCCGAAGCGCGGCGAAATTGTACGCCAAATCGGCAACAAGCTGCGCGAATTTAAGGAGCCGCTGGGCAAGCTGGTGAGCTACGAAATGGGCAAAATCCTGCAGGAAGGCCTAGGCGAAGTGCAGGAAATGATCGACATCTGCGACTTCGCCGTGGGGCTTTCGCGGCAGCTGCACGGCTTCACGATGCACTCCGAGCGCCCCGCGCACCGCATGTATGAGCAGTACCATCCGCTGGGCGTGGTCGGCATTATTTCGGCTTTCAACTTCCCGGTGGCTGTGTGGAGCTGGAACGCCATGCTGGCCGCTGTATGCGGCGATGTCAGCATTTGGAAGCCTTCGGAAAAAACGCCGCTGGCCGCAGTAGCAGTGCAGAGCATTATTCGTAATGTGTTGCAGGAGAATGAGATACCTGAAGGTGTATTCAGCCTTGTGCTGGGCGATGCTACCGTAGGCGCGGCCATGGCCGCCGACGTACGGGTGCCGCTGGTATCGGCAACGGGCTCTACGCGCATGGGCAAAAAAGTAGGCGAAGTGGTCGGGGGCCGGTTGGGCCGGGCGCTGCTGGAGTTGGGCGGCAACAATGCCATCATTCTCACCGAGCACGCCGACCTGGAAATTGCGATTCGGGCCGTAGTATTTGGTGCGGTGGGCACGGCCGGCCAGCGTTGCACTACTACGCGCCGCCTCATCATCCACGACTCGATTTATGAGGAGGTAAAGCAACGTTTGTTGGCCATTTACCCGAAACTGCCCATTGGCAATCCGTTGCAGGAAGGCACGTTGGTCGGCCCGCTGATTGATCAGGAGGCGGTAGCCGGCTTCACCAAGGCGCTGGAAGCCGTGCAGCAAGAAGGTGGCAAGGTGTTGATCGGCGGCGAAGTACTCGCTGGCGATGCTTATCCTAGCCCCACATACGTGCGGCCCGCGCTGGTAGAGGCCGAAAATCACTACCACACAGTGCAGGAGGAAACGTTTGCCCCAATTCTGTATCTCATTAAATATCAAGGAGATGTAGAAGCCGCCATTGCGCTGCAAAACGGTGTGCGCCAGGGTCTTTCGTCGGCTATTTTTTCACTGAACATGCGCGAAACCGAGACTTACCTCAGCCATGTCGGCTCCGACTGCGGCATTGCCAACGTAAACATCGGGACCTCCGGGGCTGAAATCGGCGGGGCATTTGGTGGTGAGAAGGAAACCGGCGGCGGCCGCGAGTCGGGCTCCGATGCTTGGCGCATCTACATGCGCCGCCAGACAAACACTATCAATTACTCTACGCAATTGCCTCTTGCACAGGGAATTAAATTTGACGTATAAACTCAGTGACTACTTCGAGCGCTTGTCTTTGGGTGAGCGCTCGAATTGTTTATTGGGTGGTCTCTTGTTATATTGAAAATTAAAATTAGATTTGTACAGTATCAATAACCTATTGCAATTGCTCAGAGCGGTATGATCTTGCTGTTGCTGGCAGGCATGTATGCGACGTTAGTGCCGTTAGGATGGGGCGTGTGGTTTGTGCAAGCCATTCGCCTAATCTTTCGTGGCCGCTTGCCCGATGCACCCGTTTCGGCCCTGACAACCTGGCTAGGCGGGCTGGCGTTGCTGACCGTGCTGCTACAGCTGTGGTCGGTGGCTGGGCCTATCCATACCGGCGCCCACATTGTTGCCAGCCTGCTTGGGGTCGCCGGACTGCTTCATTCGGCCGGCCGGCGCCTGCTTCAACAGCTCGTGACCCGCGTGCAGGAAATGCACAGATTAGTACAGGGTTTGAGTATATTATTGATATTCAGTGCGTTGCTGGTGAGTAGCATGCCACCCCTCAACGTCGATACTGGCCTGTACCATGCCCAAGCGGTGCGGTGGCTGGAAGAAGTAGGGGTAGTGCCCGGTCTGGCCAACATCGACATTCACATCGGCTACAATCCCGCGTGGTTTGTGCCCGAGGCCCTGTTTAGCTGGGGGCGCTACGTGGGCTACCCCTTGCACCTGCTGGATATGGTGCTGTTCTGCCTGTTCGGCGTGTACGGGCTGCTGGGCTTGGAGGGGCTGATTCGGGGGCAGTTCCGACCGGTGGATGTGCTGCGCGTGGCCCTAACGGCCACCATGACGCTCTGGCTGTTAGAGGAGTTGCCTTCGCTGTCGCCCGACCCGCCCGCGGCCATCATCGTGTTCTTTTTGCTCCTGCAAGCTATTCTGCTGCCGCTGCCTGCGAAAGGCGACCTAACCATAGCGCACGTCGCCGTCATGCTGCTGTGCGTATTTGCAGTTACGCTGAAGCTGTCGGTGGTTCCGGTATTGCTGTTGCCGGCGTGGTGGCTTTTTCGCTCCCGGCAGGGTAGGTCGGGCTATTTTCTGGCGATGATGGCGGCGCTGTCGCTCGTGATTGTGGCGCCGTGGTGCATTCGCAACGTACTCATTAGCGGCTATCTGATTTTCCCGCTGGCGGCCATTGACCTGTTTAATCCCGACTGGAAATTTCCGGTGGCCGAGCTAGAAAAGCACGTCGTATATATCCGCGAGTTTGCCCGCAACGAGCAGTTTTACAGCGAGATAAGTATTCACGGCAAACCCATGAGCTTCTGGCTGCCCTTGTGGTGGGTACGCCAGAGCTTACACAATAAGCTGCTGGCTGTGGCTCTACCGCTGCTGTTGGTGATTGCCGTACCGTTTGGCGTTCGGCAATACCGACAAGGGCGTTTTCCGCAGGCCAAGGCCCACTTGGGCATGTTGGCAATCGCAGTAGGCGGGATTGTTTTTTGGGCGGTCTCGGCGCCTTCGTTCCGCTTTGGTTACGGCTTTTTGCTGTCTACACTGTGCCTGCTGCTACTGCCTTTCATCTGGGAAATCGCGTTGCGCAACAGCCGGCTGCTGGTCAAAATGTTTTCCGGGGCCCTGGTGAGCATCATCGTCGTGATTGTATTCAGCATCGAATACCGCAATTTTCTGCTGCCCAAAACCCTAACGCCGCGCGAATACACCACTTTGCTCAGAGGCATTGTGCCCACCCCCGACCGTACCTTTATTCAAACGCACTACCTCTACGTTCCGGCCAACCACCTGTTTGTGCTTGATGCCCTGCCCATCCGGACGAAAATGCACAGCATCGGTATTCTCATTAATAGCGGTAAGATCCATAATACCAAGGGGTTAATGAGTATGGCGAATTATTGGTTTCGGCCCGCGCCGTATTCGGTCAATGAGTTTCGGCCCTTGCAACTGGGCTCGTTGCACCTGTGGCAGGTCAAAATAGACGAGATTCCCTGGTATGCGCCGTTTCCGTACGTGGCGCGCCCGCAGCTGTGCTATTCCAGAGGCAACAGCATCGCGGCTGGTTTTCGGCCGCGCGAGAAGCCCAACATCCGAAACTGGCAGTTTGAGTGCAATTGGTAGCCCACGGAGGCACAAAGCCCGCTCCATAAGGTGGGCGGGCTTTGTGCCGGATTATTTATCGATTTTGATGTCGCCGTGGCCTTTCTGATACAGCGTACCATCGGCGCCGTAAAACGCATAGTACATGCGGTAGACGTGGCCACTGCTGAACTTGTCGGGTGGGAAGGCCTGCATAAACGATAAGCGCGGGGCGTCGATGGCAATCTCCTGATTCTGAATGACTTTGTATTGTTGATCGACAAAAACCAGCTTGGCTTTGATAGCCGTCATTTTGGAGTCGAAGTGAAATTGCCCAGCGCCACCCGCCGCAACGGGGTTCGGAAAGAAGCTCATGTTGGTGAGGCCACCGAGTTGGCTGCCGTTCAGCTCGATCTTGGTGGCGAAGGAAAAGAGGGCCTTTTCTTTCTTGTTCCAACTGCCGTCCGAAGTCCAGTCGGTGGGATCGTCACCATGCGGATAATTGTGCGCGTCGCGGTACGTAATGCCCGCATCCGGGCCGAAATCTATCTTCTCGGCGCAGGTGGTCAGCAGGGCCAAGGCGAGCAGAAGCATACAAGGTCTTTTCACTAAGTCCTGAGTATTAAAACGTTGTAAAATACCAAAGCAAGCCCGCAAGATAGCGCCTGGCCGGAAGAAGTGCGCGCCGGGGTGCAACCTTGCGGAGCGGTGGGTTGTCTTTTCGTTGCTTACTCGCCTAGGTTAGCAGCTTCGCCCGAAAAGCGGTAATTTACCGTTCCTCATTCTCATCACCGCAACCACGTATTGCATGGAAGCAGTTGCGTACACCGACATCAATGCCCCCCTGGTGGAGCGCTGCCGCTTGGGCGACCGGCGCGCCCAGGCCGAGATCTATAAACGCTACTCCAAGGCCATGTTCAACGCGAGCCTGCGCATCACGGGCGACTACGCCGAGGCCGAAGACGTGTTGCAGGAATCATTTTTGAGCGCCTTTCGGGAGCTACACAGCTACAAAGGCGATTCGTCGTTTGGAAGCTGGCTGAAGCGTATAGTTATCAATAAGAGTATCAACTGCTTACGCAACCGACGTCTGCAACTGGTGCCTTTAGCCGAGCAGCACGACGGCGTAGCGATCAGCGACGAAACCTTCGGCGGGCCCGATGCAGAAGAAATCAGCTGGCGGGCCGATGTACTGCGCCGTTGCGTGCAGGAACTCCCAGATGGCTACCGCGTTGTGTTGTCGCTGTACCTGCTGGAAGGCTACGACCATGCCGAAATCGCCGACATTTTAAACATTACCGAGTCCACTTCTAAATCGCAGTACAGCCGTGCGCGTAAGAAGCTTTTGGAACTCGCTCGCCAACACGGATTATAACCTTGCCATTTGCCGGGCCTCGCTCACTGCCCGCCCCACCTCCTCGACGGTGAGCGAGTGACCTGATACCAACTGCGCGTTTGACCACCTATATGAACGAGAAGAAAACCGGACTTGAAGCCTTTGTCGAGCGCCAGCGCGCCGACTTCGATGCTTTTGAGCCGCGCCCGAATTTATGGGACGAAATTGAGAGTCAGCTTGCGGCCCCCGAGGCGCAGGACGAGGAATCGGTGCGTATTGTAAAGCTCGAACCCGAAATGGCTGCCCCAGAGAAGGCGGCTAAGCAGGGCTTCCGCTATCGCATTGCGGCCGCCGCCGCCGTGTTGTTGCTGGCGGGCGGTGGCTTCTGGTTGCAGCGCGAAGTGCCGTTGCAGCAAGTAGGCGCCATCTGGACCAAGAGCAAAACGGTACCTGTGGTGAAAACCCCGCCAGCTACCCAGCCCCAATCCTTCATGTACGTAGGGCCGCCGCCCGCCCCTATGCAAGCCGCTGAGGGCCCGGCTCAGCGCCTTACTTCGGCGGTACAGCGCATGGAGACCTACTACGCCAACCAGATTACGGAACGCCAAAGCGAGCTGCGCCAGCTGGACAAAGAAGCCGCGCTGACCCCCGGCGCCGATTGGCGCAACGAATTGGCCGAGCTTGATTCGACGTATCGGCAGCTCAAAGTTGAGCTCTACCGCAACCCCGAGCCCGACGTGGTGCTGGATGCCATGAACCGCAACCTGCAGATCCGGCTCGACATTCTCAATCAGCAATTGCGCACCCGTGAGCGTATTCAGGATTATCATTCCCCTGCCACTGAACCGGCGGCTACCGCTGCTGCCCACTAACCCATATGAACTCCTTGCTCATCAAGTGTAAATTCTGGGCTATAGCAGTGGTAGCGCTGCTGGCTTCTGCCCCTGCGGGCAAGGCGCAGGGGCAGGAGGTAACCCCGGCTCTCTCGAGCGCCACCCAGATACAGTACTATTGCGACCCCAGTCCGGAAGGTCCTACGCTGATCTTGACGGAGCAACCGCATGCGATTCAAAGCGATAACCAACAACCCAGTACCGAAGGCCCCGACCAAGATGGCGCCGGAACGGTGCCGGCTGTAGAGAAATCACGCCACCTGAGCCGCACGTTTCCGGCGGTGGCCGGCCGGCTCTACGCCTTGGATACGCGTTACGGCCGGGTTCAGATTAATACTTGGGGCCGCAACGAGATCCGGACCGATGTGGAAATCATCACCCGGGCCGATACCGACGAGAAAGCCCAGCAGCTTCAGGACATGATTCAGGTGCTGCTGATCGCCAACGACCCCGCTACCGGCGGCATTTCGGCCAAGTCGCGCTTCGGCCTGATGCCCCGCGCGTGCTGGAGCCGGCTGCGGCTGTACGAAGTGAACTATACCATCTGGATGCCCAAAAACACGCCGTTGCGGGCGTATACCAGCTTCGGCGAGATCAGCATCAACGGCGACCTGACCGGCCCTACGGAGCTAGCCGTCGAATACGGTGTGCTCCATACCGACCGCCTCGAAGGCGCCCAAAACCTGGTGCGGGTGGGCAACGGCCAAGGCACCATCGCTTACGCCCGCAAAGCCGGTATCGATGCCTCGTACTCCAAGCTGCATCTGGAAGCAGGTCAAACCGTGGATTTGCGCAACAACTACTCTGATATTGACATTGGTTCGGTGCAGAACCTGACTGTGCACAGCAAGTACGGCGAAGTCGCGCTGGGCACCGTGCACAACCTGAGTGGCACTTCGGGGTACAGCAAGTTCAGCATCGACAAGCTGCGCAATCAGCTGGACATGACCCTGCAATACTGCCCCGCCTTTGAAGTGCGCAACACCGGCAAAAACTTCCAGCGCATCAACCTAGCCGGCGGTTTCAGCACCATACTGCTCAACTTCCCCGACGACGCCGGCTTCAATTTCGACGTGAACACCGAACACGGCAAAGTGGACATCGATAAGCGGTGGGTACAGTTGCAGCCCACGGCCATCAGCGCCTCCGCCAGCGACCTGCAAGGCAAATACGGCGCTGCCCTGACCAAAAACTCCGGTAACGTCAACATCAAAGTACACAACGGCACGGTGAGCTTTAACAAGTAATTGATTGATAATCAATGGGTTGTGTGTTTAAGATATTGTGATATTTCCTCTGAAAAGGCCGGCTACACCCGGCCTTTTTCATTGTAGTGCGGCTCGCGCTACAGCTAAAAAGCGCTATGTTTAGGCGGCCGGAAGCGTACGGCATTCCTGCGTTTCTGAGCCCGAAACTGATTGTATGCGTTGTTTCATTGTGGTAGTGTGTTGGCTGGGGCTCGGTGCTCCGGCTGTTTTGGCTCAAAAATCTATGTCTACGCCTGCTACTGCGGTTGCCTTGCCTTCGTCGATGCGCACGTTTTCCCTGCGTTTGCAGCCGGGGCAGGATTTGCAGAAGGAGCTAACGGCTTTCGTGGAGGTCCATCAGGTGCGGGCCGGGGCCGTTGTAACGTGCGTGGGCAGCCTTACCACTACCACCCTGCGGCTGGCTAACCAACAGGGGGCCAGCGTGTACCGCGGGCATTTCGAAATTGTCTCGTTGGTGGGCACGCTCTCCGTAAACGGCAGCCACCTACACCTGGCCGTGTCCGATTCGACGGGGCGCACCATCGGCGGGCACCTGTTGCCGGGCAACATCATCTACACCACCGCCGAGCTGGTGATTGGCGTACTGGACGAAGTAGATTTTCGGCGCGAGCTCGATCCGGTTTCGACGTATAAAGAGTTGAAGATCTATCCGTTGCCGGATAAAAAACGTGCGGCCAAAAAAGGTACTCCGTAGACTCGCTAGGAGCCGAGGGAGTCAGGAGCAAGTAATTGAGAATCAAGCGGTATCTTATTGTATGACCACCACCGATACTCCCCAGGCCGTTGCTTTCCGGCGGACCATCCAGAATCCGACCAAGTTGCGGCTGTTTATGCTCCGCAGCTTGCCGATGGCGTACCTGGCCGGCCTGCGTGTGAAAGAAATGACGCCTGAGCACGCTGTTATAACGGTGCCCTTTAAGTATCTGACCAAGAACCCGTTCCGTAGTATTTATTTTGCGTGCCTCGCTATGGCGGCCGAGTTGGCCAGCGGCGTGCTCTCGATGATGTACGTGAGCAGCGGCTCGCCCGTGTCGATGCTGGTGGTGAAGATGGAAGCCGAGTTTAGCAAAAAAGCCGTCGGCCTGATTTCCTTTACCAGCTCCGACGGAGCCGCCATTGGGCAGGCCATCGCCGAAAGTCGGGCCACAGGCGAAGGCCGCACCGTGGTGTGCACCAGCACCGGCACCGACGAAGCCGGCGACGTGGTGGCCGTCTTCCGGATTACGTGGTCGTATCGGGCCAAGAAAGGATAAATCTGTTCTACCCTGGGCTTGTCTTATGGCCACTCGCCGCCACTTTTTGCACACCGCCAGCTTGGCTACGGCCAGTCTCATCCTGGGCCTGCCCGCTGTGAAAAGCATGGCCAAGGAGAATTTCACGAGTCGGCGGCCCGCCCCGCCGGATCGTAATTTCACCAGCGAAGCGGTTGAAAGCACCATCCGACGAGTTCGCAAAGACATTAAAAGCGAAGAGCTAGCCTGGCTTTTCGAAAACTGCTTCCCTAATACCCTGGACACGACCGTGCGCACGGGCACCCGCGCCGGCAAGCCTGATACCTTCGTCATTACCGGCGATATCGACGCGATGTGGCTGCGCGACTCGTCGGCGCAGGTGTGGCCGTATCTGCCTCTGGCTAAGCAGGATAAGAAGCTCCGGACTTTGCTGCAAGGCGTGATTCACCGGCAGGCCGCTTGCATCCTGCTCGATCCGTATGCCAATGCTTTCTATGCCGATGCCACCAAGGTAAGCGAGTGGAAAGACGACGAAACCACCATGAAGCCCGGCGTACACGAGCGCAAATGGGAGGTCGACTCGCTTTGCTACCCCATCCGGCTGGCCTACGGCTACTGGAAAGCCACCGGCGATACATCGCCCTTCGATGCCGAATGGCAAAGCGCCATGCAATTGGTGCTGCAAACCTTCCGGGAGCAGCAGCGCAAAACCGACCGCGGGCCTTATAAATTTGGCCGGCGCACGAGCTGGCAAACCGATACGTTGGCTGGGGGCGGCTATGGCAATCCCGTGCACCCCGTTGGCCTGATTTGCTCGATGTTTCGCCCTTCCGACGACGCGACGCAGTACGCTTTCCTTATTCCCAGCAACCTGTTTGCGGCGGTGAGTTTGCGGCAGCTTGCCGAGCTGTTTGGGCAGCTGAAGCAGGCCCCGGCTTTTGCCGCCGATTGCGTAGCACTGGCTCAGGAAGTAGAAAATGCAGCCCGCCAACATGCCCAAGCTGAGCACCTGCGCTACGGCCGGATATATGCCTACGAAGCGGATGGGTTTGGTAATCAATCGTTTATGGATGATGCCAACGTGCCTAGCCTGTTGGCGTTGCCGTACCTGGGGGCCGTCGCCGTTTCGGATCCCGTCTATCAGGCTACGCGCCGCCTAGTGCTCTCGCCCGACAATCCCTATTTCTACCGCGGCAAGGCGGCCGAAGGCGTCGGCGGGCCCCACGTCGGGGCCGGGCAAATCTGGCCGTTGGGTATTATCATGCGGGCGCTCACCAGCCAAGACGCGGCTGAAATTCAGCAGTGCCTGACGTGGCTGCGCACCACGCACGCCGGCACGGGCTTCATGCACGAGAGCTTCGATCAGGACAACCCCAGCAAGTTCAGCCGAAAGTGGTTTGCGTGGGCCAACACGTTATTTGGCGAATTGATCTTGAAAGTGCACGCCAACCAGCCCCACTTGTTGCAAGCCTAAGCAGTGGAAGCAGGGAAATTATCGGCTTTATAACACCCGGAGGCGCAATCCTGCGTACACCGGAGCTTGTTAGAAGCAATCGGCCGTGGAGAAAGCCAAGGCTTCGCCTTACACCTATAACTGCACTGATAATGAGCGCAAAGCCAACTGAGTACACGTTCGGCATGATCGGCCTGGGAACCATGGGCCGCAACCTGCTACTGAACATGGCCGATCATGATTTTGCCGTAGCCGGCTACGACAAAGACGCCAGCAAAATTCAGCTGCTGGCCGACGAAGGGCAGGGCAAGCGGGTACAGGGCTTCACGGCGCTGCCCGAGTTTATCCAGAGACTGCACGTGCCGCGGGCCATTATGATGCTGGTGCCCGCGGGCGTCATCGTGGACAGTGTAATCAACGAGCTGCTGCCGCTGCTCACCCCCGGCGACATTCTCATCGACGGCGGCAACTCCCACTTTACCGACACCAACCGTCGGGCTGCTGACTTAGAATCGAAGGGCTTTCACTTCTTCGGAATGGGCATTTCGGGTGGAGAAGAAGGCGCTCGCCGCGGCCCCAGCATGATGCCGGGCGGCGACAAAGAAGCCTACCAGATCATGAAGCCCACGCTGGAAGCCATCGCCGCCCGCGTCGACGGCGTGCCGTGTGTCACCTACATTGGGCCAGGAGCCGCAGGGCACTTCGTCAAGATGGTGCACAACGGCATCGAATACGGCCTCATGCAGCTCATTGCCGAAACCTATGAAATCCTGAAAAAAGGCTTAGGTATTGATAATGAGGCCATTGGCAAAGTGTTCAGCAGTTGGAACGAAGGCCGCTTGCAGTCTTTCCTGCTCGACATCACCAAGGATATTTTTGCCTTCGTCGCGCCCAACACCGATCACCTGCTGCTCGATGACATCAAGGACGAAGCCCGCGCCAAAGGCACCGGCAAATGGACTTCGCAGGTGGCCATGGACCTAGAGCTGCCCATCCCGACCATCGACTCGGCCGTGGAAATGCGCGACTTGTCGAAATACAAAGCGCTCCGCGAAAAGCTCGCCGCCCTGTACAGCCCCGAAGAGCCGCATCTGGAAGTTGACAAAGATGCTTTTCTAACTAGCTTAGAGCAAGCCTTTTACTTCAATATGATCATCAGCTATGCCCAGGGCATGCATTTGCTTTTGAAGGCGTCGAAGGATTACGAATATGGGTTGCAGCTAGGCGAGATTGCTAAAATATGGCGCGGCGGCTGCATCATCCGCTCGAGTTTTCTCAACGATATTTTCAATGCCTACCAGCAGACGCCCGATTTGGATCATTTGCTGCTCGACGAACGCGTGAAGGCGTTGGTGACGGAGGCCGTCCCCGGCGCGCGCGCGGTGGTGTCGCAGGCAATAGCGGTGGGCCTTGCAGTGCCGGCTTACGCGGCTTCGCTGGGCTATTTCGACGCGTTCCGCAGCGCGCGCATGCCTTCTAACCTTATTCAGGCGCAGCGCGACTACTTCGGGGCGCACACGTACGAACTGGTCGGTCATGAGGGCGTATTTCACACCCAGTGGACGCCGGAGCACGAAGATGCGGCTCACAAAATGGATACGCACGAAACGTCGAGCACCGGCAACGAGAAGAAAGTCATTCCGAACAAGTAGGCTTCTGGCCCTTACCCCATCTTCTGCCCCAACCCGCGCATGATTACCAACAAGCAAATCGCGCCCACCATCTTCGTCATTTTTGGTGGTACCGGCGACCTGAATGCCCGTAAGCTGGCCCCGGCGCTGTACAATCTGTATCTGGAAGGCTGGTTGCCCGAGCAGTTTTCTATTATCGGCACGGGCCGCACGCAGCTTCAGGACGAGGATTTTCGCAAGAAGCTCCTGGAAGATATCAACCAGTTTTCGCGCAGCGGCAAAGCCGAAAAAGAGAAGTGGGAAGCGTTTTCGCAGCACCTTTTCTACCAGGTTTCCGACCTGAACGACTTCAAAACCTACAAGGAGTTTGGCACCCGCATCAAGCACTTGGAAACGGAATGGGACACCAAAGCCAACGTGATTTATTACTTGGCGGTAGCTCCCAACTTCTTTCCCATCATTGCTGACAACTTGGCTAAGAGTAAACTGGCCGACGATTCGCAACGGGTGCGCATTGTGATTGAGAAGCCGTTTGGGCACGATCTGGAGTCGGCGAAGGAGCTGAACCAGTTGCTGATGCGCACCTTCGACGAGCGCCAGATCTACCGCATCGACCACTATCTGGGCAAGGAGACAGTGCAGAACATCATGGCCTTCCGGTTTGCCAACTCCTTGCTCGAACCGACCTGGAACCGCAACTACATCGAGCACGTGCAGATTTCGGTGACCGAGCAGCTGGGCGCGGGCGAGCGCGCCGGGTATTACGACGGTTCCGGCGCCCTGCGCGACATGATTCAGAACCACTTGCTACAACTGCTGTGCTTGGTGGCAATGGAGCCGCCCATCAGCTTCAACGCCGACGAAGTGCGCAACCGCAAAGTGGACGTGCTGCGCGCCATGCGTCGCTTCTCACCCGACGACGTGCGCCTTTCTACGGTGCGCGGGCAGTATGGCAACGGGTGGCTGGAAGGCAAAGAAGTGCCCGGCTACCGCGAGGAGCTGAAAGCTGAGTCGAACACCGAAACCTTCGCGGCCGTGAAGTTTTTCGTCGACAACTGGCGCTGGCAGGGGGTGCCGTTTTACCTGCGTACGGGCAAGCGCATGCACCAGTCGGCTTCCGTGATCAGCATCCAGTTTAAGGAGGTGCCGCACTTCATGTTTCCGCCCGAAACGGCCGATAGTATTCACAATAACCGTTTGATTATCAGTATACAGCCGGAAATGAGCATTCGGCTGCAAGTGCAAGCCAAGCGGCCGGGTCTGGATATGATTCTGAACACCGTTGACATGGTGTTTGACTACAAAGGCACCTATTCCAGCGAAGCGCCCGAAGCCTACGAAACGCTGTTGCTGGATACGATGCTGGGCGACCAAACGCTGTTTATGCGCGGCGACCAGGTAGAGGAGGCTTGGGATCTGATTATGCCCATCCTGACCACGTGGCAAGGGCGCAAGAGCCTCAACTTCCCCAATTATTCCGCCGATTCGTGGGGGCCCGAAACGGCCGAAGCCCTCATTGCCCGCGATGGCTTTCACTGGTTTACGCTGCCGCTCAACGGCAAAAAATAATCGCCGATGAAGCTTACTATTTTTGCTACGGTCGAGGAGCTGCTGCAAGGCTTCGCGGAATATTTTGTGGCTACGGCCAACCAAGTCATCGCCGAGCGCGGCCAGTTTGCGGTGGCGCTTTCCGGGGGCAACTCGCCCAAAAAGCTGTTTGAGCTGCTGGCCTCGGATGCGTTTAAGGCGCAGGTAGCGTGGGAGAAGGTGTATTTCTTCTTCGGCGACGAGCGCTACGTGCCGCATACGTCGCCCGACAGCAACTACCTGATGGCCAAAAAGGCCCTGCTAGACCCACTAAACATCGACTCGTCGCATATTTTTCCCGTCGATACCAGCGTACCTCCCGTGCAGGCGGCGCAGCGCTACGAAGCGACCATTGACCAGTTTTTTCGGGGGCAGCCGGCGCGCTTCGATTTGCTGTTGATGGGGCTGGGCGACAATGCGCACACGGCGTCGCTGTTTCCGCACACGCCCGTGCTGCACGAAGAAGCCGCGGGCATTCGGGAGGTGTATCTGGAAGACAAGAAGGTGTACCGCATCACCATGACAGCCCCCCTCATCAACCAAGGCCGCAACGTGGCTTTTTTGGTGTACGGCGCCGACAAAGCCGCTGCGCTACGGCGGGTGCTGGAAGAAGCGCGCAACATCGAGGAGTATCCGGCGCAGCTCATCGCGCCCACCGACGGCGACTTGCACTGGTTCGTAGACCAAGCCATCGCTTCGGAGTTGAAAAATAGCTATAATACATAAATTATTGATAATCAAGTATTTATATATTATGCATTACCTAAATTCCGCAGTGCTTAACGACTGAAGCAGATGGTTACGCTTGCTCTGGATCTCCGTTTTGAGCATCCCATTATCCAAGCGCCGATGGCGAGCGTCTCTACGCCGGCGCTTGCGGCAGCGGTATCGCAGGCGGGTGGGCTTGGCTCAATTGCGGGCGGTATGTCGTCGGTAGAAGCGCTGCACCAGGCGATTGCGGCCGTTCGGGAGGCCACTGACCGGCCGTTCAACGTGAATTTGTTTTGCCACCGGCCCGCCTCCCCCGATCCGGCGCGCGAAGCTGCGTGGCTGGAGTATCTGCGACCCTTCTTCGCGGAGTTTGGCAGTGCGCCGCCTGCCGTCTTGCAGGAAACCTACCCCAGTTTCGTTGCCAACGATGACATGTTGGCCATGCTTCTTGAAACAAGGCCACCGGTCATCAGCTTTCATTTCGGTTTGCCGCCCACTGATAAGCTTGCTGCCTTGCGGGCTGCCGGCGCTACGTTACTGGCCTGCGCCACCAGCCTTGCCGAAGCACAACAGCTAGAAGAAGCAGGGGTGGACGCCATCGTGGCGCAAGGCGTGGAAGCGGGCGGACACCGCGGGTTATTTGAGCCCGAACAAGGCGATGCCGGCCTTTCAACCTTCGCGCTCACGCGCCTGTTGGTCCGCCGGTTGCGCACGCCCATCATCTCCGCTGGCGGCATCATGGACGGCGCCGGAATAGCCGCTGTGGTGCGCCTCGGGGCAGTAGCGGCCCAAATGGGCACTGCTTTCGTCGCATGCCCCGAGTCGGCGGCCGATGCGGCCTACCGGACCGCGTTGCTAAGCGATCCGCCCGCGGCTACGGCTATTACGGCCGTTATTTCCGGGCGTCCGGCGCGCGGGCTGGTCAACCGGTTCGTGCGTGAAGTAGACCAGCCTGGCCGGCCCCCTGTAGCTCCATATCCGCGCGCTTACGATGCCGCGAAGGCCTTGATTACGAGTGCCAAACAGCACGGAAATCTTGGCTTTGCCGCGCAATGGGCCGGGCAAGGTGCGCCGTTGGCCCGCGCGTTGCCTGCTGCCGAACTTGTGCAAGTGCTTGTCAGCGAAATGCAAGCGGTTATTTAGCTTATAACAGTCTGTATAAAAGAGGTTTATAGCGAAAGCTAATCGCCTCCTTCCAAGCTTTCTTTCGTAATCACATCCACCAAGCCGTCTTCACTGACCACGATGGCCATGCACGGATACGGGCTGCTCTCGACGTAGCGAATGGCCGAGTTGTAGCGGGCGCCGCGGGTGCTGGTGCCCCGGCCCGAAGCCTTGCCATCGAGAATGACGCCAATGGAATAGCAGTACGATTCGGGATCGACGAGCACGGCCCCGTCGATGGACGTGACCAGCCGCGTGATGAGCGGCGTAAGTGGAACGGGCTCAATCAGTGTGCATTGCAGTTTGAGCCGGTCGGCTTCGGCGAGGGCTTCCGTAGTCACCACCACCAAGGTGCCGTGGGGCTGGCGGCTGGCTTCCACCATCACGTCCCAGAGCCGCTCTACTTTGGCCGGGTCGGTGAGGTTGAAGGTAGTGCGCAGGTCCTTGCGGAATTTGGTCCGGTTGAGGCGCGCGCGCGACAAACTAGGTAGCCCGTACACAGCGCGCATCAATACCTTGCTATCGTGCTGAAACTCCCAGGCGTAGTGGTTGATGAAATTAACCACGAACAAGTCTTCCCGCGCCGGGTCGTAAGAGCCGATCTGGCGGCCGAGCGCATACACGTTTTCGCCATCAGCGAGCAAGCTCACGTCGGCCGTGGTCATTTCCAGCAGCTTGCGCACGGCGCGGTAATCGGTAAGCGGGGTAGGGCAGGTGAGGGCAAAAACTTCCTCCAGATTGGGGTGGCGGCGCCGGGCCAGTATCAGCTTGCCGACGCCCTCGGCGCCCTCGTAGCGCAACGACGAGATGGTGTTGCAGGTCGCAAACAGCTTGGCCGTGGCCGGGTCCATGCCCAGGGCCTGCGCCGGCGTATCCATAAACAGCTTGCCCGCCGCCCGGATGAGTTCGTCGGTTTCGCGGGGGCGCAGCATCAGGCCCGAACCCGGTTCGGGCTCCGTCAGGGATTTCATGCACTCCTCGTGAAAGCGTGCTGCCGCTGCCACCAACAGCGACGAGGCCAAGGGCTTGCCATTGGTGTAGTAGCGGTTGGGCTGAAGAGAATTATGGGCCTTCAGAACCTTCCGATAGAGGCGAAGCACCGTCACGACGTAATATGAACCAACCTGAATGGGCCAGCCTGCAAAAGAAAGAATCTTGCCTTTCGGGGCATCCAGCGTATCCAGAACCTCCTGCACGGCCAGGCGCAGCCCTAAGCTGTGCAAGCGACGGTGCAGTACCTCCTCCGGAATCTGGTCGCGGTCCCAAGTGGGCGTCCACAACTGCAAACGCTGCAATTCCTTGCCGCGGGCCAGCACGTTGCCGAAATGCGAAAAATCGAGGCCGCAGTCGGCTGGTTCGAGGCACACGGCCGGTGGCTCGGCGTGGTCATGCGCTTCAACCGGAATGCCCAACAGCAGCACAGAGGGCTGCAAGTCATCGTCGAGCGCATCAAACAGGCTTACCGCAATGGCGTGCGCCGCCTGCTGGAAGCGCGTTTGGTAAGGCCAGATTACCTGTTCAGTCACCAGAAAAGGCAACGTAGGCGCTACGGGTGGCGCAGAGAGCAGGGGCAGCGGAGTAAGCATAGCTGGAAAGGGAAAGGCGGAAAGAAAGGAGGTGCGCAGCAACAGATCGGGGAGAGGCGGCAACAGGCCTCACAAAAGCAGACCCTCTAAAGAGGCAGACGGATGAGCGGCGGTTGCACTTTAAAAATTCTTCCGCGCTGCCAAAAATTACAGCTGAAAAACCACTGGTAGAACCATCTTCTGCCGCATTGGTTGTCCCTGATAATGAGCAGGTTGCCATTTGGGTGCTGCTTTGAGCAAGCGAATGGCTTCTTCGTCGCAGCCCGAACCCAGGCGCTTGGTAGGTTTTATGTCGGTGAGCGTGCCGTCTTTCTGCACGATGAACTCCATCATCACGCGGCCTTCTACCTTGCGTTGGCGGGCCAAGGCTGGGTAGCGCTGGTTTTTCTGAATCCACTCAAAAAAAGCGTCGGTGCCGCCCACGGGCCGGGCAGGCTGGTCGGGCTTTACGGTCTGGGGTTGGTCGGGGGTGCCACCGGCAGTTGCCGGGGCACTGGCGGCGTCGGCCGCGCCCGCCGGAATGGCGAAGGTGACGGGCACCGTCACGCGTTGGCGCACGTTGGCGTTGCGGTGCTGAGCGGGCTTCCATTTCGGGCCACCTTTAATCAGGCGAATGGCTTCGGCGTCCAGCTCCGGGGCCAACGGCTTGTCGACGGTAACGTTGGAGATCACGCCGGTTTTCTCCACCACAAACGTGACGGGCACCGTGCCCTGTACGCCTTTTTGCAAAGCAGCAGTCGGATATTGCTGATGCTCAGCCAGATACTGGGCATAGGCCTCGACGCCGCCCAAGGGCACGGCGGGCTTCTCTACGGCATCAAAAATCTCATCGGCCTGGGGCTTGGGGTATTTCAATTTTTGTTGGGCCTGAGCGGTAGTCAGGCCGGCGGCGCTAAGGGCGAGGAACAAGGCCAGTCGGCGGGCAGTAGAACGCATACGAAACAAGATAGAGAGGGAGAGCGGGAGTCAGAAACAGCAAGCTGCCTAGGCACAACAACCGCACCAGCGGACGCGCAAGTTCAGTAGCGGCACGATGCGTCCGAATTGGGTAGATTTGGCACTATGGCAACTGACGAAACGGCAACCCACTTTCATTCTTCCCGCGCTCCCGAACCGGTGGGGCTGTATCCGCACGCCCGGCGCGTGGGCAATCTGTTGTTCTTGTCGGGGGTGGGGCCGCGCCAACGGGGCCAGAAACAAGTGCCCGGCGTAGCGCTGAACGCCGATGGCAGCATCCAAAGCTATAACTTCGAGCAGCAGTGCCACGCCGTGTTTCAGAATGTGCGCTACATTCTGGAAGAAGCAGGCGCCCGTTGGGAAGATCTGGTGGATGTGACTGTCTTTCTGACGAATATGAAAGACGACTTTCCCACGTACAATCGGCTCTACGCCGAGTATTTCCAACGCAATCAGCCGTGCCGCACCACCGTGGAGGTCAACTGCCTGCCCACGCCCATTGCCATCGAGCTAAAGTGCATTGCGGCGCTAAGCGCCTAGGCGAGAGCTTGGGTGCGGGCCGCAGCGGCTGCAGCGTTATATCTTTGACGGAAACCTGCTGTTATTGTCTGTGCCCAACGCTACCGCTTTTCGTCCGCTCAGCATCGCCCCCGCTGAAATCTTTGCTGAAAATCTGGCTGCCCATTCGACCCAGGAAAAGCAGTACGCCGCTCGGCATCAGGCTGTGGCCTGGCTACGCATCGTGGTGTTTGGCGTCACGATTGCCGGCGGGTACGGGCTCTTCAGCCGCGGGCATTACGAGCTGGGCTTTGGCTTGCTTTTCTTGGCGTACCTAGCTTTTCTGCTGCTGGTGCGCTGGCACAGCAAAGTAGGCTACCTGCGCGAGCATTACCGCCTCCTGGCCCAGCTCAACCGCGACGAGCTGGCCCGCCTGGAAGGTAAGCTCACCCAATTCGACGCCGGCACTCGCTACCTCACCGTCGAGCACCCATACGCTGCCGACCTCGACGTGTTTGGGTCGCATTCGCTGTACCAGTTGCTCAACCGCGCTACCTCGCGCCTGGGCCACGATTGGCTGGCGGGCTGGCTGCTGGCTGCTACACCGCCCGCGGGTATCGTGGAGCGGCAGGCTGCTGTCGCTGAGCTGGCCCCCGACTTGGCGTGGCAACAAGAATGGCAGACCCGCGCCCGTCACTTTCCCAAGCAAGATGCCGACCCGCGCTACTTCACGGCTTGGCTCCAGCAACCCGATTTTTTCAGTGGCAAAGGCTGGCTGAAAATCTGTTTGCTCGTGCTGCCGCCTTTGATTGCGGTGAGCCTGGGGCTGTGGTTGCTGGGTTTTTCAGCGTGGCCGGTATTGGTGCCGATTCTGCTGATCAACGCCCTCAACTACACGTTTCGGCAAAGCATTCAGGAATACTCCCAGCACAGCGCGGCCATGCGCGATGCCCTGCGCGCCTACCACGACCAATTGGCGCTGTTCGAAGCCCGCACGTGGCAATCGTCATTGCTGCTGCGCCTGCATCGCACGCTGCACGCTGCCGCTGGCTCGTCGGCTTCGGTGCTGATCGGGCAATTGTCGCGCATTGCGGGGCAGTTTTCCTTGCAACACAGTCCGTTGGTGGGAGTTGTAGCTAACAATCTGATATTGTGGGACTTACATTGTATGTGGCGATTGGAGCGCTGGAAAAGCCGTTTGCAGGGCCGCCTCGACGTGATGCTGGAAGTAGGGGCCGAGGTAGAAGCCTTGGTTAGTCTGGCTGGCTTTCAGTTTGCCAACCCCGCGTACGTCGTACCCGAAATCAGCACGGCGGCTCTGGAAGTGACGGCCGAAGCGCTGGCTCACCCGTTGATCTTTGCTTCCGAGCGCATCAGCAACGATTTCAGTACGATAGGGTTGGGGCGCACGGCCGTAGTGACGGGCTCCAACATGTCGGGCAAAAGCACTTTCCTGCGCACCGTCGGGCTGAATATGGTATTGGCGCAAGCGGGCGCCGTGGTCAGTGCCCATCGGATGCGGGTGAGCCCGGCGCAGGTGTACACGGCCATGCGCACCCAGGATAATCTGGCCGAAAGCACATCGTCGTTTTATGCCGAGCTCAAGCGCCTGCGCCTCTTGCTCGAACTCACGGCTACGGGTCAACCGGTGTTTTACATGCTCGACGAAATCCTGAAAGGCACCAACTCCCGCGACCGCCACCGTGGTGCCCGCGCCCTCATCCGCCAGCTGCACCAGCGCCCCGCCAGTGGCCTCATCAGCACCCACGACCTGGAGCTGGCCGCCATGGAAACCGAACTGCCCGGTTTCGTGACCAACTTTAGCTTCAACAGCACCATCGAAGGCGACGAAATTCTCTTCGATTATCGCCTTACGCCCGGCGTGTGCCGCAGCTTCAATGCCAGCAAGCTGATGCAGCTCATGGGGATTGTAATTGAGGAAAACTAAGTGCCTCGCCTCGTTGCAACCTTTCGGCGCGCAGGAATCTCTTGAGAACAGTTACGTATTGTTTGTCAAGTAAATACCTCCGCGTATGCTGCGAAAATTACTCTTACCGGCGCTGCTTTTGCTAGCACCGCTTTTGCAAAACTGCGAAACCAGTTCGGACGAAACTGCGCCGGCTTCTGGCGGCGCAATGTATTCGGCCGCGCCATGCCCAAGTTGTGGGGGCACCACTGGTTCGTCGGCGCCCGGCGGCACGGGCTCACCAGCACCAGGCGGCTCGCAGGCGACCGCGGGCGTGCTGACGGCCGGCGAATGGAACGACTTGGCAAACTGGAGTTTCTGGCAAGGCCTCCAGAAGAACACGGAGTGGGAGGGCTACCAGAACAAGTGGGGCCTGTATACGGCGGCGCATTACAGCGTCACGCTCACGGATGAGTCCGGCTTGCCTCTGTCCGACGCGCGCGTGATTGCTAGCACTTCGCCTACCGGAACGCCTTTGTATGAAACGCGCACCAATCAGGAAGGACAAGCCGACTTGTTTCCGGTGTTGTTCCAGAAGGAAGCCGAGCCACCTTGTTTTCTGCGGGTTGAATACCAAAACCAGAGCTTCGATTTGGGCGCGGCCTCGGTCGGGCAAGCGGAAAAGCACCAACTGCCCGTGCAAAGCACTGCGCTGTCGGCCGTGGACCTGATGTTTGTAGTGGATGCTACCGGCTCGATGACCGACGAAATTAATTACCTGAAAGCCGAGCTGCGCGATGTTATTGCGCGGGCACACGCCCAATTGCCTAGCGCTCAGCTCCGCATGAGCAGCGTGTTTTACCGCGATAAGCAGGACGAGTACCTAACGCGGGTGCAACCCTTCAGCAACGACGTGGACGCCCTGCTGAACTTCGTAAATGCGCAACGCGCCGATGGCGGCGGCGACTTCCCCGAAGCTGTGGAAATTGCCTTGCAGGAAGCCCTAAAACAGTCGTGGAGTAGTTCGGCCCGCTGCCGGTTGCTGTTTCTGGTGCTCGATGCGCCGCCACACGACGAGGCCAAGGTGCAAATGCAAGAGCTTATGCAAAAGGCTGCTAAACAAGGTGTTAGAATTATTCCCGTGGTCGCCAGCGGCATCGACCGCAACACCGAATTTCTCATGCGCGCCACAGCGATAGCCACCAACGGCACCTATGTATTCCTGACTAACCACAGCGGCATTGGCGATTCGCACCTCGAGCCGACAATCGGCAGCTACCAGGTAGAATTTCTGAACGACCTGCTTGTGCGTCTGATACTTAAGTACAGCAAATCCTGAGTCCAGTGTTTCCCCTAGTGTGTGCCCGGAGATTGCCGAACGTGGCAATCTCCGGGCTTTTTGATGTTACGGAAAGGCCGCTATCCGCAAATTTTCGGCGCTACCGGCAGCTTCTTGGGCAGGTCAACCGTAGGTAAAGACCTAATACGGTCTTTATGTATGTTCGGAATAATCTTCGCTGGCGGGTCGTCTGGAAATATGCTTGGCGCAACGTCCTGATTTTCACTGCCTATTCTTTGCTGATTTGCCTTGTGTACGGGCCCGTCGGTTTCAGGTCACTCTCGATTCCGTGGCAGCCGGTGGCCACGCTCGGCATCGCGGTTTCGTTTTATGTGGGGTTTAAAAACAACGGTTCTTACGACCGTTTCTGGGAAGGCCGCCAGCTGTGGGGCGGCATCGTCAACTACAGCCGCACGTGGGCGGTGCAGTCGCTGGAATTCATCACTTCCCGCGTGGATGCCCCCGACGTGGAAGCGCCCGCCGCTTCGGCTTCGGAACTGAGCGACCGCCACCGCCGCCTGCTTTACCGCCACATTGCCTGGATAAATGCGCTGCGCCTAAACCTGCGCCGCCAACCCGACCAATGGGATGCTGCCGTTGCGCCGTTTCTGGACCCGGACGAGTCGGAAAAGATGCGCGCCCGGCAAAATCCGCCCGCGCATCTGCTGCGCCAGCAAGCCGCCGAGCTGCGCAAGCTGCGCGAGGAGCGCGGCCTGCTCAACGATTTTCAGCACGTAAACATGATGCAGACCATCGAGCAGCTTTTCAACCTGCAAGGCGGCTGCGAACGCATCAAAAACACGCCGTTTCCGCGGCAATACGCGTTTTTTAGCTTCGTTTTTGTGTGGTTATTTGCCGGGCTGCTGCCGCTGGGCCTTATCGGCGAATTTGAAAAAATGGGCCCCGATCACATCTGGCTGACGGTGCCGTTTTCGGTGTTGGTATCGTGGGTGTTCAACACCATCGAGATTGTGGGCCACACCAGCGAAAACCCGTTTGAAAACGAGATGAACGACATCCCCATGACGGCGCTGTGCCGCAGCATCGAAATTGACCTGCGCGAGATGTTGGGCGAAACGCTACTGCCATCCAAGCTGGAGCCGGTAGACGATATCCTGTATTGATGCTGTAGGCAGCGCTCTTTGGGTTATTTGGGCCTTAGTTGTAAAGGCTAAGAAGCGCATTTCAGCAGGCATTTGTGAAAGTAAATAAGTAGAAATGCGGAGGCGCTTTATCGGTAAATACGGAGTTGCTTGGTTTAACTACACGGGCTTGCTGGGCGTACACGAAGCAGCTACAACTCCGTCATTCTACACCCATCCGCTATGTCCAAAAGCCTCACGCCCAACCAGTCTTCAGGTACCACCCCAACGTCGTGGTTTGCTACCGCACCCAGCCTTCCGGTTTTCGGGGCATTGGAGAAAGATATGTCGGCCGACGTAGTCGTAATCGGGGCCGGTATCGCGGGCCTGACCACAGCTTATTTGCTTGGGCGCGAGGGCAAAAAAGTGATTGTGCTGGAAGATGGGGAGATAGCCAGCGGCGAAAGCGGCCGCACCACGGCCCACCTGTCCAACGCCCTCGACGACCGCTACACCACGCTCGAAGAGCTGTTTGGGAAAGAAGGCGCAAAACTGGCGGCCGAAAGCCACGGCGCAGCCATCGACCAGATCGAAAAGATTGTGCTGGAGGAAAAAATCGACTGTGACTTCACGCGCCTCGACGGCTACTTGTTTTTGCCTCAAAACGGTACCGAGAAAGAGCTGGTCGACGAGCGAGAAGCCGCCCACCGCGCCGGCCTCACCGATGTGCACCTAATGCCCGATGCCGGCGTGATTGGATTTGAAACCGGCCCTTGCTTGGTATTCCCGAACCAGGGCCAATTTCATATCCTCAAGTACCTGAGCGGGTTAGCAGAGGCTATTGGGCGGCAAGGCGGCCAGATTTTTACCTGCACGCACGCCACCGAAGTGCACGGTGGCAGCCCGGCGCGCGTCACGACGGCCAAGGGCCATGAAGTAACGGCCAAAGCCGTTGTGGTGGCCACGAACACACCGTTCAACGACCGCGTTGTCATGCATACCAAGCAGGGGCCTTACCGCACCTATGTGGTCGCGGCGAAGGTGCCGAAAGGCTCGGTTACCAAAGCCCTGTACTGGGACACGGCCGATCCGTATCACTACATCCGGGTGCAGGAAGTGGCGGAGGGCCCGCGCGGCGGCCAAACCGATTACGACCTGCTCATTGTGGGCGGCGAAGACCACAAAACCGGGCAGGAAGACAACCCCGAAGAGCGCCTGCGGTGCCTGGAAGAATGGGCGCGCGCGCATTTTAAGGCCATCAAAAGCATTGAGTACCGCTGGTCGGGGCAGGTGATGGAACCCGTTGACGGTCTGGCGTATGCGGGCCGCAACCCCCTAGACGATGACAACGTGTATATCGTCACCGGCGACTCGGGCCACGGCATGACGCACGGTACTTTGGGGCCCATGATCATCACCGATCTCATCCAGGGGCGGTCCAATCCGTGGGCGAAGCTCTATGATCCGGGCCGGGTCACGGTAAAGCCCGAATCGGCCAAGGAATTCATCCGTGAAAACCTCAACGTGGCCAGCGAATACACCGATTTGCTTACCAGCGGCGATGTGTCGAAGGAAGAGGAAATCGAGCCGGGTACCGGTGCGGTACTGCGGCGCGGCATCACGAAAGTAGCCGTGTACCGCGACGAAAAGGGCGCTACCCACGAGTGCTCCGCCATTTGTCCGCACTTGGGCTGCGTGGTGCATTGGAACAAGCTGGAAACCAGCTGGGACTGCCCTTGCCACGGCTCGCGCTTCGATGCTTTCGGCAAGCTGCTCAATGGGCCGGCTAACTCAGATTTAGCGCCTGTTAAGTAAATATTTGATTATCAAGTATTTAACAAAATAGCTTTGTTTCTGGCTAATCCACCCACTTTCCTCTGCTGAGGATATTTGTATGCCAACCAAAAAGAAAAGTGCCGATCCCCTCACCAACACGCACTGTCCGCAGCCCAAGGGCACGCTGATTGCCATTGGCGGACACGAAGAAAAAGAACGCACCCAACAAGACGACGGCAAGAGCCAGACCGACGAAATGGCGAACGACGCCATTCTGCGCCGCTTCGTCGACGAGCTGCGAAAAAAGGATCTGGTGGTCGTCATTCCTACGGCTTCCAGCGAACCGGAAGAAGCAGCCCAAGACTACGTGAACGTATTCACCGACCTGGGCGTGAAGCGCGTAGAAGTGCTTAACATCAAGACGCGCAACGAAGCCGAAAGCATGGAATGCATCGGCCTGATCAAGGAAGCCGACGGCTTTATGTTTACGGGCGGCGACCAGCTGCGGCTAACGGCGCTGCTGGGCGGCACAGCCATGCTGATGTGCCTGAAGCAGCGCTACGCCAACGAGCGCATCGTGATTGCGGGCACCAGCGCCGGTGCCACGGCCATGTCGACGCCGATGGTGTACCAAGGCCGCGACGATGCCGGCATTCGGAAAGGCGAAATTCACATCACCACGGGTTTGCAGTTTATGCACGACGTGGCCATCGATACGCATTTTGTGGCCCGCGGCCGCATCGTGCGCATGGCCCAGATCATTTCTACCAATCCCGGCTGTTTGGGCCTGGGGCTGGAAGAAGATACCGGCGTCGTCGTGACGGAAGGGCGCGAGCTGGAAGTCATTGGCAGCGGCATCGTTGTCATCGTCGATGGCACGCACAGCACCTACACCAACATCCACGAAATCGCGCCGGAAACTCCCTTCACCATCCGCGATCTGCGGGTGCACCTGCTCAGTTGCGGCGAGCGCTACACGCTTCCCATTCAGGAGCAGCTATACCTGTAGCGCCACCGTTCTCTTCTGCCCAGTGCTTCAAGCCTCAGCCCGCAAGTGCTGGGGTTTCTTTTTGGGTGGGGTTTTTGCCAGCACCTTGCCCGGCTGGTAGCGCCAAAATGCCTTACTTAAAGCAACTATTCCGGGCCGAACAGCTCAGCCGGTACAGCGTATAGCTGAAACAAAGTTGGCGCCGATGCCCGGCGCTTTTCTACCGTTAAACACTCCATTTTGTCAATCCGAACTTTTGAGTATCCGAACGCGGAGATGAAAGAGCAGACGCGAAAAATCCAGTATTTCCTCTTTAGTCAGGACTTTTCGGATGGTTTGCGCATCACACTTTCGGTCCTGATTCCGGCGCTGCTGTTCGCGCAGTTCGGCCAGCTCGAAACCGGCCTTACTCTTTCCGAAGGCGCTCTGTGCGTGAGCATTATCGATACGCCAGGCCCGGTGCTGCACAAGCGCAACGGGATGCTGCTGGGCAACCTCTGCATTTTTGTGGTGGCCGTGCTCACGGGCTTTGCGCGCCTCCACGTCGTCACGATGGGGCTGGAGGTGCTGGCGCTTAGCTTCTTGTTTACGATGGTGCAGGTCTACGGCAACCGGGCCTCGGCCCTAGGCTCGGCGGTACTGCTAATCATGATTCTGACGATGGACAAGCCGCTGGAAGCGCCCAAGGTGCTAACGCATGCCTTACTGGTGCTGGCTGGCGGCGTGTGGTACATGCTGCTGGCCTTGGCGTTTTTCGAAGTGCGGCCCTACCGACCGGCCCAACAGGCGCTGGGCGAGTGCATTCATGCCATTGCCCAGTTTATGAAAGTCAAGGCGGCGTTTTACCGCAGCGATACCGATCTGGAGGAAGACTACCGGCGGTTGGTGGCTCAGCAAGTTATCGTAAACGAAAAGCAGGACGCCGTGCGCGAAGTGCTGTTTAAGAGCCGGCAGGTAATAAAAGAATCGACGAATACCAGCCGCCGGCTGGTGCTCACGTTTGTGGACGTGGTGGATCTGTACGAGCACATTACGGCCACCTACTACGATTATGCCGCCCTGCGTGAACGCTTCGGCCGGTCGGGCGTGCTCGACGATGTGGCCGAGCTTATTCAGGTGATGGCCAACGAGTTGGATCACATCGGCGTAGCCATCCAGTCCAATCGCCCCTACAAAACCCAGATCAACCTGAGCACCCCGTTGGAGCGGTTCAAGGCTCGTATTGATGCCACAGCTGATGAGGAAGGTAACAACTTGGTGCTCAAGAAGATACTAGTTAATCTGCGCAACCTGACCCAGCGCGTCAATGATATTCTTAACTACTTCAATGCCAAGGAGGTAGCCAAAGAAATCGGCAGCTACGATCTGGAGTATTCGCGGTTTGTGTCGCACCAAGACTACAGCCTGAAGGTGCTAGCCGACAACTTCACGTTCAGCTCGGCCGTGTTTCGGCATTCCATCCGGATGGTGCTGGCCTGCGGCGTGGGGTTTCTGGTGGCCAAGTTGCTCTTTGCCGGCCACCACAGTTACTGGATCGTGATGACGGTGGCTTATATGCTGAAACCCGCCTTCAGCTTCACCAAACAGCGCAATTACGAGCGCGTAGTTGGTACGCTCGGCGGCGGGGCCATTGCTATTTTCTTTCTGGTATTGGTGCACGACAAAACAGCGCAATTCATTGTGTTGCTGTTCTTTATGGTGATGGCATATAGCTTTCAGCGCAAAAACTACATCGTGTACGTCACCTTCATGACGCCCTTCATCCTGATCCTGTTCAGCTTCCTGGGCGTGGGCTACCTCACCATCGCGGAAGAGCGGGTGAAGGACACGGTGATCGGTTGCGTTATTGCGTTTGCGGCCGGCTATCTGCTGTTTCCGAAGTGGGAATCGGAGCACCTGACGGACTTTATGCGCGACGTAATCCGGGCCAACGTCAAGTACTTACAGAAACTGGCGGAAACGCTGGCCGGCAAAAGCATCCACATCACCGATTATAAACTGGCCCGCAAGGAAGTGTATGTGAGTTCGGCCAACCTGGCTGCGGCTTTCCAGCGCATGCTTTCCGAGCCCAAAAGCAAGCAGCGCAACAGCAAAGAAGTGCATCAGTTTGTGGTGCTCAACCACATTCTCTCGTCTAACATCGCCACCATCACGTCCACGATGATGGCGAAAAACGCCCCGTCGGCATACCCCACTGAGGATTTGCGTGCCGTGCGGCGCTCGCTCAAATCCCTGAACAACAGCCTCAAAAAGCTCGACCCCCAATACGCCGAACCCGCTGCTGAAGCTGCGGCGCCTGCTTCGGAGGCCCGCCAAAAAACCGAACCCTCCGCCGACGACCGTCTACTGATGGAACAGCTGGAGTTCATCCAAAAAGTAAGCAGCGACATCGGCAAGGTGACGGAAGCAGTGGTGGCGTAAGCTGCTGGATTTCGCCGCGAAGCACAGCCAACGCCCAAGGTTTTTTGTTACACATATTCCAGCGAAAACCTGCTCCACGTGCGTGTTCCTGTACTCAAAGAAAGTGTCGGGCTGCGATACTTTACGTTTTTCTATCTCTACGTCATGCAAGGCATTCCCGCAGGGTTTGCCCTAACTGCAGTATATAACTATTTGATAGGCAATGGGTTATCTGCAAAGGCGGTTGGCTCCTTCGCAGCTGTTGTGGGCATTCCCTGGACGTTTCAGTTTGTGTGGGGGCCGTTGATTGACAAATTCCAATACTCCATCATTGGGCACCGCAAGCAGTGGGTGGTACTTACGCAAACGGTAGCGTTTCTGGCGTCGCTGTCGCTGTTGTTGGTGCGCAATCCGGTGGCGCAGCTGTCCCTGATGGGACTGGTATTTTTTGTGCACAGTGTGTTTGCTTCCATCCAGGACGCCAGCGTCGATGCCATCGCCATTGCCACCGTGCCCGAGGCCGAGCGGGGGCGCGTGAATGCGTTTATGCGCGGCGGCTTTTTGCTGGGCTGGGCAGCAGGTGGCGCGGTTTTGGCTTATATGCTGCACCACGGCAGCTTTTTCAGGGCGGCTTTGTTGCAGTCGTTGGCATTGCTGGTATTCACAGTGCTGACGTTCTTTATCAAGCTCGATCGCCACGACCGCTTGCTGCCTTCCTTTGGGCGGCATCCGCGCCCAGTGGTGCCGGGCACCGACCTTAACGAGAATCCGTCGTTGGGCTGGCTGTTTCGAGAGCTCTACCGCGCCATGACCGAGCGCTACAGCCTGCGGGCTTTCGGCATCATTCTGCTGGCTTATTTGAGCAGCTACGTGTTCGGGGCGGCCTATTCTTTCCATTTGATTCACAATCTGCACTGGCCCGACCGCGACGTGTCCATTTTGCAGGGGAGCTGGGGCAGCCTGGCCTCGTTTGGTCTGCTGCTGGGCGGCGGGTTCTTGGTCGACCGTTTGGGAACGGCCCGCCTACAACGCTGGATTATGATAGGCTTGGGCGTTTTTTTGCTGATGTTCAGTTGCTTAGCTCCGTTCTGGCACTACAAGCCGTTGGCCTTTGGCGGGTTAGTGCTGCTGAACATGGCCGATCCGCTCATCAGCGTGGCGGCTATGCCGGCCTTGATGGCGTTTTGCCAGCCCAAAATCGAAGGTTCGCAGTTTACAACTTACATGGCTCTGGTCAACTTATGCGGTGTGACCAGCAGCTACCTCAACGGCTGGCTGCTGGAAGTGACCACAGCGCCCATGATTGGCTTGGCTTGCGGCACGCTGGTGCTGGGCTTGCTGATAGTGTTGTGCCTTCAGCCGCAGCGGCAACTGGCGTAAAAGCGTGAAATGAAAAAAGGCTCGTTCAAGTTTAACGAGCCGTTTTTAGGTGGTTACTTTGCCGTTTCCGGCTTCAGATACCGCGCCAGCCAATCGTAAAATACTCGATTCCAGAGTACTGAGTTTTGCGGTTTTAATACCCAGTGGCCTTCGTTGGGGAAATACAAGAACCGACTCGGAATACCGCGCATCTGGGCCGTACCGAAGGCTTCCATGCCTTGCTCAACCGGCACCCGGAAATCGACGCCGCCGTGGATGACGAGGATGGGTGTGTCCCAGTTTTTGGCGAACAGATGCGGGTCGAACTCCTGGTAGGTTTTATTCAGCGATGCATCCCACGGCGTGCCGCCCATGTCGTGCGTGGCAAAGAACATTTCTTCCGTCGTCGGGTACCAGCTGGCCAAGTCGTAGAGCCCGTCGTGCGAGATGAAGGTTTTGAAGCGGCCCTGGTGATGCCCGGCCAGATAATACACCGAGTAGCCACCGTAGGAAGCGCCCACGCAGCCGCGCCGGTCTTTGTCCACGAAAGGCTCTTGGCTCACCGCATCAATGGCCGAGAGGTAGTCGCGGATGGGCTGGCCGCCCCAGTCGCCGGAGATGCTGTTGTTCCACTCCGTGCCGAAGCCCGGCAAGCCCCGGCGATTTGGTGCCACAATAATGTAGCCGTTTGCCGCCATCAGCTGAAAATTCCAACGATAGCTAAATGCTTGTGTGATAGGTGATTGTGGGCCGCCTTGGCAATACAGCAGGGTAGGGTACTTCTTGCTCGGGTCGAAGTCGGGCGGGTAGATGACGTACACCTGCATCCGTTTGTTGTCGGTGGTAGTCACGCGACGATCTTCGACTTTGCCCATTTTGATGCCCGCCAATTCCTGCTGGTTGAGGGTAGTCAGGGGCGTAGCGCGGCCGGTTTTCAGGTCGACGCGCACCAAGTCGGCGGGGCTGCTGATGGTGGTGCGGTTGCAGATGGCAACGCTGGGGCCGGCCAGTTCAAACGAGTTGTAATTCTGCTGCCCTTTGGTCAGCTGCTTGAGTTTGCCGCCCTGGCTCGGCACCGAAAACAGCTGCTCAGTGCCTTGCAACACGCTCACAAAGTAGATTGTCTTGCCATCGGGGCTCCAGCGAATGTTGCTGGCCGTCTGCTCCGAACCTGCCGTGATGTCCGCCCGCTTCTTGGTTTTGAGATCGTAGACCACAATGCCGTTGCGGTCCGACTCGAAGCCGGGCGTAGCCATGCTCAACCACGCCACTTGGGTGCCGTCGGGCGAGAAAGCCGGCTCGGTGTCGTAGCCGCCCAAGCCTTCGGAAAGGTTCTGGGTTTGGCCCGTCCGGATGTCGTAGAGGTAGATGTCGGAGTTGGTGCTTTCCGCTTCGGCCTTGCCCGTGAGCTTGCGCGAGGTGTAAGCCAGCTTGTAGCCATCGGGCGCAAAAGCCAACTGCTCGGCACCGCCCAGCGGCTGCAACGGCGAATCGAATTTCTCGCCCGCCATCACGTCCTTGCCGTAGCCGGTGAGCGAGCCGTTGTCGGCGACGGGCTGGAAGAAAACGTGACTGGCTTTAAAGTCGTCCCAAGTGTTCCAGTGGCGGTAATTCAGGTCGTCGATGATGCGGGCGTCGGCTTTGGGCAGGTCGGGGTAGAGGTCCTGCACCGATTTGCCCACTTTCACGTCCTGCGAGTAGAGGACAAACTTTCCCGTCGGCGCGTACTTCAGGTTGGCAAAACCGGCCTCCGAAAACTCACTGATTTTCTGCTTCCCCGATCCGTCGGGGTTTATTTCGTAGAGCTGATCGGTGCCGCTTTCGCCCGATACGAACGTGAGCTTTTTGCCGTCGGGGCGCCAGTTGATCGTGTTTTCGCTGCCGGGCGTGGTGGTTAGCTGCTTTACTGCGCCACCCGCCACAGGTACGGTGTAAATGTCGGCGTTGCCTTTGTTGGCCGCTAAATCATAGCGCGTGACGGTGAAAGCCACGGTTTTGCGGTCGGGCGACACCTGGGTTTCGCCCAGCCGCCCCAGCTTCCAGAGCAATTCCGGCGTGAGCACATCAGACGGGGCAGATTGGGCGGCAGCGACCAGCGGCAAAAACGCGAGCGCCGTGAAAAAATGCTTTTTCATCGAAACAGAAAGAAAGAAAACAGGCCGGGAAAGTTAGGCAGGAAATGCGCAGGAAAGAACGCTCTGCCCCCCAACCGGCGTACCGCTAAGCCGCCTTCAGCGCTGAAACAACCGGCGGGACAGGTGGCTGTATGCATTTATTAAGTATCTTATAATCAAATATATATAAGATATGGCCTTCGATGAATTCCTTCATCTTGCCTCAAGCTTTACCACTATGAAAGCCTTCGTTATAAGCCTAGTGCTGCTGCTCGAGGTGTCGGGAAGCGCCGCGGCACAACAGCCTACGCCTCAGCAACAAACCGAACTGGAGCGGCAACGGTGGAACAAAGTGCTTACCGGCAAGCAGCCGGGCTACGTGTTCAACCAACAGCCAAATGCCCTGTTGGCCGAAAGCATCAAGGGGCGCACGCCCGGCGCGGCCCTCGACGTCGGGATGGGGCAGGGGCGCAACGCCATTTATCTGGCGACGCAGGGCTGGGACGTCACCGGCATCGACATTGCCGACCAAGCCGTGGCGCTGGCGCAAGAAAAGGCCAAGCAGGCCCACGTCACCATCCATACCGCGCTCCAAAGCGACGCCGACTACGATTTCGGTACCAACCGCTGGGATTTGGTGGCTTTTATTTATGCGGGTGGCCGGCAGTACGTCGAAAAAGTGCGGCAGTCGTTGCGGCCCGGCGGCATTGTCGTAATCGAAGGCTTTCACCGCGACGCTACCCAAGGCCGCCGCATCGGCGAAGACGTGGTATTTGATACCGACGAGTTGAAAAAGCTCTACGCCGCCGCAGGCTTCAAGATCCTACGCTATGAGGAGCCCGAAGGCATCGGCGATTTTGGAATGCAGCGCGTGCGCCTCGTGAAACTGGTAGCGCAAAAACCTTAGCCTGAGGCTGCCTTGCGCGTACGCCCGGTCCCTGTCATCAAATAAGAATATTCTGATAAGTATTTGGTAGATAGATGCTTGTAAAAAAGCGCCGGACTCCTACGCGAGTCCGGCGCTTTTGCTTTTCGCCAAAGTAGGCTTAGGTCTAGCTCGATTTTTTACGGCCGGAGCCGCTTTTCTTGCCGCCACCATCGGCTTTGTTGACGGTGGCCCAAGCCCGACGTTCGGCTTCGTCTTCCGAAACGCCACGCTTTTCGTAGCCTTCTTCAATGTGTTCGGCTTGCCGTTTTTGCTTGTCGGTATACGCCGATTTATCTCCTCTGGGCATGATGTGGTAAACTAGAGAGTGAAACAAAAAAGTACGCAGCTTGCTAGTTTACGCAGCGGGTGCGGGTCTGTTTCGCAGGCTGCCGACGAAGTAGTAGGGCGGGGGCGCTATCTTCGCCTTTTCCTTGCTATTAATTGCTCCTGCCATGCGTCACGTTGCCGATATTCCGCATCCTGCGGCCAAAATCACGCTGTTTTCGTGGAACGGCAAGTACCTCATCAAGCTGGAAAAAGGCCCGCTGGAACAAACCTACAAGGTGAGCGAGATGGACGTCAGCAGCGATGCCGACGTGCGCGAGCTGCTCGACGAAGAGTTTCTGCAAGCTGCCGTGCAACGCTTCGACCTGATGTGGCAGGATTTGCAGGCGGCCATGGAGCGGCACGACCTTTTTTAGCTCGACCGTAAAAAGTAGCTTATCTTAAGCTTCAAAACGTATCAATTTGATTATGAAACACTTGTATTTTCTGGTATTCGGTTGCCTTCTCGGGTGCATTTCGGCTACATCGGCTTCGGCGCAGCTCTACGACGTGCGCACCAACAGCGTCAACTACGAACGCAAAGAGCGCGACGCCCTGAAAGTGCAGGTAGAAGGCACCGCCCAATGGACGCGCGATTTCTGGGTGTCGTGGCTGAAGGATACCTATAGCATCAAGCTGAAGGGCGAGGGCGTGTTCGGCGTGGGTAAAAAAGACCTGTTAGTGGCCAAGCAAGCACCCGTGTCCAGCGTCTCGGGCAAGCTGCTGGATCTGTATTCCACCGTTACCTCGCCTTCCGATACGGTTTCGGAGCTGTCGGTGTGGGCTGCTATGGGCCCGGACGCGTTTTTGAGCCCCGACCGGACTCCATCGGAATTCGCGGCCCTGCGCAACATCACGCAGAACTTCGCTACGGCGGCCCGGCTAAAAGCCTTTCGTGAGCAGATAGCCGCCGCCGAAAAGCAGTTGAAAGACGCAGAAAAAGAGAAGGAAAAGCTGGAAAAGGAACGCGTCAGTCTGCAAAACAACACCACCAGCAACCTGGCCAAGATCGAATCGCTGAAAAAGCAAAACATCGAAAACACCCTCAAAGCCCGCGAAGACTCGGTGAAGCTCATCACCAACGCCCAACTGCTGGACCTGCGCAAGGCCCGGCTGCAAAGTCGGCGTGACCGTTTGTCGGCCCTCGACCGTAAATAGTCCGCATGCATTTTGCATTGCTTCTCCTAACGCGCCGCTTTTGCCATGGAAAAAGATCCTTCGCCTCTCGACACCCTGCGCCAGCTCAAAGAATGGCTGGATGCGGGCGCTATTACGCAGCAGGAGTTCGATACGCTGAAGCGCAAATTGGTCTTCAGCGATACGGAACCGACTTCGCCCGCTTCGCCTCCTGCGCCGCCCATAGCATCTACTCCTGCTTCGACTCCGCCGCCCGCCCCGGAATATCCTACGTTGATTCCGCCCGTGGAAGAGAGCTTTTTGCCGCCTTCCGCAACTCCAAAAGCGGAGGAGCCCACGTTCTTGCCGCCCAAGCCCCTGACACCGCCCCCGTCCGCTACTGTGCCGCCATGGGAGTCAACTGCCCCGTTGAGAACGCCATCGACCTTCACGCCGCCTTCGCCCGAAGTGCCAAAAGATGAGCCACTTACGCCTCGTGCTTCCTCGCCCGGAACTCCGGTCTCGCCGATTGATTCATTTATTCGGGAGCAGCAGGAAGCCAAAGCGCCACGTCCGACCGAGCCCGTGCGGCCTATAGTGCCTCCGCCAGCTCCCGAAACTACGTTTCGGCGCGCTCCACAGCCCATTGTGGAAGAGGAGGAACCGTATGTAGCGCCCCCATCCGGTCGTAGCCCTTTAAGCACGATCCTGATTGTTGGTGGCATTGTGGCGCTGCTTGCGTTGGTGGCGTATCTGGTGCTCGGCAATCGGCAATCGGAAAGGCTCACCAGCACCTCCAAAACCGAAGCCGACAGCGTGGTAGTGCAGCCAGAGGTGGGGCCACAGGATGCGCAAATTGATTTGCCAGCGGCCACGGGGCCGGAAACGGTACGCGTAAGGCCCGCCATCCCCCCAGCTGTTTCGACGCCTGCCACCCGTGATTCGGTCAAGGCACCCGCTACGGCTCCGGCGCCCGCTACTACTCCGGCGCCTGTGCAAACGCCTGCTAATGAGCCTGATACGCCCGCGGCTGAAGACAGCGCTACTAAGAGCGATGCATCTGTCACGTCGCGGGTGCAGAGCCTCTTAGCAGCGTATTACGAAGATTTGAAAGCGCCGCCCTTCGCAGCCGCGCAATATCTTGCGCCCAATGTAGAGCGCTTTTACACGCTGCAAAACGTGACGCCAACCGCCATCAACGAAGAGTTGACGCGCAGTCATTTCCCTGAATTTCAGGAGGCACAAACGCAGATTGAGCCGGGAAGCCTAAAGGTAGGTCCGGTTGCCAACGACGGCTCCCGCGTGATTACTTTCCTGGAAAAAAGCAGTGCTTTTCGGACGTCGCTGAACAAACACCAGCAAACCCGGGCTCAGGTACGAATGCGCCTCGACCGGAATATGAAAATCTCTTACCTCCGGCAGGAGCGGCTGTTGGAGAACACTTTTACTGATTAACTAGAATATTCCCGCGTCATTTGGCTCTTCGTCGCGGTTTTTGAGCTTTCCATGTTTCGTTCTTGCTCTATCCTGATTCAGTTGTTGCGCTCATCGGCGCTCGTCCTTCCCTTACTGCTAGCTTCCTGCATTGGCGTTATCCGGCCTAGTCGCGATTTCACGACGTATCAGCCGGCGGCCGAACCCGATTATGCCATGGCGGCCAACTGGGCGGCGCTGCCCGATCGCCGTGATTCGGCCGACGCGGTGCCGCGCAATACCGATTTGCACGACCGCCAGCGCGACGCGCCAGTAGATGTGTTCTTTGTTCACCCGACTACTTTCTATCGCCGCGGCGCTTGGAACGCTGATTTGAGCAATGAATCCGTAAACAAATTCACCGACGCCAGCACCATTCGCAAGCAGGCAAGCGTCTTCAATTCCACGGCCCGAATCTACGCGCCGCGTTACCGACAGGCTACATTGTTCTCCTTCTTCGACGACAAGAGCGAAAGCGGCAAGCGGGCGCTCGACTTGGCATACAGCGACGTAAAAGCGTCCTTTCAATATTACCTGAGCCATTATAATATGGGTCGGCCGATCATCATTGCCAGCCACAGCCAAGGTACCTTGCATGCTACGCGCTTGCTGCACGAGTTCTTCGACAACGATCCGAAGCTGCGAAAGCAGTTGGTCGCCGCTTACCTCATTGGGTTCAACGTCAAAAACAATGAATACCAGAGTATTAAGCCCTGCGAAGATTCGACGCAAACCGGTTGTTACGTAAGCTGGAATACGGTAGAGTGGGGCAATGATTATCCGCCCTTCGAGGGCGGCGTAGCGACCAACCCCCTCACTTGGACCCGCGACACTGCTACCGCGCCCACCGCCCTGAACTTGGGCGGTACCCCCTATAGCTTCACGGGCCTCGATAAAGCAGTGGTAGATGCCAAAGTGCACAACGGCTTGGTGTGGGTGCATCCGCCCAAAGCTGCGGGCTATCCGCGCTTCTTGCTGCCGGGGCGCCCCGAGTTGCGTCATTCCTTCCACATCGCCGACTACGCGTTATTTTACCTGAATATCCGGCAAAATGCGGAAGCAAGGGTACGAGCTTATCGGATGCACATGGCAGGTAATTAACTAATAATCAAATATTTGTGATGGGAGGCGAAATGAATCTGTCGGTGCTGCTTATGTCGATGCAGCCGATCTTGCGGGAGGAAGAATTTGTTTTCTGTACTACACGTAACGCACCGTCTACCGCTTTGCAAGAGGCTATCTGCTGGTTTCGCGAAGAGGAAGGCTCGACACTTATCCTGACTCGGGCGCAAGCCGATGCCGCGCAGCTTTCTTATGCTTCTGCATTCCGGATGATTACGTTAGCAGTGCATTCTAGCCTCGAAGCCGTCGGCTTTTTAGCTGCCGTCACCGGAAAGCTTGCGGCAAATAGCATCAGCGTAAACACCGTTTCTGCTTATTATCACGATCACTTATTCATCCCAATAGATCGCGCCGCCGAGGCGATGGAGGTACTCTGGGAATTATCACGCAACTCGCTCCAAGAGTAAATAAAAAAGCCCGCTGGTATTACACCAGCGGGCTTTTTTAGTAAGTACGGATTCTAAGCTTAAGCACCAATAACTACGCGCTTGAAGTCGCTGACGGTCATGCCCTTCTGCTTGTTGTCGAGCAGTTTGGCGATAGTTACCGAGTTGTCCTTCACAAACTCTTGGTTGAGCAGGGTATTGTCTTTGTAGAACTTGTTGAGCTTGCCCTGAGCGATTTTCTCCAGCATAGCTTCTGGCTTGCCTTCGGCGCGAGCTTGCTCTTTGCCGATTTCAATTTCGCGCTCTACAGTAGCCGAATCTACACCGTCTTTGTCAACGGCAACAGGCTTCATCGCCACGATCTGCATTGCTACGTCGCGGCCTACTTCGGTAGTGTCAGCACCACCTACGTTCTTCAGTCCTACCAACACGCCTTTCTTGTTGTCGGAGTGGATGTAGGAAGCAACTTTCTCAGCGGTCAGTGTTTCGTAAGCAACTACGTCGATCTTCTCGCCGATTTTGCCCATCAGGTCGGTGATGTGCTCCTGTACCGAACGGCCATCCGATTCTTTAGCAGACAATAATTCTTCTTTCGAAGCTGCATTGCTCGATACGGCGGCGTCCATTACTTGCTTAGCCAAATTGCGGAAGTCTTCCACTTTGGCCACGGGCTCAGTTTCGCAAGCCAAAGCGACCAACTTGCCTTGAGTGCCATCTTCGCTAACGCTTACCAATACAATGCCTTCGGCAGTAGCATTTTCAGCACGCTTGTCGGCAATTTTCTGACCTTGCTTGCGAAGAATGTCGCGAGCGGCTTCGAAATCGCCGTCAGCTTCAGTCAACGCTTTTTTGCAGTCCATCATGCCTGCGCCGGTCATGGCGCGGAGCTTGTTCACGTCTTGGGCGGTAATAGCCATTACTGTGAGATTATGGGTGAGGAGGTTTTAAATCTTTTCAAGCCGCAGATCCTTTTGCGAAAAGGAAGCAGTTGGCCCCGTATTCCACGGATTGTACCAACTCTGCATTTCCGTCATTCTGACAGGTTGCGGGTAAAGAAAAAGGGAACACCGGAGCCGAGTGCTTCGCATGTTCCCTTTTTATAATGGTCAGCAAGCCTATTCGTCGGCGTTCTGCTTTTCTTTGATGCCTTCTTCTTCTGACTGCTTCTTGTCAGCCTCTTCCTTGTCGACTTTGCGCTCCGACAGGCCTTCTTCAATTGCTTTAGCCATTGCGCCAACAATCAGCGAAATAGACTTAGAAGCGTCGTCGTTAGCAGGAATTGGGAAGTCTACCAACTCCGGGTTCGAGTTGGTGTCGCAGATTGCAAATACCGGGATGTTCAGCTTTTGCGCTTCTTTCACGGCAATGTGCTCGCGCTTCACGTCTACCACGAACAGAGCGGCAGGCAGGCGGCTCAGGTCGGCAATGCCACCCAGAACGCGCTCCAGCTTTTCGCGCTCGCGCGACAGCATGAGGCGCTCGCGCTTGGCCAGTGCCGCGTAAGCTGTATTTTCTTTCACCATCTTGTCGATGGTGCTCATTTTCTTCAACGACTTGCGAACCGTAGCGAAGTTAGTGAGCATGCCACCCAACCACCGGTCGGTTACGAAAGGCATTTTCAGGCGCTTGGCCTCTTCGGTTACAATTTCCTGAGCCTGCTTCTTCGTTGCAACGAACATGACCTTACGGCCGCTCTTTGCAATGTTGCGGATGGCGTTGGTAGCCTGGTCCAGCGAAACAAGAGTTTTGTTCAGGTCGATAATATGGATGCCGTTCTTCTCCATGAAGATGTACGGCGCCATTTTCGGGTCCCACTTGCGCGTAAGGTGACCAAAATGGGCACCTGCGTCGAGCAGGTCTTTATAAGTGGTGGACTGAGCCATGATAGATTTCCTCTGGGATTAGCGTTTCGAGAACTGGAACGAGCGACGAGCCTTGCGACGGCCGAACTTCTTGCGTTCTACCATGCGGGGGTCACGGGTCAAGAAGCCTTCTTTCTTCAACGCTGGCCGAGACTCAGCAGTTTCTTCCACAAGGGCTTTCGAAATGGCCAAGCGGATGGCTTCAGCTTGGCTAGCGATTCCGCCGCCGCGCACGTTCACCTTTACATCATACTGCCCGAGTTTCTCGAGCGTAGCGAAGGGCTGGTTCACGATGTTTTCCAGGAGTTCGTTGCCGAAATAGGCTTTCATTTCCCGGTCGTTGATAGTGATATTCCCTTGCCCGGCCTGCATGTAAATGCGGGCCACCGAGGTTTTTCTTCTACCAGAGGTGTTGGTAATTTCCATTAAATGAAGAAGTTAAGAAAAAGAAAGTCAACTGGTGACTTAGAGGTTCGTTAGTTCAACAGCTTTGGGCTGCTGGGCTTCATGTGGGTGCTCAGCACCGGCATACACAAACAGGTTACGGAACTGCTCACGGCCCAGACGGTTGCCTTGCAGCATGCCTTTTACTGCGTGCTCAATTACGCTGGCCGAGTTTTTGGCCTTCTTATCGCGTAGATTGATACGCTTCTGGCCGCCCGGATAGCCCGAGTGCGTTACGTAAATTTTGTCGGTCATCTTCTTGCCGGTCACGCGCAGCTTGTCGGCGTTGAGAACAATGACGTTGTCGCCGCAATCGGAGTTGGGCGTGAACGAGGGCTTGTGCTTGCCGCGCAGGATGTTTGCAATTTGGCTAGCCAAGCGGCCAAGCGGTGCAACACTGGCATCAATCACGACCCAGCCCTTATTGGCGTTGGCTTTGTTGACGGATTGCGTCTTGAAGCTCAGATGATCCATTGGGGAGGAGGATAAGCAGTTGGAAATGAGAAGAATCCGGATACGGTCCGGCAAAAACGGACACAAAGTTACGGTCTTTCGCTGGATATGCAAGTCAGTGGTTAAGAATTGTATAGTGCAGCAAACGCCAAAGCGCGTTCTACTTGTACTGACGTAGGTTTTCGACCAGCACGCGGAAGTCTTTTGGGTAAGGAGCCTCCACCGTAATCGGCTCACCGTTAAGCTTGGCGAAGCTCAATTTAGCGGCGTGCAGGGCAAAACGCTTGATAAAAGGCTGCTCTTCTTCGCCTTCCTTCATATTGAATTTCTTCTTGATGGAGGATAGGTAAAAGTCCTCGCCACCGTAGAGTGTATCCCCCACGATGGGCGCCTGTAAGTACATCAGGTGCAGCCGAATCTGGTGCATGCGGCCCGTAACCGGAACGCATTGTACCAAGGTATGCCGGGTATAGGTTTCGAGCGTGGTGAAGTAGGTTTCAGCGGGTTTGCCTTTGTAGGCCAAACGAGCTTTGCCTTTGGAAGTTGTTTCGATGCTGCGATCAACCAATTGGTTGTCAAACTGATGGATGCCCCAAGCGACGGCATGGTATAATTTGCTGACCTCGCGGTTTTCAAACTGCATCGAAAGGTGACGATATGCCTCTGGGTTTTTGGCCAGCGCCAAAGCCCCCGAAGTTTCCTTGTCTAAACGGTGGCAGGCCTGCACGTCGTCGTGGTACTGCCGGGCCATGCGCAAAATGTTAGGGGCCGTTCCGATGCGCTCGTCGAGGGTAGCCAGGTAAGGCGGCTTGTTGATGACGATGTAGTCTTCGTCTTCAAACAGAATTAAGTCTTGAAAATCAGGATGCTTCATAGCGGGCCGCAAAGGTACGCCGAAGTCACGGAAGCTTATGCCTCGGTTGGGGTATCTTTGGGAGGCGCCGGGATATTTTTGGGCCGTGGAAGCTTGAATTCCAGCGTGGTACCGTGCCCAAGCTCACTGTGCACCCGAATGGCCGATTTGTGCGCTTCTACAATATGCTTGCTAATGGCCAAGCCTAAACCCGAACCGCCCGAATCGCGCGACCTGCTTTTGTCGATGCGATAAAAGCGCTCGAAAATGCGGTTTTGGTGTTGCTTCGGGATGCCCTCTCCGTCGTCGCGCACCGAAATTTTGACCACCTTGTTTCCCTCAATGAGGGTGACAGTTACGTGGCCGTTCTCACGTCCGTATTTGATGGCATTATCTATCAGATTGACAAGCACTTGGCGGATTCGGTTGCGGTCTGCGAGCACGTAGATACCCGTAGCCGGAATCGTCGGTGGAAAGAGTACCAGTTCGACGTTGCGCTGGGCTGCTTTCAACTCTAGTAGCTCAAAGATTTCCCGCACCAGTGCCGCTAAGTCGAAGGCCTGGCGACGCATGCGCACAACGCCCTTTTCCAGCTGCGATATCGTCACCAAATCCTGCACCAAGGCATCGAGCGCGTCGAGGCTGGCGGCGGCTTTGGTCAGGAATTTCTTGCGCGTAAAATCGTCTACCTCATCGTCGTCCAGAATGGTGTGTACGAAGCCCTGCGCGGCAAAAATAGGTGTCTTCAATTCGTGCGAAACGTCGGCTAGAAATTCGCGCCGCAGGGCTTGCAGGCGCTTGAGTTCGTCGATTTCCTTCTGGCGGCGCTCGGCCATTTGCAGGATTTCGTCGCGCAGGCGCTTAAGGGGCTCGGGGCGGAACAGAAATTTGTTGGAAAGGCGCTTAAATTCCTTGCGCTTGACGTTTTCCAGACTTGCGTAAATGTTGTTGATCTCGCGAAAAATCAGCGCTTCAAACGACAGATACACCAGCAGAAAACACGCTGCTACCGTAATGCCCCCAGCCAGAAAGGCTTCCCGAAAGGCCATGGCGGGCACCACCCACGCAAACGTAGTCAGCACGCCGGCTACCAGCAGCGCAATCAGGATGGCAATAGACCGCGATGAAAGGTCCACTTTGGAAGGTTAAATTACAAGTGTCTTATAATCAATATGTTATAAGCAGGTATATTAATTTGCGTCGGCTTAGTCGGTGTTGAATTTATAGCCCACGCCCTTGATCGTCTGGATGTGGTGATCGCCTACTTTCTCGCGCACTTTGCGCACGTGCACGTCCACGGTGCGAGCCAGTACAAACACGTCGTTACCCCAGATATTTTGCAGTAGCTCGTCGCGGCCAAACACTTTGTGCGGTGTGGCCGCCAGAAAGGCGAGAAGCTCAAATTCCTTTTTCGGCAGCACAATTTTGCGGCCGTCCTGGTACACGGCAAAACCCGTGCGGTCGATGGTGAGGCCGTTTATCTCAATGGTGTCCTGCACGGCCTGGGGGTTGCGGTCGCGGCGCATGAAAGCGGCGAGGCGGCTAAGCAAGGCGCGCGGCTTGATGGGCTTGGCAATGAAATCGTCGGCACCGGCTTCGAAGGCCGCTACCTCCGAAAACTCCTCGGCGCGGGCCGTCAGGAATACGATATACGTGTCTTTGAACAACGGCTGCTCGCGCAGCAACCGGCAGGTAGCGATGCCATCAAGGTGCGGCATCATCACGTCGAGCAAAATAATATCGGGGCCGAACTGTGGAGCTACTTCCAAGGCCTTGCGGCCGTCGGTGGCGCTGGCTACTTCATAGCCTTCTTTGCGCAGGTTGTACTCCAGCAATTCGACGATGTCTGGGTCATCATCTACCACGAGAATCTTGTAGGCGTTGGGCGAAGGCGTAGGCTGCTGCACGGTACGAGGGGATTGGGGGTAGAAAAATATACGCGACGACAAAAATACCGTCTGACGGGCGGCAGGACGTGTTACCATTTTGTGAAGCGTTTGCGGTTCGGGCATAAAAAAAGCGACTCACCAGAGTCGCTTTACTAAAAGGGTCAGTTTTGAGCCACCAGATTCAACCGGTTCCTCAGGCCTTGGTATTTATACATATCCACTTTCACGGAGCCTACAAACATCTCGGCCTGAATGAGTACCGGAATCTTGTTGCGGTCGTCGGAAAGGTAAACGGAGATGGCATTTTCGCCGCGGAAAAGCTTGTTGCTTGGCATTTTCGGTACCAGCTTGATGGCGCGGATGTTGCCGGCTTTTGTCTCCACGGTTTCCCGGCCTTTGTAAATGACATCCATGTTGAACACTTCTTCGTCAAAAAAACCTTGCACCCGGATGACTTCGCCAATGCGGCGCTGGTCGTAATTGATGGTGCGCAAAAAGTAGACGCCGCTGACTAAGTCCTGCACGTTGTTGGGAACTTTATAGGTACCCTGCTTGGGCGGGTCCTTCTCTTTTTTCCGTACTTCCACCATCACTACGTCCCGGGCGTGGTCGAAATCTACGGTTTCTTTTTTACGGTAATGGTTTTCTTCGATGTTGCGAAAAAAGCGTTGCGGCAGAATGCTGGTCGTATCGATATACGAACGCCACGTATCCCGGATGCGCAGAAACAGGTCGAAGGAGCCGGTTGTGCGGCCAGTCACGGTGGCCTTGTAGCACGGCCGATCGTTGATGCGGTGAATGTCGTTGGCTACTTCAATGGTCGCTTCAGCGGCATTAATTAGCCCGTAATGAACTTTATAATTGAGTACTTCGCCGCGGGTAAAGCTGGTATTGGGCACAGCCCGCATTACATCATTCGGGCCAAAAGAAGTCAACAGACCCGCTACGAGGGTCAATAGAGAGACAAGCGCAAGCCAGCGGCGATTCATAGAGGCGGTAATGATAGTTTTAGCCGGGGCTTACTCAAACGCGATGCCAGCAAATATAAGCAGCCGACCTCATACCCCTTCCGAATTCAGCAGGAACGCAAACTGAGCAGTGAGGTTGGCTAAAATTCCCTGACCGGCTTGATACCAAGCAAACAACGGAAGCCGGGAAAAAGATACAAACACAAGTATTTGATAGTCAATTGGTTGTAAAAAAGCCTCCCCAGCTAGCTGGGGAGGCTTTTTGAAGGAAAGCGTCGAGGTTTATTCGTCTTCGTCCGCGATCGACTCGTCGGTAGGAATCGCAGCTAAGGCAGCAGCAGGCTCGCCTTTCACCATGTCGCGAATCTTCTTCTCGATTTCGTCGGCCAGTTCGGGGTTGTCGTGCAAGATGGTTTTCACACCTTCACGGCCTTGGCCCAAACGGTCGCCGTTGTACGAGAACCACGAGCCCGACTTAGCAATAATGCCCATGTCAACGCCCAGGTCCAAGATCTCACCGATTTTGGAGATGCCTTCGCCATAGATGATGTCGAACTCGACCACTTTGAAGGGCGGCGCTACTTTGTTCTTCACCACCTTCACTTTCGTGCGGTTGCCGGTTACGTTGTCTTTGTCTTCCTTGATTTGGCCAATCCGACGGATGTCGAGGCGCACGGAAGCGTAGAATTTCAGGGCGTTACCACCGGTCGTCGTTTCGGGGTTGCCGAACATCACGCCGATCTTTTCACGCAGCTGGTTGATGAAAATGCAGCAGCAGCCGGTTTTGTTGATCGTACCAGTAAGCTTACGCAGGGCTTGGCTCATCAAACGGGCGTGCAAACCCATTTTCGAGTCACCCATGTCGCCTTCCAGTTCGCCTTTTGGCACCAGAGCAGCTACGGAGTCAATTACAATGATGTCGATAGCGCCCGAAGAAATCAGCTGGTCGGCGATTTCCAGCGCTTGTTCGCCATTGTCAGGCTGCGCGATGAGCAGGTTTTCGGTGTCGATACCCAACTTTTCAGCGTAGCTCTTGTCGAAGGCGTGCTCGGCGTCGATGAAAGCGGCAACGCCACCTTTTTTCTGCGCTTCTGCAATGCAGTGCATCGTGAGCGTAGTCTTACCCGACGATTCTGGGCCGTAGATTTCAACAACACGGCCTTTGGGCAAGCCGCCAATGCCGAGCGCAATGTCGAGGCCGAGTGAGCCCGTGCTAATCGACGGAATGTCGCCGATCTTATTGTCGCTCAGCTTCATCACGGTGCCTTTGCCGAATGCCTTGTCCAGCTTATCCATGGTGAGCTGAAGGGCCTTCATTTTCTCGGAGACCGGATTGGCAACGGCTTTGTCTGTGGTTGCAGCCATTTGGGAGGGGGTTATAGAATTTCTTAGGTTTGGTGAAATTACGCTTTTTTGGCCGGTCGTCCAATCGCTCGGTACATCTCATGTACCGAGTGCAGCCGCTGTTTCGGGCCGGCTTTTGTTAACACGGCGGCTCTATATTTTGTGCCCGCAATGCTAAAAAAATTTGCCCGAATTGAAGGTAAGCTTCTATGCTAAAATTTTTGTCAAACCCGCCGTTGCGTACCATCTTGATACTGACCTTGCTAGGTTGGTTAGGCAACTCAAGGGCAGTTTTGGGACAACTGGACAACCGGGCATTTGTCGAACCCAGACCAGGTGCAGCGCGGCAAATACACTATACGCGCGATCCGGATTATGGTCAGCAGGTAGCAAAAGATTCTGTAGGCGGCGTAATTCCCAAAACATATCCGGTGGCAGAAGCCGGTGACTTACGGCTCTCAGTTTACTGCTTCACCTTTTTTAAAGACAACGAGTATTTCAACAAAATAGCCGATGGCTACACGCTTTTCGGCACCCAAATCAATCCGCAGCTTGTTTATTATCCGACGCCTAATTTGAGGCTGGAAGGTGGCGTGTTTCTGTGGAAAGATTTTGGCAACCCGCGGCTGCAACAGGTAAGGCCCACATTCAGAGCGACCTACACCAAGAACCGCAGCGAGTTCCTGTTTGGCAACATTCGGCCGCACCTTAGTCACGGATACATCGAGCCGTTGTTCAACTTTGAGCGTGTGATTCTGCGGCCGCTGGAAGAAGGCTTGCAATACCGCTACACCGGCGCCCGGGTTGGACTGGATGTGTGGGTCGATTGGCAACGGCAGCAATACCGCTACAGCAACTACCAAGAAGAGATTGCAGGCGGACTGAGCGGCAACATCCGCCTTACCAGCGACGACAGCCGCGTAACTCTGACATTGCCCGTGCAATTCACCGCCACGCACCACGGCGGCCAGATTGACACCATTGACCGACCGTTGCAAACGCTATTCAACGGTGCTACGGGTCTTGTTGCGCGATATCAGCCCAGAAACAGTAAAACCGCCTATCGTATAAATGCTTATGTAACAGGGTATTACGACAAGTCGTTTGCGTACTTGTTGCCCTACAAGCGCGGGGCCGGCCTCTATCTCAACGCCACCGCCGAGACACGCTACCTCGATGTAATGCTCAGCTATTGGCAAGGCAATAAATTTATTGCTCCCCTGGGCGGCGACTTATACCAGTCCGCGTCGCGCACGGTGGCCAACCCCACGTACACCGAAGCCAACCGCCGCATCCTGATTCTGAGGCTAATGCGCGACTTTTCGTTGGGCGAAGCGGCCGCCATCACAGTGCGCGTAGAACCGGTATACGACTTCCAGGCCCGTAGCACCGAGTTTGCGGCCGGCATCTACCTGAACTTCCGGCAGGAATGGCTGCTGGGGAATATCGGCAAGCGGGTTCGCTTCGCTCAGTGAGCCTGCTGGTAAGCGGCTTTGTGGAGAGAAAAATGCAGAATCTCCGGTTTGGCATCCGAGCGTAACGGCCAAAGCCGCGGCCTGATTGCCAATTGCTTAAAGCCTGCATGCAGCGCCACCGCAAAGCTGCGCGGGTTGTCGGCGTAGCACCGGATGGTAAGCCGCTCGGCGCTGATGGTGCTGGTGAAGCCGAAATGCACAGCCGCTTCGAGGGCTTCGCGGGCGTACCCGTTTCCTTCGGCGTCGGCGTCGAGGTAGTAGCCAATCTCAGCCGTAACTGGCCGGGCCCAGTTTGGCTTCAGGCTGATATCACCTATATATTGAGCAGTGGCTGCGTTCCAGATGCCAAATGCATACAAACGACCTGCTTGCCAGTCATGCGCAAAACTGCGCAGCACGCGCTGGGCATCTGTAACGGCTTTTACCGCCGCCACCCGCGACGGAAAAGCGCGGTGCAGCCGGCCCCGATTCCTATCGAGCAAGGCAAAAAATACGGCTTCGTCCAAGGCCGTATAAGGCCTTATCGTCAGGCGCGACGTGTGGATGGGCGACAGCGACGGAACTGGAGGAGGCGAGACAACAGAAGGCATAGAAGATGACGCGCGGGTCCGTTTGCTTACGTCTAAACAAGGCGTTGGGGGCAGAAATGGTTTGGGCCAACTCAGTAACCTGCCGTGCGCCTGCCCGTTAAGTTCTACGGTTGGCGGCGCTTTCGGCTCGCTGATTTTATACGCATCCTGTTCTACCAAACCTTAAAAAACACTAATATGACTATGCAGGGAAGACTCGAAGGCAAAGTCGCCATCGTTACGGGCGGCGGCGCCGGTATTGGCGAGGCCATTTGTAAGAAATTTGCGCGCGAAGGGGCGGCCGTGGTGGTCGCAGGCTTCGTGGAAGATCCGGTGCGGGCAGTAGTAGATGAAATTACGGCCGCTGGCGGCCGGGCTGTGGCGTTCACTGGGGATGTTTCGCATCAGCAGACGGCAGAAGCGTGCGTAAAACTGGCCGTTGAGCAGTTTGGCAAGCTGGATATCTTAATTAATAATGCGGGTGTTTTTCCAACTACTTCTACCATAGATACTTATCCGGTGGAAGCATTTGAGTATCTCATCAAAAACAACGTGTATTCGACTTTTATGATGACCAGAGCCGCTATGCCGCATTTGCAGAAAACCCGCGGCAACGTCGTGTCAGCCGGTTCCGAATCAGGTGAGATCGGGCTGGCGCAGAACTCGCCTTACGGTGCCTCCAAAGGGTGGGTTCACGCGTTTATGCGCGGCGTAGCCGTAGAGCAAGCCCGCAACGGCGTACGTGCCAACTGCGTGTGTCCAGGCCCTATTGATACCGCCTGGACGCACAAAGAAACTGGCCCCATGACTGCCAAAATGGAAAAAGGACTGGTGGCCGGTACGCCTATGGGCCGCCGCGGCACTACCGAAGAAGTTGCCAATGTGTACGCATTTATCGCTTCCGACGAAGCCAGCTACGTGACCGGTGCCCTTTACTTCGTGGACGGCGGCACTACCGTATCTAAAGGTCCCGACGGCGACGAAGTACCAAGCGAACTAAAGCAAGAACCAGAAGGTCAGTTGGCCGTCGAACATTCCAAAGATGGGCACACCAAAATCCGCGAAGCGGATGCAGGGCACATGGTCTGAACCGCGGATTGGACGGAATTCGCGAATTTTGTAGCTGTCTTATTTTTATTAACCCTACGTTGAGAAACAAAAAGCCACTGCATCCGCAGTGGCTTTTTGTTTAGCATAATGTGCATAAGACACTGGCTGGCAACTGATTGCGAATTAGTCACAAAATCCGCGAATTCCGTCCAATCCGCGGTTCAGACTACTTTTTCACAGCCAGCCCCTGCAAATGGGGATGTTTGTATTGCACAGGGCTGCCCAATGCCTGCTGAGTACGCATGACGTTGACGAGGCGCGCCGTTTCGTTGAAGTACTCGAGGCGGCGAATGAGCATTTCCTTCGTCAAGACGCGGCCTTCGGGCGTGCGCATGAAAGACTTTTTATCTTCCAGAATGCGACGCATAATGGCCTCGGTTTCGGACTCATGCTGCATGTACTGTTGCTCAAACTCAGCCAAACGGGCTAAACCGTCTGTAGTGAGGCGGTATTGCGCGCCACCAGCGTTGAGCACTTCGCAGAGCACGTATACTTCCAGCGGCAAAGACACTTCCAGTGGCGTAGTGCGCACATCGAGCCCGGCACGCAAAGCATCCAGAATGATTTCAACGTTGCGCTCGAACTGTTGGTAGTAACCGGGAACTTCCATGAAATTTTTATTTAACTGTTTGCAGGTGACTGCTAACTGGCTTAAAGCAACTCTTTTATGATTTGTTCTACGGTAATGCCCTCGGCTTCGGCTTTGAAATTGCGCACCAAGCGATGACGCAAAATAGGCAAGGCCACTGCGCGTACGTCCTCAATATCCGGCGAATATTTACCGTTGAGCAGTGCATTGCATTTGGCCCCCACAATGAGATGTTGCGAAGCCCGTGGACCAGCGCCCCATTCTAACAGTTGACTTACGCGTGCGCCTGCCCGATCGGTATTGGGCCGCGTTTTGTGCACCAAGCTTACAGCGTATTCCACCACATTATCGGCTACCGGCACGCGGCGCACCAAGTGCTGATACGCCTGAATATCATCGGCGTGCAAAATCTTGCTGATCGTGGGCTTGGTATCGGAAGTGGTGTTCTTTACAATCTGAAGCTCAGCTTCATAGCTCGGATAGCCCAGTTCGATGTTGAACATAAAGCGGTCGAGCTGAGCTTCGGGCAGCGGGTACGTGCCTTCCTGCTCAATGGGGTTTTGCGTGGCCAACACAAAGAACGGGCGCTCCAGCGAATATCGCTTGCCGGCCACCGTCACGGCGTATTCCTGCATGCTTTCCAGCAGCGCCGCCTGCGTTTTGGGCGGCGTCCGGTTGATTTCGTCGGCCAGCACGATGTTGGCAAACACTGGTCCGTGCACGAACTGGAAATCGCGCTGTTGGGTAAGTGTCTCAGAACCAACGATATCCGAAGGCATCAGGTCGGGCGTGAACTGAATGCGGTTGAACGAAAGATCAAGCGAGTCGGCAATGGTCTGGATAAGCAGCGTTTTGGCCAAGCCCGGCACGCCTACCAGCAGGCAATGACCCTGCGAAAAAACGGCCGTCAGCACGAGGCGCACTACTTCGTCTTGGCCGATGATAACTTTGCCGATTTCCTGGCGCAGCGTACGATACGAGGCAGCCAGCGCGTCGGCGGCTTCTTTGTCAGAAGAGAATGTGCGCATCCGGGGTAGTTATCGGTAAGTAATTGCTAACAGTCAGAAAATAAGCAGGTTGTGGGTAGCGGGTCAGAAGGCTTCTGACCCGCTACCCACAACCTGCCGTGTAACTTAAAGCGCAGAATTCAGGAGCTTACAATCGGCGTATTGCGGATCGACGTCGATGAATACGCCGGTGCGGTTCTTCTCAAACCACTCGTCCAACGCCTTGTTTTTCTTCTCGTTCAGAGCGGCGGCGGCTATTTTCTGGTAGTCGTCGGTGAGGTTGGCTTGGTGCGGCGGGCGGTTTGCCTTCAGCCAGATGATGCGCATGGCATCTTTGCCGTCGTCGGTACGATAGGGCAGGGGCTTGGTGATGTGCCCCACTTTCATCGTGTCGATGGTGAAGAAAATAGCAGGATCGATCTTGTCGAGCGGCAAGTAAGAGCTGTTGTCGGCGCGGTTTTGCAGCAAACCGCCATTGCCGCTGGTGCTTTTGTCGTCGGAGAAATCCTTGGCAGCTTTTGCAAAACTAATGCTGTCGGACAGGATGCGCTTCCGGATCTTTTCGAGCTGGGTAGCGGCTTCGTTGACATCGTTGCCGCCCGTTTCCGGCTTCAGCAAGATATGTCGTGTGCTAAATGTTTCGCCCTTGCGCTCAATGAGTTGGATAAGGTGGAAGCCAAACTGCGACTCTACTACCGGCGACATCTGACCGGGCTCTAAGCGTAGCGCCGCTGCTTCGTACTCCGGTACCAGTTCATGGCGCTTGAAGAAACCCAGATACCCGCCTTCTGCGGCCGAGCCGGGGTCTTGCGAAAACTGCTTGGCCAGCGTAGCAAAATCTTCTCCTGCTTGGATGCGGGCGCGTAACTCGTTGAGTTTGGCAATGGTAGCCTGCTTGGCTTTCTGATTGACCTGCGCAAACTTAATAATCTGACCTACTTCTACTTCCGTAGAAAAATAAGGCAAGCTGTCTTTCGGAATGCGGTTGAAGTACTGTTTTACTTCGCGAGGCGTCACGGTGACCTTGCCCGCAATTTGCTCTTGCATTTCCTGCTGCACGAGCTGTTCCTTAACCTGCGGGCGCAAATCCTCCTTCAATTGCCGCAACGGCTTGTGATAGTATTCTTCCAGCTTCTGCTCCGAGCCGATCTGCTGCACAAAATACGCCATCCGACGATCGAGCTCGCTCTTTACTTTGTCGTCGCTGACGACCACGGAGTCGGTTTCGGCCTTGGCTAGCATGAGCTTGTTGAGCACCATGCCCTGCAAAATGCGGCACTGGGTATCGGGGGGAAGCGGTTTGCCTTCAGCCCGTGCAACTTCTTGAGCGTAAGCACCTTCCAAATCGGAGCGCAGTACAATCTGGTTATCGACCTTCACGATGATGCCGTCTACGATTTTGCGCCCCACCGGACGACCCACGCCGAGCTGCGCAAAGCTTGTAAACACCGTGCCAGCTAGCAGCCCCACACTGAGCAGAACCACACGAACCGACAAACGAAAAAATTGAGTCATGGAATCTAAAAAAGTAATGATCGTGCCGGTGAGTTTGCCGCACGAACCGACCAGCTTTTGAAACGCAAAAAGCCGCCCGTAAATTTCAACATAAATCCTTTCTCTGACAAAAACAGCAAGTTAGGCTCCAATGCGGCTCGGGCTACTTTAGTAAAGAGACCGCCCTTTGCGTATTCGTTGCACGGAAGAGTATTACCTATTCGCTGCTCCATAACAAAAGAGCTCCGGCATTTGTCGGAGCTCTTTTGTAAATTATTGATTATCAATCAATTACTTGGTAATTAATTTATCTGCTTCGGCCTGGTTGATGGTAACCGGGTAACGCTGGCGTAACTGCGCAATCCATTCCTTCTCCAGATAATTCTGGTAATCGGAAGTGGCCTGGCCACGGGCCTCCGCCAATGTTTTAGGACCGGCGGGCAATACCTTTTCAATCGTGACAGCGTAGTAACGTCCGTCTTTCTGCACGTTGTAAGTGCCTGGACCTTTGCTTGTTACTTCGTCTACGGCTTTGTTATCGCCCTTCTGAAAGCTGCGCTGCATGATCTGCACAGCCAGCGGGTTCTGCTTATTCAAAGCGTCTTCCAAAGCAGCTGTGTTGGTGCTGGTAAGCGCAAATGAAGTGGTGGCTACAGTCGATTTTGTTGCCGCAACCGTCCGGATACGCGTTTTGTCAACTCCCTTTGTGGTCAGATAAGCGGCTACTTTATCGGCCCGGCGACGTGCTAAGGCAGGGGTTTCGCCGCGCTTTACGTGGCCGGTTATCTCTACCATAAGTGCTTCGTCGGTGGCCAAGCGGTTGGCGAGTTGGTCGAGGTTGAGCGAGCTACCCGAGGCTAGGTCCGTGCTTCCGGTTTTGAAAGTAGCAACAGCCGGCACGTTGCGCACTACCTGATAGCGGCCTACGGCAAGCGATGACTTGGCTTGCGCCAGTATTTGAGGCGTCGCCGCACTGATTACGGTAGCCTGCACGCGGGGCTCCCATTGGTAATTAGCTTGGTTGGCGGCGAAGAATTTTTGCAGACCTACCGTGTCTTCAATCGCCTTCGACCACACCTTCTCATCCATGAGCTGGAACAGCAGAATGCCGTCGCGGTACTCTTTCACCAGCATGCGATAGTCCTGGTACTTATTTTCGAGGTTGGCCTTTTCAAAATCCGTCAGGCTCTGATCAACATACTGATCATAAAGTAGTTGCATGGCATAGCGCGGCTCTGAGCCTGCGCGGGGACGCTGGTTTTGCTGTGCGTAGGCCAGAAAGTCTTTCGTCAAGTAAGGTTTGCCCTTAATGGTGAAAAGCGAGGCATTAGCCAGCTTATCTTTTGGGGCTGGCGTGTACTTAAATCGGCCGCTGGTCAGCGTAGTGTCGGCTTTCGCAAATACGTAGTCTTTGGCCGCGGCATTCTCTGTGAAGTTGTTCTCCGTGCGAATGCGCTTGAGGAATGCCGTGCGGTTAAGCTCAGAGCGCGAATCTTTGGAAACCTTGCTTTTTAGCGTCGGCTCCATGGCTTCGAAACTCGGAACGGTCTGTTTTTCAATGAGTTTGATGATGTGCCAGCCATAAGGCGTTTGCACCGGAGCCGACAAATCCCCTTTTTTCTGGAGCTTAAAAGCCGCTTCTTCAAAGCTCGGAATCATGCGATTGGTGCCGAAAGGGGGCAACTCGCCGCCGTTGGTCGCGGAGCCGGCATCTTCCGAAAACTGCGTAACCAGCTTGTCCCAGTTTTCGCCGCGCTTGAGGCGTGCATACAGTTCGTCAATCTTCTTCTTGGCCGTAACCGAGTCGGCAGCCGGCATGCCCGGCGTCGCCCGAATCATAAGATGCGCTACTTTGATCTCGCCCTGAGCCGGGCGCGCATCGTTGACTTTAATGATATGGTAGCCGTATTTCGTGCGAATGGGCTGCGAAACTTGGCCTACCGGCGTTTTATAAGCCGCCGTTTCAAATGGATACACCATTTGCATAGCCGTGAAATAACCCAACCGGCCGTCATTTTCGCGGGCCGAAGGGTCTTCAGAAGTTTCGCGGGCCACTTTGTTGAAATCCTCGCCGCCAAGCACGCGCTGCCGCAAGGCCACCACTTTCTGATAAGCCGCCAGCGTGTCTTTGGGGTCGGCGTCGGGCGTAACCCGGATCAGGATATGCGAGGCGTTGATTTCCTTGCTCATCCGGTCGTAAGCTTCCCGCACCAGTTGGTCGGTGACGCTTTTCTCGGTCAGGTAAGGTTGGGCCAGCTGTTGCTTGTAGCCATCCAACTCTCGCTTAAAAGCCTGGGTGGTGTCGAGGCCGCGTTGCTCGGCTTCCAGCACTTTCAGCTTGAAGTTGGTATACAGGTCCAGATATTCCGTAACGCTGGCCCGCGTGCCGAAGTCGGGTGCGGTGCTGTTGTTTTTGCGGTAGACGTAAGCAAATTCCGCCGCTGGCACCGGTTGGGTACCCAGAGTTTCGATAACAGGCTGTTTAGCGGTGGTAGATGACTTGGAAGCCTGGCATCCGGCCAGTAGCGCGCCGGCCATGAAGCCAGCGTACAGAACGCGTTTGTGCATACAGGGAAGAAGAAACTTCGATGTGCCAAGCACTCCGGCAGCATACGCCGGACTACTGACTGATGCAATTTTACGGATTTTTTTCGGGCCGGCGCGGCCGAAAGATCAGCTACTTAGATACAAAACGAGCACCCCGTAGCTGAGGTGCTCGCCATAAGCAATGCCTGTAAGTAGAGTTAGCTTATCCGTTTGTACAAACGGCAGACGTTATGGGTTCCCGTTGTGACGAATTCTACGCGGTCCATGATGCGGTTGACCAAGGCCATGCCTACTCCGCCTTTGCGCCCCGTGCGGATGTACTCCTGTAGGTCGGGATCGCGGAAGGTAGAAGGCACATAGGAAATAGTGCTGTTGTCCTCGATCTCAATCTCAATGGTCTGATTATCAACGTCTAGCGTTAAATTCAGAAACTTGTTTTCATCTTCGCCATTCGCATGGATGATGAGGTTGGCCACTACTTCATCTACGGCCAGCACGATTTGGTTGATGTGCAAATCCGACAGCTTGTAAGTCGATAAATATTCGCTCACAAAATCGCGCACGACCTTCAGGTTTCGGCGTGTGCAGCTTACTCGGATTGCATTTTTCATTCCCGCGATACCCCTCTGGTAATTAAATGGCGGTAGCCTCGGCCTGCGATGGAACGATAGTCATCAAAGAATCCAGCCCCAAAATCTCGAACACATTGTGGACCTTTTCCTGCATATTGAAGAAGATCAGCTTTACAGACGCGTCCTGAAAGCGCTGCAAGTGAGAGATAAACACTCCCAATCCGGCAGATGAAATGTAGTTAAGGCGTTGACAGTCAATCAGAACCTTCTTGTTATTCAGGATTTCAGATTTCGAAAGCTCAGTATCAAGTAGTACGGACGAGCTAGCATCTAGTTCGCCATCCAGGCTGAGAATAAGGGTGTCGTCGGTGGGTTGTTGCGTTATTTTCATGCCTCGTCTCTACGTTAACTTAAACTATCGGGTTGAGCCGCTCTGAACTTGATAACCAGCAGCGTTTGGTCGTCGTGAATGGGCTGGCCGCGGCTAAACTCGGCCAGATCGGCCAGAATGCGTTGTTTGATCTCGTCGGCCTCTAAATAATAGGCGAGCTCCAGCATTTTTTTCAGCCGTTCTTCGCCGTATTCTTCTTTGTTGGCACCTCGCGCCTCCACAATGCCATCGGTGTAAATCACCATGACGTCGCCGGGGTTGTAATCGTAGAACTGGTTTTTGATGTGCTTCTCGTAGCTGTCGTTGCGAATGATGCCCAAGCCCAGCCCCGCCGTACGGAAATACGAGACTTCTTCCTTAATGGAATGGTAGTACAACGTATGGCAGTGCCCGGCGCGGGCAAAGACAAAGCCACCGTTTTCATAATCAATGATGTACAGCGCCGCCGTAATAAACGACGAACGCTCTAGGCAATGTACCAAGGCACGGTTGGCCTGTGACATAAACTTGCTGGGCGCCAGAAACTTTTCGCGTTCGTCGCGGGCCAGTGGGTTTTCCTGCATCAGCGCGTGGAAGATGCCTTTCATCTGAGCCATGTGAAAAGCCGCCGTGATACCTTTCCCCGAAACGTCGCCGATGAGGATGGCCAGCCGTTGGCCGGGCAAGTGCAGAAAGTCGTAGAAGTCGCCACCTACTTCTTTGGCCGCCAAGGCGTGCGAACTGATCTCGAACCAGTTGTCGATAGGCAAATCCTTGGGTATCAGGCTTTCCTGAACGGAAGAAGCAATTTTAAGCTCCTCCTTTACGCGCTCGTTCTGGATGGAAGCTGCCACGAGTTGCAAATTCTCAATACTCAGAATGGTCTGACTAGTAAAGGTTTGCAAAATCCCTAGGTTTTCCCGGTCAAAGCCCTGCCGTTGCTCCTTGAGCATGTACAGTGACCCGTATTGCCGCTTCGACGACCGCAAGGGCATGACAATCAGCGACCCAAACGGCAACTCCAGGGCTCGAAAGCCGGTGCTGTTGGTCAGGTCGTTGTTGAGGTATTCGATGTGGCCTAGGTTGTAGTCGGCGAGCAGGGCCCGGATGGCATTGCTTTGCTCAATGCTGATGTTGTAATGCTGGCCGCGGTAGGTGTCGCTTTCGTCTACATCAAGCCAAGCCGCATCGGCGTCCACCGTCTGGATCGCCGAGTCGAAAAGCATGCTGTACACTTCCTCTTCGGTTTGGCCTTTCTGAATGAGTTGCGTAAGGCGCTGCAAACTCAGGATCTCTTCCCGCTTCTGTTCGAAAACACCCGCCGTCGGCAGATTGAAGAACGTGACCAGCAAGCCCGTCAGAGAATAGAAAGCGGCAAAAAATACCGTGAGCAGCAAAAAGGCATGCTGCGGCGCGGGTGCCACAAGCTTGGGGTCGTGTTCGATGCGCAGGAAATACACTACGAATACGCCCATGCAGAGCAGCAAGGCCAGTTGCAAAAATACCACCTCCCACTTCTGCCGCCGGTTCAGATAGGCAACCCACTTTTGGTTGCCGCTCAAATACACGCCATACAGGGCCAACCCGCTAACAATGGTGTATGCGATTGGCGCTGGCGGTGCCCAGTTGAGCAGGCGAAACAGAAGCGTAGCACCCAGCAACAATTCAAATAGCTCCCATTCGCGCCGCAAGCGCTGAGTAGAGCGAAACAGAACCAAACAGCGCCAGGAGTAAGTGGTGTAGGCCAGCAGCACCACAAATAACCCTAGGTTAACGGTATAGATAATAGAGAAGAATACCTTGCTATCGGTTGGTAGCTTATACTGAATCAGGCGCTCCAGCAGGTGCAGTCCTACGCATACGCTTGCCAGCAGCCCCGGGCCTAACACGAGGCGCCGCAGCAACCCCACGAAATCGGTGCCGCGAAGAGTTTCGGGCTGACTGCGCTGGTATATGAAAACGCCGGCGGCAAAAGCTGCCTGCGCCACCAACGTCACCCACTCCGGAGATTGGCCGAATCGACTGGCCACCGCAGAACTGGTGTGAAGCAGCGTGCTGATTAACAACACCATCCAACTCACAACCGTGAACGGCAGCATTGCATTACTCAGCGTCTTGCGAAAAGGCATCGAACTAAATTAAGTGCAATAGGATGCACAGAGCAGAGGAAAAGTTTAAAAGGACTGCCAAGATACAGCGTCTGTACCAATTCAGCAGTTGTTAAAGGCAGCAATTGCTTGAAGCTAACAGGAGGACAAAACTAAAAAACCGACGGCTTTGTCGGCCATCGGTTTTTTAGGCGTTACACAGAAGTGAGTTTAACGGCTGCTGTAATTTGGGGCTTCGCTGGTGATTTGTACGTCGTGCGGGTGGCTCTCCCGCAATCCGGCATTGGTAATGCGCACCATGCGCGCTTGTTGAAGCGTTTCGATGGTGGCGGCGCCGCAGTAGCCCATGCCAGCCCGCAGGCCGCCCGCCAGCTGGTAAAGCACTTCGCCGGCACCCCCTTTAAACGGTACGCGGCCCACAATGCCTTCCGGCACTAGTTTCTTGATGTCGTCTTCGGCATCCTGGAAATACCGGTCTTTCGAGCCGTCTTCCATGGCCTCTACTGAGCCCATGCCGCGATACGACTTGAACTTGCGGCCCTCGTAAATAATAATATCGCCGGGAGCCTCCTCAGTGCCCGCTAGCAGCGAGCCGATCATGATGGAAGAAGCGCCTGCGGCCAGCGCTTTCACGGCATCGCCGGAGAATTTTACGCCACCGTCCGCAATCAGCGGAACGCCAGTGCCTTCCAGCCCACGAGCGGCTTCGAGCACGGCCGAAAGCTGCGGCACCCCAATGCCGGCAATAATGCGGGTGGTGCAAATAGAACCTGGCCCTACGCCGACTTTCACGGCATCGGCGCCGGCATCGGCGAGGGCGCGAGCGCCTTCGGCCGTGGCCACGTTGCCGGCAATTACTTCGAGGTTGGGGAAGCGCTGCTTGAGATTGCGCACGGCGTCGAGCACGCCTTTGGAGTGGCCGTGAGCGGTGTCAACGCTCACCACATCAACGCCAGCCTCAACCAGCGCCGTGACCCGCTCCATCAAATCAGCCGTTACGCCCACGGCGGCGCCTACGCGCAGACGGCCGTAGGTGTCTTTGCAGGCGTTAGGGGTGCGGCGGCGCTTGCGAATGTCTTTGTAGGTGATGAGCCCGGTGAGGCGACCGTTCTGATCAATGACCGGAAGCTTCTCGACCTTAGACTCTTGCAGAATGTCCTCTGCCACAGCCAGATCGGTGCCGGTGGCTGCTGTGACCAGATTTTCTTTGGTCATCACTTCCAACACCGAACGCCCCATGTTCTTCTCGAAGCGCAGGTCGCGGTTGGTCAGAATGCCTTTGAGGCGGTGCTGCTGATCCACAATCGGAATGCCGCCGATCTTGTGTTCGTGCATGAGCTGCTTGGCGTCGCCGATGGTGGCGTCTTCCTGTAGCGTGAAGGGGTCCAAGATCATTCCGCTCTCCGAGCGCTTCACCCGGCGCACCAACTCGGCTTGCTTGCGGATGGTCATGTTCTTGTGAATAATGCCAATTCCACCTTCCTGCGCCATGGCAATGGCCATGTCCGCTTCGGTCACGGTGTCCATGGCCGCCGAGACAAACGGCAGCTTCAGGCGAATATTCCGGGTGAGTTGGGAGCTGGGATCGGCGTCGCGGGGCAATACCTCCGAATAGGCAGGTAGCAGGAGAACGTCGTCGTACGTGAGGGCCTCGAAGGCAATTTTGGCGAGCTGGTCAGCCATGGCAACAAGAAGGTTAGGTTCCGCTTATTGCCGGGTAAAGCTACGGCGAAAAGTTGGCTTCTTCATTATCAACCTGTTGTCTTCATGCGCAAACCAACATCATTCGGCCGGCCGGCCGTGCTGGTTACACGTAAAAAACCAGCTTCGGTGGGGTGCGAAAACAGGCTTTGCCGAAGGCAATCGGAATGAAAAGAAGTCGCTACTGCTAAACCGATTTGAATAACCCAGTAAGCCTGTTCAAATCGGCTTATTAGATAACGAAGCATTGTATATAAATAGTTGATTATTAAGTAGATGTGTTAAGTGCTGAAACTTGCTTTCTCTCCCAGAGTTTAACTTACCGGGTTAATCTTTTGAGAGCTTTTACAGGCTCTTCATCCAACAATAGCTTTTTATTTCAATGGCAACCGATTCTAAAGTTTGGTTTATCACGGGAGCTTCTTCCGGTTTTGGCGAGGCGCTCACCCAAGTATTACTCGAAAAGGGCGACCGCGTGGTGGCTACCTTCCGCAAGCCTGAACAGGCGGAAGAATTCACGAAAAACGCCAAAGGCAACGGCCGCGGCGTAGTGGCTGACGTCACCAACCCGGCTCAGGTAAAAACAGCTGTGCAAGAGGCGCTTGATGCGTTCGGTCACCTCGATGTGGTGGTCAACAATGCTGGCTATGGCTCGTTGGGAAGCATCGAGGAAATCTCTGAAGAAGAAACGCAGCGGCAATTCGACGTCAACGTGTTCGGACCGTTGCGCGTGCTCCGGGCCGTGTTGCCACACCTGCGTGAGCGCAAAACGGGGCATATTCTCAACATTACTTCCGTTGGGGGCCTCATTGGGCTGGCGCACGCGGGCATCTACAACGGCTCCAAGTTTGCCTTGGAAGGCATCGGCGAGGCACTGGCCGCGCAGGTTGGGCCGCTGGGCATACACGTTACCAACGTCGAGCCGGGACCCTTTCGTACCAACTGGGCCGGGGGCTCGGCTACTTACACTCCCAATACCATCGCTGATTACGAAAGCACTGTAGGCGAAGGACTTAAGGCCTCGCAAGCGCGTAGCGGAAACCAAGTCGGTGACCCCATGAAAGCGGCTGAAGCCATGTACGCCCTCGTGCGCCTCGAAAAGCCGCCGGTGCATTTGGTGCTCGGCGGCCCAGCCTACCAAATGGCCCGCAAAAAACTCCAGGACATCACCCACGAAATCGAAGCCTTCGCTCATCTGGGCGAGCCTACTGATTTTTCGTAATAAATACTTGATTGTCAGATGTTTAACAAGAAGCCCGGTTCAATGCAGAGCCGGGCTTCTTGCTGTTCCAGTAGGCTCCGCAGGATACTCCTGCGATCTTCTAAGCAAGATTGCTGTAAAGGCGTGACAGTTAGTAAAGCAACGCGATAAGGGCGTCTTACTTCATTCCGTTTTGCTTTTTCGTCCCGCGGATGGGCTCGGCCTCCAGCGGATTTTCGGGCCAATAGTGTTTGGGGTAGCGGCCGCGTAAGTCTTTGCGCACTTCGAAGTAGCCCGTGGCCCAAAAACTGCGCAAGTCGCGTGTGACCTGTACCGGCCGTCGGGCCGGCGAAAGCAAATGAATCGTAAGCGGAACGCTGCCACCCCCCACCCGCGGCGTATCCAGCAGCCCAAATACCTCTTGCAGACGCACGGCCAGCACAGGAGCGGCGGGCTCACTGTAGTCTAAAGCAATGCGGGAGCCCGTCGGGACTTCGAGGTGCGCGGGCGCCAAGCGGTCGAGCTCCTGGCGTTGTGACCAGCCACCGGGCAACCAGTTGAGTAGCGCTTCGCTCAGGTCGGTTTTATTGATGTCAGTTAAGGTGCGGGCGTTGGTGAGGTAGGGGCCAAGCCATTCGGGAAGGGCCGCGAGTAGCGCATCGTCGGCCACATCGGGCCAAGCAGCAGGCTGCCAATGGTGCATAAACGCCAGACGTTCGCGCAGTTGCTGGGCCGTTTCGCTCCAGGGTAGGCGCGCAATACCGCGGCTGCGCAACCCATCGAGCAGGGCGGCCGCCAAAGCCTCGGGATCGGGTTGGGCCAACTGATTTTCGGAAAGAACCAACGCCCCCAATCGCCGAATGCGGCGGGCCACTACCCGGCCGTTCTGCTCGTCCCAGCGCACTTCTTCCTGGTTTTCAATCAGATCGGCGAAATACGTTTCTAGCTCCGCCCGATCGAGAGGGGCCGCCAAGCCTGCGCGCGGTGCGTGTGGTGGTCCATCGATGTAAGCTGCAGCAAAAAATACATCGCTTGGGCTGAAATACTCGGCGGGCAGCGCCGCACGCTGCCCCGTGACCAAGCGCACGCGCTCCGGCGTTTCGCGCTGGGCAAGCCGATCGGGGTAGGCGAGAGCCGCCAGCAACCCGGCTATATCGGGTTCAAGAGCCGCGCCGGCCGGCACGCCCGCGCGCTTGCTCAGAACTGCTGCTGCTTCGCGTACTCGGCGTAAGGCCCCCGCATCGGGCACCAAACCGGGCAGGGGGGGGCGGCCCGTAGCCAGAGCTTCCAGGCGCAGGCGCAAGTCGGGCGGCGTGGGGGTGCCGTCGTTGAGCCGCAAAATGTCGCGTTCGGTCAGGAGTGCGGCCAAGGCACAGGCCGTGGCGCCGTAGCCTGCCTCCCGGCCTCGCACCACCAAATGCCCAAGCCGCGGAATTAGTCCCAAACCTGCTAGCATGCGGCCGTGAGGTGTCGGTTGGCCGGTAGGCAACAGCGCACCCAATCGCACCAATAAGTCACGGGCCTGGGCCAGCGGTGCCGACGGCGGGGCATCGAGCCAGCGCAACGTGTTGGCATCGTAAGCGCCCCACAGCGCCAGCTCGATGGCTAGGCTGCTGAGGTCGGCGGTAAGAATTTCGGGAGGCAGATGCGGCGGTAGCAGTGCGTGTTCGGCCTCCGTCCAGAGGCGGTAGCAGGTCCCGGGGCCCAAACGCCCGGCCCGCCCCCGGCGTTGGTCGGCGGCGGCTTGGCTAACCGGAACGGTAACGAGCGTAGTCAGGCCCGTGCGCGGCTCAAACTGCGGCACCCGGGCGTAGCCGCCATCTACTACTATCGTAACCCCTTCGATGGTGAGACTGGTTTCGGCAATGCTTGTGGCCAATACAATTTTGCGTCGGCCAGCCGGCGCGGGGCGCAATGCGGCATCCTGTTGCTCGGCTGGCAATTCACCGTGCAACACATGCAACTCGACGGTAGGCGGCAGCGTGCCTTCCAGCCGCTCTGCTACGCGGCGCTGATCGGCAAAACCAGGCAAAAACACGAGCACGTCGCCGGTAGCGTGTCGTTGGAGGGCTTCGCGGATGATCTGCGGCGTGAGTGTGGCCAGTCGCTCGTGTGGCCGGTTGCTCACGGCCGCCGCGCGGGTAGGAGTGAGGTATTGCGTACCGACCGCGTGCTGCAAGCCCGCGCTGCGTACTACGGGCGCCTGAAGCCAAGTGCCTAGCCGTTCGGCTTCCAGGGTGGCGCTCATTACTAGCAGGCGCAGATCAGGCCGCAGTACTGCCTGCGAATCCAGCGCCAGCGCCAACCCCAAATCGGCCTGCAAGCTGCGCTCGTGAAACTCATCGAACAGCACTACCGCTACGCCTTCCAGCGCCGGGTCGTCCTGCAATTGCCGGGTCAGAATAATTTCCGTCACGACCTCAATGCGCGTCTGGGCTGAAACCCTGCTTTCCAACCGCATCCGATACCCGACCGTCTGCCCCACCGGCTCGCCCAACAGCTTGGCCATGCGCGCCGCCGCCGCCCGCGCCGCCAAACGCCGCGGTTCGAGCACAATGATGCGGCCCGTAGGCGGCATCCACGGCGCTTCGAGCAACGCCAGCGGCACCACGGTAGTTTTGCCGGCGCCAGGCGGCGCCTGCAAAATCACGCAGTTGGCGGCGCCTAGCGTAGCCAGCAGCTCGGGCAGGGCCGCCCGGATGGGAAGATCAGGTAAGTGCAAGAAAATGAACTGGTTAGAGAAACAGCCAATTAATAGATAGGCACCGAAGAATCGACGCGTACGGACCACGCGTGAATGCCGCCGCGCAGGTTGAGCAGGTTCGTAAAGCCATGACGATGCTGAAGATAAGCCAGCGCCTGCGCCGACCGCACACCGTGGTGGCAGATTAGCACGACGGGCCGGTCGGTGGCGATCTCCTCGATATGCTGTGGCAAATCGCTTAAGCTAATCAATTGACTGTCTGATAGTTGGCAATACTCGTATTCTTCTGGCTCGCGCACGTCGATGAGCTGAATGGATTCGCCGTTTTGAAGGCGAGCGTGCAGGTCTTCGGGCGTAAGTTCGGGGAGCATGGACAAAGGAAAAAGCGGTTGCAAAGGCAAAAATAGTCCGTGGCTCGTTAGCTTTGGCGTTGCCCGACCGCTGGTGTGGCGGGCAACGCTTCATCCTCTGAACTTCTGGTCTTGCTGCATTCGCTCTACGAGTTTTGGACTTCTGCCGCCGGCAACACTCCGTTGGAGTGGGTAGCCGTGCTCACCGGGCTGGCCTGCGTGTGGCTGGCGGCCAAAGAATCGATCTGGAATTTTCCGGTGGCAATATTTAGCTGCGCACTCTTCGTAGTGGTTTATCACCGCGTCCACTTGTATGCCGATCAGGGTTTGCAGGTATTTTTTATTGCCATGAGTGTCTACGGTTGGTACGAATGGCTTTACGGCGGTGCTCGCAAAACCGAGTTGCCAGTTTCACGCACCCGGTTGGTAGAGTGGGCCTGGCTGGTACTAGTAGCCGTCGGGTTCACTGTCGCGTACGGATATTATTTACACCATTACACGGATGATTCCGTACCCTACTGGGATAGCTTTACCACTGCTGGCAGCCTCGTGGCACAGTATCAACTTACGCGTAAGCGACTGGAAAACTGGCTGTTGTGGATAATGGTGGATGTTATTTATGTGCCCATTCTATGGTATAAGCATCTGTACTCGGTCAGTGGGCTGTACGCTGTGTACCTGGTGCTGGCGATTTATGGCTACTTCGAATGGCGCAAAACCATGCGCAAGGAGCAACTGGCGGCGCAAAGCGCAGTAGCAAATTAACTTCTGGCCGCCCAAAACGTATCTTGGCCTATGCTGCGCGTCGCTCTTACTGGCCCCGAATCGACGGGCAAAACAACTCTTAGCCGCCATTTGGCCGAGCACTACCACACCACCTGGGCTCCCGAATACGCCCGCAAATACCTGGAAGAGCGCGGACCGCACTACACCCTTGATGACCTGGAGGCCATCGCCCACGGCCAGCTCGCCACCGAAGAAGTAGCAGCGGCCGGGGCTTCGCGTATCCTCTTCTGCGACACCGATTTGTTGGTGATCAAGGTGTGGGCAGAACATGCCTTTGGGCATTGCCCCGAGTGGATCAAGGACGAAATTCAGCAGCGCCACTACGACTTGGTGTTGCTGCTGAACGTGGATCTGCCCTGGGAAGCCGACCCCTTGCGCGAGCATCCGCACCTGCGTCACCATTTCTTTGCCGTCTATCAGCAGGAGCTGCGCCAGCTACACGCTCATTTTGCGGAGGTCAGCGGCACGCCGGAACAGCGCCTAGAGCAGGCTTGCCGCTTGGTCGATGAGTTGCTAAAAGTATAGGGATGCGCCTCACCAAGCCCCGCAATTTTCGTTAAGCCCACCATGACCTACACCCTCGAAAACGACCTCTGCCGCGTAAGCGTAAATTCGCACGGTGCGGAGCTAAGCAGCTTTATCCGCAAAAGCGTCGACGAACGCGCTGAGCTGGAGTACATGTGGCAGGCCGACCCAGCCATTTGGGGCCGCCACGCGCCGGTGCTGTTCCCGATTGTCGGGCGCTTGCCACAGGACACGTATTTGTATAACGGCCAGAGCTACAAGCTGTCGCAGCACGGTTTTGCCCGCGACCGCGAGTTTGCCTTGGTGCGCCAGACGCCCACGCAACTGCGCTTCGAGCTGCGCGCCGACGAACAAACTCGCGCTGTGTATCCGTTCGATTTCCGCTTGGCCATCACCTACCAGCTCCACGACCGCACGCTTACCGTAGGTTGGGACGTGCAAAACCCGGCTGCCGATCAGGATTTGCTGTTCAGCATTGGCGCGCACCCGGCGTTTCGGTGCCCGATATTGGAGGAAGAAGAGAAGTTCGAGGATTACTTTTTCCACTTCGATCACCCTGTCACTGTCGAGCGACATGTGCTAGAAGGCGGCCTGCTCAACGGCCAAACCGAAACCGTGCTTCGTGAGCAAACGGAGCTGCCGTTGACTTACCAGCTTTTTGAGCAAGACGCGTTGGTGCTCAAACACTACGATTTTACGCACATCACTTTGCGCAGCTTCCGCTCCGATCGCAGCGTTCGGATGCGGTTTGATGGTTTTCCCTACCTCGGCCTCTGGACCAAAGGCGAAGGCGCTTCATTTGTGTGCATTGAGCCGTGGCACGGCGTGGCCAGCGCAGTAGGCGAAGTGCAAGAACTGGCTGATAAAGAGGGTATTATGACCCTGGCGCCCGGCCAGAGTTTTTCCGCCAACTACGACATCACCGTAGTATAAAGCCATCAGCTAAAAGCTAGAAAGCTGAGCTCCCCTCCTTTTTTCAAGGAGGGGCTGGGGGTGGTTGGGCTAGAGTTAAAAATTAGGTCTAGCTGTCGTTCTAACCGTTTTACCACCCCCAGCCCCTCCTTGAAAAAAGGAGGGGAGCTTAGCTTTCTAGCTTTAGTTTTAAAATGCATATAGATTTGATAATCAAAAGCATATACCCGGAGGATACTTATGATTTGCGGCACTCAGTCTTGTGGCCCGACAAGTCGCAGAGCTACGTCATGATCGCGGAAGATGCAGAGGGGTATCACTACGGCGCTATTCGCGGCGAGGAGTTGGTGTCGGTGATTTCGTTGTTTTTGGAGGGCGACGAGGCGCGCTTTCGCAAGTTTGCCACGCAGCCCGATTGCCAGCGCCAAGGCATTGGTTCTGCGTTGCTTACGCATACCTTGCAGGAAGCGCGGCGCTTGGGCGCCCGCACGATCTGGTGTGATGCGCGGGCCGAAGCGGCCGCGTTTTACCAGCGGTTTGGGATGGCTGTGGAAGGCGAAAGGTTTTACAAAGGCCCGATTCCGTACGTGCGAATGCGCAAAAGTCTCCCGTAGTCTGCTTCCCACACACAAGCGCGACCCTCTCTACTTTGCTTCTGTTTCAGCCACGATGAACAGAAGGCAAAAGGTAAAGAGGGTCGCGTTTTTGTAAGTGTTTGTTAGTTAAATAGTTATAAGAGCATTGGCTCTGAAGGCTGAACGGGCGATTTGGGGCGGCGGTTGTAATCGGGCTCCCAATCGTTGATGGGGCGTGTAATGCCAGGGGGCAAATCCAGGTCGGGGAGGCCATCATCCAGTGGTTCGCCGCCATCGTCGTCGTTGTCCGGGTAAGGCGGACGTTGAAAACGACGGCGCGGAATCACCATGAAGTAGGCCAGAATGGCAAGGACCACGAGCGTATAAACAAGGCTGATCATGGCGAGGCGAAGTGTAAGTCGACAATAGCGTAAATCCGACGAGCGCTGCTGAGATAACGATGCCGGGGGCAGAGTTGTTTTCGCAAAATCATGCTTTTCGCTTCGCCTCCCTGCGGTATATCTTATCTCCTAAGATAGTTGATTCTCAAGCGAAAGTAAAGTATACGGGCCGGTAGTTTGGAACTGGCCCAGGCAGGCTCTAGCTTTGCAACAGAGTTTAGGGGTGCCCGGAATTTCAGATGGAATCGGCCGGGCTGAGATCATACCCATTGAACCTGATCCGGGTAATGCCGGCGAAGGGAACAAACGATCCGCGAACGTACAACCTGTTGCGCCGACCCCTGGCGTTGGGTCCGTTCCACCTTTCCATTTTTACCACTTGAAAAAAGTACTGGGTTTCGGAGCCGCGCTGCTAGCGTTGCCTCTGACCACGGCATGGGCGCAAGGCCCCGTGTCCGGCTCCATTACCGACGCCCGCACGGGGGCTGCATTGCCCGGTGCGAGCATCGTGCTCGACGGCACTGCGACCGGCGCCGCCACCGACGCCAGCGGCGCGTTTACGCTGCCTGCGGTGCCTGCCGGGGCGCACGAGCTGCGCATTTCATTCATCGGCTACCGGCAGCTGGTGCAAGCAGTGCAAGGCCAGCCAGCCGCGCAGCAAGTGCGGTTGGCCTTGGCTCCCGCCGACTTCGTGACCGGTGAGGCCGTTGTGACGGCTACGCGCGCCAACGAGAAAACCGGCACCACCTATACCAACGTGTCGAATGAGCAGCTTCAGGCCCGCAATTTTGGGCAGGACCTGCCGTACCTGCTCGACCAGACGCCTTCCGTGGTGGTTAATTCGGATGGCGGCACAGGTGTAGGCTACACCGGCATTCGGGTGCGTGGCACCGACAACACGCGTATCAACGTGACGCTCAACGGGGTGCCGGTCAACGAAGCAGAATCGCACGGTGTGTTTTTCGTTGATTTGCCCGATCTGGCTTCTTCGGTGCAAAGCATTCAGGTGCAGCGCGGCGTGGGCACCAGCACCAACGGCGCGGGCGCGTTTGGTGCCAGCCTGAACGTCGAAACTACCGGTTTGCGCACGCAGCCCTACGCCGACGTCAACAATTCGGCCGGCTCGTATGGCACCTGGAAAAGCACCATCGCCGCCGGTACCGGCCTGATTAATAGCCACTTTACACTGGATGCGCGCGTATCGCGTTTGCAGTCAGAGGGTTATGTAGATCGGTCAGCTTCGCGGCTGGGGTCGTTGTATTTGGCGGGCACGTATTCGGGCAAAAACACGCTGGTACGCGCCATGGTCCTGACCGGGCGCGAAAAAACCGGCCAGGCCTGGTACGGTTTGGCCGATTCGCTGCTGACCAAAAAGCGCCGTTTAAACGAAGCCGGCACCGATTACGGGCAGCACTTCCCTGCGTATCGCAACCAAACCGATAACTACCAACAGGATTATTACCAACTGCTTGTCTCTCATCAGTTTGGGCCGAACTGGAACTTAAGCGTCACGCCTTTCTGGACGCGGGGCGGCGGCTACTACGAGGAGTATAAAGTGGGTCAGGATTTTGCCAAATACGGCATTAGCGGTCCCGTGTACGCGGCGCGTGCGGCGGGGGGGCTCGATACGATTACCTCCACGGATGTCATTCGTCGGCGCTGGCTCAAAACGGATTTGTACGGTGCCACCTACTCCCTGCAATACCGCCCCGAAACGGGCCGCCTGACCGAACTTACGCTCGGCGGCGCGACCATCGGCTACCGCGGGCAGCACTTCGACGAGCTGACGTGGGCGCAATACGGCCTGAATATTCCCGAATCGGGTTACCGCTACTACAGCGAGCCGAACGCCCTCAAGACGGATGCAAATGGCTATGCACGAGCCGTTTATCAGTTGGCTGAACCGCTAAGTGCGTTTGTCGATCTGCAATACCGTTACGTGAAGTACACTTTCTTTGGTCCGCTCGCCAGCGGCGAAAAGGGGCAGCAGAGCACGTATTTCCACTTTTTTAATCCCAAAGCCGGGCTCACGTATATTTTACCGCACAGCATTACGGCATACGCCTCGTACGCCGTTGCCCAACGCGAGCCTACCCGCACCGACTATACCGATACGCCCGCTGAGCGGCGACCGGTTTCGGAGAAGCTGCAAAACGTAGAAGCCGGTTTGCGGCGCAACGCGGGCGTTTTCCAGTGGTCGGCCAACTATTATCTGATGCTTTATCGCAACCAACTGGTGCTGTCGGGCAAGCTAGATGACGTGGGCAACCCCATTCACAACAACGTGCGCGACAGCTACCGCACGGGCGTAGAGCTAACCAGCGCTGCCCAGGTGGCTAAGCAACTCACCATAAGCGCAAACGCGACGTTTAGCCGCAACAAAATCAAGAACTACATCGACTACCTCGCCGACTACGACAACGGCGGCGAAGCAGCCACGCGCTATCGCGAAACGGATATTTCTTTCTCGCCGGCCGTGATAGTGGGCAATACGCTTGAGTACCAGCCGGTGAGCGGGTTACGCTTGGCGGTGCTGAGCAAATACGTAGGCAAGCAATACCTCGACAACACCGCTTCCAACGACCGCAGCATCGACTCGTATTTTGTCAATGATCTGCGCTTGCGGTACGCTTTCCAGCCCGGAAAACTAGGGCTGCGCAACGTGGAAGTGGCGCTGCTGGTGAATAACATCTTCAGCACCCGATACGAGAGCAACGGCTATACCTACGGCTACATCGAAGGCGGGCAGGCGCAGTATTTCAACTATCACTACCCACAAGCGCCGCGCAATTTTCTGGCGTCGTTGAACCTGCATTTCTAACAGCGCTGCTGTTGTAGGCTGCACAAAAAAATAAGGTCCGCGCTAAATACTTAGCGCGGACCTTATTTTTTATTTTATCATAATGTATTGATGATCATATAATTAGCCTAACGCCACCCAGTTCGGAGATTTGATACGGGAAGCGGTCGCCGGGGGAGCCGATGAACATGAAGTTCTTGGGGATTTGCCACTCGTAGGACAGCTTGTTGATGAGTTCCGGACCGAATTCGCCGTTGAGGGAGACAAATTCCACTTCGATTTGGTCGTAGGCGCGGTCAAGCACGTCGATGTCGGTGAGCAATTCTTCCGAGTAGCGTTCGCCGTCCTTGAGCAGCGTCACGATTTTTAGGCGGTTGGTAAACTCGTTTTCCACTACGTAGGTCATCACCTTATTCAGGTTCGCCACGTTGTCGCCTTTGGTGAAAAACACGAATTCCTGCTTGGCCAGCTCGCGCAGCTGCCGCCGCACCACCACGCGGCTCACCCGCGAAAACCGGGGCAGGTGCTCGGCCAGCGACTCGGCCGCGATCAGGGCCAAATTGAGAATGGCCATGCGATTGAGCATTACATACACGATCACGATGGCAGGCACAAAGTATTGCAGAAACACCACCAAGTAATCGGGGTGAATCTTGATGTTGCCATACAGCGCCGTTAGCACGCCTGCTAGCGCCAGGGCTACGGTTACAATGCCCGCGTACACGGGCCGTGGGAGCTTGGGCCGCTTACTTTTCAACAGAAAATTGCCAATGGCAAAGAACGCCATCACCGACAGAAACGAGATGGTGTACACGCCCGCCAGCGGCCCTAGTTCGCCCTGCGTGATGAGGAGCACCGAAATGCACAGCACGAAGAAGGTAATGAGAATGATGTAGTTGCTTTTGCGCCGGTTTTCTTTCAGAAAGGCCTGGGGCAGAATGCGGTCGAGGGCCATGCGCTGCATCAGGCCGCTGACGCCCACAAAAGACGTCAGCACCGCCCCGCTGAGCACAGCTACCGCGTCCACCGAGATTAGCATGCCCAGCCACGGGCCGCCCGTCTTGGTGCCCATGTACGACAACAACGTTTCGGTATGCGTCCCGACCTCGGCCAGGGGCAGCGCCGCAATGGCCAGAAAAGCAATCAGGGGGTTGAACACACTCACCACGACCCACATGTTGCGCAGGGTTTTCTGAAAAACGCCAGGCGCCTGCTCTTCCACGAAGTTAGCCGAACTCTCGAAGCCCGAAATGCCCAACATGGCCGCGCTGAAACCATAAAAAAGAGCGGTGGGCAGGCTGCCGCCTTTGATTGAGCCGCTAAAGTTAAAATGCAGATTATCAAATCCTTGTGTGAATAAGAACCACGCCGCAAAGCCCACTAGCAGCGTTAGCGACACAATGTGCGTGAGGAAAATAGCCACCGCCACCTTCGCCGACTCCGATATGCCCATAATTGTGAGCAGCAGAAACAGCCCCAGCAGGCCGATAGTGGCCGTTTGGATGGGCAGCGCGCTCCACAAATTGTGCAAGTAGTGCATGGCTTCGCTGGCCGAAATCACGGCCGTGGCCATGTAGGAAAGGATGGTTAGGCAGGCTGCTACAGCGGCGTTGCGCTTGCTGGTGGTGTTGAGCAGCACGTTGTAAGCGCCCCCGTTGAGCGGCAGCGCGCCCACGACTTCGCCGTAAATTTTGCGAAACAAAAACAGCACGGCACCTACCAAAATCAGCGCCAGCCAAGCGTACTGGCCGGCGTAGGCAATGGCCAACGCCGACACGTACAGGCAGGAGGAAGAAATGTCGTTGCCGCAAATCGCCGTGGCTTCGAGTTCGTTGAGTTTCTTCGCGTGGCTCATTGGGACGGGTGGGATGGGTTGACAAAAGCACTGTACGGCAGAAAACGGAAAGTGAATAGCCCCGCCCGTCAGCACAGCACCGGCGGCCGAACCAACCCCGGCCAGGGCCTGTTGTCCGAGGCAAATATTCTATCTTTGGAATCATTGCCCACCCACCCCATCGCTATGTCATCGCAATCCGACGTTCTCTCGCCTAAGGCCAAAGCCAGCCAGCACCACGGCTCGACCAACGCCGCCGGCTTCACCGATTATTTCGACCTCGACGGCCTGCTCACCGAAGAGCACAAGCTCATCCGCCAGAGCATCCGCGACTTTGTGAAACGCGAAATCTCGCCCAGCATCGAAAAATGGGCGCAGGATGCGCATTTTCCTTCCGAAATCGTGCGCAAGTTTGGCGACGTGGGCGCATTCGGCCCGACCATTCCGGTCGAATACGGCGGGGGTGGCCTCGACTACATCAGCTACGGCCTGATCATGCAGGAGATCGAGCGCGGCGACTCCGGCATGCGCTCTACGGCCTCGGTGCAGGGCTCGCTGGTGATGTTCCCGATTTACCAGTACGGCTCCGAAGAACAGCGCCGCAAGTACTTGCCCAAGCTGGCCTCCGGCGAGTGGCTCGGCTGCTTCGGCCTCACCGAACCCGACCACGGCTCCAACCCCGCCGGCATGGTTACCAAGCTCGAAGACAAGGGCGATTATTACCTGCTCAACGGCGCTAAGCTCTGGATTTCGAACTCGCCCGAATGCCAAATTGCGGTGGTTTGGGCCAAAAACGAACAAGGCCGCGTGAAAGGCGTGATCGTGGAGCGCGGCATGGAAGGCTTCACGACCCCCGAAATTCACAACAAATGGAGCCTGCGCGCTTCCTGCACCGGCGAGCTGGTGTTCGACAACGTGCGCATTCCGAAGGAAAACGTGCTGCCCAACATCGAAGGCCTCAAAGGTCCGCTGAGCTGCCTCGACTCGGCCCGTTTTGGCATTGCGTGGGGCGCCATCGGGGCCGCCATCGACTGCTACGAATCGGCGCTGAAGTATTCGTTGCAGCGCGAGCAGTTTGGCAAACCCATTGCCTCGTTTCAGTTGCAGCAAAAGAAGCTCGCCGAAATGATCACCGAAATCACGAAGGCGCAGCTAATGGCTTGGCGCTTAGGGGTTTTGAAAAATGAAGGCAAAGCCACCTCGGCCCAGATTTCCATGGCCAAGCGCAACTCCGTGGACATGGCCTTGCAGGTAGCCCGCGAAGCCCGCCAGATTCACGGCGGCATGGGCATCACCGGCGAATATCCCATCATGCGCCACATGATGAACCTGGAGTCGGTAATCACTTACGAAGGCACCCACGACGTACATCTGCTAATTACAGGTGCGGATATAACTGGTATTCAGGCATTTAAATAAAATTTTCTTGCCAAAAAGATACAAAAAAGGGCCGCTCCATTTAAGGGCGGCCCTTTTGCATGGCACATACTATGCTTACTGCTTCTGCAGCAGGTAAATAGTTTGACTGAAAACAGTAGTGCCCGCCGTTGCTACGCCATTGGGAGCCGTGCTCACCAAGCGCCAGCCGTTGCGGGTGTACTCGTTGATGGTGGCAAGGGCCGCTTTGTGCACTACCGTCGTGTTGGCGGCTAGCTGCTTGGCGCTGCCCCGGCTGAAATCGATTTCTTTTTCCTGCTGCGTGCCATCGGGGTTGATGGTCACGATGGAAGCTTGTGCGTTGAGGCCAAACGACAAGTTGCTGATCACCATCATGCTGTTGCCGGTTTCGGCTGGCTTCGGATAAAATGCCCAGGAGCAGATGGCTACGAGCAGTAAAGCGGGGAGATAGTAGAGCTTTTTCATGCAGCAAGAAAACCAGATTTTCTGCGACCGCAAAAAAAGTATAGCCTCTCTCGGCCCGACAAACAGTGCCGCCCTTGGCCCTCGAGAGATCAAATAAATTCTGGCCTACTGCTTGGCCTTCTGATAGCGGCCGAACGTTCGCACAACTGCAGTCAGGCCAAAGAAGATCATGAAATAGATGCCCACGTTGCTTTGGCTAAAGCCTTCCGTAGCAAACCCCAGCAACCCGACGCCAAGCAGCCAAACGGCAGCCATGAGGATAACGGTTTTCTTAGTCGGGTTACGGAAAGCAGAATCCAGAAAATTCATCGGAATAAGGCAACGCGTGAAACAGGTATTGCAATCAAAAGAACCGGTTTTCGGGAAAACGTGCAACAGTCCCCGCAACTAAAAAGGGAAATCTGCGGCAGCGTTGTATTTTGGCCCCATGAACACTGCCGACGCCTCCGCTCCCCTCGTGCTGCTCGAATGCCTTGTGGCCGGCACCACGCACCGCCCCAACCTCAAACAGCACGAGCCCGGCTTGTACCTAGGGCAGCCTCTGCGACTCATCCGCGAGGCCGACAGCAAATACGACGACTGGGCCGTGCAAGTACATACCGAAGCCACCGACTCGGTGCCATCGGTGTGGCTTGGCTACCTGCCCGAAGGTCGCAACGAAACAGTCGCGCGGCTGTTGGAGGCTGGCAAAAACATCACGGCACGCTTGGTGCACAAATCCTGGGAAGAGGATTGGCTGTACCTGGAAATTGAAGTTTTGTTAAACGATTGATTAGCAATAACTTATAAATACAACGCCTGCCCGATTTTTCGGGCAGGCGCTTGCAAAAAGGGGCGAAGTAGTAGCTATGGTTAGCGGGACGACGTGCCGGCCCGGCCGAGCGCTTCCTCGTTTTTCTGCAACAGATAGCGCACCGTGGTTCCTTCCTGAAGGGTGTTCACCAATACCCAACCCTGCGTACCCAGTTCGTTGAGTTTTTTTACTTCTGCCTGGTACAGCAGGTTGCTGACGTAGCGGTTGCGGCGGAGGAGGTTTGTAGTGGAGTCGATGCGGCCACTCATGGAGGCATTAACTACCTTCTTCGAATAAGTACTGCCGCGAAGCGTAGGTAGTTCGACGGTCGTGAAAGTTCCGTCCTCAATTACCGTCAGGGTCGGCTTGGTTGCCAAACCACCAGCATCGAGATCTAGGTCGCGCACTAGCATCAGATAACGTGGCGTGGAAGTGGATTTTTGCGCATGGACGGGCGCCAAGGCCACGAGCGATAGCAAACAAATTGAGCAAAGTAGTTTTAGCATAGCTGTAAGGATTTAGGGAACGGAATATGTGGTGGAAAGGCAGTTGCGGCCTGTAAAACGTATACAGTTGAGCTAAATATAAGTGTATATCTAAGAATATTGTTATTCTAACGTAGGTCTTCGAATGCGTATTGCGCATTGCTCCAAAACTCGTCCAGCGCGATCAGGCGCGGCTTAAAAAAGGAGATTAGTTGCGGCCAATCGTCGCGGTTGAAGAGGTTGACGGGCTGCAACTCCCGGAAGATACGGGCGAGTGGCTGGCCGTTGGCGTCCAGCGCGTCGGGTACCCACTGCCAGGGCTCGCCCACCGATTCGTGCAAAACATTTTTCAGCGCCTGAAACTGCTCAAAAAACAAGGCCCGTATGTCGGCATCGGGGTGCGTCAGCTCGATGGCGATGGCGGCGCGCCGACCGTCGGCGTGCATCCGAAACTGCACGTGTTTGAGGCCCGTTTTGTAGTTGATCCAGTTGGTGCGCACACCTTCCGCCGAGGGCACGGGCAGCATATACTGGCCGAACGTAGTCCAGAAAGCCTGTCGGAGCTGAGCAACTTCGGTTTTGCTATACATTTATAAAATATTGATTATAAATTAGTTATAAAAGATCGGTGAGCGCTGCGACCTCTTGTCGGGCCTGCTGCACCTGCGGTTGGTGGCCAAACTCCCGCTGCACCCAATTGGTAAAACCGGCTACCAATGCCCCCACCGCCTGTCGGCTGGTGCCGAGCGGCTCGGCGGAGGTTGTCGGGGACTTTGCATCGGTCGGAAAAGCGTTTTCCAGCCCCAGAATGCTCAGGATATCCGACACAAAAACTAGCCCGCACACTTGCATGGCTTGGTAGAGCAGCGTCAGTTCGGGAAGTGAAAGACCCAGTCGTTCGTTAGGCTGCACGGCCCCGAAACGAGCCAGCAGCGCCGCCACGGCGTCGGGCCGAAAGCTGGACAGCCGAGCTACCGCTTGCACAAACGGATGATCGGTTTCGGATTGCGGCAGCGTTTCGGCCAGCAGCAAGGCCAGCCGCAGCATTTGCAAGCGCGCCTCGTCGAAACCCAGCGTCACGACGGACGGCAACTGCGGGTGCAGGGTTGCTTCAAATTGCGTAAACACGGCTTGTAATTGCTGCTGTCGGCGGCGCAAAGGCGCCAGCGCTGCTGCTCCGCTCGGCCCGGCAAGGTGTTGTTCCAGAGCATGTTGCAATTGCTCGCTCAGGTGCAGGCAGTACGAGAGCAACGTCTGTAGCTGCGTGCCATCGATTTGCATCTGGTGCTGCACAAAGGCCAGCACCGGCCCTTCCAAGGGACTGCGCAAACTTAGCTGGCCGACCAGCACAAAATCGTAGAGGCGCAACGGCCGTTGTAGCAACAGCTGTTGCAGAACCGGAGTCGAGTCGATGGCATTTAGGTCGGCTACTACGCTGCTATTCAGGCCGGTAAGCGCTGTTACATGCTCCGGTACGGGGCCGTGCGATTGGCTGAACAGGTGCGTGCACGCCATGCCCAGCAGCGACAAACAAGGCGACAGCCGCTGATAAGCATCGGGCGGAAGATTGTGAAGGGAAACCAGCGGTTGCTCAGACGAAAACATGCAGAAAAATCAGAAAAACGAACGCAAAGAACGGAGCTTGCGCGCATTCGCGTTCCCAAGCGCTTCTTTTAAGGTTGAAAGGTGGAGCTTGAGCCTAAGTAAAACGTCCAAAATACCATAGGCAACCAGGTTTTACACTGGTTTTTGCTAATGCAAATAGCAAAACATCGATATGAACAGATTTTTTGCTAAAAACGGAGCTATTTCCTTGCTCTAGGTGTTACCTTCCCGCTACCAACTTCTCAATTTCGCCGTCTTATGCGTGAAACATACCTGACCGGTGACAGCAGCCACATGGACGCCACCGACAAAGAAATAGACAAGGCCCTTCGCCCGCTTAGCTTCGAAGATTTCACGGGGCAGGAGAAAATTCTGGATAACCTGCGCGTATTTGTGGCCGCCGCCAAGCAGCGCGGCGATGCCCTCGACCACGTGCTGTTGCACGGGCCTCCCGGCTTGGGCAAAACGACGCTCTCGCACATCATTGCCAACGAGCTAGGTGCCGGCATCAAAATGACGTCGGGGCCGGTGCTCGATAAGCCTTCCGATCTGGCGGGTTTGCTCACCAACCTCGAGCCGCACGACGTGTTGTTCATCGACGAGATTCATCGCCTCAACCCCGTGGTGGAAGAATACCTGTACTCGGCGATGGAAGATTACCGCATCGACATCATGCTCGATTCGGGTCCGAATGCGCGCTCGGTGCAGATTTCGCTCTCGCCGTTTACGCTCATCGGCGCCACCACGCGGTCGGGTTTGCTAACGGCTCCGTTGCGGGCGCGCTTCGGCATCAATGCCCGTCTGGAATACTACGACTCGAAACTGCTCACCACCATTGTAAAGCGCTCGGCCGAAATTTTGGGCACGCCGATTTACGACGACGCGGCCTTTGAGATTGCCCGTCGTTCGCGGGGTACGCCGCGTATCGCCAACAACCTGCTGCGCCGCACCCGCGACTTTGCCCAGATCAAAGGGACCGGCACCATCACCGTCGATATTGCGCAGTTTGCCCTGAACGCTCTTGACGTCGACCACCACGGCCTCGACGACATGGACAAGCGCATCCTGACCACCATTATCGATAAGTTTAAGGGTGGCCCCGTGGGCATCAGCACCATTGCCACGGCGTGTGGCGAAGAAGCCGAAACCATCGAGGAAGTGTACGAGCCGTTCCTGATTCAGGAAGGCTACATCATGCGCACGTCGCGCGGCCGCGAGGCTACCGAGGCAGCGTACCGGCACCTGGGCAAGCTGATGCCCCAACATTTGCGCGGCAACACTACTGACTTATTTGATTCGCAGGTATAAATAACTGATTATTAAGTATTTGTGTATAATGGAACGCGCCGGCAACCCCGGCGCGTTTCTTTTTGCTCCTGCGCCTCTAATGCTTCGGCCTGGCTTTCTGCCGATCTTTACGCACTCATTCTGGTCGTCATGCTCCCAACTGCTGCTTATACTGCCTTCATCAAGCGCCGCGCGGCGGAGCTGGGCTTTATGTATTGCGGCGTGTCGAAGGCAGAGTTTCTGGAAGAAGAAGCCCCACGGCTCGAAACCTGGCTTAGCCGCCAGATGAATGGCAAAATGGCCTACATGGCCAACCACTTCGACAAGCGCCTCGATCCGCGCCTGCTCGTGGATGGCGCCAAGTCGGTGGTCTCACTGTTGCTCAACTACTATCCGCCCCAAGATGAGCAACAGCCCGACGATACGCTTAAAATCAGTAAGTATGCGTATGGTCGTGATTATCACTTTGTTATAAAGGACAAGCTCAAAACCTTGCTAGCCGATATTCAGGCCGAAATCGGAGAAGTCGGTGGGCGCGTGTTCGTCGATTCGGCGCCAGTCATGGACAAGGTGTGGGCGAAGAAAAGCGGCTTGGGGTGGGTCGGTAAAAACAGCAACCTCATTACGCCCGGCGTAGGCAGCTTTTATTTCATCGCCGAGCTGATTTTGGATTTGGAACTGGAATACGACGGTCCCATCAAAGACTACTGCGGCACCTGCACCAAGTGTATGGACGCCTGCCCAACGGATGCTATTTCAGAAGCCTATGTAGTAGACGGCAGCCGTTGTATCAGCTACTTCACCATTGAGTTGAAAGACCAGATCCCGACCGAAGTGAATGGGAAGTTCGGCAACTGGGTCTTCGGCTGCGACATCTGCCAGGATGTGTGCCCCTGGAATCGATTTGCCAAGCCGCACGCCGAGCCACAATTCAACGCGCATCCGCAACTCAAGGAAATGCGTGCCAGCGATTGGCAGGAAATTACGCACGAGCTGTTTTCGGAGCTGTTCCGCCAATCGGCCATGAAGCGGACGGGGTATGCCGGTTTGGTACGTAACATTCAGTTCGTAACCGACGGGCCGGAGCCTGTCGGGCCGGGCGAAACCAACAGCGCCGAACTGCTCTGAGCAGTTCGGCGCTGTTGGTTAAGAGGCCTTGTTGTCTAGGATTAGGCCGTGGTAGATTGCGTAAACACGCGATTTAAAATACGGCGATACAGCCGGGCAAATTGTTGATAACACCATTCCTTCAACTCGACTAACTCGGTAGGGGCCAGCATGCGCAAGGCTTTGCGCAGTTCCTTTTCGAATAAGATTTTGTCGAAGCTGACCTTGAGCAGGATGGTTTTTGCGTATTCCAGCATCGTAATAAGAATGTTTTCTAGCGGGGTGTAAGGTTGAGTGTGGTTGGTTGCAGTACGTATACGGCTGCCCTGTAAAAAGGCTTCCGACCAAGGAGCGGCATAAAACTGATCTACTGAAATATACAATAAATACTCATGCCAGTGCAACTATTCGAAGAATAATTGCTTCAGCAAACGTTTGCTGTGTATAACAACAAAGGAACGGTTTTGGCCGTCCCTTTACTGTATAAATTATGTTAATTCGGTGTTAAAAAATGAAAGCCGACGCCACCGCCGTAGCAGAGGCGGCCGTCAGGGGCTCATCGAAGGCTTCGGCTACTTTTACTAAGATTGCCGTACCAACTTTGTCAATGTCAATAGGCAGGCTGCTGCCCGAATTATCGAAGGGCACCAAGATGTTGCGGGTCGAGCCATCGGAGCTGGCCAAGGTTACAAGCTGCTTAGTAGACTCTTCGCCAGCATACGCCGCGTCCGTTTTGCCCGGCACCGTAATGACCTCGTCGTTGCTGCTGATCCAGCTTTTGACGTTGGCCCCGCGTCCGCGCCGCAACGTGCGAATGTGGGAGGCATGCCGTGCTTCCATGCTGTGAATGCGCACCGCAGCTTCGACGATGGCGTTGTCGTAAGCAAGGTTGGCCACTTGGCCTTTGTAGGCCCGCACGCCGGTATCTTCCAGCGTCTGGGCTACTTTCAGAAACGTATCGAAGTTGGTAAACACGTCGCCAAACGGTGCCGACTGGCTGCCGTTTTTGCTGCCCGTAAAATCGAAGTTGGGCTTAGCAGGCAAGTCGCCACCGGAAGACTGAATTACAAGCTTCAGTGTATCAACGTGTTGCTGCTCGTGGCGGTAAATCGTTTCGATGCCTGCTCGCGCATCTGCCGGAATGAGTCCTGCTGCTACGGGCGAGTTGCTGGGCAATACACCCAGAGCCCGACCGTAAAATTCACTCTCTAGGTATTCCAGGGTCAGCGCCAAACGCAGGGCATCGTAAATCGTGTCTTTGGGCCCGCCATAGGCTTGTTGCAACAGGGTGCCAAAAGCCATCGGGAGGGCTGCCACCGCCGTTTTACCGCTGAGCTTGCCTAAACGGTTGAGTACGTCGCGGCGCGGACTGAGGCGTTCGGTTATTTCCGGGTCAACTTCGGCCAGATCGGCCAGTAGCTTCAGAATGTTCATAGGAGAAGAAAACCGCCCTTACGAGGTAGGTAAGCTGGCAACGGAATAGGTGATTTTGAAAAAAGGCTTTGCCGCTTCGAGTACCTGCGTCGGTGTCAGCAGCAGGTCGAGGCCAGCGCCGTCGCCGCTCACCGGCGATACGGTAGTGTCGGCAAACGCACCGGGTTGCTGCAAATCACGGATCAGGGCGGCGTGGCGGGCTTCCACCGACGAAATTTTGCTGAGCATGGTCAGTACTACGGTGTTAGCGACCAACTTGCCCACGCCGTTGTAGGCGGCTACGCCCAAATCTTCGATTGTTTTGGCTGCTGCCAACACTCCCGCGCGGGTTGTGAGAGTGAGCGTGCTGAAATCGAATTCCTGCGTTTGAATAGCATCGGTAGTGCCCAAAACATACTTGAAGAACTCGCGGTGAATGACTTCGTGATCGCGCAGGTCGATGAGGTAGGCCAACTCGCCCGTCCGCAGATCGGAAGGGGGCGTGTCGATGATTTTTTGGTAGAATGCCGCTTCCAGCTGTTCCAACAGGTAAGCGTAGTTCATAATGCCCGTGTCGCCGCTGCCCAAACTCAACACAGGATCGGTGGCAACGGGCGTCGGGGTGTTGGTGTCGCAGCCCGCCAGCACCAGCGCGGACGTCACGGCCGTGGCACCGGCCACGCGAAAAAAGGAGCGGCGGCGCATCACGCGGTCCGCAAAAGAAGCAGAATCAGACATCAGCAAAGGTTACTGGCAAGCAATTGGCCCCGTAGCGGCCTCTACAAAGATACTCCGATAAACTCGGATGCACCAACGACAAGAGAGGCACGCGCGGGAAAGGGTTGCGTGGTGGCAAAACAAAAAGGACTGATCCGAAGACCAGTCCTTTTTAATAAGCGGAAACAAAGGGGCTGCGTATTAGCTAAACAACGTGCTACCCGTAATCGTGAACGTGCTGGCAATAGCCGACACCGTAGGAACGGGGAGAGGCTCATCGAAAGCTTCCGAAAAGGCCAGCGTTGGGAAGTTCAGCGACGACAGAGCCGTTTGCAGGTTTACACCGCCTTGGGTTACATTGTCCTCAGCCGGAAATGTAATACCGGTTGGAGTGTAAGAGGGAGCAGTGCCGGCGTCGTAGATCGGCGCCGTTTGGGTTGGCGAGGCACCGCCGTTGTCTTTGCCCGAAATCCAGCTTTTGGGCGATGCGTTGCGGCCGGCTTCGGTAGTACCAGCAGGTGCTACAGCAGAGGCCGTGTTGTTGTTAGCACCAGCACGGCGCATCGTGCGCAGACGCGAAGCGTGACGAGCTTCTACTGAGTGAATGTTCAACGCAGCTGTCAATACATCTTTGTTGCTCATCAGATAAGGAGCACCGCCTTTGTAGGCCCGCACCCCGGTGTCCTCCAGCGATTGCGCAACTGCCAGGAACGTGGCTGGATTCAGGAATACGTCTGCGAAAGGACCCGTGCCAGAGCCCTTACCGCCTGTAAAGTCAAATTGCGTGCGCGCCGGAGCTGCGATCGCGTTGGCACCCAGCGCAGTAGCCAGATACTTTACATGGTTGGCTTCGTCGGTGCGAATCTTGTCGAGGGCCGACAGGTTGGTAGCGCTAAACAGAGCCCGGAAAGTGGTCTGAGCGGCAGTAGCCGTGGAACCGGCAACGCCTAAGCCCGCATCGTAGAAATATGATTCCAGATACTCCAGCTTTAGGGCGAAGTTGAGTACGTCGTTTACGCTGGGGGCCGAAGTCGTCTGGCCGTAGGCTTTGTTGAAGATGGAGCCCAGCGCCAAAGGCAACGCCGAAGCCGCCAGCGTCTTACCAAAGCCGGTCATGTGTTTGAACACGCGGCGACGCGAGTCGAAGCGTTCGAAAACCTCCGGATCTGTTTTCTCGAGCTCAGAAAGTATTGCAAAAATATTCATAGTGAATGTGCGGTTTGGATGTGGGAAAGGGCCGAAAGCGACCTGCCTTACTTGATGCCGGAAACGTCCAGCTTCGAACCGTCTTTGAGGAACGTGTTAGCCGTAGCTACCACTACCGAAGGCTCTTTCGAAAGCTCTAAGCCCGTCGAGCCGATTGCAACAACGTCGGAATCGACAAACGAAGCTTCGGCAACCAAGTCACGGATGATAGCCGCATGGCGCGCTTCCACCGATACAATTTTGCCGGCAATCACCAGATACTGAGCCGATTGAATATAACGTCCTGCTCCATTATATGCCGCAACACCGAGGTCCTCAAATGCCTTGGCCGTTCCTAGTACACTGGTGCGGCTGTTGAAATCGATTTTCGAGAAATCAGGCTCCAATGCCTTGATGATCTGGGTAGGTGCCGCCGCCGTGATAGCCGCCTTGAAGAACTCGCGGTGAATAACTTCGTGGTAGTATAGGTCGTCCAAGATCTGCTTCTCGGCGCTGGTAGCCGCTAAGCCAGTGTAGTAAGTACCTGTACGGACTTGCGTGTAAAAACCGGCCTCGAGCTGCTCCAGGGCGTAAGCGTAGTTCAGAACACCTACGTCGCCGGTTCCGACGCTTACCATGCCAGGGGTAGTAGGAGCAGCCACGTTGTTGTCTTCGTCTTTGCAACCTGCTAATAGCAAGGCAGTGGCACCAGCGGTGGCACCGGCGTACATGAAGAAAGAGCGGCGTTTGATCGGTACATAAAGCGGCTTGGCGAATTCCGCTTCGTCCGTCCCATTTTGGGTGATTTTGGACATGAGAACAGAGGTTAAAGTGAACAAAAGAACTAGGTGGATAATACGCTACCAGCACACTCCCAAAAGGCCGTTTTGGAGGTTGCCAAATCAAAAAGTACTAGTAGCTGTATGTCACTTACGGTGCAGGTAGGGCCGGAGGTTATGTTTTTTAGGTAAACTTTATAGGTGGGTATGGTTTTCTGAATATTCATGCTGCTTGAAACGCACCCGTGCATATGGCCTTAAGCAGAACAATAAATCTATAGTAAATTACAGTTGATGAGGCCTTATGCCTTTGTAATTATTTGATAGTAAATGTGTTATGTAAGTATTTGTTCTTGGGCATAATTATAAAAGCAAGAGCTGCAAGAGGCAGGCTACAACCGAGTATAGAGGGCAAAACAGAAGAGGGGTAACGCTAAAGTGTTACCCCTCTTTTAAACCTAAATCTTGGTGTGTGCCGACGCAAAAGCGCCACCTCACGCCATAATGGAAAAATGCTATTGTGTAGCTTTTAGGTGTTTGTTGATAAAAGACTCATGGAATCCATAGCTCAATCACCTCGTTCAAAAATCACAAGTGGCAAAGAATTTTCCTGTTATAAAAAAAGGACCAGCAACACGCCAGTCCTTTTTTGTCGTTAAGTAAGAAATGCAAGGATCTAGCTTTGGACCAAGCCGCCAGCGCGCGACATATCGAGCACTTCGGCTTTGGTCAGGATTTCGTCGAATGCTGCAGCGGCATCGTCGGCCGAGTATTTTAGCGCCGATACTACTTCCACGCCGGCTTGCGTCGTGTTGCTTTCCGGAGTAGAGCCCGTGTAAACCGGACCAAGGGGAGCAGGCAACGCAGAATCCGAGGCCGGAATCCAGGCGGGTTGCTGGCGCATACCGCGAATGTGGGCCGCATGACGTGCCTCTACCGAGTGGATCTGCAAAGCAACAGTCAGCAAATCGGTGCCCAGCAATTCACCGGCCCGGCCTTTGTATGCCCGTACGCCTGTGTCTTCAAGTGCTTGTGCTACAACAAGTTGTGTTGCGTAATCGGCGGGGAAAGCAGATTGCTTAAAGGTCACGCCCGTAACGGGAGTGCCGTTGAGGCCTTTGATGGCGTTCGTCAGCAAGGTGACGTGCGCATCTTCGTGCTTCTTGATCTGCGTAATGGCCCCAAGCGGAGCGCCGGCCGGTATCGTGCCGGCGGCCAAGAATTTCTTGTAAAAGTCAGCTTCCAGCAATTCCAGCGTCAGCGCATAGTTCAGGATCTGAACTGGCGTTTCGGCCGCGGTTTGAGCATAGGCTTTCTGGAATAATGCTCCCAAAAACAACGGCGTGGCCGATAAAGCCGTCCGCTTGGCCATAGAGCCCAGCGAGTTGAACACAGCCCGGCGCGAGTCAAAACGGTCTAGGACGTCCGGGTCAACGGCGGCAAGCTTATCGATGATTTGAAATATATTCATGGCGAGTGTTTCTTTATTCGGTGGGAGAAATTACATGCCGACTTTTGAGCCGTCGATCGTCTGCTTGATGTACTTCTGCGCGATACCGAGCACTTCGCTGGGCGTACGAGCCTTGTCCAAGCCTGAAGTGGGGTCCACAATGTCGTCGGCGGCAAAGCTACCGGCCGTCATCAGGTCGCGTACATAAGCAGCATGGCGCGCTTCCACCGACACAATTTTGCCCGCTACCAGCAGGTAATCTACCTTTTTGATGAGTTTGCCGGCCCCGTTGTAGGCCGACACACCCAAGTCCTCGAATGCGACTGCGGCGGCCAATACGCCGGAGCGCTTCGTAAAGTCAATGGACGAGAAGTCAGGCGTCAGGTCGGCGATAATTTGGCCGGGCGCATCGCGGTTGATGGCAGCTTTCAGGAAATCGCGGTGCAGCGCCTCGTGTGAAGCAATATTGGTAAAGTACGCTTTCTCAGCCGTAGAGAGGTCGGCTGCAGGATTGGCTTTTACTTGCGCATAAAATGCGGCTTCGAGTTGTTCTAAAGCATAGGCATAGTTCAACACGCCTACATCGCCCGAACCCAAGCTAACCGAGTTGCCATTGGTAGGAGAAGGATTGTTATCGTCATCTTTACAGCCAGCCAAAAGCAACGCAGTAGCGCCAGCAGTGGCTCCGGCATACATGAAGAAGGAACGGCGCTTGATCGGTACATAAAGCGGCTTGGCGAACTCCGCTTCATCCCCACCGGTTTGGGTGATTTTAGACATGGGAAAAATGTTAAGGGTGAATTGAAAAGTTTAGGCAATAGAGTTCTAGCACGCGCTAAAAAGCCGTTTTTTGAAATCTGAGCCAGAAGGTTTCGGGTATTTGAAAGGCACTTACGGCGGTGCTGAAAGTTCGGATTGAACTCAACCATAAATTTTCGAGATGCCAAACCGTTCGGCTAAGGTTGTGCTTAACTACTTCCCTTGAGCAAAACGCGATTCAACTGCTCCGCTTGGGTTTTTGTGTAGTTTTAAGAGTGCTGAGAATGCTTCCGTTTATTTTTCGCTTCCTGCTGCTTTGTGTGCTCTTAATGGGGTCATATTGGGCGGAGGCACAAGTTGATGCCACCGGGCAAGCCGAAATCGAGCTGGGGAAAGTTGCTTTCCCGGTTAACGAATATTTCACCATCAGCTTCCACCTGCGCGGTGCGCCGCTGGAGCGGTATTCGGCCTTTCCCGACCTCGAAGGGTTCAAGAAAAGCGGCAAGTCGAGCACCACCACCACCCGCATCACCGGCGGACAAACCACTACCGAGCTGACCATTACGCAGCGGTACGCCGCCTTTGCCGAAGGCGAGTTTGTGGTTAAGCCCTTTACCATGACCGTCAATGGGCAGGTGGTACGCTCGGCAGGCGCTACGCTGAAGGTAGGGCCGGTAGCTGCGGCGCAGGCGCCCTCGGCTACTGCACCGCCCGGGGCGGGACCGTTGCAGGGCATTGGGTTGTTAGATCAGCTTTTTGGCAAGCCACGCCCGCAGGACTACATCGAGCCGCACGACAACGCTTTTCTGGCATTGGTGGCCGACAAAAACAGCGTGTACGTAGGCGAGGGCGTGCACATTGGGCTGTATTTCTACCTCACGCCCAGCGATCAGGGGCTGCTCGATTTCCACAATTTTGCCGGCCAGCTCCCGGATCTGTTGCGCCGGATGCGGCAGCGCACGGCATGGGAAGAGCCCTTCGAAGAGCAAGAGATTCTGCCCGAAACCATTGTCGCAGGCGGCAAAACATACCTGCGCTATCGCCTCTATGAAGCTGAATACTATCCGCTTAATAATCAGTCACTTGTATTTCCGGCTTTGCCCTTGCAAATGGTGAAATACCGCGTCGCCAAAAAGCCCGAGGCAGGCTCTGATAACCGCTTGGAGGGCTACAAAATCTATTACTCAGATGCCCGTACTGTGACCGTGAAACCATTGCCGCCTCACCCCTTGCGCGATCAAGTGCCGGTCGGTAATTACCAGTTGCGCGAGGCCATCGACCGCACGACTTTCCGCACGGGGCAGGTGTTTACGTACACTTTTCGGGTAGAGGGCGAAGGCAATCTGGCGGCCCTCTCGGCGCCGGTTTTGCGTGCCCGGCCCAAGCTGGAGGTCTACGGGCCGGATGTGCAGCAGGACCTGACGCGGCAGGGCGGCCGCGTGGGCGGGGCCAAGGTATTCAGCTACCGCATGGTGGCCCAACAGCCCGGCGTGTTGCCGCTCGACAGCGTGTTGTCGTTGGTGGTGTTCAACCCCAGCACGGCCCGCTACGATACGCTGCGCCCGGAAATTCGCCCCGACATTGGAGGTAGCGCCAAGCTGGCTTCGGGCTTTCACGGCAATCCCGATGACCCATTTTACGCCGACGTGCTCAACAACGCCGACAACCACTTACAACCGCTGGACGAGTACCGCAATGTGCGTCTGTACGCCAATTTGGTGCTGGTGCTGCTAGCGGCCATCGCCGGATTTGGCTGGTGGAGAAAGAAAATGTAGCGTTAGCTTTGCCGGCGCTGTCACGCTATTCTTTTGCTTATGAACTCTTTCGGCACTCTTTTCCGCATAACCACCTTCGGCGAATCGCACGGCGTGGGCATTGGCGTTACCATCGACGGGTGCCCGGCTGGGTTGCCTGTGACCGCCGAAACCATCCAGACGGCTTTGGATCGGCGGCGGCCCGGCCAGTCGGACCTGACTACGCCGCGCCGGGAGGCCGACCGCGTGGAAGTACTCTCGGGCCTGTTTGAAGGCCAAACTACAGGAACTCCTATTGGGCTTTTCATTCGCAATCAAGATCAGGCCAGCCACGATTATTCGCACATCGAACACGCTTACCGCCCTTCACACGCCGACTACACCTACGACGCGAAATACGGCCGTCGTGATTACCGCGGCGGCGGCCGAAGCTCAGCCCGCGAAACGGCGGCCCGCGTGGCGGCCGGGGCCGTTGCGGCCGAGCTGTTGGCGCATTACGGCATCAAAGCGAGCAGCTATGTGTCGCAGGTAGGCGCTGTGCGCGTGCCCGTAGGCTACGAGGAGCTTGATCTGGGCCTTATCGAAAGCAACACGGTACGCTGCCCGCACCCCGAGACTGCCGAGCGCATGGCCGAACTCATCCGCCAGACTCGCGACCGGCACGACACCGTTGGGGGCATCGTAACGGGCGTGGTACGCGGGGTGCCCGCCGGTTTGGGTGAGCCCGTTTTCGACAAGCTACACGCCGATCTGGGCAAAGCCATGCTGAGCATCAACGCTGTGAAAGGCTTCGAATACGGGTCGGGCTTTGATGGTACGCTGTTGTTTGGCTCGGAACACAACGATGCCTTTTATACCGACGAAAGCGGCGCCGTCCGGACGCGCACGAACCACTCGGGTGGCATTCAGGGCGGTATTAGCAACGGGCAGGATATCTACTTCCGCGTTGCTTTCAAGCCCGTTGCCACAATTTTACAGCCCCAAACCACCATCAACGACCAAGGCGAAGAGATTACACTGGCCGGCAAAGGCCGCCACGACCCATGCGTGCTGCCGCGTGCCGTGCCCATCGTCGACGCCATGACCAACCTTGTGCTCGCCGATATGCTGCTGCGCAGCCGCAGCAGTAAGTTGTAGGTTTTTTATGTAAGTAATTGATTGAAAGGCATTTGTGTTTAAAAAGCGCCTCTGGCCTAATCGCGATCCACGGATAAATTAGGGCGGGCGGTGCTCGGCCAGATTTACAGTAGGCGAAAAAGGACATGGCAAGCCGCGATGCATAACCCCGGATGGGCAAACGCTGCTGTAGCTAGCGTAAAAAGCGCCCGTCCGGTTGCGCTTGCCTACGTAGGTGCTACCAAAGCGTTAACAACCAACCGATTAGCAATAGCACAAGCAGTAGATACGGAATGGCGTATCGGACGATGTAGCCAAAAAACGAAGGCATGGGTACCCCTTCCTTTTCCGCAATGGAGCGCACCAAAAAATTGGGTCCGTTGCCGATGTAAGTGAACGCGCCAAATAAAACCGCGCCGCTGGAAATAGCCCGCAACAGCGGCATAGTCAGATACGATAAGGCAAAGGCCTGTACATCAGTGTCTTGGTTTATGTTGAGATGATGGCTAGCCATACTCAGCGACAGGAAACTGGCGTACGTGGGCGCGTTATCCAGAAAAGCGGAAAGGCTGCCCGTTAGCCAATAAAGGGCAGTAGGCGTCAGATGACCGGCCACCGAAGGCTTGGAGGCAACGGCCGCCGCCGTCTGCAAGGCGGGCATCATGGTCAGGAAAATGCCGAAAAAAAGAAAAGCCACCTCGTGCATCGGCTCGAAAGTGAAGTGATTGGCACTTAAGGCTTTGCGGTCGGCGGTACGGTAGCAGCCCCAGGCGGCCAATAGCTGGAGCATTTCGCGCACGAAGGAGAGGTGCAGCCCAAAAACATGGAGCGCCGGTACCCACGACACGCGCGCAGGGTCTAGGAAAACGCTGACCAGCACCAACAGCAGCCACGGAAGGTTTTGTGCCCCGTTGAAGTCGTAGAGCGGCAGGCCTTTTTCTTGCCGTTGGCGGCGCCTTTCGTTGCGGGAGAGGCGGCTGGGGTAGGGGTTACGGCGGTCTTTCAGCCAAAATAGCAGTAAAAGCGCGCCGGTAGCCACCAGCCACGGCAGCAACAAGTGCCAGGCAGTCCAGAAAAAAGGCACGCCGCGCAGGTACCCAATAAACAGCGGCGGATCGCCGAGCGGCGTGAGCAGGCCTCCGGCATTGCTGACCAGAAAAATGAAAAAAACGATCTGGTAGGGCTTAACTCGTTGGTCGTTGAGCCGGATAAATGGCCGAATAAGCACCAGTGAGGCGCCGGTGGTGCCAATGACGCTGGCCAGTATAGCCCCAGCCAGCAGCAAAATCACGTTACGGCGAGGCGTGGCTTCTAAGTTGATATTCAGATACATAGTGCCGCCGGCCACGTATAATGCCGTGAGCAGCACCACGAACGAGGTGTATTCGGCCAAGGTCTCGACGGTGGTGTGCCAGTCGTGGCGGACGAAGCCGTAGTAGCCCAGCATCAGCAGGCCCAAGCCAACGGCAATGGACGCGTACCAGCGCGCCCAGAACTTAGGAAAGAACAATGGCCCGGTGGCAATCAGGGCTAACAGACTAAAAAAAGGCAGCAACAACCAGTAAGCCACTGGCCAAGAAGCGCCAGCATCCAGGAACATCGGCGCAAAACCAGGGACGGCACGGTTAAATTCGATCATAGACCCGGCAAAAGTATCTTATTCTCAAAAGGCAGAGGTACTGCTGCGAGGATGGGATATCGCTTATATATAGCATTTCTAAATAAAGCTTCCGGTTGTTGTGTAACTTTGCAACTTCTGGTGCCGATCTTGGTTTTATAATCGATACCAGCCGCAAATCCGTATGAGGAGGCGCGCACTGTACTCACGTTTTCAAGACCACTACCATGGCTGATCATATCACCACTCCCGCTGCGCCCATTTCGATCTACGCTGAGGCCAGCCCCAACCCCGAATCCATGAAATTCGTGCTCAATACCACGCTTCTGAGCGAGGGGGTGAGCGTCGATTACCCGAATGTGGAGGCGGCGGCCAACTCGCCGCTGGCACAGGAGCTGTTCAATTTCGACTACGTAGGCCGCGTTTTCATCGCCGCGAACTTCGTAACGGTTACCAAAACCACCGATTTGCTGTGGGCTCAGCTCATCCCGGAGCTGCGCACGTTCCTGAAGTCGTACGTGGAGTCGGGCGGCCCGATTTTCACCGTCGATCCGGCTGCTGAGCAGAAAGCTGCGCAAGCCGCTGCCGCCGGCGACTCGTCGGAAGCCGACCAGCAAACCAGCCAAAAAATCATCGACCTGCTCGATAACTACGTGCGCCCCGCCGTAGAGCAAGACGGTGGCAACATTACCTTCCGTAGCTACCAAGATGGCGTCGTGACTGTGAACCTGCAAGGCTCGTGCTCGGGCTGCCCTTCGGCGACGGTTACCCTGAAGTCGGGCATCGAAAACCTGCTCAAGCGTATGGTACCCGAAGTAAGAGAAGTGGTTGCAGAAGGCGTTACGGCTTCTTTCTAAACAACCTCAAGTCAGAAACTAAAAAGCCCGGCCAATTTTGGCCGGGCTTTTTAGTGGGCATAGCTAAACGGATATTTACACAAGTATCTGAAAATAAGATAGTTAATAAAGCGCTGGGAAAGGGTTGAGAACGGCGGGTTCGAGAGAGGCGGGCCAGAACTCGGGCTATCTGGCCGGGCCTCGCGAAGCGTCTGGGCCGCAAGCGCTGCAACGAATCGGCTACAGACCTTCGCGCAAGGCAGGCGTACCTGCGGCACCGACCATTCCCAACCCACTTCCACAGCACACCTACTTGGTGTAGAAAAAAGCACAGTAGCGCAGGCTCGCCGTCCGCGTCCGTCGGATAGCATCCGGCGGCGTGGGGCACGCAGACCAACAAGTCCGCACTACTGGCTTAGGAGAGTATAGGCGTGGTATTTGATTGTTTATCAAGCCTTTGGTTTAAGCGTAAAGGCCCTGGAAATATTAAAGCCAAAGTAGATGTCGCCTTTCTGCCACTTGCCGGTGGTTTGGGGAATGAAAAACTTCTCGATCATGCCGCGGGAGTTGGTGAAGTGCAGCTGAAACACGTGCCCCCCGGTCTCGATGTCGAAGCCCGCCGACAAGGAATTGCGAAACTCATCGGCCGTGTGGCCGGGCAGTAGGTAGTAATATTCCATCGTGAGCGCCACGCGCTTGGTCAGCTTTTGGCGGCCTGCAAACCCCAGCGCGTACACGTCGTTTTGCTCCGCGCGGGTATCGACCAGGTTGCGGTGCACCAGCGTGGGCATCAGTTGCAGCGATAAATTGGTGCTGAACTTCCGCGCAATCAGCGCCTGGTACGTATAAGTGAAACGCGTATCGGTGGGGTGCTCCGGCCCCGTAAATTTCAGCGAATTCAGTGCAGCGCTGGCAAATACCGTTACCGAAACGGGCATGGTGTGCAGGCCGGTGCTTTGGCGCAGCAGCCGGTATTTGCCAAACCCGTCGAAGGTTTTCTCCAGCGAACTGCGCCCGACGCCCACCGTCAGCTTGTCGGTAAGCCCATACTCCAGGCCCAGACGAATCGTGGCTTCGTCCAGGCCGAAGAAGTTGTAGGCGCCGCTGTTGAGCGTCCCAAATCGGTGCGAAATCAGAAACAGTAGCGTGCCCTGCCCCGGCGTTTCCACCGAGTGCCCATTGATGACGCGCGTGCCCTTGAAGGTGGCCTGCGTGTAGTCGGTGTGGAGGCTGTCGGTGGTTTGGGCTTCCAGCTTTTGCAGCAGGTCATCCTGGGCCCGCGCTTTGCTGCTGCACATCAGCAGCAAAGCCACTGCCAGCCCATACGCGCCAAATGAAGAAAAAAGGTACTTCATATCTCGTTGATATTAAGGCTGTTGTGGAGCAGGGTCGCAGGCCAGCGACACGGTTACTTCCACAGTTTTGGCAATGTTTTCGCGGACCAGCGCCGGAATCTCGATGTTGTAATCGGCAGGGGCCACGATGAACTTCGACTTGGCCAAGAGCTGGTTGCCCTTCAGCTCCAGCGTGCCCGGTACCTTGATGTGGCGCTTCACCCCATGAATGGTCAGATCGCCTTCTACCTGCACCTCCTGCGGACCCGGCTGGTTGAGTTGCGTAGGCTGAAAGTTGAGCAGCTTGCCTGCAAACGTCGAACGCGGAAACTTGTCCGATTCGATGTAGTTCTCGTTGAAATGCTCCTGCATGAGCGTGCGCTTAAACTGAAACGCCTTCATCGTCACCGAAAAAGCCACTTGGCCACTTGTCAGGTCCAGCAGGGCACCCACTTGGTTGTTGTGGGCTTCAATATCTTCGATGAACGTGCTGGAGAAGAAGGAAATCATCCCGGTTCGGGTCGAATATTTACTCGCCGCATCCGGACGCGCAAGCGGGAGCAGATACAGCACCAGTAGCAACCAGTAGTTCATAAGCGTAGCCGTTAGGGTGAGTTTCAGTTATTCGGAGCGCCGTCGTCTACCCACTTCTTGATGCGGGCAATGTCGCAGTCGGCGAGCTTGGGCAAGCCAAAAGGCATCTGCTTGTAGCCCGGCGCGTGGCTGACGACGCCCACCAGCAAGCCGCTGCTAGCGATGCGCTTCACGTCGGCGTAGTTTTCCAAGTTCACATTGCCATTTGTGATCTGACTGTTGTGGCAAACGCGGCAATTCTGCGTCAGAATCGGAGAAATGGTGCTCGCGTACGTGACGGCCGAAACGTCGCAAGTGACCGCGGGCTGGTCTTTGAAAAGATCCTCGGCGTTGTCGTAGGCACAGCCGGCCAGCACCGCCAGCGCACCCAGCAACAACCCGCGTATTGAGCGACGGCTTCCAAATGGCTTGTTCATAATTATTTATAAATCAATTAATTATGGAGCGGCCGCAAACCACAGATCACCCGATTCATTCAGGTCATGCCCTTCGACGCGCCCGCGGGTGTCGTTGTCGGCGATGTAGTAATAGAGGGGTCGGCCCTTGTAGGTCAGCTGCAAATTGGCCTTGCTGGTATTGCCGTAAGGCCCGGAAGCAGAGCCCGCATCGGTGCGCGTAATGGTGCCGAAGTCGCTGGCTTTCAGCGAGGAAGGCACGGTAGGCGCGCTCATGTACACAGGCGGCCAGGTAGTGGCGCAGCTGCCGGTGCAGTTGGTCGCGAGCGTATTGGGGTTTTTGGTGTCTTTGGCAAACACGTACATCGTACGCCCTTGTGTGTCAGTTAGATAGGTGCGGCTAACGGTCGCATTGGTAGTTTTGTCAACCACGCTCTTGCTGGCAATCACCACCGAATACCCGGGATTTACGACGTGCCAGATGGTACCCACGCCGTTGCCGCGGGTTTCGCCCGGTAATTCGCGCACGTTCTGACCATTGACCGCTGGAGCGTAGTAATACAAAGGCCACCCTTTGTAAGTCGTTTGTTGGCGCCCATCGGGAGTAGTTTTGGAGCCAAAATCCGAGGTATTCAACGCCTTTGTAACCAGTACGTTAGGCTCGTAGTACACGGGCCAGGTAGGCGTGCAGCCGCCAGTGCAAGCATTGGTCCCGTCGACGTCGCGGGCAAAGAAGTACAGCGTGTTGCCTTGCGAATCGGTGAGGTAAGGCCCGAGAGTAGCGGAGGTTGCCAGCTTCACTGTGGCTTGCGCATCGGTGATTTCGACCGGCTTGTTGTCGTCCTTGTCGTTGCAGCTAACAACCAGCAACGAAACCGAGCTAAGTAGTGAGGCGCCTAGTAAGAAGGTGAGGCAGCGCATCAGAGTAAAATAAGAGAGTCTTGACATGGCTGGTGGATTAATTGTCTGTAGCTCAATGGTTTGGAGGTGAGTCGCTGGCCTCGGATAAGGCACAGCAAGGACTGCTCGGGTGCACACAGAGTGTCCGGGGAAGCAGGCTTTGTCGCGAGCAAAGCCAAGGCAAGAGTTAGGAAAGTGGGTGGCAGCGCTACGGCTGCACGAGGGGCTGCATGGGTAGCAAGCTGTATTTAAGCGAGAAGAAAGCGCCGGCGCTGCTGAGCTTGACTTTGCCAAAGCCCACCCCGCCCAGTGGGATTTTCACGTAGGGTTCGCCCTGCACCGACCACCGGCCGCCCAGCGCCCGCTCGTACCCCGCCGACAGATTGAGCACGCTGAAGAAGTGGTTGGAGCCGTTGTGGCGGGTCCACTCGCGGTTCAGGAGCTGCCCCGCCGAGTAGTATGCATAACGGTATCGTTCGTTGCGCATCAGCAAGGACGACAGGCCCGCCCCGGCAAACAGCGCGTATTGTGGCCGGCTCACGACGTCGTAACGCAGGTTGAGCGGCAAATCCAGGATGCGGCAGTTAGCATATACATCCGTGAGCTTGAGGTAGTTAGTCCAGTAATGCTGCGGTGGGTGGTAGTCGCTGCCCTTGGCGTCGTATTTTTTCACTGACTTGATCAGGCCGGCCGCTACCCGCAGGCGAGGCGTGATCCGATACTCAAGCATCAGGCCCAGGTTGCTGCCCGGCGACGTCAGGCTGGAGGAGCGTACTTTACTGAGTTCAGGGGCGTATAAGAAGTTGGCACTGAAGCGATAACCCAAGCGTGGCGCGGGTTTTTCCGGCTCTTTACGAGTCGCCGAGTCCGGTACGGGCGCGGTGGGCAGCGGCCGAGTACGAGCTACGGAATCACTGCTGACACTAGCCGGCAACGCTTTGTTTGACGCTTCGGAAGGTTGGTCGACCGTGACCAGCGTTTCCGAAGGGGCCGCCGCTGTAGTTGGGTTTTCGTCAGCTTCAGTAGAGGCTTTCGAAGCCGCTGCGGTTTGCGAACTGCTTGTATAAGAAGGTTTTGGGGATAAGTCGGATTCCTTTTTTTCTAGATCAGATCGTGACCGCGATGCTTTACGGCTGCCAGTTGCCAGTGCAAAAGTTGGCGAGCGCCGAACAACCGTCCGATTCGAGCCGGTAACTACGCTGGGTTGAACCGTAGCCTTAGCCGATTCTACGGCCGGTTGCGTTGGCGTTGCGGGCGTGATGGCCCTACTACCAATCCCTGGGAGCGGTGGCTGAGTCGGGCGGCCGGATTTTGCTTTTGTAGAAGAAGCAACAGCAGCGGAGGCTAACTTCTTGGTAGTGACGGCTTTATTATGGTTATTGACAACTATTTGGTTATCAGGCGCTTGTGTATTAGGAGAAGGGCTGATTCTCGGGCTGAAATGTACCCAGAGCACTGCCAATAAGGCGATCAAGGCTATTTCAGCGGCAAAAAAACCGGCGATTTTCCGGTAGACAAGTTGTTGAACAGCAGCTGCTTCCAGCTTTTGTTCCATTTGCAACCACGCGTTGAGGTTGTGTTCCTCCGGGTAGTTTTCCGCGCCCTGTCTGAACAGAGCGTCAAGCTCTTCATCCGACATTTCCGGCGTATGCATGGTGGCTAGTTTTTTTTAATAAATCCTTGAGGTGTGCCCTCGCTTTCGACAGGTTCGACTTCGAAGTGCCCACCGAAATGTGTAGGCGGTTGGCAATCTCTTCGTGCGTGAAACCGTCGATAACGTACAGGTTGAATGCAGTGCGGTAAGCCGGAGGGAGTTGGTGAATCATATGCAGCAGCTCGTCGTAAGAAAGCGAGTCCAGGGCTGAGCCTCCTTCGTCGGCGAGGGCGTAAGCAGTTTTGTCCAGATCCTGCTGATGTTGGTGCTTTTCTTGGGCGCGGTAGTGGTCAATGGCCGTGTGAATCATGATTTTGCGAAGCCAGCCGCGGAAAGAGCCGCTGGTTTCGTGCTTCGTGGGATCGAAATGGCTCACGTCGCGGAATACTTTCATAAACCCGTCGTTGACCGCTTCCATCGCTTCGTCGCGCGTGCCGGCGTAGCGTAGGCAGATGCTCATGCTGTAGCTATAGTACAGCGAGTACAGACGGCGCTGACTTCCCCGGTCAGCACGCCGGCACCCGGCCAGTGTGGCCAGTAGCATCTCGAGGTCGTGTTCAGGTTGGGGCACGGTCGCGGGGTTTATATCTAACGACTCGGACGGACGGACAAAAGGGTTGCCTGTAGCTACACAAAAGATAGCGAAATAGTAATTCTTTATTTCAAGCTGTTGATAATGAAATAGTTGTGGCGTAAAGTTGGAATGCTGTTTATTCAGGATGAATTTGACTACAACAAAAAAGGCCGCTCCCAGTGTGGGAGCGGCCTTTTAAAAGCCGGAAATCGGGACTGCTTACTTAACAGCCGTCGAGAGCTTGGGAGCGTCGGCGCTGGCTACGCTAGGCGTGTTGGAAGTGCCACGTTCGCGGGCTTCCTTGCGGCCATAGGTGTCGAGGATCAGCGGGGTCGCAATGAATAAGGACGAATACGTACCGAAGACGATACCCACCAACATGGCAAACGAGAACGAACGCAGCGTTTCGCCGCCGAAGATGTAGAGCACCAACACCACCAAGAATACCGTGGTGAACGTGATCATCGTGCGGGAGAACGTGCTGTTCAGGGCCGGGTTTACAACCTGCGCAAACGTCAGGTTGGGGTTCTCACGCAGATATTCCCGGATGCGGTCGTAGATAACCACCGTGTCGTTCATCGAGAAACCAATAACCGTTAGCACAGCCGCCACGAATACTTGGTCCATTTCGTAGTTCAGACCCAACGCGCGGGCAATTGGGAAGGCCGCAATCACGAGCAACGCATCGTGAAACAGCGCTACTACCGCTGCCATGGAGTACTGCCACTTTTCGAAGCGCAGTAATACATACACGAAGATGCCCAACAAGGTCAGGCCCAGGCTCAGAATCGAGGTTTTCTTGATGTCGTCGGCAATAGTAGCACCTACTTTCGAAGTGCTGAGCACTTTCGGATTGTCGGCGCCATATTGCTTCAGGCCGGTAGTCAGAGCAGCCAGCACTTTCTGGTCGCCGGCAGTGCTTTCGTCTTCCGCCAAATAGCCCGTGGTGATGCGCAGACGATTGGCGGCGCCAAAGGTTTTTACCTCCGTACCCGCACCTTTAAAGTCATCGTTCAAGGCTTCTTTTACATCCGAAGCCGCTTCTGATTTGCTGAACTCGACGAGGTAGCTGCGGCCACCGCGGAAGTCAACCCCTAGGTTCGGGCCGCCTTGGATTGCCATCAGCACGAAGCCAACCACGATAACAGCGGTTGAGAAGGCGTAGGCGATTTTGCGCTTGCCCACGATGTCGAAGTTGACGTTCTGGAACAGGTTACGCGACAGGAACGTGCTGAAGGTGATCTTCGACGTGTCCTTGCCTTTAGTCAACCACTCAATGATGAGGTGGGAAATGTAAACTGCTGACAGGAAGGAAGTTAATACGCCAATACCCAGCGTGATTGCAAAGTTTTGTACCGGGCCCGTGCCGAAGAAGCCGAGAATCACGGCAATCAGCATCGTGGTTACGTTGGAGTCGAAGATGGCCGAGAACGCCCGCTTATAACCGGCGTTGATGGCATCTTTCAAGCCGTGGCCGTGGTTGAGTTCCTCGCGAATCCGCTCGAAGATCAACACGTTGGCATCCACCGACATACCGAAGGTCAGTACCATACCGGCAATACCCGGCAGCGTGAGGGCCGTGCCAAACTGCGCCAACACACCCAGAATCAGGAACATGTTGAACAACAGAGCAGCGTCAGCTACCAAGCCCGCGCGGCCGTAGTAAATGGCCATGAACACCATGATGATGATCAGACCGGCAACCGAGGAGTAAAGACCTTGGTTAATAGCTTCTTGACCCAATGACGGACCAACTACCGCTTCTTCCACAATGCGCGTAGGAGCAGGAAGTTTACCGGCCTTAAGTACGTTGGCCAAGTCTTGCGCTTCTTCAATGGTGAAGTTGCCCGAGATGCTGGAGTTGCCACCAGCAATCTCTGACTGCACAACCGGGGCCGAGTACACATAGTCGTCGAGCACGATGGCTACCTGACGGCCGATGTTGGCGGCGGTCAACTTCTGCCACTTATGGGCACCGTTTGGCGACATCTGCATCGACACTTCCGGGCGACCGTTCTGGTCGTAGTCCTGACGCGCGTCGGCCACTACATCACCAGCTAGTGGCGGCGTAGCTGCGCTCGATTTGCGGATAGCATACAGTTGGAGGTACTCCTGGCCTTCGATGGTCGTCGGCTTCACGTCCCACAGGAACGTCAGGTTTGGAGGCAATACAGCGCGTACTTCCTGTGTTTTGAACAGCGAGTTTACGCGAGCCGTGTCGCGGACATTACTGCCCAACGCGCCTGGCATCGTGAACAAGCGAGCTAACAGGCTGCTTTGCTGAGGATTAGCTGAGTCGGCTTTCGCAACGTTTTTCGCAGCATTCTTCTTGGCCAATTGGCTAGCCAATGAAGTCGAGTCGCCCGTGGCAGCGGTGGCGGCAGTAGCCGTGGTATCCTTTTTTGCGGTTGGAGCGGCGGCAGTGCCTTGCAGCTTGTCAGCTTCTTCTTTGGCCGACAATACGCTGTTGAGCTGGTTGAAATACGGTGCGAACTCATCCGTGCGCCACACTTCCCAGAACTCCAATTTGGCTTGGCCCTGGAGCAGTTTGCGAACGCGGTCGGGGTTGTCGACGCCGGGCAGTTCGATTTGCAGACGGCCTGTGCCTTTCACACGCTGAATGCTGGGCTGGTTTACGCCGAACTTGTCGACGCGGGTACGCAGGATGTTGAATGAGCGGTCGATGGCTTCTTCTACTTCCTTATCGATGGCGCCGATCACTTTCTCGTTAGTCGAGTTGATGTCGATGCCGCGGCTCTTGTTGGTAGTGTTGGCAAACAAGCGAGCGAGCTTGTCGTTAGGCGCTACCGTGCGATAAGCCTGCGCAAACAACGCCGTGAAAGGCGTCGAAGGATTGGTTTTCTGAAGCTCCTGTGCTTGGGCCAACGCCTTGTTGAAGTTGGCATCTTTGGAGTTGCCGGCCATCGCTCGTACAATCTCCACGGGAGATACTTCCAGCGTCACGTGCATGCCGCCCTTCAAGTCAAGGCCCAGGCCGAGCTCGCTGCCGCGAACGTCGCGGTAGGTATAATCAACACCCAAGATGTTGGCAACAGGCGCGCGCCATACCGAATCGAGGTAGTGCTGGCGTTGTTGCTGATCCACCGTGCCATTGTGCGTGGCATAGGTCACGGCGTTGGCTTGCACCCGCCGCGAGATAAAGGTGAATGTGAAAAAGTAGGCGCACAGCAACGACACGATGAGTGTCAAAGCAATGATAAGTCCTTTGTTACGCATTTATAATAAAGAAAGGTGGTTACCTAAGAATGCCGAAGACGCATCGTCTGGCGTAGTTAATCTGCTTATAAATCAGGCGCTTATGAATGGCTAAATGCCAATTCATCGTTTTTAATTCCTGACTTCGGTGCGAAAGCTAGGGCGCCTGCGGCGACAACGCCGCGAGCAGCAACCGCGAGCGGAACAAATCCGGCACGGCACACGGGCGGGGACGCGGCGCAGCCTGGCTGCGAACGGCTACGGCCCAGGTTAGTGGTTCGGGAGCAGGCAACCAAGCCTCAACGGCTGGTGCCAGCCACGGGGCCAGCGCGGCCGTGGCTTCCAGGGTAACTTTTTGCTTCACCACGGCTGCCTTCGGAGCAGCGCCCACGTGCGCAGCCTTGCCCACCGGAACCCGGAAGGTAGCCACGGCCTGGTGGTTCAGCGACAGCACAAACAGCAGCGTGGCTGTGAGCATCGCAAAACGCAGGCGGGGTAAAAACGTGGTGACGGACAAGAACATGGTTAGGGTAATGGCTACAAATATAGCCAATTGCGCGGGCCAACGAAATAAGAACCTGTAGGCGGCGGCTGGTTTGGGGGTAAACGCAAGGCGTGGGTGGGGCGCCGGTAAACAAAAAGCGAGCGCTGCCGGTCCGGCAGCGCTCGCTTTGGCAACAGCCTAAAGCTGCTTGCCGGTGCTTGCTACTTTGATTTGGTTTTGGTCGGAACCTTGCTTTTTAAGAAGGTAACGAGCACTTCCAGCCCCTTATCAAAATGCCGATTGTTCGGGATGATAAGGTCGGCGTCGTGCTTAAACGGTTTGATGTATTTCTCGTACGTGGGCGCTACGTGGTTGGTGTAGCGGTAGAGTACGTCCTCCAGATCGTAGCCGCGTTCGTCGCGGTCGCGGACGATGCGGCGTTGCAACTTCACATGCTCGCGGGCATCGATGTACACTTTCAGGTCGAGCAGTTTGGCTACTTCTTCGAAGTAAAAAACGAAGATGCCTTCCACAACCACAATAGGAGCCGGATGAAAAACAAGTTCGCTAGGCGTGGCGTTGGGGTTGTTAAACGTGTATTCCGGTCGGCGTACCTCCTGGCCCTGGCTGATGCGCAACACGTCGGCGGCGTAGGCTACGGAGTCGATAGAAGAAGGCAGATCAAAGTTTGTAACTCCTTGAGAATCAACCTGTTGTGTTTCGCGTGGGTGGTAATAATTATCCTGCGAAATTAGACAAATGTCTTCCGATGGGAAGGCAGCCAGCAGCCGGCGCAAAAACGTGGTTTTGCCGGAGGCGCTGCCGCCCGTAATACCGACGATGAAAGGATGTTGCATGGGGTGGGGAAACGGCCCGTACCGGAAGGGCCAACCGTGCAAATTTACGAATGCGAAACGAGGAATTAGAAATTCGCCGCAAACTGCCCCTTATTTCTCTGCCCCAACGCTGCCCGCCGTCTGGGTATTGAGAAAGGCAACCAACTGTTGCACAGCCCGGGCGCGGTGGCTCATCGTATTTTTTTGCGCCAAAGTCATCTCGGCAAAAGTTGCGTCGTGGCCTTCCGGCCGAAACACAGGATCGTATCCAAAACCATCTTTGCCCTGTCGTGTGTCGGTAATCGAGCCGCGCACTTCGCCGGCAAACTCATGCACTTCGCCGCTTGGCAGTATCAAGGCAATGACCGTCCGGAACTGCGCGCTGCGGTCGCTGGCCGTGCCCAACTCGTGCAGCAGCTTCGTCACATTATCCGCAGCCGAGCGCTGTGGCCCCGCATAGCGCGCCGAATACACACCGGGTTCTCCGTGTAAGGCGTTTACTTCCAGGCCGGTATCGTCGGCAAAGCAGGATACGCCATAGTGCTCCCACACGTATTCGGCCTTTTGGCGAGCATTGCCGGCGAGCGTGTCGCGGGTTTCGGGCAACTCCTCTTCACACCCGATGTCGCGCAGGCTGACTAGTTCGATGAAAGCAGGCAACAGCGGACGTACTTCGGTCAGCTTGTGCTCGTTGTTGGTGGCAAAGCAAATGCGCATACTTGTTTAGAAGTAAATAAGGGTAATTAGCCGCGTGAAGGCACAAAAATTGGCGGCACCAAACTACAACCTCAACTTGAAATGCCTTGCGCATCGTGCGCTCATACGCCGCGTAACACAGGATAGCGCGCTTGCACCAGCATGTAGAAGCCATACGCCATCAAGCCCAGCGCTACTACCCCGAGCACAGCCGGCCCCATCGTTGCCAGCAAATCAAAGGCTTCGTCGGTGGCACCGACTGCCGATGCTCGGGACTCACGGCCTGCTTGCACGAAGAAGTACCCGATAATAACCAGCACAATGCCGCGGGCTGTGTAGCCAATTTGCCCGGCACGGTATACAACGTTCTGCTGATTCGGCGGGAGGTTGCTGGCGTTTATATACTGTTGAAACCTGCCGGAGTAAGCATTGATGAGCTGATAAATGCCAACGCCGATAATAATCAGGCCTAACAACAACACCAGCCAGTCGCCACCGGGCCAGCTGAGCACTTTGGCTGTGAGCGTTTGTTGGGTGTTGCCGCCACTGTCGGCGGCCCCATTCCAAGCTAGGCGCGCGGCAAACCACGCCAAACTAGCGTACACCAAGCCGCTGCCAATGTAGCTAAGCCGTTGGCCGATGCCTTTAGCACCGGAACCTTTGCTTTCCGTATCGCGCACGGCCTGCACGATTCGCCAGATGATGTAGCCAAGCAGCCCAAACGCAATCAGGCCCAAAAGCACTGGGCCGCCGGGTAGGCCCTGTAGCGTCTGCACGGCTTGTTTTTTATCGGCGGTTTGGCCACCCCGTTGGCCCAAAGCCGCTAGCAAAGCCAGAATGCCCATCAACAGATACACCACCCCAATGGCCGCAAAACCAAAGCGGGCCAGCATCCGGATGCCAGGGGAAGGGGAAGCCGGAAGCGCAGACGAAATGGAATCGGTTATGGACATAGGTAGGAGATCTGGCAGAAGGTGCCTCCTCCCGTACGCAGAAATCCCATAGCAAGGTTAAATGGCCGCCTGCCTGATACGCAGCTTGATTTCCCAGATCACACCAGCCTGTATCGAAAGCGTCTTACGTTAATGAAATAACCACTTGATAATTAAACAGTTGTATCTACTTGAATATAAGCTTGATACTGGCCCAAGAGCGCTGCACGGCTCTGGGAGCCTTTGCTAGCACGCTGGTATACGATCGGTCGAGAGGCACGCTGCGCACCACCAAACGGTAGGCGACCGGGCTGGCTATCGTCGGGCCAACATCGAGGTAGCGGTAGTGCTGCTGGCCCGTAGGTGCAACAGAAGCCAAACGGATATAGCCGGATTCGTGGTTGGTTTTGCGGTACAAATCGTAGGCTTGCACCACCGGCTCGCCGGCTACTTGCCACTCCAGCTGCACGTTGTTTCCCACGTATTTTGAGTGGAAGGCCGTAACGGTCGCAGTCCCAAACAGCATGGCCACGCTTGCCAACACAAGGCCTGCTACCAGCAAAAGTTTGAAGGTGAAATGCATACGCTCCGCAATCTGAAACCAAGAAGATAACGCCAGCGCAGGATTAAAAGTATGTAAGTGCCGGGTGTGGCCTTGGTTTACAAGCAGTTTCGGGGAGCTTTGGTACGAAATCGGGTGGTAGGTTTTTGATTTACAGGGATAACACGTACTTTTGCAATCCCTTCCGCAAAATCGGCAGGCCCTGAAGGTTTTAACGGTATTACGACCATGAAAAAAGACATCCACCCCGAGTATCGCGAAGTCGTGTTTCAGGACACGTCTAGCGACTTTAAATTCATCACGCGCTCGACGATGACCTCCAACGACACTATCACGATGGAGGATGGCAAAACCTATCCCGTCATCAAGGTGGAAGTTAGCAGCGCATCGCACCCTTTCTACACCGGCAAAAACGTGTTCATCGACACCGCTGGCCGTGTGGAGAAATTCCGCAACCGCTACCAGAAGAAGTAATTATTTGGTTGTCAGCTTGGAGCGGCAACCCAGTAAGCAAAATATTTGGAACTCCCGCTGGCAAGTCTGGCGGGAGTTTTTATTTGTGCCAACTTGCCGTTGCTAGGCACGCGCAACCCGGCGCCTGCCTCCGGAAACGAACCACAGTCGATTTATTGCCATGACCGTTCTGCTCTTCGACGACCCCGACATTCGGCAAAATCTGTTGCCCTTTACCTTCACGCGTCCGGTAGCGGCTCTGCGTTGTGGCATCCTGACAATCGCTGAAAAGTGGCAGCATCGCTTGCGCCAGGAAGTTCATTACCTGACGGAGCCTTACTTGCAGGCAAAATACCCCGCCGGCCCCGTGGCAGGTGCCGCGCTGGTTATCAACGGCGCCATTTGCCCCGACGACGTGCTCGTGCAGCAGATCGAAAACCTCCAGCCGGGACAGGCCCTTTTTTGCAGCGAAACCCTAGTGGCAGCGCACTTATCCGACGCCTCCAAGGTGGCAGAGCTGATCCAAGATGGTTTTGCAGACGAGAAGGAAGTTGCTGAACCCGTGACACTTATTCGGGAGGTGTGGCATTTGTTTCTGCGCAACGGCCGCGAAATCCGGGAAGATTTTGACATGCTCACCCGCGGTCGGCAATCCCAGCCGATCACCGATCCGCATACCATCGTCTACGGCGCCGAGAATATCTTCCTTGAAGAGGGCGTGAAAATCCGCGCCGCCATTCTGAACGCCGAAGACGGCCCGATTTACCTGGGCAAGAACTCGCAGGTACACGAAGGAGCCATTATTAAAGGGCCGCTGGCATTGGGCGAAGGATCTCATATCAATGCCGGCGCCAAAATGCGCGGCGACAACACCGTGGGGCCTTATTGCAAAGTAGGCGGCGAAGTCGGCAACTCCATCTTGTTTGGCTATTCCAACAAAGGCCACGACGGCTACCTCGGCAACTCCGTGATTGGCGAATGGTGCAACCTGGGTGCGGATACCAACACCTCCAACCTCAAGAATAACTACGCGCCGGTCAAGATCTGGAGCCACGCCAGAAGCCGTTTCGTGAACACCGGCCAGCAGTTTTGCGGCCTAATGATGGGCGACCACAGCAAGTGCGGCATCAACACCATGTTCAACACCGGCACGGTAGTAGGCGTGGGCGCCAATGTCTTCGGAGCGGGCTTTCCGCGCACGTTTATTCCCTCGTTCAGTTGGGGCGGGGCGGCTGGTTTCGAAACCTTCAAAATGCCTAAAGTAGCCGAAGTAGCTGAGCGCGTGATGGCCCGTCGGCACTTGGCATATGATGCTGTGGAACAAGGCATTATGCAGCACGTCTACGATGCCACGGCAAAAGATCGGGTGTGGGAGCGGGCCAGTTAAAGCCTGCTGTCTACTTTCGCTACCCCAACCTTTCTTTGCGCTGAGCACAGCAAAGGTACTTTTTCGATTCGGGATGGCAGGTTGTGGTAATTTATTGATAATCAATTGATTGTAGTATAATGCGTTTTGCTGAAATTCCGGGCCAGAATGCGGTGAAGAAGCTGCTGGTGCAGTCGGTGCAGCGGCAGCACGTGGCGCACGCACAGCTGTTTCGCGGGGCTGAAGGCTCGGCGGCAATGGCGCTGGCTTTGGCTTACGCTACGTTTCTGAACTGCGAGGCCCGCCAACCCAACGACGAAGATTCATGTGGGCAATGTGCTAGCTGCCAGAAGATTGACAAGCTCATCCACCCCGACCTGAATTTCATCCTGCCCGTTACTTCAACCAAGCAAGTGCCGAAGGACGCGGTCAGCAGTAAGTTTGCGGCCGAGTGGCGCAGCTTTGTGCTCGAAAATCCCTACCAAGGTCTCAACGACTGGATGCAGCACATTGGCGCCGAAAACAAACAAGGCAGCATTTCGAAAGAAGAAAGCCTGCAATTGCTGAAGCTCGTGTCGCTGAAGGCGTTTGAAGCTCAGTTCAAGATTGTGGTGATCTGGCTACCGGAACTGATGCACCCGGCCGCGGCCAATGCCGTGCTCAAACTGCTGGAAGAGCCGCCGGCCGCTACCATTTTCTTGCTGGTGAGCCACGCGCCCGAGCAACTGTTGCCCACCATCGTGAGCCGCGTGCAACCCGTGGTAGTGCGCGCCTACTCAGAAGAGGAACTAGTTGATTATCTGAGAGATGTGCAAAAAGTGCCCGAGGTGAAAGCCCGGCAGTTGGCGCAAATTTCCGATGGCAACCTGGGTGCCGCACTCGCCGCCCAAGATTCGGCCGACAGTGACTATTTCGCTTTGTTTGCCGAGTGGATGCGGTACTGCTACGGTCTGAAAGTAGATAAGCTGCTCGCCACCAGTGACGAATTTCAGAAGATGGGCCGCGAAAACCAGAAAGAGTTTCTGCAATACGCGCTGGGCCTGTTGCGCAAGGTGCTGCTGTTTGGGATCGACGCGAAGTTTGTGCCGCATCTGCCCGCCGCTGAGCAGCAGTTTGTCACGGGTTTCAGCCGCTTTGTGAGCCTGCACAATGCCGACCCGATTACGCGCGAACTTAACGAGGCTCACTACCACATCGAACGCAATGCCAACCCGCGAATGGTGTTTATGGATACCTCGCTGCGGGTGGCCGAATTGCTAAAAATGTAGGCCTAAAGGCTTCAAACGCCGAAAATACAGTTTGGTAAGTTGCTATAGCTAGTGCTAAATCAGCTATAGCTTATGCAAAGCGCGGGGGTGTTGTAGCTTTGTATTTCGCGGAAGCGTAGGCAAGAAACGAAATGCTATTGGTTTGGCCGCGGCATTATTTTGGCCTCCGTGGATGTTCAGGCTTCTGTATTGATTGAAGACTTATTTATGCCTACTACTCGTCCGATTCGCATTGGTACCCGCGGCAGCAAGCTTGCGCTGTGGCAAGCCCACCACGTTGCTGCGTGCCTGGAGCAGGAGCAGATTGCTTCTGAAATCGTCATCATCACGACTACCGGCGACGTGATTCAGGATCGCTCACTAGCCAAAATCGGGTCGAAGGGCGTGTTCACAGAGGAGTTGGAAGAAAGCCTGCGCACCGGCCACATCGACGTGGCCGTGCACAGCGCCAAGGACGTGCAAAGCACCATTCCCGACGATCTGGAGCTGCTGGCCTTTATGAAGCGCGAACGGGTCAACGATGTCGTCCTGAGCTTCGATTCGACATTTTCTTTAGATCGGCCGGGCATTACATTGGGCACCAGCAGCACCCGCCGCAAGGCGATGTTCCGGCGTTTTTATCCCAACGCCAGCACGGCCGAAGCGCGCGGCAACCTGCAAACGCGGCTGCGCAAGCTCGAAGAAGGCCAGTACGATGCCTTGGTGCTTGCCTACGCCGGCGTGCATCGCATGGAGTACGACAAGCTTATCCGGCATATGCTGCCCGAAAAGCAGTTTGTGCCGGCAGCGGGCCAGGGCAGCGTGGCCATCGAGTGCGCCCGTTCCCTGGACGGTAAGCTGAAAGCTACCCTGCAGCGCATCCTCGACCACCCGGCCACGCACACCTGCCTGCTGACTGAGCGCGCGTTTCTGCGCACTATGGAAGGCGGTTGCAGCATTCCTTCGTTTGCGCTGGCCACTTTCACTACGGCCGGCACGCTACAACTCCACGGCGGCCTCATCAGCCTCGATGGGAAGCAGTACATCGACGAAACCTTTTCCACCGTTGACGCCCAACAGGCTGAGGCCATGGGAGTTCGGCTCGCGGAAAGCGTGCTAAGCAGGGGCGGCCGGGAAATACTTGACGCCATCCGGCATCACCGCACCGAAGCCTAAATTCTGGTAATTACTTACAAAAAAGCCGTCTGACATCAGCCAGACGGCTTTTTTTGTAAGTAATTGATTGCTAATTATTTATGATTATTGGAAGATTTGCTTCGTAGCCAATAAATAATCAGGGCGAAGACAGCGCCACTAGTATCGGCGAGCATATCTTTTTGGGCATCCCAAATGTCGCCTTGGCTACCCAGGAATGCAGCGCCGGCCGATGGATCGCTTAAATCGGCGTATAGCCACTCGATAAGCTCGTAACTCATGGCGATGGTGGCAATGGCGAACAGCGCAAACAAATACGAAACCGCGCGGCTGCGGATGGTACCGTTGAGGTCGGTGAGCTCGATGATGGCAAAGGCGTAGAAACCCACGCTGAAATGCGCTACGCGGTCGTACATGTTGCGCTTGAAGCCAAAAAGGTTGTTAAACCAATCAAAAGGCACCTTTTCGAAAGTGTAATAACCGCCAATGGTGTGCAGAAAGAGCAGCACGCTCATCAGCACATACGCCAAATTGGAGAAGCGCACGCCACGCATATACAGCACCACTAGCAGCACCACAATCGCCACGATGGGCGTATTTTCGGCCACCCACGTCCCGCGCTCTGCCGGGTGAATAGCCAAAGCAGTAAATAAGAGCACGTAAAGGCCAAGCAAAACTTTGGGCAGCCACTGGGGCTGAGCGACGGGCGTAGAGCGTTCGGGCATCAATAGGGGAGTTGGGTACGGTGCAGCTTACGTGGATTTTGGCATTTCGCCTCGGTTTGACGCGCGGCCAACCCGGGATTTTCTCGCCTCTCCGGCCGAAAGCGCGTAATTTCGCTGTGTTATCTTTCAACTCTTACGCCTTTATGAAATCAATATTTCGCGTTACGGTGCTGCTGTGGGCCTTGTGGCTGGCGGCATCACCGGCAGTGTTCGCTGCGAAAGCCCCGAAGAAAACCAAGAAAGACGAGGTGGTGACCATCAGCACTTCGTTGGGTGACATCAAGCTGATTCTGTTCGATCAAACGCCGCGGCACAAATCTAATTTTCTGAAACTGAGCAAAAGCGGCTTCTACAACGGCACTACGTTTCATCGTGTTATTCAGGACTTTATGATTCAGGGCGGCGATCCTAATTCCAAGGATGCGGATGCTGCCAATGACGGAGCCGGCGCTGATAACGAGAAAATGATCCCGGCCGAGATCCGGCCCGAGCTACATCATCAGTACGGGGCCGTTGCCGCCGCCCGCCAGGGCGATTTTGTGAATCCCGAGCGCGCGAGCAGCGCCTCGCAGTTTTACATTGTGCAAAACCACCGTGGCACGCCGCATCTCGACGGCGCCTATACTGTGTTTGGTCAGGTGATAAGCGGGATGGATGTGGTTGACAAGATCGCTATGCAGCCCAAAGATGAACGCGACCGCCCTACCACCGACATCAAGATGACGGTGAAAGTAGAAAAGCTGAAAAAGAAGAAAATCACGGAGCTGTACGGCTATCAGTATCAGTAAGCATGAAAAAGCGCATCCTGATTACGGGCTCGAACGGATTGCTTGGTCAGAAACTTGTGGCGCTACTTCGGGAGCATCCGGAGGCGGAACTCATTGCCAGCTCGCGGGGGCAAAACAAGCTTGCCGACCTGTATCCGGACGTGAAGTTCGTGGCGCTCGACGTGACCAACGGCCCGCAGGTGCAGCAAGTGTTGGCGCAGGCGAAGCCAACGCACGTCATCCACACCGCCGCCATGACCAATGTAGACGAGTGTGAGCTGAAGCAGGAAGCGTGCTGGCTGCAAAACGTGACTGCTGTTGAGAACTTGGTAGCGGCTTGCGAAGCCTTGCGCATTCACTTCGTACACGTCAGCACCGACTTTGTCTTCAGCGGCGAGGAAGGCCCGCTGACGGAAGAGGCGGTGCCCGCACCCGTTAATTTTTACGGTCAGAGCAAGCTGGCTGCTGAAAAGGCGGTGCAGGCCTGCAAAACGCCTTGGGCTATTGTGCGTACGGTGCTGGTGTATGGCATTGTGCACGAATACGGCCGTACCAACATTGTGCTCTGGGTGCGCGACTCGTTGCGGGCCGGCAAACAGATAAAAGTCGTCAGCGACCAGTTCCGTACGCCCACGCTTGCCGAAGACTTAGCCGAAGGCTGCTGGTTGGTAGCCAAGCACAATGCGACGGGCATTTACCACATCAGCAGCAGCGAACTGCTTACGCCCTACCAAATGGCGTTGCAAGTAGCCGATTACTTTGGGCTAGATAAGTCGCTCATCGTGGAGGTGGATGCTACCACGTTTACCCAGCCTGCCCGGCGTCCGGCTCGAACCGGATTTATCATCTCGAAGGCACAACAGCATTTAGGCTATCGGCCGCATACGTTTCAGGAGGGTATTGCTTTGCTGGCGCGTCAAACGCAGGATGTATAGCTTTGATAATCAAAAGTATAGACGCAAAAAAACCGCCGGCAAAGCCGGCGGTTTTTTTACACACCTATTGCAACAACCTTAAGGATATTGAAGCAGTCCGCATGTGGTGCGGCAACTTCAATCCTATTTTTTATCTTTAAAAGTAAGATCCTGTTGATCCTACCAGCAATCCTCCCACCATAATGGCGGTACCGTTGCGCAGCGCTGCCTCCGCCGACTCAGGTGATACTAGCTCCCCACCTAAAGTCAGGCAACCAGTAGTCTTTGTGCGTTGCCGTGAGGGCATATCCAGCAAAACCAGATCCAGAGCCAAGCTCCGACGACGACGAGTAAGCAAAGAGCAATTCATTATAAAATCACGAGCTGTGACAAGCAGTATTCAGAGGATTCTTGCTGTTATCTGTTACAAATATATAGTAGCAGTATAGCGAGATAAAGGAAGATATCGCAGCAGTTGTGACTACCCCACCAAGAGCGTTGGTAGCCTCAAAATCACATTCAACAATCTGTGGGTATTATACAATTGATTGACTAATAATTGGTTGTATTGCGTGCTGCTCGGTGTTCTCCTCAGTAAAAGTCTAGTTTCAGCGTGATTCGTGTGGCGATTGTGGAGTTAGTTTGTGACATTGCCTTGAGCAAGACCGGGAGATTTTATTGCCCTATTCATGCCGAGTTGCCGCAGCGCCAATACAGTCAAGACCAACGCCGCGCCGGGGAATAGAACCAGCCACCAGGCGGAGGTATCGAGGCGAGCGGTAGCCAGCGTTCGGCCCCAACTGGGCACTTCGGGCGGCAATCCAATGCCAAGGAAGGAGAGCGTTGCCTCCAGCGTGACTAATGCGGCCACACTCATCGGGAAACCAACCCATATCGGACGCCAAGCATTGGGCAGCGCATGACGCCACAACAGACGCCAAGTTGGCAAGCCAGCAGCTAGCCCCGCCTCCATAAAAGGCAGCGCACGCACGCGCAGCAGTTCCGCTCTTATCAGGCGAGCCGGTGCAGTCCAGGAAGTACCGATCAGGATTAAAAGCAAGCTGCCCAACGATGGTTGGAGCACAGCTGTGAGCGCCAACACCAAAATGAGTTGTGGCATTGACGAGAGCAGTGCCACAAGTCCCAAGAACAGGCTGTCGGTTGGAAGAGCCCAGCGTTTGGTAGCAAGTGGGGTACGCGATAAGATAAAGTATAGTATTGTATATAAAGTAATGATTGTCAATAATTTATAAAACAAACCAATAGGTGGTATAGATCCGACGGCTATAAGAATAATTGGTAAAATCAGGGCACTGGAAACCCACCAGGGTGCGGCGATTTTTAGCGTGTGGTCGCCCCAGAAACCGGACATGCTACCGAGTGCAATACCTAGAAAAGTAGCGAGTAAGGCAGCAGGCAAACTCACCAGCAGCGTCGTCCGGGCGCCGAAGAGGAGCATGGATAATACATCGCGGCCCAAGGGATCGGTGCCCAGCCAATGAGGTGCATCCGTTCCGGGCCTTACAAGGCTGGAAGGTGCCACCGAAATGGATTGCTGGTCTGATACGTCGGGTGGGTAAGGTATTGGTAGATAAGAAGTTGCGAAGGAAATAATAACAACAAACAGCAGCCAGCACCAAGCCAGCTTCTGCATCCCCGAAAGCGAAGCCCAGTAGCGCCTCATGCCTGCAGACGAATGCGCGGATCGGCCTGAACATACAACCAATCCGTTAGCAGTTGCGCTGCCAGTCGAACCAGCGTGGTCAGGACAACGCCCCCCATAAGTACTGGGTAATCGCGGGTGGCCGCTGCCTCGGCTAACAGCAGGCCCATGCCGGGCAAGGCGAAAATCATTTCGACGATCACAGCTCCCGCCACCAGCGACGGCAAAAATTCGGTGATCAGCGTGAGCGTTGGCAGAAGGGCATTGCGAAAGGTGTGCCGCCAAATCACTTGTGCTTCCGATAAGCCCTTGGCGCGCGCAGTAGTGGCATAGTCGGTGCCGCGCTCGTGTTGCAGGGCCGCCTCGAGCTGCACAACCAGCCCCGGCAAGCTCACCATCACCAAGCTCACCACTGGCAACACCAAATGATAAGCAAAATCAGCCAGCGCACTTAAGCTGCTTTCGTCTGAAGATTGGCTGCCTAATCCGTAGGCCGGAAACAGAAGCAGTGCATCCGGGTTAGCAAACAGCAGCAACAACGCCGACGCCACCACAAAAAGTGGCACCGCATCCAAAGCATATATGGTAGTCAGAACGGTGCGGCGCCCACGCCCCGGTTTGGCCAACCAGGTACTTACTTGAATTGCTAAGCCAATGGCGACGACCGCGGCAACCAGCGTAAGGGGCAATGTGTAGCGCAATGCATTGCCAATCGTTTCGAGCACTGGACTGTCGTCGCGGTAAGAATGGCCTAAGTCGCCCCGCATAAGGCTACTAAACCAAACATGGTATTGGTTAGCTGCGCCATGCCATCGCCAATGCCTGGTAGCTACGCTTTCCTCTAGAGTAATGTAAAATAAGGGCAAGTCAAGCCCTAGGCGGTGGATTAGCTGACGTTCGGCCGCCTGTTGTTCGGCGGCGGAAGGCGTAGATAGCCCACTGTTGTCGGAGAGGCTTTGAAGCTGCTGCGGAACCGACAAGGTTCGGCTTAACAAAAAGATGATCGACACAATACCCCATGCCGCAAGCAGGGTCCGCAGGAGCCGTTTGAGCAAGTAGCGCTTCATGGCTCTAATTGCTGGGGTCCGTCTTCGAAATGATGGTGGTAACGTAATAGTAGGGCTTCAGGCCCGATACGTTTAGCTGTGCCAAGTGCTTGGCAGCCGCCAACCGGTTACGCATAAAGTACAAGACCACAAGCGGGCTTTCCTGCTGCATCAACTTCTGAAAACGGCGTAGCAAAACCGCTTTGCGCGTAGAATCCTCCTCCTGGGCTATCGCATCGATCAGCTGGTCGCTGGCGGCAGTGCCAAAACGGGAGTAATTACCCAAGCCAATGCTTCGGGAATGGAGGATGGCAGCAAAGTTAAAGTTGAACGGATTGCCGTACAGCATACGTAAATATACGTCCACATTGCCCTTGCGAAGTTTGCTCGACATCAGTGTGGCCTCCGTAGGCTGTAGCTGAACCGGAATGCCAAGAGCGCCTGCCGCTGTTCTGAACTGCAATGCTGCCGCTTCAAAAGCTGGCTCGTTGATGCGGTAGCTGATAGTGAGGCTCAAGCGCTGGTCGGATTCGCCGGGTTTGGAACGCCGCACCCAACTGTTGTCGCTTTGTTTGCGCCAGCCAGCCTGTTGCAACAACGCAACCGTCCGATTGGGAGCGTAAGCAACCGGAGCCAAGCTATCGTTATAATACCGCTGATCGTGCGGATTAATCAGGCCTACACTTGGGTAAGCCATGCCCTGTTGCGAGCCTTGAATAAGAGAAGTAACGTTGACCAAATGGCTTAGCGCCTGGCGTGTATAGCGATCTTGCAGCGCCGGATGGCTGGTATTGAAGCCCAGTGCCACCATATCGTACGAGTCACTGGTGTAGAAAGCCAAGCGCTGGCTTTCCTCGCTTTGTTTCAGGCGGTTAAAATCTTTCGCTGGCAACATCGGATAAATGTCGATGTCGCCGCGGCGCAAAGCCAGGAGGCTCGTTGCGTTATCCGGAATTATCTGAAAATCAATGGATTGCGGGTTGGCCTGCAATTGAGGTGGGATGGGCTTTATTTTATGGCCCCACCAGTTGGCCTTCCTTTGAAATGTTAAGTAACGTCCACTTTGCCAAGCGGTTAGATTGTATGCCGTACAGCCCGGCAACCGTGAAGGGTTACGGCTAAGCTGTGCAGCCGAGTAACGCTGAACCAGAGCCGCCAACACAGGATTTGCTGCCGATTCGTGCTCTGAGAGAGCCTGCACCGCCCGGAGGCTAAAGCTTCGCAGCTGCCGTTGCGGATCTAGCGCGTGCTCGGGTAAAATAGGAAAGTCGCCAGAGGACAAAACATACTCCAGCGACCGGCCCTTACATAAAAATGTAAAATTCTGATAATCAGCAGTATCTATTTGAACATCTTGGATAAAACCAAATTTAGCCCTAGCTGCTTCGTTTGGCAAACCCGGCAAGTTCATGAGTTTCAGCGTGAAAAGCACATCAGCACCCTGCACCGGACGGCCATCGTCCCAAACCGCTGCTTTGCGCAAACGATAGGAAAGAAACGTAAATGAATCTTGGCGCTTTACTGTGGGCAGGGCTTCCGCCAGCCAAGGCACGTACGTCTGCTTCTTGGGGTCGACGGTGAGTAAGCTGCAGTATAACAAGTTGTTAGCTTGCAGCGCATTGCTGTTGGCGGTCAAAGTCGCCAGCGGATCAAGATTTTGAGGATCAGAACTCCACCGGATACGAACAGCGTGTGTTGAAGACGACGAAGGGGAGCAAGCCGTAAGTCCAACGCCGCTCAGTAGCAGCAAGGCAATAATCAGTTGCTTCATTACTGGGCAGATGAACGCAAGTAGTGCCTCGGCAATTTAGCCAAGATTTCTACAGCAAAGCTTCTGCCGGCCCGAAGTATCTAGTTACAATCTACGCAACATCACCACCCCAGCCGCCGGCACCGGTCTCAACGCTGGCGAGGTCACCGCCCCAGCCACCAGCACCAGTTCCTTGGTAGGCAACATCGCCACCCCAACCACCAGCACCCGTCTGAACGTGGGCGAAGTCGCCGCCCCAGCCGCCCGCGCCGGTTTCTGCACGGACGATATCACCACCCCACCCGCCAGCGCCTGTCTCAGCGCTTTTGTAATCACCACCCCAGCCACCGGCACCGGTATAGTTGGACGTCTGTTCGGAAGGCGCAACACTAGTCTGGGAAGTCTTGGCAGCTGAAGGCGAAGAAAGGCTCAGGAGCTGAAAGAAGGCGATGGCTAGGATGTCAAACATGACGCAGGTGATTTGATGTGTTTCAAGTAATTGAATGACACAAAGTTGGGCTGCGTCGCTGCGGAAGCAAAGGAAGAACCCCGTATAAAATAGACTTGTACTTTGCGGGCTTTAATTTATAATATATTTATTGTCTGTTAAGTTCACACATTACTTTCAGCACCATTACACCGCAGAGCTATCAATAAATATATATTTTTAAACTGATTTGTGACATTAATCGTACTAAAAGTCTATAGAATTATATTTTACAAAGATTAACTCAATAAATTCCAACGAAAAGGAAAAAAGGCGTTTTTTTGTGACACGAGCCGCCCTATCTTTTACCAGCTTAAAGCTTTTTAACGAACCTAAAGAGGCGTTTCCTGGATGGATGAACTGAATATTTTAACCCGAATTGTGACAGGAAGGAAAATACCCGTCACACCATTATTAGATTTCAGTGATCGGAAAGGGACTAATAAGGAAGTTCGTCTTATTAGGTTGCTGGAGAAGTCGCCAAATTGTACTCCTCTCCAACTTACGAAACTTTTATATACAAAGACAACTCCGGCCAGCCAAGCAGCATTTCGGAAGCTGAAATCGCGTGTCCAGCAAAAGTTGCTGAACAACCTGTACTTCCTAGAACATACCGACCCTCGGCACCCGGTTTGGCGGCGATACGAGCTCCAATGCACGGAACTCTACCACCAGGCAAACGTGCTCAAACTGGAAGGCGAGTACACGCTCTCGGAACGGATGATGCGCAAATGCTTGCGGATCGCGCAGGAGGCAGAGTTTACGCAGTACGCCGTCATGAGTGCGCAGGCCCTGCGGACTCTGTATGCCGAGCTGCGTCAACCGGCTCGTTACAAGACCATTAGCGCCGAACTGATGCGTTTGCAGACGCTGCTGACGTTGGAAGAAACCGCCGCTCAAGTGTACTGGGATACCAAAATTGCTCTTGCTCACTCGGTGAAATCCCGGCGGTTTTTGCTGAACGAATTGCCAGCACATATCAAGGAGTTAGAGAAGCTGCATCAGCAAGCTGGGAGCTTTACCACTTTTAACTACTTGTATAACAGCCTGTTGTTTCAGCAAGGCTTAGTGGGCGACTACGACGGCATCATTCGCCTAACCGCAACCACGGCCAAGGACTTTGCCAAAGGCAAGATCAATGCGAAACGCTTCGACAAGCGCTTTAATAACTTCATGAGCGTATATGCCCACCTGCGCTGCCGACGCGTGCAGGAAGGGCTGGTGCTGGCCGAGCATTACCTCCAAGATTTTCACCACTCTTCCGGCAACTGGTTTTATTTTCTGGAGCATTACCTGTTGTTGGCCATGCACGCCGCCAACTATGCGCAAGCGCGCGATCTGATTAATATGGCGCGCAAAAATCCATATTATCGAAAACAGCGGGTGGCGGCGCAACAGCGCTGGGATCTCTACGACGCGTATCTGCAGTTCGTGCTGCCGGATCAGTCGCCGTTGCGGGCCATGCACTTTGCCCAATTTGTGCAGACTGTTCCGGATTATAGCCGCGACAAGCAGGGCTACAACGTGGCAATCCTGATTTTGCAGTTTCTGCACTACCTGCGGCGGCGCGATATCGAAACCCTAATGGCACGCTTGGAAAGCTTGCGCAAATACCAGCAAACGCATTTGCGCGACCCAGCTACCTTGCGGAGTCAGCTCTTTTTTCGGCTGCTGGTACTTACTGTGAAGAAAGATTTTGATTCAAAAGCCAGCGAAAAGCACGGGCAGGCATGGCTGGCTCGCTTGCGCGAAGCGCCTCAGCCCGGCGAGGCATTTGCCGAAATCGAAATCATTCCTTACGAAGACCTGTGGGCCCTAACCCTCAACATTCTGCGTACAGCGGAAGTTAAACACTAGTTCATAACTATTTGATTCGCAAATTGTTATGAACTAGTGCTATGATTGATGAGCAGGTTTACGGATGCTGCTGCCAACGCGGGGTTTGGAAGGAAGATCTTTTGTAGGGGCAACTTTGAGCTTGGCTTGCGGGGCTGTTCTGGCTTTGGCTGGTGGTACAAGCGAAGTGCGAGATTTCTGTACTTGTTGGGTAGCAGGCGTTACTGCCACAGCCGGGGGCTGAATGGCTGCCGCAGCCGAAGGATTCAGGGCCAAGTAGCGACTAAATTGTGTTTCGTTGACCACCGTCTTGAGTTCCAGAGCGTAATCGTGCTCGATCTCGCGTAGTTTGTTGCTGCGCATGGCTGGGTCGTTGCTATATAGCTGCTGTACTTCCGATTCTTTGATTAACCGATCATAAATTAGGCGGCGAACCTTGATAGTGCGGGCATCGTCGAGCGAAATATGGCCTGCTAACTGGCGAGTTAGCTCTGTGGCCTGCGTACGCAACTGATCGGAATTCTGCTGGGCCAAACCAGCATGGGCAGAAAATAGTATGCCCGTCAGGAACAATAGAAAGTAGAGTCTTGGCATGTGAATATTCGTTAGAAAATAATGCAAACGCCCAGCCTAGCAAATACCGAACCTAAATAGAATAGAGAGGAATAAGGTGGCTTAATTATTTGTTAATCAAATAGTTATAATATAAAAAAGGACGGCTTTTTCCTTGCTAGGGCCAGTGCTAAACAGCAAGCCCACCCGCCAAAACGTTGGCGGGTGGGCTTGCTGTTTCAACAGTTATTTACCCGTGACTTTGAACTCCGTCCGGCGGTTGAGTTGGCGCCCTTGTTTATTGGTGTTTGGGGCCACCGGTTGGGTATCGCCGTAGCCCGCAAAAGTAAGGCGGCCTTTGTCAATGCCTTTGCCAATGAGGTAGTCAACTACCGCTTTCGCCCGCCGTTGCGAGAGGTCTTTGTTGTAAGCCGCATTGCCTACATTGTCCGTATGGCCCGAAATCTCGAGGCGCAACGCGGGCGTTTCGGTGAGTAGCTTTTGCAGCCGCTCCAATTCTGAGGTGCTTTCCTTGCGTAGAGTCGCCTTGTCGAAATCGAAGAAAATGTTGTTCAGAACGACTTTGACGCCTACTTCCAGCTTTTTCAGCGCAATGTCCTTCACCACTTCCGAATAAGCCGCGCCACTGGGCAGATCGAAGTTTTCGGAGTGGAACAAGTAGCCTTCCTGCCGCACCACAATGCCGTAGTTGACGCCCGAGGGCAGCGACACCAAGTAGCGGCCCGACTGGGCGTTGGCCCGGAAAGAGGCAATTACTTCATTGCGTTGATTATCAATTACATCGATGGTGGCTTCCAGTGGTTGCTTAGTCGCTTCATCGGTTACTACACCTTTCAGTATCGTTACCTGAGCCGACGCAATGGGCACCGGTGGGGCTAGCAGCGCCTCTTTCACCGGTTGAGCACGCGAAGCCAGCAACTGGTCTTCTTGGCTCAGCACAGGCGGTTTTTCGGGCCCTAGAAAGGTGATCTGGTAAATGTCTTTGCTGCCCAAGCCATCGTCGCGAAACGAGGAATAGTAGCCGTGGCGGCCGGAAGCAGAAATCACAAAAAACACATCGTCGTCGGGCGTATTGATAGGCCAGCCCAGATTCTCGGGCTCGCTCCACTTGCCGTTTTCCAACACCGATTTGAAGATGTCATAGCCGCCCATCGAGTTATGGCCTTCCGAACTGAAATACATCGTTTTGCCGTCGGGGTGCAGAAATACGCCTTCCTCGCCGTAGGGCGTATTGATGACCGAACCGACATTCTGGGCCGGGCCGCGCCCTTCAATCTCGATCTGGTAGATGTCACGGCTGCCCAAGCCGCCTTCCTTGTCACTCACGAAGTATAGGTTGCGGCCATTGGGTGTGAAGGCCGCGGATGATTCGTGGTACTTGCTATTGATGCGCGAACCGAGCTTTTGCGGCTTGCCCCACGTCGCGCCCCGCAGGTTCGATTCCTGCAAGTCGCCGCCGTTGTCTTCTACATACACCAGCATGCGTTGGCCGTCGGGGGCCAGGCCCACGGTGGCATCATGGCCTTCGGTATTGACGGGGGCGCCCAAATTGCGGGCCGGCGACCAGCCTGTGCTGGTGCGTGTGCTTTGGTAAATGTCCTCGAAGAAACCGCCGGTTTCTGGGTCGTTTTGCCCCCCTGTCGAATTGTTGCGGCGGGACGTAAACAGAATCACCGACTCGTCGGCAGAAATCACGGGGCCGTAATCGGCGTAGGGGGAGTTAACGCCAGGCCCTGCGTTGTCAATAAAGACGCGTGAGGGCTTCTGCATCAGCTTCTGGCCGTTTTCGCACTCCGTAATCTTCTTGCGGATATTGGTCATGAAGGCCGCCGTATTCTTGCCACCCGCAGCCGGTTGCGCCGCTTTGTATTCGACAATAGCCTCTTTCCACTTCGCATTCAAGTGTAGTCCACGTCCCAGTAAGTAGTGGATTCGCGGGTCAACATCCGCGTTCAGCTTATACGCTTTCTGCAAATACGCGAGGGCCCGCGGCTTGTAGCCCGAGTGCAAGTAGCAGTCCCCGATTTTCAGGTTTAGCTCGGCGTTGTTTGCGTTAAACTTCTGGGCTTCCAGGTAATGGGGCAGGGCCTGCTCGTAGCGGGGTGGGTCGTTTAGGTACCATTCATCCCCCTGCTTGAGCTCGCGCAACGCCGCCTTGAGGCCATCTTTGTCGTTGCCGAAGTGGTCCTTGCTGAACTCCACATCTTGGGCATAAGCCGCGTGTGTGAGTAACAGTAAGATTATCAAGTATTTATACATAGTATCGTGCTGTTGTTCAGCAGTCGCTCTTGGTAGAATTCGGCAAAGAGCGACTGCTGGGGTAGGCAGGGGTTATTTCCAATTCCTCACGTTATTCTGCACCACAACCCGAATTGGCCGCGTGGGTAGCTCCCACTTCGAGGCCGAGCTCAGCTGCTTTGCGCCAATCTTGGCAGGCGCCGTCGGCCTCGCGCAACATCTCCCGGGCGTGGCCGCGGTTGAGGTAGGCTTCGGCATACTGTGGGTTCAGCGCAATAGCTTTGGTGGCGTCGGCCGCAGCTTTCTGGTAGTCTTCCAGCTTGAGATACGCGGCAGCGCGGTTGTTCCAGGCGAAGCTGTACTTGGCATCGAGCTCTACGGCTTTGCCAAAATCCTCAACGGCCCCGCGGTAATCGCCGGCTTCGTAACGCGTGCTGCCGCGGTTGGTGTAGGCAATGGGGTTATCTGTTTTCTTCTGCACGTACTCATTGTAATCTGCCAAGGCGCCTTTCAGATCGCCGGCTCGCCGCTTGGTAGCCGCCCGGTTCAGCAGGGCAGGGAGCAAGTCTGGCTGTAAGCTGTAGGCATTGCTATAGTCCTGAATAGCAGCCTGATAATTACCAAGCTGGCGCGAAGCACTGGCCCGGTCGTGGTAGGCATACGCGTAGCTCGGATCGACTTTGATGGCTTGGTCGAAATCGGCGCGGGCAGCTTGGTACTCGCCTTTCTCAAAGCGCAGCGCGCCGCGGTAATACCACGCCGGCGCGTAGTCGGCTTTGGTTTCGGTGGTTTTGGTGTAGTCCTGTTGGGCCTCGTCGCGTTGGCCAAGCGCTTCGCGGGCTTGTGCCCGCCCGAAGTAAGAAGTGAAACTCGGCTCGAGGCGCAGGGCTTGGTCGTAGTCCTGAATGGCTTGCTGATACTCTTTCAGCTCGTAACGCGTGGTGGCGCGGTTGTAGTAGGCCTTCGCAAAATCGGGGCGTACGGCCAGCGCTTTGTCAAAATCCTGCAAGGCGGCTCGGTAGCTTTTGCTGTTGTACTTGGCTACTCCGCTGTTGTAGAGCTTCTCCGCCTGTTGGGCCGGGGGCAGGGTAGTAGCCCGCACAGAATCTACTTGGGCTTGTGCGGCTAAGCTGAAAAGGCAGCTTATCGCCAAAAGAAAAAGTTTTCGCATAGCTTCCCGCCGCTAATCATCGACGCAGGCTAAATGTAATTTTATTTGTCGGAAACCGGAACCTTAAGTTGAAAAATTAGTAGTCAGTATAATTTTATAAAGAATTGTTATTCTGGATTTTATAAAACCTGAACCATTGAAGTTGAGTCGAGGCCATCATTCTTTCTGTAGCTGCGCCAGTAGCATTTCCCGAAGCTCATCGGCTAAAGTTCCCTGAAACACAGGGCGGCTGGCTCGCCGGTACCAGTAAGCCGCGTTGCTTCGGTCGCCTTCTAGGCGGTGCAAATACGCGTGCAGCCAATTGTGAGCCGCATCCGATTCATTTTCCTGTGCCAACTCGTGCGCCTGTTTCCACTCTGAGCGGGCTGCGTGCCACAAAGCGCGCAAAAGAGGGGAGAAGCTGGCCGGAGGTGCCGAAGCCGTAAGCGAAGCCGAAAACTGGTCGTAAGTCATGGCAGAGCAAGTCAATCAAAAAATTGTACGGGTAGTATAACTAATGTGTGGCCGGTAGGGTTAAGCAGAAACGAAAAGATAGAACCGGACTTTGCGTATTTTTGCAGGGCCTCCGGGCAGTTACTCCTTACGTTTTCTCACTTTCAGTCCATTCTGTACCATTACAATGGCAACATACCCCGAATACATGGTGGCTCCCATCCGGCAAGACCTCGTCGAAGCTGGCTTTGAGCAACTGATGACCCCCGAAGAAGTTGATTCTGTGCTGCAGCAAGATGCTGGTACTGTGCTGGTTGCAGTAAATTCAGTATGTGGCTGCGCAGCCGGCAAAGCCCGACCGGCGCTGAAGCTGGCTTTGGCTAGCTCCGAAAAAAAGCCCGCGAAGCTCGTGACGGTTTTTGCCGGCATGGAGACCGAAGCCGTAGCCAAGGCGCGTGAGCACATGCTGCCCTACCCGCCTTCGTCGCCGTGCATTGCGTTGTTTAAGGACGGCGAATTGGTGCACATGATCGAGCGTTATCACATCGAAGGCAACGACATGATGCGCATCGTCGACAATCTGCAAGGCGCTTTCGAAGAGTATTGCTAGGTTAAGGTGCCAAATGCATTTTCCTGAGAAAACGGCCTGCGGTTGCTCCGCAGGCCGTTTTCTTTTTATTTAAGCGCTCGCTTATGTTAGAAGCCATCCGGCCGCTGGCCTGGGACAGTGAGTTTTTGGGGTTCCTAGTTGGGCGGATGCACGGCACACAGGTCGCGCGCCAAGAGCTAGAACAGTTGCTGGCCGTCGCGCATCAGCAGGGCTACCGGTTGCTGTATTACAGCGTTGCCCCCGATGACGACGAATCTGAGGCTAGTGCGAGCGCGCTTGGGCTGTTGCTGGCCGACCGCAAAGCGACCTTCGTGCAAGATATTGACTGTGAGATAGATACACTTTTGCCTCCTGCAATAAAACCTGTTTCCACTATCAGTACTGATGTCATAGCGCTGGCCCTGCAAAGCGGCGCCTTCTCTCGCTTCCGGCGCGATCCACACTTTGCGGCCGGGACTTACGAGCGGCTTTATACCCACTGGATCGAGCAATCAGTGGCTGGCGAAAGGGCTCGCGAGGTGCTGGTGTACCGTCAGGCCGCCGCCGTGTGTGGGTTGATTACCCTGAGCCCCTTGCCTGCCGCGCCAGCACCCAATTCGTGCGTAAGTATCGGCCTCCTTGCTGTCGATGCCAAGGTGCGCCGGCAAAGCATTGGTACACAGCTGCTTGTGGCTGCTCGGCAACGTGCCCAAGCTTGGGGCTACGGCCGCCTCCGCGTAGTGACTCAACTGGATAATGAAGCCGCCTGCCGTTTCTACGAGCATGAAGGCTTTCATCTGGAGCAAGTCGAACACTTATATCATGTTTGGCTATAACTAATTGATTGTGAATATATTATAAAAAGAGCCGCCGTCTGTATAGACGGCGGCTCTTTTTATATTTAGAAGATGCGCTTGGGTTAGTTTGCGTATTCGCTTAGAAACTTGATGCGCATCAGCCGCAAATCTTCCTCCGTATAATCGTCGGTGCCGAGCTCTTTCAAGGCCACCGCAATGTTATCGGTGTTGGCCTGCATGAAGTAGTCGATGATTTCGTCTTGGCGCTCCTCGTCCAGCACCCCGTTGATGTAGTAATCAAGGTTGAGTTTGGTGCCGGCGTAGCAGATGTGCTCAATTTCCTCAATCAGCTCCCGCATGTCGATGCCTTTGGAAGAAGCGATTTCTTCCAAATCCATCTTCTTGTCGATCTGCTGAATGATGTAAATCTTGATTTTCGACTTGTTGACGGCCGATTTTACCACCACATCGGCGGCCGTCATGATATCGTTGTCCTCGACGTACTTCTGAATCAGCGCCAGGAAGGGCTGTCCGAATTTCTGTGCTTTGCCATGGCCCACACCGCCCACGTGCGAAAGGTCGTCCATCTTCACCGGGAAGGTGGTGGCCATTTCCTTCAGCGACGGATCTTGGAAGAGGACGTAGGGCGGCAGGCCTTTTTCCTTCGCGATTTTTTTACGCAAGGCCTTCAGCATTTCAAACAGCGTGGCATCGTGGCCGGCTGCTTGCTGCACTTCTTCCTGCTCCTGCTCTTCCTTAACCTCTTCCTCGTAGTTGTGGTCTTTGGTGAGCTTAATGGAATGCGGGTTGTCGATGAAATCAAGGCCCTTCTGCGTGATTTTCACCACCCCGAAGTTGTCGATGTCTTTTTCCAGAAAGCCGTTGAGCAGCACCTGGCGCAGCAGCGAGTGCCAGAAAGCCGCGTCATGCGCTTTGCCCTGCCCGTAGATAGACAGTTTATCGTGGCCGTAGCTCTCAACATGGGCGTTGTTCATGCCCATGAGTACGGTGCCGATATGATCCAGACCGAAACGCTCTTCGGTTTGCACCACGGCTTTAAGCGCCATGATTACTTCGTCCTTGGCTTCGAAACGCTCTTTCGGGTGCAGGCAGTTGTCGCAGAAACCACAGTCTTTCTCGAAGGTTTCGCCAAAATAATGGAGCAGTTGCTTACGGCGGCACACCGCCGAATCGGCGTAGTTGGCCATTTCCTGCAACAGCAGCTTCGAGTTGTCGCGCTCGGTTACGGGCTTGTCCTTGTTGAATTTCTCCAGCTTCACGATGTCATCGTAGCTGTAGAACATCAGGCAGTTGCCTTCCAAGCCATCGCGGCCGCCGCGGCCGGTTTCTTGGTAATAGCCCTCGATGCTTTTAGGCGTATCGTAGTGAATCACAAACCGCACGTCGGGCTTGTCGATGCCCATGCCGAACGCGATGGTAGCGACGATGACGTCGGCTTCCTCGTTCAGAAACGCATCTTGGTTTGACATCCGCACGTGCGGATCCAAACCAGCGTGATAGGGGAGGGCTTTCACGTCGTTAACGCGCAGTAGCTCAGCGATTTCCTCTACCTTTTTGCGGCTCAGGCAATACACAATGCCCGCTTTGCCTTTGTGCTGCTTGACGTAGTGAATGAGCTGCTTTTTGGTGTTATGCTTTGGCCGTACCTCATAATAAAGGTTGGTGCGGTTGAAGGACGTTTTGAACACCGAAGCGTCGTCCATTTGCAGGTTTTTCTGGATGTCCAGCTGCACCTTGGGCGTGGCCGTAGCCGTGAGCGCGATGATCGGTACCTGCCCGATGTTGTCGATGATGCCGCGAATCTTGCGGTACTCCGGCCGGAAATCGTGGCCCCACTCCGAGATGCAGTGCGCCTCGTCGATGGCGACAAACGACACCGTAGCCTTCTGCAAAAAGTCGATGGTTTCGTCTTTGGTCAGCGATTCAGGTGCCACGTACAGCAGCTTCACGTCGCCGCTAATCACGTCACGCTTTACCTTGTTCATTTCGGCCTTCGACAGTGTCGAATTCAGAAACTGAGCATTTACACCGAACGCGTTCAACTGATCCACCTGATTTTTCATCAGAGCGATCAGGGGCGAAATCACAATGGCGGTGCCAGGAAGCACCAGGGCAGGCAGTTGGTAGCACAACGACTTGCCAGCACCCGTAGGCATTATGACGAAGGTGTTATTTCCTTCGATGACATTCTGAATTACGGCCTCTTGGGTGCCCCGGAACTGGCCGTACCCAAAAACTTCTTTTAACTTGCCTTTCAGATCAGCCCCTTGCTTGACTGCTTGTTTTACGGCTGGCATAGACATCCTCACTTGCTCGATTGGGGTTCAGACTTGAGCACCAACACCTCGGTGTTGCATTCTCAATCTAGACAAATTTAGATTGAAACAGCAGAACGATATCAATACAATTGCAAAAAAAGTGCTTCTGCTAGAAGCAGAAGCGGTTAGGGGAGTAGCCGATGCACTCGACCAAACACCCGATTTTGCACAATGCGTAGCTGCAATACTCTCTTTACGGGGTAGGGTAGTCGTGACTGGCATTGGGAAGAGCGCGCACATTGCCGGCAAAATCGTGGCTACGCTCAACTCTACGGGCACGCCAGCGCTGTTTATGCACGCCGCCGACGCCATTCACGGCGACTTAGGCATGATTCAGCCAGAAGATTTTGTCATTGCCATCAGCAAGAGCGGTGATACGCCCGAAATAAAAGTGCTGGTGCCGCTGCTCAAGCGAAAAGGCGTCCCGCTGGCGGCCTTGGTCTCGAATGCCGATTCGTACCTTGGCATCCAGGCCGACTACATTCTGCATGCGCCGGTTACGCGCGAAGCTTGCCCGCATAACCTAGCCCCAACCACCAGTACTACCGCAGCCCTAGCGCTGGGCGATGCTTTGGCAGTGTGTCTGCTGGAAAGCCGCGAATTTTCATCGGCTGATTTTGCGCACTTGCATCCGGGCGGTACGCTGGGCAAGAAGCTATATCTGAAAGTCGGCGATTTGAGCCGTCAAAACCAGATGCCTCAAGTTCAGGAAGATGCGCCGCTCAAGGATATTATTCTGGAAATATCGGGCAAGCGCTTGGGGGCCACGGCTGTGCTAAGCAACGGCGACGGAGCGCTGTTGGGCATCATTACCGACGGCGACCTGCGCCGGATGCTCACCAACTTTACGCGCCTAGAAGACGTAAGGGCCCGGGACATTCTGACCCCTTCGCCCGTAACCATCGACGTAGATGATTTTGCGGCCGAAGCCCTGGCTCGCATGCAGGCCCGTAACATCACCCAGCTCATTGTAACCGAGGGTGGCCGGTTCAGCGGGTTTATTCACTTGCACGATTTGCTGCGTGAAGGACTTGTATAATACCTATATTGTCATTTTTACGGCGCCTAGTTCTTCCTTCTAATTCCACTAATCCGTCTGTCGGCTGTTAAGTCGTTTGTTATGGAAAATACTTATCTCGTAGTAATGGCGGGCGGCATTGGCAGCCGCTTCTGGCCTTTTAGCCGCACGCATCATCCTAAGCAATTTCACGATGTGCTCGGTGTGGGCCGTTCTATGCTCCAACTGACCGTCGATCGCTTCCACGGCATTTGCCCGCCTCAAAACGTGTTTGTCGTCACCAACCGCGACTACACCGACCTCGTGCAGCAGCATCTGCCCGATTTGCCCGCCGATCAGATCTTAGGCGAACCCATTGGCCGCAATACGGCGCCTTGCATAGCTTATGCCAGCTACCGCATTATGAAGCGCGACCCCAAAGCCACCATCGTCGTAACGCCCGCCGACCATGCGGTGATGCACGAAGAGGAGTTCCGGCGCGTCATTCGGCAGGCCGTGGATGCCGCACGGGCACACGAAGTGCTGATTACGCTGGGCATTCAGCCTTCGCGGCCCGACACGGGCTATGGCTATATCCAGTTTATGGACGACGACACCAGCGGCTTGGCGGGCGGCCTGAAAAAGGTGAAAACCTTCACGGAGAAACCGAATCTGGAGTTGGCCAAAATGTTCGTTTCCAGTGGCGACTTTCTCTGGAACTCCGGCCTGTTTGTGTGGCGTGCCGACGTGATTGTCAACGCTTTCCATCAGTATCTCAGCGACATCGCTGAAGTATTCGACGAAGGTGCCCAACAGCTGGGTACTGACCAGGAAATCGACTTTATCTCGCGCGCTTATACGCGCTGCCGCAACATCAGCATCGACTATGGCGTGATGGAAAAGGCTGATAATGTGTACGTTCTGCCTGCTGACTTTGGCTGGAGCGACCTCGGTACCTGGGATTCGCTGCACCGCATGGGCCACCACGATGCCGACGACAACGTGGTCGATGGGGATGCCTTGCTCTACGATACCCGTGAGTGCGTGATCAAAACGCCTCTCGAACGCTTGGTTGTGGTGCAGGGTCTGGAAGGCTACATTGTGGCCGAGTACGACAACGTGCTGCTCATCTGCAAGCGTACGGAAGAACAGCGTGTAAAAGAATTTGTAGCGGATGTAAAGGCCAAAAAAGGCGCTGGCTACAACTAGAATAACTATCTGATTACTAAATATTTATTAAAAATTAAAATATAAAAAGTCCTTTCTCTGCTACGCACTACGCGAGCAGGGAAAGGACTTTTTATGTTGAAATGCGGCTTCTGAATTTGTGATTGCCTTCGGGCATTTTACGCCTTACGCAGGCGCTGACGAAGCACTTCAAAGAGCATAATGCCGCTGGCCACCGACACATTCAACGAGCTGATTTGACCCGCCATCGGGATGCGAACCTTGTAATCGGCCAGCTTGAGGTATTCGGGCGAAATCCCGTCTTCTTCGCTGCCCATCAGCACGGCTACCGGCCCGGTGAGGTCCACGGATTCGGCTTCTAGACTGGCCTCCGCCTTTTCAGTACATGCAACTATCTGTACACCAGACTGTTGCAGAAACGTGATTGTATCTTTCAAATTTGACTCGCGGCAAACCGGAATCAGGTTCAGGGCGCCGGCTGAGGTTTTGAGGGCGTCGCCGTTGATTTGGGCGGCACCGCGGCTGGGCACCACAATGGCGTTGGCACCCATACATTCGGCGTTGCGGGCGATGGAGCCGAAGTTGCGTACGTCCGTAATGCGGTCCAGAATCAGCAGAAGCGGCGTTTTGCCTTCCTCAAACAAGCCGGCCAGAATGCTGTCCAGCGGCGCGTAGTCGATGGGCGACACGAATGCCACGGCGCCTTGGTGATTTTTGCGCGTCAGGTCGTTGAGCTTCTCAATCGGAACCAGCGATATCGGGATCGTACGTTCGCGAGCTAACTCGTTGATTTCCTGCGTGACGCTGTTTTTGGTGCCGCGCAGCAAAAAAATCTTATCCAGGGTGCGTCCCGCGTGCAGTGCTTCCAGAATGGGACGCAGGCCAAACAGCATGTCGATGCTGCGGTCGGCGGCCGGACGCTGTTGGTACCGGGGCTTTGCGTTGTCGCGGTCACCGCGGTTTTCGCGCCGTCCTTCGCCGCGGTTGTCGCGGCCGACGGGGCGATTTTCGGCATCATAGTATTGCCGCCGCTCGTTCAGCGGCTGGTCTGGGCGATCAGTCCTTTTCTCCATTGCTCGACGGCGGCATACCAGAGCAATTCGTACTCGGGGCGGCGCACCAATTCATAGTGTTCGGCCGCAAAGGTACTGGGTTTGGAGCGGAACACGTACGTACCGCCGCTGACTTCCACGTTGCGGTACATCCATTGCTCTTCGCCGGCACTTCTATACACGACATCGGGCGGACCCAACACGACGTACAGCATGCCCCGATCCGTCATCCAGCCGTCTTTGTGCGCCGAAAAAAGCTGGTTGGCCTCGGCCACGCGGCCGTAATAGGTCCGGATGAGCAGTTTCGCTACACTCTGCTGTCCAGCGGCCAAGTCAAGCCAGAAGCGATCGACGGCGCGTTTGGGCTCGGGCGCGTCGTAGAGCTTTTTGCGCTCGGCGGACGTAGTAAGGTAAATAAGAGGCTGAATCAGTTCGGCAGCGGACGTGAGCGCCGGGAAAGAAGAGTCCTCAACCAACAGCCCCGTGGACGTACCGTCGGCTGTGCGCAGGTTGTAAAGTCCGGCCGTGGACAGCACCAGCAGCTGGCCTGCCCGGAACGCCAAGGTGTCCTGAACGCCCAAGGTCGGTGGCGGGGCAGGCTGCGTTTTGGGGTCGGTCATGGGAGGCAATGCTGCCCCAAAAGTAGCCGTGTACCGCTTGGCCGCAATGGGCTGGTCGGGACCGTAAGTATCCAACAGAAAAGGCTCTTGCACGCGCACGTAGCGGCGCAGCAGGGGCGAACCAGCCGAATCGGTCAGCACAAAGGTGCGCCCGAGGGTTTCCGGAGTCACTTGCAGCCACGCCGAATTCTCAACGGCTTCGTCCTTGCTAACCGGGCTCGAACTTACCTGTACCACTTGGCCCGGCACAAGCCGAGCGACGGGCAAGCAGAACTCGACCCAAGTTGCCGTTTCTGCACGGCGTATCCGCCAAGCCGACTGCCGAACTGAATCTAGGCGCATCGGCCGTTTGGCGTCGAAGCTGCTCCAAAAAGCAATGTACAAAGCCCGTTCTGGGGGCAGAACAGTGCTTTCCGGGAAGCGCAGATAAATTCGAACGCTGTCGGCCTCCCGGCGAGTATCAACAGCTACCCGCTGCCCCAACCGATACAAAAAGGCAAAATTGCGGCGAGGCGCTGCTTGCAATGGGTTGATTACCAGAATGCTAGTAATGCAAATCAATGATAAACACAACCAATTGATTGTCAGATGTTTATAAGAGAAATTGGCAAAGTTGCCAAGCCAAACAGCAGGTCGGAAAATTGAATTAACGCGCATACCTCAACCGAAACTGTTTTCCTGACAACGTTCAGGATATCTATAACATACGTGTGAAAACAAGAAAAGCCAGTTTCCGGCCGGAAACTGGCTTTTTTAAGCATTGTCGTAATCTGCGTGCGGCTTATTGCTGCTGACGCGGATAGTACTGATTGAGTAGCTCCACCGCCTTAGAAGCCCGCTGCTGATCCTTGATTTGGTCGGCCGCGCGGTACACATTTTGCAGCGTAATCAGGTTCATCGTGATCTCCGAATCGAACAAGCTGCTGTTGTGCGTGCTGTAGTACGCCAACGCTTGCTGTGCCCGGCTGGTCATCAAATCCATGATCTGATTAGCCTGTTGCTGCTCACCTACTGCTACCATGATGGGCACAAACTGTGGCACATAATAGTCGTAAGGGATTGATTTATCGGGCATTACCGCAAAGCTCTTATCCACAATCTCTTTGGCTTTGGCCTTGTCGCCGGCTACCAAATACGATTGTGCCAGCCGCGCCAGCTTGTCGCGGTAGTTGGACGGAAAACGCAGGCTGTTTTCGTCGTAGTATACCTTCGGGTTGTCGAGGCTGCGGTACGCGAACTTCTTCATGAGATTCTCGAACATCAAATCCTTCTCCACAAACCCATCATCCTGACCTTTAGGGTCATAGTTCGGATCTTTGGCGGGCAAAATACGGTACGCCATGCCCTCGAGCTGGAAGTACGGCATCAGGTTCATGAAGTCGGCCGCGAACACCGTGCTGGAGAAGTAGATGGGCCGCTTCCAGTTGTTGGTCGCCAGCATATCCAGGATTACCAGATTCTTCTTTTCGATAGCCCGCTTGCCCATGTCCCACTCCATGCGCGTGACAAGCTGCTTGCGACGATCTTTGGGAATGATGCCAGTGCTAGCCACCGCCGCCGTGTCTACGTTCAGGAAGAATTTATTCGTAGGGAAGGAAGTGAGGGTCGGGCCGCCTTCGCCATAGCTTACCTGTAGGAGTGGGCTTTTTTGGTCAACTAACTGAATGAATTCCTGTAAGTTAACTTCGCTCACGGCTGGGTTGGCGGCGTAGGGCAAATAGTCGTTGGTGCCCTGCGTGTAGCTTTCGCTCTTCATCGAAATGGGCAGCGGCTGCGAGGCGTAGCTGCGGCGCTTCATCTGTTCGATGTACCAATCGGTGTTGAGGTAGCTCAATACAGCCACGCGCACGTCGGTGCGGAAGCCTTCCACCTCCTGCGCGTACCACAACGGGAACGTGTCGTTGTCGCCGTTGGTAAACAGAATCGCGTTGGGCGCGCAGGAGTTCAGCAGGTTCTTAGCCGAATCGACGGAGATGTAGCGGTCGGAGCGATCGTGGTCGTTCCAACCTTGCGCTGCCATCAGCCCTGGGGCCAACAACGCCAAAACGGTGGCCACGCCCGCGCGCGTCGTATCGGATTTGATAACGGCACGCAGCATTTCAGCTAACCCAATGACACCCAGGCCAATCCAAATGGCAAAGGCGAACGTGGAGCCTGCAAATGTATAGTCACGCTCGCGCGGCTCGATGGGCGGCTGGTTGAGGTAGAATACAATGGCGATGCCTGTAAACAAAAACAGCAGCCCCACGATAAAGGCGTTGCGTCCGTCGCGGCGAACGTGGAAGAATAAACCTATCAGCCCCAGAATCAGGGGGATAGCAAAAAAGTTGTTGCGGGCTTTGCTATCGGCCACGCGCTCGGGCAGGCCGTTTTTGCTCGCATCCCAGGGCCAGACTACGCCGGCTTGCTGGATGTCGCTTTCGCGTCCCACATAATTCCACAGGAAGTAGCGCCAGTACATGTGCCCGATCTGGTAACGGAACAAAAACGCCAGGTTCTGGCCCATCGTCGGTTTCACACCCTCCTGAATATCAACCCATTTCTTGTAGTTGTAGATATGATCGGGCTGCGAACTGTAGAGGCGCGGGATCAGCATTTTGTCCTCGTCGCGGTAGATGGTTTCCAGGCGGCGCTCGGCTACCACGTACTTATCGCCCTTGCGCACGTAACGCGGCGCGCCTTCCACCTGATCAATAGGCTGGGCGTTGAACTGCGGCCCGTAAAGCAGCGGACGGTCGCCGTATTGTTCGCGCTTTAGGTAGCTTACAAACGACAGAATATCCTCTGGATCGTTCTCGTTGATGGTTGGGTGGTAGCTCGACCGGATCGGCACGATTAGGTACGATGTATAGCCGATCAGAATAAATACCAAGCAGAGCATGGCCGTGTTTACCAAGCGGTTGCCTGTGCGGAACGAATAGCGGAAACCAAACCAAAGCAGCCCGATGAACAACAGCAGGAAGAAGATCAGGCCGGAGTTGAAGGGCAAGCCGATGCTGTTGACGAAGAACACCTCAAACCAGCCCGCCAGCGACGGCAATCCCGGAATGATGCCAGCCAAGATGAGCCCGACAATTACGCTGCTCACTACCAACGTAATAATGCCACCCAAGAGCGTAGGGTTGGCATGCCGACGGTAGTAATAGATAAAGCCCAAGGCCGGTACTGCCAACAGGTTGAGCAAGTGTACGCCGATGGAAAGGCCTATTACATAGGCAATTAGGATAAGCCATTTGTCCGAATCAGCTTCGTCGGCGCGGTTGTCCCACTTGAGCATGATCCAGACCACAACTGCGGTGCACAGCGATGACATGGCGTATACTTCGCCTTCAACGGCATTGAACCAGAACGAATCGGAGAAGGCGTAAGCCAACGCCCCGACGGCCCCGGCGCCCAGGACCAATAGAGTTTGGCCGAATGTTGGTTCGAGGCCGCGATCGTCGTGCATGCCCGGCCGGTTGAGCACCAGCTTTTTGGCCAACATGGTGATGGACCAGAACAGAAACAACACGGTAAAGGAGCTGCTCAGAGCCGATAACGTGTTTACCAACACCGATACCTTCGTGACATCACCGAAGGAAAAGAGCGAGAAAATGCGCCCCAGCAGCAGAAAGGTAGGTGCCCCCGGAGGGTGCGGAACCAAGAGTTTGTAGGAACAAGCAATGAACTCGCCACAGTCCCAAAAGCTGGCCGTGGGTTCGAGCGTGAGCAGGTAGGTGACGGTGGCAATGGCAAACACCAACCAGCCGACCAGATTGTTCAGGCTTTTGTAATTACGCATAGATGCTTAGTCAGAGAAGGGCCAAAAGTAGGCAATAAATCCGGCTGAGCCGCACGCCTTTTGCGGCTCTGGTAGGCCGGGCGGGCCTCACGGGCATAAAAAAAGCAGCCGAAAGAAACGGCTGCTTTGGAAGGCGAAAACGCACGAAACAGTAGATCAGTTCTGTAAGACGAGGCGTTTGGTAGTCAGTACTTTATCGTTGAGGAGCAAGCTGTAAAAATACATGCCGGCCGGCAGATCGGAGAGGTTGACGGCCATGGCATTGTTGGAAACTTCCGGCAAAACCGTGATGGTGCGCACTTCGCGGCCGATAATGTTGCTGAGGCGCAGCTTGTAGGGCTGCCCCAAGTGTTGGCTAACCGATATCATCACCATGCCACGGGCTGGGTTGGGATATAAGCTGAGCGTCGGCGTCAGGGTGCGTGAGCCCAGCGAGGAAACGGTATTGCTGGCACTGGCCGGCGAACTTGTTTGAAGCTGATGCGGAAGGGCGCCAAGCTTACCCGCTGTTAGGGCAGCAGCCACGGCAGCAAATTGCGCCGACAGCAGCAGTACCATGAGCGTAATACGAGTAAAGGTTTTCATAGCATGTGGGAAAGTAGGAGTGGCGATGAGCCAAGAGCTTCGTTCAAATATAGCGGTTATGCTTTGAATGAGTAAATTCATTGTCGGCATGTTTATATAAAAACAAGCACCGTGCCTGAATTTTTTCTGTCAGCTACGACCGCACTTTTGGCTCAGCAATTTTATAGATACTTGGTTGGAGAAAATGGTTGCATTCGGAGTGCCGCATTTCCCTTTTCGAATATGGATGTTGTGCTATGAATAATTTATGAAGTTACAGAATATACTTAATCTCTTGTAAATCAAATGATTGTAACTTGCCCTCGATTTCTACCGTCAAGCGTCCGTTTTCGTCTGTGCCTACAATCTGACCGGTTACGCGCGTGCCATTTATTTCGTATTGGTGCCACTCCCGATAGCGGAACAGCACCTGTAAATAGTCGTGGCGCAGTGCGTTTACATTGCCGGCTCGCAGCTGTAAGTACCGCCGCTCCAAGCATTCGAGCAGGCGTGCGGCGAGCGTAGGAAGGGAATAATGGCGACCAGTAAGCCGAGACAAAGACGTGGCCGTGGACACGCCGAAATCTTGTTGGTTTATATTCAATCCGATTCCGGCGATACTAGACTGAATTTTCGCGCCGTTAAGCGTGTTCTCAATCAGGATTCCTCCTAGCTTTTGATCACCGAAAAAAATATCATTGGGCCATTTCACCCGCAGCGCCGGATCGGGGCCCAGCAAGGCCCGCCCCCAATCGTGTACGGCCAAAGCTACGGCCATGCTCAGGTGAAATTGCTCGGAAGCGGCCAGAAACGTTGGCCGCCACACCACCGACAAGGTGAGATTCTCGCCTGCGGCAGCTTCCCAGCGGTTGCCACGTTGGCCGCGGCCAGCGGTCTGTTTGTCGGTAATGACGGTGCAGCCATCGGTGGCGCTGTTTTTGACTACTAACGCCTGTGCTTCTGTGTTTGTGGAAGCACATTCAGGCAACCAGACAAGCTGTTGGCCCGTGAAAAGAGTTTGCGGGGAAATTGCCTCCACCTGATTTTGTAAGTTGTGACGTTCAAACCTAATAATACCCTAATGAAAATTACCTCGGTTCGGCAGGATTCGGACAGATTGGCAGATGTAGTAGTACGCGGCATGCAGGAAAAAAAAGCGGCCGATATTGTAGTACTCGATCTTAAGGAACTTAAAAACGCCGTGGCCGATTATTTCGTCATCTGCTCGGCTTCATCCGATACTCAGCTCGACGCCGTAGCCCGCTCGGTGGAAGAAGAGGTAGAAAAGCTGACCGGCCAGAACCCTTGGCAAACCGAAGGCCGGATGAACCGCGAGTGGGTGTTGCTCGACTACGTTGACGTAGTAGTGCACATCTTCCTCCGCGACCGGCGGCAGTTTTACGCACTCGAAGAACTCTGGGGCGATGCCGATATCAAATATATTACCGAGGAAACGGCAGTTCTGTAAAGTATAACGGAACTGAGCGCGTCTTAACAATTAGCGCAGACGGCGTGTTCCGTCTATGTTTATCGCTTTCGTAATCCTTTTTTCATGCCTGATAACACGCCCAAAAAGAAAAAGAACATGTTGCCCTCGCCTGCTCCGCGGCCGAGCATGCAGCTGTGGGTGCTGGCCGGCTTGGTAGTATTCATCTTCGGGATGTTTTACTTCAACAGCAGCAATTCAGCAATCAAAATCAACCAACAGCGGTTTGAGCAGATGCTGACAGCTGGTGACGTGCGCGACATTACGCTCGTCAACGAGAAGCTGGTAGAAGTAACCCTCAAACCTGAAGCTGCTCGTAACGCCAAGTATACCCAGGACTTAACCCGCCGTGGCATGCTGGCCATGGACCGCGGTCCACAATATTATTTCCCTGTTGTCGATGGCAAAACCTTTAAGGAAGACCTCGACAAGGCCCAGGCCAACCTGCCCCCCGAGCAGCGCATTGGCCTCAACATCGACTCGCGGCAGGGTTACGGTGACCTCATCACGAGTTGGGGCTTCATCATTATTCTGTTCGTAGGCTTCTGGTTCCTGATGCGTCGCATGAGCGGCGCGGGTGGTCCTGGCGGTCAGATCTTTAACATCGGCAAGAGCCGTGCTGCTCTTTTCGAAGGCGGTGACAAAGTGAAGATTACGTTCAAGGACGTAGCCGGTCTGGAAGAAGCCAAAGAAGAAGTAGAGGAGATCGTGGAGTTTTTGAAGAACCCCTCGAAGTTCACGGTCCTAGGCGGCAAGATCCCGAAAGGCGCTTTGCTGGTCGGACCTCCTGGTACAGGTAAAACCCTGATGGCTAAGGCAGTAGCTGGCGAAGCAGACGTTCCGTTTTTCTCGCTGTCGGGTTCCGACTTTGTGGAGATGTTTGTGGGCGTAGGTGCAGCTCGCGTACGTGACTTGTTCAAGCAAGCCAAAGCCAAAGCGCCTTGTATCATCTTTATCGACGAAATCGATGCCATTGGTCGTAGCCGCTCGCGTGGCAACGTACCCGGTGGCAACGACGAACGCGAAAACACGCTTAACTCGCTGCTGGTAGAGATGGACGGCTTCGGTACCGACTCCGGCGTTATTATCCTGGCTGCTACCAACCGCCCCGATACGCTTGACTCCGCGTTGCTGCGTCCGGGTCGTTTCGACCGTCAGATCTCCATCGACAAGCCCGACATCAACGGCCGTACGCAGATTTTCGACGTGCACTTGAAGCCTCTAACGCTCGGCCCCGACGTGGATGCCCGTAAGCTGGCTGCTCAAACTCCGGGTTTTGCTGGTGCTGAAATTGCCAACGTTTGCAACGAGGCAGCCCTGATTGCTGCTCGTCGCGACAAGAAAATGGTAACGATGCAGGACTTCACCGATGCCGTTGACCGTGTGATCGGTGGCTTGGAGAAGAAGAACAAGATCATTTCTCCCGACGAGAAGCGCATTGTGGCCTACCACGAAGCGGGCCACGCCATCGCGGGCTGGTTTTTAGAGCACGCCGATCCGTTGGTGAAAGTGAGCATCGTACCGCGTGGTGTAGCGGCGTTGGGTTATGCCCAATACTTGCCCCGCGAGCAGTTCCTCTACAACACCGAGCAACTCACCGATGAAATGTGCATGGCCCTGGGCGGTCGCGCTGCGGAGGAGTTGGTATTTGGCAAAATCTCGACCGGCGCCTTGTCCGATCTGGAGCGCATCACTAAGATGGCGTATTCCATCGTGACGATGTACGGCATGAACAGCAAGCTTGGCAACATCTCGTATTATGATTCGAAAGGGCAGAACGAGTACGGCTTCAGCAAGCCCTACTCAGAAGCTACTTCGCAGATGATTGACGAGGAAGTTCGTAACATTATTTCGAATGCGTACATCCGCACCAAAGAACTGCTGACCGATCGCCGGCACGAGCTGGAAGTAATCGCGAAAGAGCTGCTGGACAAGGAAGTACTGCTTCAGGAAGACTTGGAGCGCCTCGTTGGCAAGCGTCCTTACGACACCAAAACTTCGTATCAGGCGCACATGGCCGGTACCGACCGCAGCGAAACGCTCAGCGAGCGCAAGCAGGAGCACCCGATTCCACTCAGCGACGATCTGCCGGACATGAACCTTCCCGGCGTCGATGACGAATCAGGCGAAAGCCAGCGTGATGTTCCTACAGGTAGCTCAGTTGCCCCTGTATAAATTATTGATTATCAAGTGATTGCAAAACGCCGGTTTCCTAAGGAAGTCGGCGTTTTGTTTTATAGACGAATAAGCTTCTTTACATTCCAGCGCTGTTTTTACCCAGTGTAGCTTCGCAACTGCCTATCTTTATCGCGCCGCTTTCACCACATTCCGGCTTTCTTATGTCCGAAACTTCCCGCGACATTATTCTGCGTCGAATCCGCGAATCCTTGCAAAAGCCTTCGCCTCAGCCTTCCGCCCCCGATTTTACGGCGCCTTTGCATCCTGCTGCCACCGAAGACTTGGCGGTGGCATTTGCACAGAGCTTTCGCCGCGTAGGTGGCGAATTCTATTACTGCGCGACGGAAGAAGATTTCTACGACCAGCTCTTCACTTACAAAAAAGAGAAAAGTCTGGATAACCTTTATGTGTGGGAGCCGGAGCTGAAAAAGCTGCTTCACGCCGGCGGAATCGTGTTTCTGGGCGACGAGAAGGATTTCATTCAACACGCCGATGCGGGGCTTACTACCTGCGAAGCCTTGGTGGCACGTACGGGCAGTGTGCTAGTAAGCGCGGCAACTAGCAGCGGTCGGCGGCTGAGCATTTACCCCGATCAGCATTTGGTAGTGGCTCGTACGTCGCAGGTGGTAGCCGACATTGGCGACGCGCTGCAAATCGTGCGGGAGCGGTATGGCGACAAATTGCCGTCCATGATTTCGCTCACGACCGGCCCAAGCCGCACCGCCGACATTGAAAAAACGCTGGTACTCGGTGCCCACGGCCCACGCAGCATCGCTTTGTTTTTAATTGATGACGCGCCCGACGCAACTGCCTGATCTTGCGCTGCCACCCGGTCGCAACGTGTATTTCGCTTCCGATTTCCACCTGGGCGCCCCCACTGCGGCCAGCTCGGCGGCGCGTGAGCGTAAAATCGTGCGTTGGCTCGACCAAGTAGCCCCCGACGCGGCCGCCATTTATCTGCTCGGCGACATCTTTGACTTTTGGTTTGAATACCGGCACGCCATCCCGCGCGGCTTCATCCGGTTGCAAGGCAAGCTGGCCGAACTAACCGACGCCGGTGTTCCCGTCACGTTCTTCACCGGCAACCACGACATGTGGATGTTCGACTACTTTACAAAGGAGCTGGGTATTCCAATTCTGCGCAAACCGGTTAGTCAAGTAATTGGCAATCAATTATTTCACATTGGCCATGGCGATGGACTGGGGCCAAAAGACTACACGTATAAAGTACTGAAGCGCATTTTTGCCAGCCCAGTTGCGCAGTGGCTTTTCGCCCGTATTCATCCCAACTTGGGCATTGGCATTGCCAACAAATGGAGCCAGCGCAGCCGCATTCAGAACGCGGCATCGGACGAAAAATACTTCGGTGACGACGAATGGCTGCTGGTGTATTGCCGGGAGCTAGAACAGCAGCAACACCACGATTACTACGTGTTTGGTCATCGGCACTTGCCCCTTGATGTAGCCGTGGGCGAGCACAGCCGCTACGTAAACCTTGGCGAGTGGGTCAATTATTGCTCTTACGCGGTTTATGATGGCAAGCATTTGGCCCTGCGGCATTTCGAGCAAGCGTAACCGCTACAAGCGTCTTTTGCAGAGGCTGCTTATAGCAGGGAGCTGTATTGCCGCTGCTACTGCGCAAGCCCAAACAACTGTGCCTCAGGCCGCTTCGGTAGCTCCCCCTTCTAAGCAAGCGCCGGTATCGACAACGCCTACCAGCAACGGCACTGCTGCTCTGAACGCAGCCAACTCCTGGACGCTGGTGCGTACCATCAAGCTACCGCAACCCGGCGTCGCGTCCGTCGATCGGCGGGGCACGCTCTATGTGGCTGACCAGCAGAACAATATTCACCAATACGGCCCCGATGGGCAGCCCCTCAACACGTATTCGCCGCCTTTGCCAGGGCACGTAGCGCAGCTAGAAGCTTGGAACACCACCAAGATGCTGGTCTTCTACGACGACCGGCAGGAAGTGCTGCTGCTCGACCGTTTTTTGGCCCCGATTACGCAGGTTCGCATTGCGGATTTTCTGGATGGCATGGTGCGGGTGGCCACCCTCGCGCCCGACGACAAGCTGTGGCTCTTTAACGAAAGCGATCTGAGCTTGCAGCTCTACGACCCCACGCCGCAACGCCTCACGCTGCGCACCCCACTCGACCTCATTATCGGGCGTACCAAACCTGATTTTCGCTTTCTGCGGCAGTACCAAAACAACCTTTACCTAGTCGATCGGACAAGCGGTATTTATGTGTTTGATAACTTAGGCAATTATCGTAAGAAGCTGCCATTCACTGGGTTAAGCTTTGTGGGCTTCCGTGGCGATGAGCTGTATTATGTAGGTAGCGACAACGCCCTGCATTTCTTTCAACTCTACACCTTCGCCGAGCGCTTGCTGCCGCTGCCGGCCGTCGCCGATGTGCGGCAGGTGGTGTTGGGGGAACAATACACGTATGTACTTACCGCGGCTGGGGTCTTGGTATACCGACTCTAGCGCTGCCTTGGGCACAACGGAACCAACGGCAAACGCCTCGTCTATAAGTCTGTAGACGAGGCGTTTGCCGTTTGTGAACTAGCTACTGGAGCTCGGCAGTAGTAACCCGGCCGTAGAGCGGTGCGTTAGTCAATACCGTGGTCTGCCAGGCCATTTTATGCCACCCCATCTCCAAAACCAAACCCTATTTTTATGAAAGCACTCGTGTATCATGGAATGAGAGACGTCCGCGTCGATACAGTAGATGATCCTAAAATTGAAGAGGCACGCGACGCTATCATCCGCGTTACCAGTACTGCCATTTGTGGTTCCGACCTGCACATTTACAACGGTAGCATTCCGCAACCCCGTCCAATGGTACTGGGGCACGAGTTTATGGGCATCGTTGAGGAAGTTGGCAAAGGCGTAGGCAACTTGAAAGTGGGCGACCGCGTGGTAGTGCCCTTCCCGATTGCCTGTGGTACGTGCTTTTTTTGCAACCACGAGTTGCCCGGCCACTGCGAAAACTCTAACCCCGACCATTACGGCCCCGAAGGTGGCCTCATGACACAAAAAGGCGGTGCCTTGTTTGGCTACACCGACCTGTACGGTGGCTACAACGGCGGCCAAGCTGAGTATGTACGCGTACCGTATGCCGATTTTGGCCCGCGCGTGATTCCGGATAGCCTCACCGATGAGCAGGCCCTGTTCCTGACCGATATTTTCCCAACGGGGTACTCCGGCGTAGACTGGGGCGAAGTGAAAGGCGGCGAGTTCGTGGCCATTTTCGGTTCGGGCCCAGTCGGGATTATGGCGGCAAAGTCGGCGTGGTTGCGTGGCGCTGCTCGCGTGGTCATCGTGGATACGCTTCAGTATCGCCTCGACAAAGCCCAGCATGCCACCCATTGCGAAACCATTCTGTGGGAAGATGCCAAATCGGTAGTGGAGCAAATTCGGGCCATGAGCAACGGCCGCGGCGCCGATGTATGCATCGAAGCCGTAGGATTTGAGCCCGATCGTGATCTTCTTGATCGCGCCAAGGCTGTAATCAACTTTGAGAAAGGCTCACCCAAAGTGCTCGAGACCTGCATGAGCGCCGTGCGGCGCGGGGGCATTGTATCGGTACTGGGCGTGTACAGCTCGCCTTACGACAACTTCCCCGTGCACCAGTTCTTTGACAAAGGCATCACGTTGCGCGGTGGCCAAGCACCTGCCCAAAAGCACATCGACAAGCTGCTGCAATACGTGATCGAAGGCAAAGTAGTGCTGGATGACATCATCACGCACCGCCTGCCGCTGGCCGAAGCCGCCCACGGCTACGACATCTTCCGCAACAAGAAAGACAACTGCGTGAAGGTAGTGCTAAAACCATAACGTCTCAACGGCGCTCATGTCGCTGCAAAAGGGCCTGCTTTAAGCAGGCCCTTTTGCGTTTTTACACGAGTGTTTACCTGTTTTTCACCGCGCATAAAGTTTGATTCAGTTGTGCAATACATTAATTATTAGGTGTTTATATAATAATACTCGGCTTCTTACGATTGCGGGCTTTCCTTATCTTTGGAAAGGACTGTTTTGATCCGGCAGCCCCTCTTATCCGTTCCCACCCACCGTTTCGTCAATGCGCGATTTCTACTGTTTGTTCTGGTGCCAAACCAGCCGAAAGCTGTTGGTGCTGGTGTTCTTGCTGAGTTACGGTAACAATCTATTTGCTCAGAAGCGGCTCCAAGATGTTCCGCGAGACAAGATGGCTCCATCATTGCGTAATGCATTAAGTGAGAAGGGGTTACAAAGCGTTCGGGTAAGCGTGCAGGATGCCGCCAGCTTTCGGCAGTGGCTGCGCGAGTACCTGCCAACCGCGGAGATTACCCAACCGGCTTCATCTAGAGGTGTGCTGGCATTAAGTAAGCTGAGCCCGGCCCAAGTGCAGCAAATAGCCGCGTGCCCGTTGGTCGAGTTTGTAGATGTGACCAACCGCCGCGCGCACGAAGAGAGCCAGCAGAACAAGTCCGATCTGAGCCTGAACAAAATAACGGCTGTGCACAGCCGCTTCCCGCAGTTGGCGGGCCAAGGCATGACTGTGTCGGTAAAGGAAGGCCAGTTCGACGCCGCCGACATCGATTTCAAAGGGCGTGTGCTCAATGCCAATCGGTTTTCGGGGTCACCTTCGGCGCACGCCACGGCTATGGCTACGTTTATGGCCGGCGGCGGCAACTCGGCCCCCACAGGGTTGGGCGTGGCTTGGAAGGCTCAGCTTGCCACTTCCGATTTTGCGCAATTGCTTCCCGACGATGCCCAGCAACTTCTGCGAACTGGTGTGTCGGTCCAAAACCATTCTTACGGTGTCGCTATCGAAAATTATTACGGCCTCGAAGCCCGTGAATACGACCGCAGCACCTGGCAGAATCCGACGTTGCTGCACGTGTTTTCGTCGGGCAACGACGGCGACAAAGCCAGCGCCGATGGACCGTATCGGGGCATTGCGAACGTCGCCAATCTCACGGGGCAGTTCAAAATGTCGAAGAATACGCTCAGCGTGGGGGCGACCGGTGCCACGGGCCAGGTTTCGCCGCTTAGCTCGCGAGGCCCTGCCTACGACGGCCGCATAAAGCCAGAGTTAGTCGCCTACGGCGACGGCGGCACTTCCGATGCTGCCGCGCTGGTATCGGGGGTGAGCTTGCTGGTGCAACAGGCTTACCAACAGCACCATAGCGGCGCGTTGCCGCCTGCTGCTCTGGTGAAAGCTATCCTGCTCAACAGTGCCGACGATGCGGGCCGGCCCGAAATTGATTTCGAATATGGCTTCGGCCAAACGGACGCGCTCGGGGCCGTCCAGACCGTGGCCGACAATCGTTTTTTCGCCGATGCGCTCACCCAAGGCAGCGATAAAGTGTTCCCAGTGACCGTGCCGCCTGGCGCGCGGCAGTTGAAAGTGACGCTGGCCTGGCACGACCCGGAAGCAGCAGCCAATGCCGCTCAGGCTTTGGTCAACGACTTGGATTTGGAACTGGTGCAAACCAGTACAGCTGCGCACTGGAAGCCTTGGGTGTTAAGCACTTACCCTCATGCCGATTCGCTGATGCTGCCCGCCCGCCGCGGCCCGGACCATTTAAATAACGTCGAGCAGATCACGGTTGCAGTGCCGGAAGCGGGTCAATACGAGGTGCATGTGCGCGGCCACCGGGTTGCGACTGGCCCGGCCCAGCCTTTCAGCGTTGCTTACGAAACCAGCAGTGGCTTCGAGTGGGTGACGCCACTTCAGGAAACCACTATTCGTCCCGGCGCGGCTATGCTTTTGCGCTGGCAGTGGAGTGGGCTTGCTACTACCGGCCGCCTTGAGTATCAGACCGTTGGTAGCTCAACGTGGCGGCTCGTCAATGCCAACGTCGGCTTGGCCCAGGGGTATTATTCCTGGACTGCACCCGATACGGCGCAGTTGGCGCAGGTCCGCCTGCTAATTGATGGGGTAGCGTACCCGTCGGAGTCGTTTCTGATTGCTCGCCCACTGTCGTTGCAGGTTGGTTATGCCTGCGCAGACGAAGCGCTACTGTATTGGCGGCGCGTGCCAGAAGCCTCTGGTTATCAAGTATATAAAATGGGGGCAAATTCTCTGGAGCCGGTTGTGCTCGCCACCGATACCACTTTGGTCATCAACCGCAGCCAGTCGCCGGCCTTGCAGTATGCGGTAGCTCCGGTGTGGCAGGGCCGGGAGGGCGCGCGCAGCATCACCATCGACTATACGCTACAGGGCACAGGCTGCTACGTCAGAAACTTCTTGCCCCGCCAAGCCGTGACCGATACCGTGTTGCTCGACCTAGAGATCGGCAGCCTGTACCAATTGCAAGCGCTACGCTTGGAAAAGCGGATCAACGGCACGTATCAGCCCATCCAAACGATTACGCCGGTGACGCAGTTGCGGATGGCCCTAACTGACCCGACGCCCGCCCCAGGTCAGAATCTGTACCGCGTACAGCTCGTAACAGCCGACCGCCGCACCTACTACAGCCAACCAGAAGCAGTGCAGTTTGTGCCGACCAACGACGTGCAAGTGTACCCCAACCCAGTAGCGGCCGGCCAACCGCTCAGCATAATCAACGGCGAAGACACGCCCGTGCACCTGCGCCTCTACGACAGCATGGGCCACTTACGCCGCACCGCCACCGACAACGGCATCACCAAGACCTTCGATACTTCTGGTTTAGCCAAAGGCCTCTACTTCCTGCAAGTGCGCACCCAAGCCGGCCGCCAAACCACCCGCAGGGTAGTGATTCTGTAAGTATCAGACTGTCAATTGGTTACGGGTAAACAAAAAACCCTGGCCCGTAATGGGCCAGGGTTTGTCTTTCCTTTACCTAGAGTTTACAAGCTGGAAGGCCGATTAATACAGGTAGTTGAGGGCCGTGCGGTCGTTGGTGTTGAACGGACGGTTTACGCCAGTACCGATGCAAGCCAGCATCCACGAGTTCGGATCTGGGCCGGAAGGAGTGCCGGGAATCAGCACGGCACCTACGGTGCTAGCGCCTTCGTTTACAGCTGAGCCACCGCAGCTATACTGCCGGCTCATGTAGTCGGTGTGGCGGAAACCGATGCAGTGACCGATTTCGTGAGCCAGTACGCTGGCAATGGTCGTGGTGGCATAGCTGGTGCCTAATGCATCGGAGTTGACCAATACTTGGCTGTAAGGATTGCCGCCCGAAGGGAAGCCCGCCGAAGCTAGGTAAGAAGAGCCACTGGGCGCTTTGGTAAGGGTAATGTTAGCGCCCGAAGTAACGCGGCGCATCGTAATGCGCAATCCCTCAGCGTTATAGCGACGAATGGCTTCGTCGGCGGCCGTTACATAAGCCGATGGCAACGTGCTCGACACGGCCACCGTGATGGTGCGGGGCAGGCCGGTTACCAAGTTGTTGGTGCGGTACTGCTCTTCTTCGCCAACACGCATGAGCTTATACTCGGGGGTCGTGCCCAGCTGTGCTGCGTCGATGCGGATATCGCCTTCTACTAGATACGAATCGCCTTCGCGGGTAATATTTTGGGTGCTGAAGCCTAATTGTTTAATTTGAGCCAGCGCTTGTGCCGAAACCTCTTCTTTTTTGGGAGAGTTGGTCGCAACGCCTTCTTCTTTCGAGCAGGAGGCCAACGCAACCAGCGAGCAGGCGCCAATAGTAAGGGTGGAAAGTAAGTGGGTGAATTTCATAAGGGACTGTGGTTGGATGATGTGGGTGAAGGGAGATAGGTAAGTGAAAGAGTGGTCAAAAAGTATTGCGATATTTTCAAAAATCAACCGCAACTTTTAAAATATTTATACGTACCGGCCTGTTTTATTGTGAAAAACGCAATAATTGGGTAGAAAAATATTTTCCTGAGCGCAATAATGTTTTGTCCAGTTGGGTGGAAATTGCTACTGCCGGTATTGGGAGCGCGCTACTTCACCGGCTGCCCAAGGCATTTGGCAATGCGCGTAGTACCCTCGGCTAGGCAGGACAACCTATTATCAGGGATAGCGAGCAATTACGGTCCGACTAAGAATTATTTTTGTGTACATAATATATTGACAATCAATTTGTTATGGCTTTATAAAACTCGTCCGTATTGCTTCAGCGTTTGAGAAGCCGTATAAAGGTGAGGGAAAGGTTACTCGAAGCGCCCCAGGAAAAGCCTGGGCAGGGGGGAGGGCTTTGAAATTCCTATCTTTGTAGACAACCGATTTCGTGCGGACGCTTGTCCGCCTCACGATATATATATTCTCAAGCCGTGGCTTGTTCTTCTTGTTCTTCCGGTGGCGGTTGCTCCACCACCGCTGCCGGCTGCGGCTCCAAAGGGAGTTGTAGCTCGGGCGGGTGCAACCGCCTCAATGTATTCGACTGGCTTCAGGACCTTGACCTGCCCAGCGATTTTAAAGAGTTTGATTTAGTGGAAATCCGCTTCAAGGGCGGACGCAAAGACTTTTTTCGCAACGCCAGCCGGCTGCCCCTCGTCACCGGCGATCCCGTAGTGATTGAAGCAGCCGGCAACGGTTGGCATCTGGGCCACGTCTCGCTGAAAGGGGAGTTGGTGCGCCTGCAAATGCGCAAGAAAAAAGTCCCCGTCGACTCCAAGGAAATCCGCAACATCCTGCGCGTCGCTTCTCCACAGGACGTGGAGCGTTGGGAAGCCGTACGCGACCTCGAAACCGGCACCATGTTCCGGGCCCGTTCGGTGGTCGAAGAGCTAAAGCTGAAAATGAAGCTCTCCGACGTCGAGTACCAAGCCGACCGTTCGCGCGCCACGTTCTTCTACTCCGCCGACGACCGCGTGGACTTCCGCGACCTGATCAAGCGCTTGGCCGATGAGTTTCGTATCCGCGTGGAAATGAGGCAGATATCGCTTCGTCACGAAGCCGGCCGCTTGGGCGGCATTGGCTCTTGTGGCCGGGAGCTGTGCTGCTCTACGTGGCTCACCGATTTCAAAAGCGTAAGCACAACGGCGGCTCGTTACCAAAACCTGAGCCTCAACCCGGCCAAGCTTTCGGGTCAGTGCGGCCGCCTCAAGTGCTGCCTCAACTATGAGCTCGACACCTACCTCGACGCGCTGAAAGACATTCCGCAGGTGTCGCGGGCATTACAGACCGAAAAGGGCGAAGCCTTTTTGCAAAAGACTGACATCTTCAAGAAGCGCATGTGGTTTGCACTGCGCGGCGACAACAACTGGGTGATGCTCGACACTGCCCGGGTGCGCGAAATTCAGGAGATGAACAAGCGCGGCGAAAAGCCTGAGAGCCTGCTGCCCCCGGTGCGCGAGGAAGACAAAGCGCCCGAAGTTTCGGCCATTGTGGAAGGCAACCTCGACCGCCTCGACGACAAAATCAAAGGCGCCAAGCGGGCCAAACGCAAAAAGAAAAAGTCGGACAAGCCGGCTAGTTCCATTGTCGGCACGTCGATGATTGGAGTGCCCAACACACCTTTGCCTTCTGCGCAGGTGGTCGTCAAAACCCCCGGCACTACCAAAGCCCCCGACGCTCCAGCCGGTACTGCTAACGCTGCCGAAGAGCCGCGCCGGCCGCGCGGAGCTGCTGCCCGGCCCCTCAACCGTCGGAACAACCGCAACCGCAACACCGACGGCAATCGCCCCGAAAAAGGTGAAACCCGTCCTGATACCCCCGCCGAGGGCCGGCCACCCCGTCCAGAGCGGACATCGGAGCGCCGCCCACGGCCCACGCCGCCGGCTGGCCCGGAAGGTTCGGGTCGCCCAGCAGGTGAGCAGGGTAGTGGCGAGCGCGGCAACCGCGAAGGCCGCTCCTCTCGCCGTGGGTCGCGCTCGTCGCGCTCGGGCGGTAATGGCGCGCCAGGTTCCACTCCTTCGTCCTCAGCTTCCTAACTGGTTATGGTTCAAGTACTTCGTGCACTACCATTTTTGGGGTTGCTGCTGATGCTGGCGTCTTGCGATCCTAACCAGATCTACGAGAAAAACACTGATTTCAAGGACTTTACGTGGGCCGTACAGGAAAAGCCCGCGTTTGAGTTCGAGATCAAGGACACCACGCAGCGCTACAACGTTTACTTCAATATCCGCAACGCCTCGGCGTACGGCTATTATAATCTCTACGTGAAGCACACACTCTCCGACCCCAACGGCAAGCGCGTCTCGCAGCTCCTGCACCAAATGGTGCTCATGGACCCGCAAACCGGCGAGCCCCGTGGCAGTGGCACCGGTGATATTTTTGATCACCAGTTCTTGGCCCTGCCCAATCAGCGGTTTCACGTGGCCGGCACGTATAAGCTTGTCTTAGAGCAGTATATGCGCCAAGATCAGCTGCCTGGCATTATGGCCGCCGGAGTACGCGTGGCCAAAACGGAGGCCAAATAAAGTACGCGCCCTAGCGCTACCACAACCCCACACCGCCCGCCTGCTTACTCCCTAAGCAGGCGGGCGGTGTGCATTTGGGAGCAACTGGCCCAAAAAAATCCCGCTCCGGCATAGGCCGAAGCGGGAAGGCAATAAGTGTGTAGGATCGAGCTACTAATGTAGTAATTAAATACGCTCTACTTTCACTGCGTTCAGACCTTTTTTACCCTCAATAACTTCAAACGATACACGGTCGTTCTCGCGGATCTCGTGGATTAAGCCTGTCTGGTGTACGAAGATGTCTTGGTTAGTGTCATCCTGGATGATGAAGCCGAAGCCCTTGGACTCGTTGAAGAACTTCACTTTACCTGTTTTCATGGAAGCTGTACTGGTTGTATGGTTAGAATGTAAGATTAGGGTAAAAATATGGGTATTTCAAAACTTCGGTAAAGGAAAAGTGCTTTGATGAGTTTGTTTCGCCCTATTTCCGGCCGCTAACGATCGGTGGGACAAGGTAAAAAGAGCAGCGTAGAAAGTTGTAGTCGCGTAGCCGGACGTGTTGCGTCGGGCCTCTTGGAGGCGTCGTGCACCAACTCTGCTTTGCCGGCCGCGTATGGAGTGACTAGGCATTCACTGACTTTTCTAACCTCCGATTTTATGGCCGATAATCAAGAAAAACAATCCGATAAAAAATCTGAATCGGCGGCTGCCGGCACTGAGCGTCCGGCGCCGCAGGATTCTGCCGCGCCCGTTGCCTCTGTATCCAGCGAAGCTTTGGCCAGTGCCGAAACAAGCGTCGGCAAAGGTGCCGTAGCCGGCGAAAACGACACGCAGGAAAACAAAGAAGCCGACCCTAATACGCTGCACTAAGCGCCCGGCGGCTTTGAGCGTCCGCGCAGGTTTGGCTCCGCAGCTAGCAAAAAACTCTGCTTTCGGCGGTGCGTATGGTGTATCACTAGGAAGCGCCTTGCTGCTTCCTTTCTTCAGACTCGCAAGATTATGGAAAACGACAAGTCCACGGAAGGCAGCCAGCCTGCGCAGGCGCCCAAAAATGCCGAGCCGCAGGTCGGCGACGGCGCCACAGCCAGCGAAACGACGCAGGACGCTAAAATGGGCCCCGGTGCCAGCAATACCCTCGCCAACAGCCGCACGCAACCCGAAACGCCCGGTATGCAAAACGCCGGCGCTCATGGCGCCTTGGAAAGAGCAGACAACCCTTCGGGGCAAGTATCTGACAGCCAAAAGGATATAAAAACAAGTACGGGCGAGGGCGGGCCCGATGCGCCGAAGAACGCACCAGCCAGCTACGGCGGCAACTTCGGCAACAGCGTGCAGGATATTTTCGATGACCCCGACCGCCTCGAAAACCAGTTGAGTGGCCCAGCCCGCGGCGAATTTGGTAGCCACGGCTCCGGCACTACCCAAGGCGGCTACGGCAACCAATACCGGGCCGACGATACGTATGCTGGGCATTTGGGCACGCAACATGCTTCCAGCGGCGGATACCAGGGCGGCCGGGCTGAGAACAACACCAGCTCGCTGGAACAGGAACCCGGCACGGGTTTCACGCTCCAGCCCGACAACAGCACGTTTGGTACTCAGCCGGGCACACCGCTAACGGGCACCACCGTCGATCCGCAATTTCACAACGACAATGCCTCGCCCCACGGCGAAAGTGCCGGCTACAGCGCCGATTACGGGCACACGTCACTGGGCGGTGCTCAGGCGCCGGCGCAGCCAGCAGCAGCGGAAGTAGGCGATGGCCAGCGCAACCAACGCGAAGACTACATTCCATCGCAAACTGACTCCGACCGCGACGGTTTGGCTTTCGACGCGCAGCCGGTTGGTACGGCCCAACGCCAAGCCGCCGACAACGGCGGACGCGATGAGCCCGGCCCGGCCGGAGCTCCCGAAACGCCAGCACCCGGTCCTGATCCGGCGTCGCGCACTGGATATACCGACACCAAAGGCCAGCAGAGCTACACCGGCAACAGCAGCCAAGGCGTAGGGTCGCGCGGAGGTTCTTACAACGACCCCAACGACAACCAAGCCGGTACCGACACCGACAAGCCGAGCCAAGAAAGCTACGGTCGTGCCGCCGACAACCAAGCTCCCGTACCCCCGAAACCCGCCGACGACTCCGACTACGGAGCGGCTCCTCGCCGCAACGCTGGCCGTGACAACGACGAGGCTCGTTCTTAGAAGTTGTTGATAGTCAGAATATTATAGTAGTAAAGCAGAAAGGCCTCCCGCTTACGGGAGGCCTTTCTGCTTTACTACCGTTCGTCAAGACTTGAAGTAGATTCCGTGGCTTACTGCGCGGGAAGGAAATCGATGCGGTTGGCTTGGGCAAAATCCCGGATGGAAAACGGAGCCCGGCCGAGGATGTTCTGTACGTCCGGAGAGGTTTGCGAAGCGTAGCCAGCTTGGCTGATGTGGTTTAGCTCCATGAGCGCATCGGTCATCCAGGCCGGGGCTTGCACCATGGCTTGGCGAGCGGTCTCTTCCGAAATAGCTACGTACTCTACGGGGCGGCCGGTCGCTTCTCCTAAAGCTTTCGCAACCTCTTGCATATCAATGGCTTCGGGGCCAGTAAGCATATACGCCTTGCCGTTGTGCTGCTCCACGTCATTGGTCAGGATGGCCGCGGCTACTTCGGCAATGTCGCGTACGTCTACATAGGCCACCTTGCCTTCGCCCACGGCGGCATACAACTTGCCTTCGTGGCGGATGGAGTCGGAGTTGTAGTTAATGAAGTTTTGCATGAAGCCGCCCGGCCGCAGAATGGTGTACGGGATGCCGCTCTGCTCGAGGTACTTCTCAATTTCGCGGTGCCAGCGCCCCAACTGAATCCCGGGCTCACTTTCGGCACCGGCGGCCGACAAACGCACGATCTGTCGGACGCCCGCCTGCTTGGCTGCGTCGATAAACTGCTTGCTGATGGCCACCTGGTCTTCGGTGAAGGGCGTGATCATAAACACCCGCTCCGCACCCGTCAGGGCAACGTGCAGCGTTTCAGGTTTATGAAAATCGACCTCGACCAGCTGAATATCCGGGTCGAGGTGCTTCAAACGATCGCCTTTGATAAGCGAATGTACCCCGGCCCGCACCGTCAGTCCTCGGTTGGCCAACGCAATCACCGCTTCCGAGCCGACTGTGCCCGTCGCGCCCGTAACAAGAATAGTGTGAGACATTCTTTTGATAATTAGAGAGTTATATAAGTCAAGAAACTAGGTGCCGCCAGCAGAAGTACGCGTAGAACAGGCGAGCGTTCGATTTGCTTTTCGGCCGTTTTGCTGCGCGGTTCCGTCGTGGTGGGTAGCGGTTAGGGTTTGTAAGTAGCGCGGTAAATGCGGCCTTTTTCGTTGCTGATAAGAAAGTCGTGATTGTTGACGAACACCAGCGCCTCGGCCTGTCCGCTTTCCGGAATTGGGAGGCAGCTTTTGGCGCCGTCGAACAGTTTGCGGCCGGGCTCCAGCCCGATCAGATATACGTGCCCGTAACCCAGCAGCGCCACCGTGTGCCCGTCCGGACTGATGTCGGCCGCCGTAATCCAGGTATTAATCTGCACGCTGTCGACCAGCCGTGCCGTGTAGCGGCCGGGCTTGGCGGGCAGCACGTATTGCTTTACCCAATGGCCCTCACCGCGATTTTTGGTGAACAAGTACAGACTGTCTTGGCGGTAAAAAAAGGCTTCGCAGTCGAAGTTGCGCTTGGACTTCTTGGGCGGGAAATCGTGCTGGTCGGGGTACAGGAAGCGCGTCGTGTCTATTTGGCGCAGGTCGGGGCCGCTGAGGCGGTAGATGACCAGGTTGCGGCGCTTGTTTTGGTTGTTGCCGAAGTCCCCGATATACAAGCGTTTCTCGTCGTCCTGGGCCAAGTCCTCCCAGTCGTTGTTAATTAATGGGGCCAAGTCCAGAGTGCTTAGTAAGTCGCCCTGCGGCGTCACTTTGTAGAGGCGGGCCGTGTTGCCGCCGTCGCCGTGGGTCCAGAGGTCACCTTCGTCGTTGGCCAATTCAAACCCGGAGCTTTCGACTACCTCGCCCTTCCGCATCCGCCCGACCTGCTTTACTTCGTACGACTGGTTGACGTTATCGAAACTGCCCCGGCCCTTGTCTTTGGAGCAGCCACAGATAACGGATTGGAGAAAGACCAGCAGCGGAAAAAGCTTGTCGCGCAAAAGAAACAGCATAAAAATTAGGTGAGATGAAACCGGCCGGCGCGGCCGCGTGCATAGCCCCTGCATACGGAAGGCCGAATGCCAAGGGCACCTCCGCGCCAAAAATGTACGCTAAGCAACTAAGAGTCTGCGCTTTTGCCTGGCAGAAAGGCTATCTTGCTCTGTCGTTTTTCTCATTGTTTTCGCTGATGCGTTTCTTGTATTGCTTGTTGCTAGCCAGTAGCCTGCGGGCCGGAGCGGCGGAAGCTCAGGGCTTGCTGCCTACTGCCGCCGATACCCTCCAGCCCCAGCCTGCGTCTGTGCCTTTCCTGAAACGGCCAGGTGTATGGCGCACGGCTATTCCGCTGAGCCTCATTGGCTTGAGCTATGCCGGGCGCAACGAGAATTTCATTGACGAACTGAAAGAGGAAGTGCGCGAAGAAAGCCGCGAAAACTACCCGCGCTTTCGCACTCATGTCGACGATTACTCGCGCCATGCGCCTTTGGTGGCAGCCTATGCCTTGCAGGTAGTAGGCCTAAAAGGCGAGCGCGGCGTCATTCCGTTCACCATCACCTACGGGCTTTCGCACGCGCTGAGCACAGGCATCGTCAGCCATCTGAAGAAGTGGACCCGTGAGCCCCGCCCCGATGTGGCCACTGATTTTAGCTCTTTCCCCTCGGCTCACACCACCGAAGCTTTCCTGACCGCGACTTTGCTCCACGAGCAATACGGTCGCCAATACCCGTGGCTAAGCGTGGCCGGCTACTCGGTCGCCACAGCCACCGGCGCCATGCGCGTGCTCAACGATCGCCATTGGGTGACCGATGTAGTAGCCGGCGCGGGCATCGGGTTTTTGTCGGCCGAAGCCGTGTGGCGCTTGTATCCGTTGGTAGCACGTTGGGTGCCGGGGAAAGTAGGCAAGCTGCTGGTCGTCATGCCGACGTATGCGCCGGGCGGGGCGATAGGCATGGTGCTGGCTGTGCGACAGTAAGTTGCTACATAAGTACCTGATTATTAGATACTTATGTAAAATACAAAAATTAAAAGCGAAGATAAGGCTGCAACTTTGCGAAAGCTGCGTCGTCGAGAATACGAATCTGGCGCAGGTCGCTGGCTTGCCGGAACGGGCCGTGCTGCTGCCGAAACGCCACAATCACGCGCCCCAAGCGCAGGCCCACGTACGGATGCTCTTTCAGCTCGGCCAGCGATGCATTGTTTACGTCGATAAACGCCGGGGTAAAGCCTTGATTGACAAATGTATACTTGCGCAGACTGTCTACGAGGTCGGGCGCCAAGTTGTAGATTTCGCCCACCTGCTCTTCGCGGATGAAGCCGCCCAGCCGCTCGCGGTACGCCACCAGCCGCGCCGAAAGCCGGCTGCCAATGCCGCGAATCTGCTTAAACTGCGTGGTGTCGGCCGCGTTCAGGTCGAAGGGCGCGAGGTGCGTAGGCTTGCGCGCAAACTTGTTGGGCGGGTAACTTGCAAACGACTTGTTGGCGTTGCGATCAGGCCCGGCCGCGTAGTCCCGAAACTTGCTTTCACGCGCCGGTAACTGCTCCGGCAGCTGTATGTAGGGCGCCAAGCGCGCGTACACCGAATCGGGGAGGCCATACGTGCGCCGAATTTGCTCTTTGGCCTTGAAGCCCCCAATTACATCGCGAAAATGCACGATGCGCTGCGCCACAAAATGCGGCAAGCCGCGGGCCTCCCAGCCTTCCGGCGTCAGGGAGTTGGGGTCGAAAGGAGACAGCGCCACCCGCGGCACCGCCGTTCGGGCAGCATAGCTCCGGCGCGGGTACCGCGAATCGAAAGCTCGCGGCTGGCGTTGCGCTTCCAACTCGGCGGCCCAGCGGTTGAGCTGCTGTTGGTCGGCCTGAGGGTCGTAATGCGGCAGGGCGGGGCGCAGTAGCCATGGCAACACCAGCCACAGCAGCATCAGGAGAAATAACACGACGAAACCGGAGGTTTCGCGGCGCGAAAACCCAAAGTAACGCCGTATCCAACGTAGCAAAGCGTTGGGTCGGCCGGGCTTTCCAGCAGCAGGATCAGACACGGAAGATGACTCGGAATAAGAATAGAAGCTCTAAAATTACGGGCTGGCCTGCATTTGACAATAACCTGCAAAATGGGCTTGGCCTTCGATAGCAGTGGCTTATAAGTAAGATGTTATATATCAATAGTTTGCATGCAAAACGTTCCTTGCCGCCCACGGATGCTATTATTCTCATTCGGAGTGAGGGGTCAACGAGCAGCGACTTTGTTGTTTCAACGCAATACGCAAGGAATGAGAACGTTAGAATGTATGGTGCTGCAAACGCCCGTCGCGGGCCGTGCTAAAAAAGCCGGGAGTTGTGAAGAATATCGGGATTTGAAGGGAAAGGCGCCTTAACTTGCCAAAAACCAAATCCGAACCGTATCATTACTGTGCGTTCTGCACTTTTTGACTTTACCCTGTTGCCTGCTATGAGCCAACCTGTAACCCGTACTGCCGATTTCCTGGATCAGCTCACGGCCGATTTGCAGGCGATGCGTGACATCACGATGCGCCGCTTTCGTCCGCTTACCGACGAGCAACTCAATCGTCGTCCGGGTCCAGGAAAATGGAGTGTGGGCCAGTGCCTGGAGCACCTCAACATCATCGGCGGCCACTATTTGCCCGTCATGACGCGCAGGCTGAAGCAGGCGCAGGAGCGCGGCTCGCGGCCCTCCGAAACCGTCAAGCATGGTATCATCGGGCCGCGGCTGACGGCTGCCATGCGGACGCCTGCTTCGCAGAAAGCGCTCAAGGCGCCCCAGCAATACGCCCCCAGCGGCAGCCGCCTGCCCCGCACTGTGGTCGAAGTGTTCAGCCGCCAGATCGACGAACTGCTGCAAATGGTGCAGCAAGCGCGCGCAATCAATGCCAACGCTGTACGCATCCCCAACCCGCTGATTCCGCTGATTCGCCTGCGCCTTACCGACCAATTTGAATTTATGGTGGCCCACATCCAGCGCCACGTCGCGCAAGCCGAGCGCGTGTTAGATGGCGAAACCCGGCCTAGCCACTTGTCCGAAAGCTTGGTGTAGATTGTAAGCTGTTTATTAAAGGAGTTATCCTTAGTGATGGTGTTCTTCCGGCGGCGGGGGTAACTCAGCCGCGGCCCGGTGCAGCAGCGCCGTCGGGACGCGCGGGTAATGGTGATGCACGTGGTGAAAAGCGAAGGACGACACCACCGGCGTCCAAATTTGGGCCATCGCCGCCGCGACGCGGGCCGCCGGATTGCGAGAAGCTACGTGGTGCGGCACATATGAAGCCCAAATGGGCATCGTGGCGCTCATCAGAAAAGCTACTGCCCAGTATACCAAGCCAATAGCCGAATCGAGATAATAATATAGGCCCACAAAAACGGCCAATATAAATACCGTAGCGGCCGTTTCGAGCAGCTGCCGGTTGCGGGTTTTGGGCGCAATGCGCAACGACTCGCGGCGCAACATCAGGATGTGGTATGGGCCCTGCCAAAGCACCCGCGCAAAGCTCCACGTAGCTGGCGCACCTTCGGGGTCATCGTCGGTGAGGCAACGACCGTGGTGACGCAAGTGCGTGACCTGCATGGCTTGGCCGCTTTTCAGAATTAGCAAAGCGCTGAGCGTCAGCACGCGTTCGTTGTTCTTTTTCGACAAGCCCAGAGCGTTGTGCATGGCATCGTGCATTTGCACAAAGGCCGCTAGGCACACGGCCACGGCCAGCGGTACGGCCAGCCACCAAGCGCCCGCTACTGCTGTCCCAATATAGAGAGCCACCAGCACCCACGGGCGCGCCAACTCTACCACTCGCTGACGCGGCGTGAGTTGCAGATAAGCAGCAGCGGTATTAGGGTTCATGTGCTTATAAATACTTGACTATCAATATTTTGTAAATATGAATTCGGGGTAAATTTCGCTTACTCCCGTACTTCTTCGCGTTGTGGTAGGGCATAGGCCGGAATTTCGGGCTGCGTGACCGTGCGCCAAGTCGGGCGAAAGGAGCCATGATAGCCGAAAAGCTTACCAAAAGCGGGGTTAAGCACTTCCACCTTGATGCGGTAGCAGTCGGCATCGTCGTCATACCATTCTTCTACATCGGCCAGGCCCGACATGAGCATAGGAAACCGAAACTTGATGGGGCCTTCGTAGAAGCGCTGTTCGCCGGAACGCAGGCGCAAGCCGCCTCTTTCGGTCACGGCCAAATCGATATCCACGGCAAGGTGCTGGTGCGTGCCCAAGTAATCGACGATGCAATTGCGGGAAGCGCTGCGTATCATGGTGGCGTCGAAGCAGCGTGTGCAGTTGGGGAAGCTGAAGCGACGAATCCAGGTCACGGTTTCGCGGCCGAAGGAATCGCGGTACGCGTAGTTCTCGATGCGAAACGGCACGTTCTGACCGGCATCCGGAAACATGATGTTGCGTAGCAGCCCGACGCGCAAAAAAGGCAGCGTGTAAAACGGTCCGTGCCACACGCGCTCCATGGTGCCCTCGCCGATGAAAGCCCGGTTGTCGGCGCTGGAAAAAGCCAGCCGCTCCTGAATGCGGGGGTGGAGCTTCTGAAAATCGGCCCCAAGTTGTTGCTGATAAATCGATTGCATAAGTAACAGATTAGTAATCAGTTATGGGGATATGCAGGAGGTTGACGCAGGCAGCGAGTCGCGCTTGGTAAGTCATCGGACAAAGTCAGCAAGCCCGCACCGGCCAGCGTCACCATCGCCAGATTCAGCGTCAGGGGGTTGAAGGGCGCTGCAAAAACGGCCGGCTGACTAAACAACGCGCCTGCGCCCAAGACGACCAAGCCTACCATATTTAGCCAGTACACGGGCCGCAACAGGCGCACTGGCCGCAGCCAAAACAATAGGCCAAACAAAATCTCGCCGATGCCTACCACTGCGGCCACGCGGTGCGCTGCCGCGGGCGAAAAGCCCGCGCCTTGCAAAATGCGTAGTTCGCCGGTGTCTGGGTACAGCAACTTCGGCACCACGCCCTGGTACACCCAGATAAAGCCCAGCGACACCCGCACCAAAAGCTGAATGAGCGCCAGCCGCAGCGAAGCCGCGGGCGAAATGCCTTTTTCCAGCCACAACCGCAAGCAATCGAAGCTCCAAGCCGTGGCCCATCCAATGAGCGGCCGAAACGCCAGCCGGTCGAGCCAGCGGCCGGGTGCCCCGAAGCGCGTCTGGTAGTCGTAGCCGGTCAGAAAACGCAAGCCATCGGTGGTCGGGATGTATTTCCAGTAGCCCGAGCCGGTACGGATCAGTGACACCCATTCATCAGACCAAAACTTCAGTACCGAAGTCCGTTCGCCGTTTTTCTCCTTCGTGCCCACGCTTTCGCCCCGGCCCGCAATGCCCAACCCAAAGCCAATGCGCGTGGCGTACAGAAACTGCTGCGGTGCGGTTTCGGAGGGGCGAGGCAAGTATTCAATTTCCGTGAAGCGCAAATCCCATTGCTGGTGCAGCTCGGGCCGCTGCGTGTGCTCCCAAAGATCCTCCATCGGGCATTGGATGAAGGTTTCGACGTAGATTGGCGGATTTTTCAAAACGACAGCGCCGGCGGCGCGATTGTATGAAGAAAGGTAGTTCAGGTCCGTTGGTATCGCAAGGAAAAACAGGGAAGAAAACAGCGGAAATAAATATTTCTATAATGAGATGAGTGTGGGGGAGTTATGAGGCCGAAGTCAGCGCAAACCCAAGCACAAAAAAGCCTGCAATAGCGAAGATTGCAGGCTTTTGCAAACAGGAGATCAGGATTACTCACCGCCGAAGAAATACGGGAGCGTCAGCTGAACTGCCCAGTTTTTTGGCTTGTAGCTCTGGTCGCCGACGTAAGTGTTGGCGCCTGGGGTGAAGGCGCAGCTGTAGCCCAGCTGCCCCTGCCAAGAGCCCCGTTGGTAGCTTACGCCCCATTAAGGCCCGCGTTCGGCAGCGGTACAAGCAGTTGCAGCCCTCCAGGTGGTTTCTTCCGAGGTAGTAACCGCGATCGTCCGCCATCCTGAGCCGATAGCGGGCTAGTCAGGCTGCCAGCGTAATTCTGATACCGCTGGCGGCCGCCCACGCATGCAGCCACGTAGGGCCCGGCAAAAAGTTGTAGCCCCATGGGTCCACTGAAGGTGTGCACAAAGTGGATCGGCAACTCCAAGTAGTTAAGTCGGGTGGTGGTCACTGACCGGGCGTGGTAGACCGGCTCATCGATGTTGTCAACAATGTAGGTGTTGTCTTCGTGGTAGCCGCGCTGCGAAAACACCAGTGCCGGCTGTAGGGCCAACTTCCCAAATTGAGCTTGAAAAACGACGCCAGCTTGCGCGCCCAGCACCGACGAGCGGCCAGGAATGCTGGTTTGGGTAGAATAGTTGCCCCCCCACACGCACACCAACACGCACTGGGATAGGCGCCATTCGAATCTGAATTTGGGCTTGAGAAACAGTTGAGCCACTCAAAACGCGAGTGAAACATAATAAGCTGATAAGTAAGGATTTGCATATTTTTATAATGTAATTGAGGAAAGAATCCGTCTTAGAAAGCTAAAAAAGGGAGGCAATACAGTGGGGCTCATCACACGTTTTTAAGCATAACAATACAAATAGTCGGGAGGCGCGTGTGGAATTCAACTCAGCAAGGCATCTGATTTTTGACATCTTGCTTTCGCTTTCAAATTTCTGCTGCTATGCGCTCCCTACCTTTGTTTTTGCTGCTATGCGTGTTGGTTTTCACGGTCGGCTCGTCGGCGCCCGTGCCGCCGGGTGCGAACGCCAAAAAGTGGAAACAGATCGATGCTTTCCTGAAGAAAAACCAGACCGCTTCGGCCGGCAAGCTCGTGGAGGAAATCTACCAGCAGGCGCGCCGGCAGCAACAGACGCCGGAGTATCTGCGGGCCTTGCTCTATAAGCTGCGACTGCTGGAAGCCAAAGAGGAAGATTCGGATGAAAAATCTATCGATTTGATTCAGAATGATTTGCAAACGGCGCAGTTTCCGGCTCGTCCTATTCTGCATTCGTTGCTGGCGCAGCTCTACGCCACGTACTACGATCAGCACCGCGGCCAGCTCTACGACCGCACGCCCGGCGCCACCGGCCCCGCCACCGACACCACGGCCACTTCCGGCCTGGCTACTTGGGATGCGGCTCGCCTTGGCGCTGCCGTAGTCGAGCACTACCACGCTTCCCTCAGCGACGAGCCCCAACGCCAGCAACAGCTGCTGCTCAAGGACTTAGGTGACGCCATCCGCGGCGGCGATGCCGAAGGCCGCCAACTGCGCCCCACGCTGTATGACCTGCTCGCGCACCGTGCCATCGATGGTTTGCAGAATGACGAATTCTATATCACGCGGCCTGCCGAGCAGTTTCGCCTGGCCAACCCGGCTTTGCTGGCGCCCGCCGCCGAGTTTGCGCGCCTGCCGTTGGAATTCCCCAAAGCCGATTCGCTCAACGGCCAGTTTTACGCCCTGCGCGCGTTGCAACAACTCACCGCGTTCCGTCTGAAAGACGCCCAAAACCTGCCTGCACTGGCCGACGTGGACCTGAAGCGGCTGCGCTTGGTGCAAGAGCACGCCGAATTTGCCAACAAAGATTCGCTGTTTCGGCAGGCCTTGGCCCGCGCCGCCGACACGTACAAAGCCTTATCCATCAGCACAGAATTTCTCTTTGCCGAGGCCGACAATGTGGAGGAAAGCTCGCCGGCGCAGGCCCTGATCCTGTGCCGCGAAGCCGTGCGGCGTTTCCCCAAATCGCGCGGTGCCCAACAAAGCGAGGCTTTGCGCAAGCGTATCGAGGCGGTTGAGCTGCGTTTCGCGACGGAAGAAGTGGTGCTGCCCAACCAGCCGTGGCTGCTACGCTTGGAGCAGCGCAACGTGAAGCGGCTATACGCTAAAGCATATCGAATAAGTACGGCTCAGATAATAAACAATTTTAATCAAAACTCTAATAATCAAGAGTTTGCCAAAAGATATGCCCGTGCTTTAGCTGCCAAGCCAGTTGCTGCCTGGTCCCTCGACGTACCCGGTTCGCAGGATTACAAGTCGCATTCGGTGCAGCAGGCGGGGCCGGCGCTGCCACTGGGGCGCTATCTTATCGTGGTCAGCACGGCCGAAGAGAACCCGGTGAAAGCGCGCGGCGGCCTGACGACGGTGTATAATTCACTGCAGGTAAGTGCTTTAAGCCAAGTGAAACGTGGCAGTGCCGACAGCGAAGGCCCCGAAGTTTTGGTGCTGCATCGCCAAAGCGGTGCGCCGCTCGCGGGAGCCCACGTGCTGCCGTTTTACGAATACTACGACCAAAAATCCCGCGAATACAAGCCCCGGCGCGGTACTGCCGTAACGACTAATGCGGAAGGCGTAGCGCAAATTCCGGTAGGTGTCAAGACGGGCGAGAACACGCAGCTTCGGGCCCTGCTACTCACCCAAGGCACTGATTCTCTGTTTGAAACGGGCTACAGTTACTACCGCCCGCGGCGGCTGGAAGTGCAGGACGATCAAGCGCAGCGCCGCACGTTTCTCTATACCGACCGCGCCATTTATCGTCCCGGCCAGACGCTATACTTCAAGGGCATCCTGACCGAAAGCCGCGCCGGCAAAAGCCAGCTGCTTACGCAACGCGCTGTATCCCTGCGCTTTGTGGATGTGAACGGCCAAGTCGTGCAGACGCTGCCCTTTACGACCAACGACTTCGGCTCTTTCCACGGCTCCCTGGTGCTGCCGACTAGCTTACTGAACGGCGAGATGTCGCTGCAAACCGACGACGGCAGCGTGTCGTTTGCGGTGGAAGACTACAAGCGGCCCATGTTTCAGGTTGCGTTTGAGCCGGTGAAGGGCGCGCCCCAGCTTGGCAAATCGGTGACGATGCAGGGCAAAGCCACCGCCTACGCCGGTCAGCCCATCGACGGCGCCACGGTGCGCTACCGCGTGGTGCGCCGCACCGTGTGGCCCTTCTTCCGGCCGTATGGCGACGCCCTGATTCGGTTTCCAGAGCCCGTTGAGCGGCAGGATGTTGAGATCACCAACGGCACGGCCCAAACCGATTCGGCGGGCGGCTTCCGGGTCACGTTCACGGCTCTGGCCGACGAAGAGGCGCAAAAGCAGCGCGGCTGGCGTCCCGGCTACGTGTTTGAAGTGACCGCCGACGTGACCGACGCGGCCGGCGAAACCCGCACCGGGCAGCAAAGCGTGAGTCTGGGCACCAGCGCACTCACGCTGCGCCTGGAAGTGCCGGAACTTCTAAATCGGGCGCAGATTCCCGCGCTAAGCTTAATCACCCAGAATGCCGCGGGCGAAGCCGTGCCCGCGCAAGGCAAGCTGCGCCTCTACCGCCTGACGCCGCCCGCGCGAGGCCTGCGCCCGCGTCTTTGGGAAAAGACTGATGTTGAGGCTTTAACGAAGGAGTTGTTTGTGCAGAAATTTCCGCATGATGCCTACGCCGACGAAGCTGACGAAAGCAAATGGTCCCGCACATTGGTGTTGGAACAGGGTTTCGACACCGAAAAATCGCCTTTGCTGCTGGCGCTGTCGGCGCCGCTGGCCCAGCAAACGCCCGGCCGCTACGTGCTTGAAGCCACCGCTGAAGATGCTGACAAGCAGCCCACAAAAGCCGAGCGTTACTTTACACTCTACGACCCCGCTGCCAAAGAGCTTCCGGTTCCGACGCCCGACTGGTTTGTGACTGTGCAGGACAGCGTGCGGCCCGGCCAAACGGCGCAATTTCTGGTGGGCAGCAGCGAGGCCGAAAGCCGCATTCTGGTAGAAGCTGAAGCCAAAGGGCAAACGCTTCTACATCAATGGCTTACGCTTGCGGCGGGAGAACAGCGCCTCGTGGCCGTGCCGGTGCCAGCAACGCTGGGCGAAACCCAGCTGTACTTCCACGCCACGCAGGTGCGCGACAATCGCCTGTATATGCACACGGCCACGGTGCAAATTGCGACGCCGCCAGCACCGCTGCGCCTGAACATCGCCACCTTCCGCGACCGCCTCCAACCCGGCCAGAAGGAAACTTGGCGCGTCACAATTCAAAACGCCGACGGCAAACCCGCTGCCGCTGAGCTGCTAGCAACGCTTTACGATCAGTCCCTAGACGTATTTCGGGTGCATGCATTTGAGAATCTGAGCTTTCCGAAGTCGTATTTCCCGGCTTTGCTAGCGTGGAATGGGCAGTTTGAAACGGAGAATTCCAAGGTTCTTTTCTTCGCCAATGACGGGTATGAAATCATAAGCGAGAGTCGCTATTATCCTTTGTTGAATAACTGGGAATATGATGGCGTTCCGGAAGCTGAATTGCCTCCTGCACCCGGAACACGGCTGTATGGCCGATTTAGCATCATGGGCAACACAGATAATGGCGCAGACTTAGAAATTGCCGACCAAGAAGCACTGCCTAATAAAGCTGCGTCAGCACCAAGAGCTAGTGCCAGCCGCTCGGTGAAATTTGCCGCGCCGATGGTCAAAAAGGATGAAGAGATAAGCGCAGCTGCCGGTGGCGTAGCTAATTCTGAACGCAAGTCATCTGGCCGTGAACCCGATCTCTCACTGATTCAAGCCCGCAAAAACCTCCAGGAAACCGCTTTCTGGCAGCCCGACCTGCGCACCAACGACAAGGGCGAAATTGTGCTGGAATTTCAAATGCCCGAAGCCGTCACGCGCTGGCAGCTGCTGGCCCTGGCCCACGACCAACAGCTGCACAGCGGCCTGCTCCGCCGCGAGCTGGTGACACAGAAGCAGCTGCAAGTCACGCCCAACGCGCCCCGCTTTTTCCGCGAAGGCGACCAGCTGACGCTCACGGCCAAGCTCAGCAACCTCACGGCTAAAGCGCTGAGTGGCAACGCACAGCTGTTTCTGTTTGACGCCCGCACTCAGCAACCCATCGAGGCAAAGCTGTTGCAGGGCAAAGCCCGGCAAAAATTCAGGCTGAAAGCCAATCAAAGCCTGGCGCTCGGCTGGAATTTGCAAGTGCCAGAAGGCCAGGAAATTCCGTTGGAAGCGGTTACGTACCGCGTAGTTGCGCAGGCCGGCGAATTTTCTGACGGCGAGGAAAACACGCTGCCCGTGCTGCCCAATCGGTTGCTCGTCACGGAGTCGTTGCCGCTGTCGGTGCGGGGCGCGGGTGCGAAGGAGTTCGAGCTGAAAAAGCTCACGAGCACCACGTCAGCTACGCGTCGCAACTACTCGCTTACACTGGAAATGACCCAGAACCCAGCGTGGTACGCGGTGCAGGCGCTGCCGTATCTGATGGAGTATCCATATGAATGTAGTGAGCAGACATTCAGTAGGTTATATGCCAACTTGCTGGCCGCCCGTATTCTCACCCAAAACCCGCGTATCCGGCCGGTGCTGGAGGCGTGGAAGCGGGCTGCCACCAGCGGCGACAAAAATGCCCTGCGCAGCAAGCTGGAGCAAAACCAGGAATTGAAAAACCTGCTGCTCCAGGAAACGCCCTGGGTGCGCGACGGCCAAACCGATACCGACCGTATGCGTCGCCTCGGCGAGCTATTCGACGAAAACCACCTGCGTACCGAAACCGCCAAGGCCCTCACCAAATTGGCCCAGCTGCAACAGCCCAACGGTGCTTTTCCGTGGTTCGAGAAGATGCCCGACGACCGCTACATCACCCAGCTCATTGTGGCGGGTTTTGGCAAGCTGCAACGCCTCGGCGCCTTCGATGCCGCCCAGGACGAGCGCGCCCGGCCTATTCTCACCAAAGCCCTGCACTACCTCGACGCGCAGTTGCAAAAAGACTACTCCGAACTGCGTCGCCAGAAAGGTATTGATCTGAAAAAGAACCATTTGGGTGATATACACATTCAAGCGCTGTACGCCCGCAGCTTCTGGTCGAAGCAGCCCGTTGCCAAAGCCGATCAGCCGGCTTTCGAATATTACCGCCAGCAAGCAGCTACATTTTGGCCGACCCAGAATCGTTATTTGCAGGGCTTTATCGCACTAACACTGCATCGGGCTTCTGCGCAATCGTCTGTCAGTCAAAATATTATGAAGGCATTGGCAGAGAACGCCTTGCACAGCGACGAGCTGGGTATGTACTGGAAAGAAGTGCGCAGCGGTTACTACTGGCGCGAAGCCCCAACCGAGACTCAAGCCACTCTGATTGAGGCCTTTGACGAAGTCGCCAACGATCAGAAATCGGTTGACGAAATGAAGCTGTGGCTGCTGCGCCAAAAGCAAACTCAAAACTGGGAAAGTACCCGCGCGACTGCGGATGCCTGCTACGCCCTCCTGCTACGCGGCTCCGACTGGCTCCAACCTGCTCAGCCGCTGGAGGTTGCAGTCGGTGGCGCGGTCGTGAAACCCAACGCCACGGAAGCGGGTACCGGCTATTTCAGAACGACTTTTTCCGCCGAGCAAATCAAGCCTACGCAGGGCCGCGTAAGCATCCGCAAGCCCGATGCAGGCGTGGCGTGGGGCGCATTGTACTGGCAGTATTTCGAGCAGCTCGATAAGATTACGCCTGCCGCTACGCCGTTGCAGGTGGAGCGGCAGCTTTTTCGGGAGCAGCGCACGGCGGGCGGTCCGGTGCTCGAGCGCCTCACGGCTACTACGCCGCTACGCGTTGGGGATGCGTTGGTAGTGCGCCTCGTCTTGCGTACCGACCGTGACTTAGAATACGTGCACCTCAAAGACCAGCGCGCCGCCGGCTTGGAGCCCATCAGCCAGACGAGCGGCTACCGCTACCAAGGCGGGCTGGGCTACTACGAGAGCCCGCGCGATGCGGCTACCAACTTTTTTATGGGGCAGCTGCCCAAGGGTACGCATGTATTTGAGTACCGATTGCGGGCGGCGCAAAGCGGCAATTTTTCGGGTGGCTTAAGTCAGATTCAGTGCCTTTACGCGCCCGAATTCACCAGTCATTCGGCCGGCGAGCGGCTTCGGATCGAGCCGGAAAAGGCTCGGTAAGGGCAATTGCATTTTTCAGGAGTGAATGTTGCCTGACGCTGCGGAAAGCCGCTTTCAGGGCGGCGCGGTAAGGGCCTGGGTTGTCAATATGCTCAGGCTGTGGTACTTTTGCTCTTTCCAATCCCTTTGCAACGATGCCGCTACGAAAGATATATGTGCTCGCCGGTCTGCTTTTGTGCAGTGCGCCGGTCTTCGCTCAAAGTGCGAAAAAGAATTCCGGTCCGTCCGTTCCCGAAGGCAAAGTAGCGTTACCCGTAACGCCAGCGCTACCCGGCGAAGAAAAGCTCACCGCCCGCGAGCGGGCCGAGCGGGACTTCCTGATGCCCGTGCGCCGCAAGCGCGCCGCGGCGCTCAAGCCTTCTGCTACCGACCAGGCCTCGGCTACCGACATAACCGCGCATGCCGCCGAGGAAGCCGAAGAAATTGCCCCAGCCGAAGAAGCTGCTGCGTCCAAAACGACTGCTACCCACAACTCGCACCGTCGTCGGTCTAGCTCGTCGCACGGCCGCAGCACGGCCGCGCACTCGTCCGCCAGAAAGAAAACGAGTGCCAAGAAGTCGAGCTCTAAAAAGTCTTCATCGAAGAAATCAACGGCCAAGAAGTCAACGACTCACCACAAAACTACCAGCTCCCATCGGCGGCGCTAAACGCCCTACCCATTGAAGAGTAGCCCAAACACAGAAGGCGCGCCACAATGGCGCGCCTTCTGTGTGTAACAGCGATATGGTGAAACCAGAATCTGTTATGTAAGGAGTTGGTTCTAAGCCATTTGTGGCATGAGTCGCACCACCAGCCCATCGAGGCGCGGGGTAATGCGGATCTGGCACGAGAGGCGGCTGCCTTCGTTGAGGATGGGCAGGCTCTCGAGCATATACATCTCGTCGTCGCTGGGCTCGTCGAGGGCGGGGCCGGCCAGCACTTCCACGTGGCAGGTGCCGCACAGGGCCATGCCGCCGCAGGTAGCCTGAATGTCGTAGCCGCTGGCTTTAAGCACTTCCATGAGGCTCAGGTTCATATCGGTAGGGGCCTGAATCTCAATGCGTTGACCCGGTGCCTCCTCAACGTAAATGCGTACTTCAGTAAAGTCTGGACTCATATCTTAGGGCTTGTCGGTAGGAAAAGGGTGGTTGCCAGTGGGTGACTAGCTAAGCAGTCTGTTTGCGTAGCAAACTAACCACCTATTTTCAACTTCTGGCAACCACCCTCCCAAAACCGGCTTACAGCGTAGGTACACCGTTGACGGTGGTGTACTTCAGCACGTATTTCTTGTCGGGGAAAATGTATTTGTAAGCACCCTGGGCCATGAGCGCGGCTTCGTGGAAACCGCACAGAATGAGCTTGAGCTTGCCCGGATACGTGTTGATGTCGCCGATGGCGTACACGCCCGGCAACGAGGTAGAATAATCTACGGTATCGACTTTCACCGCGTCATCTTCCAGTTCCAAGCCCCATTCGCCAATCGGGCCGAGCTTAGGCGTCAGGCCAAACAGCGGAATAAAGGCATCGGTGGTGACGGTTTCGGTGGTGCCGTCGTTGGCCGTGATGGTCACGGCTTCCAGCGTTTCCTGGCCGTGCACATGGCTGACATTCGAAGACAGCACCAGCCGCACCTTGCCGGCTTCGTGCAGCGCCTTCACCTTCTCAGCCGAGTCGGCTGCGCCGCGGAACATGGTGCCGCGGTGTACCAGCGTAACTTCCTTAGCCACGTCGGCCAAGAAAATCGTCCAGTCGAGCGCCGAGTCGCCGCCGCCGGCAATCACCAGGCGCTGGTCGCGGAAATGCTCGGGGTCGCGCACCATGTAATATACGCCGCGGCCGCCTTCGTATTTCTCCAGCTCATCGATGGCAGGCTTGCGGGGCTCAAACGAGCCGAGGCCGCCGGCAATGGCAATAGCCTTGCACAAAATCTCGGTACCGTCGGTGGTGAACAGCTGAAACGAACCGTCTTCGAGCTTGGCAAAACGCTCTACCCGTTCGCCCAAAGTGAAGGTAGGGTGGAAGGGTTCGATCTGACGCATCAGGTTCTGCACCAGGTCGCCGGCCAGTACCTCGGGGTAGCCCGGGATGTCGTAGATGGGTTTTTTGGGGTAAATCTCGGAAAGCTGACCCCCTACTTGGGGCAGGGCATCGACTACGTGGCAACGCAACTTCAGCAATCCAGCTTCGAACACAGCAAACAGCCCCACTGGGCCGGCCCCGATAATGCAGATATCGGTGGAGATAGAATTCATCATGAATAGCAGGTACAGGAAAATGGCTTCATGCCAATCTAATAACAACGAAAACCGCAGAATCGTTGAGGATGTTGGCCGACCGACCAAAAATCAGTCCGCCAACGCATTAGGCGCGTTGCGCCGCGCGAAAGGGGTCCGCGCGGCCGTCGCCAAACTTCTGCGGCATACCGGCTCTGCCGGCCCGCAAAGATACGCACGAACCCGAGGGCAATAAATAATGCCAAATGTTTGTTTTGCTGGCTATCGTAAAAAATTGATTAGCAATTATTTACGATAGGGACGTCGGTTTGCCACAGGACTTTAGCAAGAAAACGTAAGTGTCAACTAGCTTCTTAAGCGAGGACAAAATGTGATGAGTACAGTAATATTGCTTTGATATAGGATTATAGAGATAATAAATATAATATTTATTATTTAAAATTTTTGTCATTCATTAGAGAATCGCTATTTTAGATAGCGTTATGGAAGTAGCAGATGACGTTGTTTTTCGTCTGCAGTGGTTTGGCTATCAACCTTTTAATTCTTGCGGTGCCATGAACAATGCTACCCGTTTTTTGTGGCAGCCTGTACGGCTCATTCTATTACTAATTTTGTGCTGGTCGCTTGCGACTCCCGCTTGGGCGCAGACTCCAGCCTGGCAGTGGGCGCAGGCAATAAGCCCGGTTACGCTGGTTGAAAAACCCACCGCCGATGAGGGCAGCGTGGCTGGCCAGAAAGTAGCCGTCGATGCCCTCGGCAACGTGTACGTGGTGGGATCATTTATTGGCAACGCCCGTTTTGGCACTCTCACGCTCACTGCGAGCGAAAGTTCAGCCGACGTATTCGTGGCCAAGCTCGACCCCGCTGGGCAATGGCAATGGGCTGTGCGAGCGGGCGGCACCAGCATCGATGCTGCCACCGGCGTGGCCGTGGACGCAAGCGGTAGCGTGTACATCGTCGGCAATTTCCTGAGCCCTCGCGCCGACTTCGGTGCCACTACGCTCACTAATACGGGCGGCTCCGACGTGTTTGTGGCCAAGCTCGACCCGGCCGGCCAATGGCAATGGGCGGTCGGGGCTGGTGGGGTAGAGGTTGAAAGAGTAAACGAAATTGCCCTCGATAAAAGCGGTAACGTGCTGATAGCCGGCGACTTCTTTAGTCCTAGTGCACGTTTTGGGCCTATGACCCTCACCAACAACACCCTGATGAGCCTGGATCTGTTCGTAGCCAAACTCGACCCCGCTGGGCAATGGCAATGGGCCATCAGGGCGGGCGGCACGGGCAATGAAAGCGCTGCTGGTGTAGCCCTCGACGGCAACAACAATGTGTTCCTGACCGGAGAATTCAACAGCCCCGACGTGCGCTTCGGCGCGACTTCCCTTGCTGCTGAAAACGGTTCCACGGACGTGTTCGTGGCCAAGCTAAATCCGGAAGGCGAATGGCAATGGGCCACCAAAGCAGGCGGCAGCGCCGGCACCGATGTCGGCAATAGCGTCGCCGTGGACAAAAGCGGCAACGTGCTGGTAACGGGCTATTTCCTAAGCCCGCGCGCCGACTTCGGCACCACCACGCTTACCAGTAGTGGGTCTTCCGACGTATTCGTGGCCAAGCTCAACCCCAGCGGCCAGTGGCAATGGGCCGTAAAAGCAGGTGGCCTCGCCGACGACCGTAGCAATTGTATTGCCGTAGATGGCGCTGGGAATGCGGTCGTAACGGGTTATTTCTTGAGTCCTAGTAGCCTTTTCGGCCTGAGCAATTTGACCAATAGCGGTCCGTTGGGCGTTGATTTGTTCGTGGCCAAGCTAAATCCGGAAGGCGAATGGCAATGGGCCGCCAAAGCCGACGGCACCGCCGACGATACCGGCCGAGGTTTGGCCGTTGACGCTAGCGGCAACGTGCTGGTAACGGGCTATTTCCTGAGTCCCAGCGCCCTTTTTGGAACCACTGCTCTTACCAACAGCGGCTTGTATACGGGGTTTGTGGCCAAGCTATTGGGCGGAGTAACCACGGCCCAGACCCGTTCAACTACGCTGGAATGGCGGGTCTTCCCTAACCCCGCCGCCGAATCCGTGACAATACAGCTAGCCAACTGGAACGGCGCAAACCTGCTTAGCCTAGTCGACAGCCAAGGCCGCTGCGTTCGGAAAATGCAGCTGGTCAATCAGCGCGGCCCCCTGGACATTTCGCTCCGCGGGCTGGCACCTGGTTTTTACCTAGTGCAAGTGACTTCAACGGCCGGCATCGCGAGCCGCCGACTCGTTGTTCAATGAGCCTGAGAGGTTAGCGGCTGTAAAATACTTATCCGGAAAATAAAAAAGGCCCTCAACATGCTGTTGAGGGCCTTTTTGTGGTCGTGTAAGGAGTCGAACCTTAAACCTTCTGATTCGTAGTCAGATGCTCTATCCAATTGAGCTACACAACCATTTTTCCTTTGCGGAGCACAAAGATAGCAGGTAAAAGTTTAGTCGGGCAAGAGACAGGGTAGTTTTAAGCGAAAATTTCCACTGTCAGTCCCGCAACCTGCTGAAAGTCAGTTTTAATTTTTTTTATGCTGCTCGGTAGCGCTTCGGCCAAGGGCGCGCTTCAGAGCTTGGTTGAATACGTAGTAGAGCCCAAACAGCGAGACCACCACTAGCCCCAGCAGCAGCAGTTTGCCCGCCGTACCTGTATCAGGATTGCGCACCAGCGCGAATACATCCTGCGCTTTGGTGCCCAGCCAGTAGAAAAACAAGCTGCGCGGCAGCATACCTACTACCGAGGCCAGCAAAAAGCGCCGCGGATTGACGCGCATCACGGCCAGCACAAACGTCATCAGGGCGAAGGGCAGCACGGGCGAGATGCGCGTCAGCAGGATGAGCTGCCAGCTTTCGTGCTTCAGTTCGCGCATGACGGCATCTGCCTTTGGGAAATGGCTGAGGAAGGCGAGCATTTTGCCGTGATCGAGGGAAGTGGCGATGCGGTAGCCAACTGCCGCGGCCAAGGCATAAGCCGCTACCATGCCCGGAAGCCCCGACCAGCCGAAGTAAAAGCCGGTCACGAGCGCCACAAAGGTGGTGGGCGTGAAGGCAAACGCCATAGTGAAGGCAATCACGATGAAATAAAGTATTGATTGCCAATTGCTTAGATGTTGAAGTAGCGCTTGGTGCCGGTACAGCAGGATCGTGAGCGAAGAGCTGCCGAGCAAGGGCAGGGCTACCAGCAAAAACATGGAAAGCAGGGTGGAGGCGTTTTTCTGGAAAAGCTCTTTCAGGAACATAAGCAGCAACAAAAGGGGCCTGCCACAACCGCCGGCCCGAACTCGAAGGTAAACGTAGGAATCAACTCGGCGGCTATGCTTCGGGTTCTATTCCTGACTTACGCGTGGGTGTTTCGAAGAATTACGGACGTGTTTGCGGTGGTAAAATAATGTCTCGTGGGCCTTCTTACCTTTGAGGCCGTAGTAACAAGTCGCGCAAAGTGCCCATGTGGCCTTTCTAACCACCTACTTATGAAATTCGGTACCAAAACCATTCATGCGGGCGTGCACCCGGACCCCACAACCGGCGCCATCATGACGCCTATTTACCAGACTTCGACCTACGTGCAGCGCTCGCCTGGCGACCACAAAGGCTACGAATATTCACGGACACACAACCCCACCCGCACGCAGTTGCAGGATGCGCTGGCCGCCCTTGACAACGGCCAGCACGGCTTGGCGTTTGCCAGCGGCATGGCCGCTACCGACTGCATCGTGAAGTTGCTCAAGCCCGGCGACGAGGTAATCTCAACCAACGATTTGTACGGCGGCAGCTATCGCATTTTCACGAAAGTGTATGAGCCCCTGGGGATTAAGTTTCACTTCGTGCCGATGCACGACATGGCCAGCGTGCGCGAAAAAGTAAACGAGCGCACCAAGCTGATCTGGGTAGAAACGCCCACCAACCCGCTGCTCAACGTGATCGACATTGCGGCGGCGGCGGCCGTGGCCAAAGAGGCTGGCGCGTTGCTGGTCGTCGACAACACGTTTTCCACGCCGTATCTGCAAACCCCGCTCGACCTCGGCGCCGACTTGGTGGTGTATTCGCTGACCAAGTATATGGGCGGCCACTCCGACGTGGTAATGGGAGCCATCGTGCTGAAAGACGACGAGTTGCACGAGCGCCTGCGCTTCCTGCAAAACGCTTGCGGCGGCACGCCCGGCCCCCAAGACTGCTTCCTGGTGTTGCGCGGCCTCAAAACCCTGCACATTCGGATGCAGCGGCACTGCGAAAACGGCCGGGCCATTGCAGAATATTTGCAGGCACATCCTAAAGTAGGGAAAGTGTATTGGCCTGGTTTTGAGCAACATCCCAATCACGAGGTGGCGGCTAAACAAATGCGCGACTTCGGGGGCATGATCTCGTTTGTGCTGGACGGCGACCGGAAAGAAGACGCCATCGCAGTGCTCGAAAAACTCGAGCTGTTTGCCTTGGCCGAAAGCCTGGGCGGCGTCGAGAGCCTGTGCGGGCACCCGGCCACCATGACGCACGCCAGCATTCCGGCCGAAGAGCGCCTGAAAGCCGGTCTCAGCGACTCGCTCATCCGTTTGAGCGTGGGCATTGAAGATGTGGAAGATCTGATCGAAGACCTGAAGCAAGCCATCGGGTAACCGAGCCGCCCGATAAGTCATTTCTAAAACGGGGTGCTGTAAATTGCTGTCGGTCAGTAGTTTACAGCACCCCGTTTTTTATTTCAGGGCTTTCTGTAACATTTAAACGCAATTAATTGATTGTCAATATTTTATGGTTTAATAGATAGTCTGAAACGTCACTTGTAGCTTGCTGCTTATGCCTCCCGAGCACCCAAACGCCAGGGAAAATTTCCTCTATTTTTGTCCGGATGGCGAGGGTAGTACCGAGCACTAGTTGTTGTGCTGTACTCTCGCGTTGTTGTTACGTCTGTTGTTGCCCTTCTTATGAAGCTAAACTACCAGTACCCAGTGCTTTATCTAATGCTGTTCATCCTGCTGCTGCTGGCTGTGCCACACGCGGGCTTCGAGTCAGACATGTTCTACTGGGTACACTGGAGCACCACCATCTTCGAGCGCGGGCTTGGCAACGTGTATGGGCTCGGTAACAACGACTATAATCCGCTGTACCACTACATCTTATACCTGTTTGGTAAGATGGCTGGCAGCGTCGAAAAAATTCACCATTACCCTCATTTGCTCAAAGGCTTTACCCTGCTCTTCGACTTTGCCGGGGCTATTTTGGCGGCTTCGCTGGTTTCGGATCGGGACCGGCGGTTTATGCTCTCGCTGTTGCTGCTTTTCAACATGGGGTACCTCTACAACACCTTGATCTGGATTCAGGTGGACAGCATTTTCACGTGCCTTGTTTTTGTGGCGGCGCTGTTAGCTGTGCGGGGGCAGCCAGTCGGGAGTGCCCTATTTTACGTGCTGGCCCTCAATGCTAAAGCGCAGGCCATTATTTTCCTGCCGCCGTTGCTGTTTCTGTGGTTTCCGCAGTGGGTGCAAGCCCCCAAAAAACTCCTGCTTACGGCGGGCGCGGTCGTGGCGCTGCAAGTGCTTATTCTCGCGCCTTTTATCTGGGGCGGCGACGCCAATTACCTAAGCCGGATCATCGAGATCAATACCACGGCCGTCGATCGCTACCCGTTCATCACCATGAACGCCGCGAACGTCTGGTATTTGCTGATACCCAATAGTCCGCTACGGGATATGCCTGATACTGGGACGTTTATGAACATAACCTACAAGCACTGGGGCCTAATCATGTTCTTCCTCGCGGCGGGGCTGGCGCTGTTGCCGTTGTTTGTAGCGGCGGTGCGGAGTGTGCTCACGGGGCAGCGGCCGGGCAAAGAGCAGCTGGCGCTGGTGTTGCTGAGCTTCGGGTTGGTTCCGCTACTGTTTACGTACTTCAACACCCAGATGCACGAGCGGTATTGGCATGCCGCCGTTCTGTTTTTGGCGGCTTACGGATTCGTGACGCGCGAATACGTGCTTTACGCGATCACGTCCATCGCCTACTTTCTGAACCTAGAGTCGGTGATGCATTTTCTGGGGCTCAAAAAATACGGCATTCTGTTCTTCGATTACCGTTTTTTGGCGGGGCTGTTTACCCTGGTGATCGTGTTGGGCATCTGGAAAATTTACCGGCGTGCCCCGCTGAAAGAGCATTGGCTGGCGATGTGGCACAGGCAGCCGCAGCCCGAATCGCTAACGGCGGCCTTTTAGGAGCTACAGAAAAGTAAGCTTATCCGAGTTTGAAGTCTGCACGGTCGCGCTTCCGCGACCAGGCTTCGCCGTGCCCAATAAAAATGGCCGACAGCAAACGATTGAATAGCTAAAAATTTCATTATTAGGATTTTAAGCTGTAATATTTCTCTACATTACGAAGCTGGTAAGGCTGAGCTTCGATCAATAGACCTGAAAGCAGTGTTGTTGGCTGCTACATTCTGAGCAGCTCGAACTCGTTCTTTTAACCTATTAACTCTCCCTGACTTTTATGAAAAAACAGATACTATTTCCCTTAGTCCTGCTGCTAGTGCTCATATCGATGAGCCAGGCGTGGGCGCAGAACCTTACGGTGACGGGCCGCGTGACCGGCGCGAGCGGCGCGGCGCTTCCCGGCGTGACCGTGTTGCAGCGGGGCACGACCAACGGCACCTCCACCGACGGCGAAGGCCGTTACAGCATCGCGGTGCCTGGCACGGCCACGCTGGTTTTTTCGGCTGTAGGGCAGGTTTCGCAGCAAATTGCCGTCAACGGCCGCACTAACCTCGACGTCCGGCTTTCGGAAAGCCAATCGGAGCTGAACGAGGTGGTAGTAACTGGTTCGCGGGCTACGGAAGGCCGTTCCAACATTCTGACCACCTCTCCGGTCGACGTAATTTCGGCTCGCGAAATAAAGGCATTTGCACAAACAGATGTTAGTCAGATACTTACTTATGTGGCGCCTTCGTTTCAGTCGTCGCGCCAAGCAGTATCGGATGGCACCGACCACGTAGACCCGGCTAGCTTGCGTGGCCTCGGTCCCGACCAAGTATTGGTGCTGGTAAACGGCAAACGCCGCCACACTTCGGCGCTGGTCAACATCAACGGAACGGTAGGCCGCGGATCGGTCGGCACCGACTTGAACGTGATCCCAAACGCTTCTATCAAGCGCATTGAGGTCCTGCGCGACGGTGCCGCCGCCCAGTACGGCTCCGATGCCATTGCGGGCGTCATCAATATTCAGCTCAAAGACGACAGCACCGGCGTGCAAGCCAGCAGCACCGTGGGGCAAACCTACGAGAGCGACGGCCGCCTTTACCAGGCCGATGCCAACGTGGGCCTGGGGCTTGGCGGCCGGGGCTATGTGGACGTCAGCGGCCAGTTTAGCAACCGCGGCTACACTAACCGCTCCGGCATCGACACCACGCCGCTCATTTACTTGGGCAGCGGCGGCACGTACCCCAGCAGCGCCAACACCGAAGACAAGCGCCGCGCCCTCAAAGCGGAAGACGATGCTTTGGTTGCCAAAAATGGCTTTGATCGGAAGGACATGCGTGTGGGCCAATCGGAGTCGCGCAACTACGGCGGCTTCCTGAACTCGGCTTACCGACTGGCCCCTTCCATTGGCTTGGAGGCGTACCTTTCGGGGGGCATCACGCACCGTACGGGCAAAGCAGCCGGCTTTACGCGCTTGCCCAACCAACCCACTCAAATTGATCTGGGGCTTTATCCGAATGGGTTTCTGCCGTTCATCAACACCACCATCAACGATCAGTCGTTTATTGTGGGGCTGCGGGCGAAGGTGGCCGGCTTTGATGCCGACCTGAGCAACACCTTCGGCCGCAACGAAATCCAGTTCGACATCACCAACACCCTCAACGCTTCGCTGCCGCTGGGCACCAGCCCCACCGAGTTTTACGCCGGTCAAATTGCGTTTCGGCAAAACACTACTAACCTAAACTTTACGCGTCGCTTTACCGACGTAGCTTCCTTGAGCACGCTCAACGTCGCTTTTGGCGGTGAGTTTCGCAGCGACAATTATCAAATTGAAGCCGGCGAAGAAGGTTCCTATGTAAACGGTGGCCGCGTGGTAGTGCCCGCTTCCGGCACTACGCCCGCAACTTTTGCGGCGGCTGGGGCGCAGGTGTTTCCCGGTTATCAGCCTAGCGATGCGCTAAATAAGTCGCGCACCAACATTGCCGGGTATATCGACCTGGAAAGCGACCTGACCGAGAAGCTGCTCGTAGGTGCCGCCGGCCGCGCGGAGCGCTATAGTGATTTTGGTGGTAACGTAAGTGGCAAACTGTCAGCGCGTTACAGCATTTTGCCTGATGTTGCTATTCGGGGCACGCTGGGCAACGGCTTCCGGGCACCTTCGTTGCAGCAACGGTATTTCACCAACACCAGCACCCAGTTTGTGAGCGGCGTGCCGCAGCAGGTACTTACCGTCAGCAACGATAACCCCGTGGTGCGCAACCAGTTCACCGACACGCCCAAGGGCTTCGGCGTATCGTCCCTGAAGCAGGAAAAATCGACTAACTACAGCCTCGGCCTCACGGCTCGCCTCTTCAAAACGGGGACGTTGACCGTAGATGCCTACCGCATCAACATCCGCGACCGCATTGTGCTGTCGTCGCAGTTTGCGCGCAGCGGCGTGGCGACGGGCACCGTCGATCAGATTCTGGCCTCTTATCCGGAAATTGGTCGCGTTCAGTTCTTTGCCAATGCCATCGATACCCGCACCCACGGCGTCGATGTGGTGTTCAATGAGCGCCTGACGTTTGGTGAAAGCAGGGTAGGATTCACGGCTGCGGCCAACTTCAACGAAACCAAAGTGCGGAAAATCCGCAGCTCCTCGACCATCGACAACGCGCCGGTGACGGCCACGCAAAACCTGCAAAACACGCTCTTCGACCGTCAGCAGCGCAACCGCATCGAATCGGCCCAGCCGCGCAACAAAATCAACCTGTCCGCCAACTACGGCTACAAGATTTTCAACGTGGAAGTCCGGACCGTACGCTTTGGAGAAGTGCAGTACAAAGACGCCGACCCGGCCCGCTCGTTCATCGACCAAACCTTCTCGGCCAAGTGGGTTACCGACCTAACCGTAACCGCGCAAGTGCTTAAGGAACTGGGAATTACCTTCGGCGTGAACAACATTTTCAACGTATACCCCGATAAGTTCATCGCCAACCCGCGCAACAACCCGTTGAACTTCTCCGTGGACCCAACTACGAGCTACAGCTCGTCGCTCGACAACACCAACCGCGGTCGCATCGTCTACAACCCCAACCAGTTTGGTTACAACGGCGGCTTCTATTTCGTCCGGGTAGTGGTAGCGCTGCCCACCAACTAACGGCGCTTGACGTTCCGTTTCGTTGGCTCATTTAATAAAAAGGCCCGTTCTCAGCGAGAACGGGCCTTTTTATTAAATAATTGATTATCAATCATTTGGCTTCTGAAGTAGAATTAGTGTCCAGAATCTTGAAGAGTTCATCCAGCTTGGGCGTCAGGATAATTTCGGTGCGGCGGTTCAGGGCTTTGTTGGCGGGCGTATCGTTCTTAGAGACAGGCAGATACTGCGAGCGGCCCGAAGCCGTGATGCGTTCGGGTGCTACGCCGCCGGCGGTGAGCAGCCGCGAGATTTCGGTGGCGCGCAAGACGCTTAGGTCCCAATTGTCCTGCATGCCTTGGGTGCCTTTTACAATCGGCACATTGTCGGTGTGGCCTTCCACTACAACATTCACGTCGCGTTGCTCTTGCAGCACAGTGGCCAGTTTTTTCAGGGCTTCCTGGCCTTTCGGATCGACTTTGGTAGAGCCCGATTTAAACAGGAGTTGTTCGGAAAGCGACACGTACACTTTGCCATCTTTCATTTTTACCTGCAAATCGCTGGCCTTGAAGCTGAGCAATGCGTTGCTGACCTTGGCTTTCAAGTCGTTAACGGCTTTGTCTTTGGCGGCCAAAGCTTGTTGCAGCTCAGCCACTTTGGCTTCCCGAGCTTTCAGATCGGCGTTGGTCTTTTGCAGGCTGGCGTCGAGTTCGCCGAGTTCGGCTTCGCGGCGCGCCAAATCTTTCGCCACTTTGTTGTAGTCAGCCGACTTATCGGCCATGGCGCGGTCGCTGTTTTTGAGCAGCTTATCGTAGCTGTCGGTCAGTTGATTGTAAAGCGTGCGCGTGCGGCGCAGGGCAGTGCCAGTCTGCGTTGAGTCGTCGACGAGGCGGCGATTGGTGAGGCGCAGCTCGGCCAGTTCATCGGAGGCCTTTTTTAGCTCGGCTACGGCTTGGCGTTGCTGGCGCTCTACGTCGGCTTTGGCTTCTTCGGTGGCCGTCTGGCGGGCTCGCAAATCGTCGTATTTCTTGGAGGCCACGCAGCTAGGAAGCAGCGTGGAGGCCGCTAACGCCAGCGAGGTCAGGAGCAGAGGGGAGGAGTACTTCACAGAGAAAACATCTGGTAAAACGAGGTTCGGGCCCGGTAATCGACCTGACTACACAGACCCGCGACAAGGTAGCCACTGGAGGCCGCATCTTCCAACCCACGGCCTCCGGCAAACCGATTTTCGACCTATATTTGTCCACTGATCTCTGCCTCTTTTCCCCAACCCAACCCTAAATGGCTTCTGCAACTTTCACCCGCTCGGCCGAAGTGGAAGCACTACTGCAGCACGAGTGCAAAACCGTGGCGAAGGACCTGCTGCACCAGCCCGGCCCCGATTTTCTGGATCGCTGTTTTGTGCCTTCCAACCGTACGCCGCAAGTGCTGCGCGCGCTGGGGCAGCTTTACCACCACGGCCGCCTGGCGGGCACGGGCTACATGTCAATTTTGCCCGTAGACCAAGGCATTGAGCACACGGCCGGCTCTTCGTTTGGCCCCAACCCAATCTATTTCGATCCGGAAAACATCATTCGGCTGGCCGTCGAAGGCGGTTGCAATGCCGTCGCGACTACGTTTGGCACCTTTGGCACCGTTGCTAGAAAGTACGCGCACAAAATCCCGTTCGTGGTGAAAATCAACCACAACGAATTGCTTACGTACCCCAATAAGTTCGACCAGATTCTGTTTGGATCGGTGGAAGAAGCTTGGAACTTGGGCGCAACGGCTGTGGGAGCGACGATTTATTTTGGCTCCGACGAGTCGAACCGGCAAATTCAGGAAGTATCGGCGGCTTTTGAGCGGGCGCACGAGTTGGGCATGGCCACCGTTTTGTGGTGCTATACCCGCAACAACGCCTTCAAAACTGCCGACAAAGATTACCACGTCGCGGCCGATCTGACGGGCCAAGCCAACCACTTGGGCGTGACCATCGGGGCGGACATTATCAAACAAAAGCTGCCGGAAAACAACGGCGGCTTCACGACCCTCAAATTTGGCAAAACCCACCCGGCCATGTATGAGTCGCTGTCGTCGGATAATCCGATTGATCTGACTCGTTACCAAGTCGTTAACTGCTACATGGGCCGCATTGGGCTGATCAACTCCGGCGGCGAAAGCCTCGGCGCCGGCGACCGTGATCAGGCCATCAAAACGGCCATTATCAACAAGCGAGCGGGCGGTCAGGGCCTTATTTCGGGCCGGAAAGCATTTCAACGGCCTTTTGCCGAGGGAGTGGAGTTGCTGAACGCGATTCAGGACATCTACCTCGACGAGTCCATCACATTGGCGTAACGAAAAGAGTTATCCTTTGTTTATGCAAACATCAGTAAATCAGATAGTTAACAATTAGGCTTTTGAATGCCGGATTCGTCTGACTTACTCGCAACTTTGCTACCAACTGTAGGGTAACGGATACACGATAATTTCAACAATATGTCTTGGTTTAAGCGCGTAGAAAAGGGCATTGTCACGCCGACGGAGGAAAAAAAGGAAACTCCCGATGGCCTGTGGTACAAATGTCCCGAGTGCAAAACGGTAGCCACCATGGCCGAGCACAAGCGGCTGCTCTATACCTGCGCCAAATGCAACCACCACGATCGGATCGACTCGGACGAGTACTTCGAGATTCTGTTCGATAACAACCAGTTTGTGGAGCTGGACGCAGAGCTAAGCTCGGCCGATCCGTTGCACTTCGTCGACACCAAAGCCTACCCGCAGCGCGTGGCCGCCACGCAGAAGCAAACGGGCTTGCGCGACGCCGTCCGCACGGCGCACGGCCACCTAAACGGGCTGGGCCTGGTAGTGGCGTGCATGGATTTCAAATTCATCGGCGGCTCGATGGGCTCGGTGGTAGGCGAAAAGATTGCCCGCGCCATCGATTACGCGCGCCAAAACCGCCTGCCGTTTCTGATGATCAGCAAATCGGGTGGGGCGCGCATGATGGAAGCTGGCTACTCGCTGATGCAGATGGCCAAAACGTCGGCTAAGCTGGCATTGCTGTCGGAAGCAGGTCTGCCCTACATTTCGATGCTCACCGACCCCACCACGGGCGGCGTAACAGCTTCGTTTGCCATGCTGGGTGACTTCAATATTGCCGAACCCGGCGCCCTCATCGGGTTTGCAGGGCCGCGCGTGATCAAAGAAACGATTGGCAAAGACCTGCCGAAGGACTTCCAAAGCGCCGAGTTTGTGCTGGAACACGGATTTCTCGATTTTATCGTCGACCGCAAAGAGCTGAAGCAGCAACTCACCGACCTGCTGCTGCTGCTGCGCCCCGCGGAAGTGTCGGCGGCGGCCGAAGCCACTGCCCCGCGGACGAAACAGCGGGTATAGCGCCGTTGCGTTTTCGGCAAGCTTTTTGGAAAGCCTGACAATCGTGTTCTGAGCGCGAATGTTGGGCTTTTCTGGCTTTGTGGCTGGTTATTAGTTCACTCCCAATCAGTTGCAGGCATCACCTGCTGTGCTAAGAACATTTTTAGCCAAAGCGGAGTAAAGCACCAACGGAAGCGAACTCCACTGTTCTTTTTCTTTCCACCAATTTTAATCTGATGAAATCTCCCAAATCCATTCTCTCTTTCTTCATGGCACTCACGTTGCTGTTGGGCTCTTGTGCTACCTCCCAGAATGCGGGCAGTAACACGGGCAACACCAGCAACTTACCCGAAGGCAACGGCACTGGCGCTCGCAAAACGGGCATGAGCAAAACGGCCAAAGGTGGCTTACTAGGTGCTGGTGGCGGAGCGGTAGCAGGAGCTGTACTGGGCCGCGTGATCGGGGGTAAATCGGGTACGGCAGCCGGAGCCATCATCGGAGCCACTGTGGGTGGAGCCGGCGGTGCACTCATCGGACGCAAGATGGACAAGCAGGCCGAAGAGCTGCAAAAGGACATGGCCAACGCCAAAGTTGAGCGCGTAGGCGAAGGCATCAAGATCACCTTTGATGCCGGCATCCTGTTCGACGTAAACAGCGCCACGCTGCGCCCTGCTTCGATGACGGAAATCGAGAAGATGGCCGTCACGCTGCAGAAATATCCCGACACCAATATCCTCATTGAAGGCCACACCGACAACACCGGTAGCGACGCCATCAACCAGCCGCTGTCGGAGCGCCGCGCCGAATCGGTAGCTGCTTACACGCGCCAGAAAGGTGTGGATGCGGCCCGTATTTCCACGAAAGGATACGGCTCTACGCAGCCGATTGCTGACAATACTACTGCTGAAGGCCGTCAAGCCAACCGCCGGGTAGAGGTAGCAATCTATGCCAACGAAAAGATGAAAAAGGCAGCCGAAGAAGGTCGCTTGTAATTATCTAAAAGTCAGTAGTTTAGTAGAAAGGCCGCGCAGATTGTGCGGCCTTTTTTTGTAGAAATCCAAGTGAGTGCTGTGAGGTAGTGTAGGATAATGGCTGGTAGCTTGTGCTTCAGCTTTCGTGTAACCTTGGACCCGGCTACTTGCGTTAGAGATGCATAATCCCATTGTTCATTTTCATTAAATCAAGAAGTCATGAAACCCTTCAAGTTATATTTGGCCATGATTGTGGCCATGATTATGCTGAGCACCAACTTCGCCCACGCCCAAACCACCAAGAAAGGTTGGAGCAACAAAGGCAAAGGAGCGGCCATCGGGGCGGGTAGTGGTGCCGTAGCCGGCGCCGTGATTGCCGGTAAAGGCGATCGGGGCAAAGGTGCTTTGATCGGCGGCGCGGCTGGTGCCGTAGGCGGCGCCATTATCGGCCGCAAAAAAGACAAGAAGAAAGACCCCGTGCGGTACAGTGCTTATAAAAAATAAGGCTGTCAAGCCGTCCGGGCACCGCTTTAAAGACTTCGATTGCCAAGGCCACATCAAAAAGATGTGGTCTTGTTTTTTGTTGTAACCGCGTTGTTTCTCAGGGTTTTTGAAGAAATCTCCGACGGCAAAAAACCTTGTTATTCTCTTGATAATGGGTTTTTATGCAATTTTGGGGCGCGCTTCCCGTTTTTGGCAAGGTGGTTGCAATTCATGTGACCGCAGCTGGTAGCCACCGCAAAATCCCTTTAGGTGGCCAAGCGCTTTCCCCAACTGCTTCCCAATTCATACCAAAACAAACCCCAAGATTATGACAACGTTCCGCTCATATTTCGTAGCTCTGCTCGCCTTGCTGTTGCTCGGTAGCAACTTTGCGGAAGCTCAAACCACGACCACCACGGCGAAGAAGCCTTGGAGCAAAACGGCCAAAGGCGGCCTGATCGGGGCCGGTGGCGGTGCCGTAATTGGTGGCGTACTCGGCCGCGTGATTGGCGGCAAGAACAGCACTGCCGGTGGTGCCATCATCGGAGCCGCAGTAGGCGGTGGTGCCGGTGCCCTGATTGGCCGTCGGATGGACAAGCAAGCTGCTGAGCTGAAGAAAGACATGGCCGGCGCCACTGTAGAGCGCGTAGGCGAAGGCATCAAGATCACCTTCGATTCGGGTATCCTGTTTGCCAAAAACTCTTCCAACCTGACTTCGACTGCGCAGGCCAATATTGCTAAGCTGGCCGCTACGCTGATCAAATACAAAGACACCAACGTGCTGATCGAAGGCCACACCGACAACACCGGTAGCGATGCCATCAACGATCCGTTGTCGGTACGCCGCGCGCAGGCCGTTGCTAACTATGCCCAAGGCCAAGGCGTGGAGTCTTCGCGCTTTGAGGTGAAAGGTTACGGTTCGCACCAGCCCATCGCCGACAACTCGACCGAAGCTGGTCGGGATGCCAACCGTCGCGTGGAAGTTGCCATCTATGCCAACGAAAAGCTGAAGAAAGCTGCCGAAAAAGGCCAGATCTAAGCTTAGACAATTTCGCACTACACCTATTGCCAACCCGGCGGCGTCCTTGTGATGTCGCCGGTTTTTTTGTGTAAGCCGAAAGGATGTCATGTTTTATAAATATTTAATAGTCAGTACATTATGTAAATAAGCCGTACAGACTTGAAGTGCTGTGTAACCCCGGCAATACCCCGGCGGTACAACCGAGCATGACCGATGCCTACACGCTTACCCCCGCCCAAAAAGCCTGGCAAGACCACGAAATTCTAAATCAGTTCTTCGGCCCTTTGCCTTTGGAACCACGCCGCATTCCCATGCGCGAACTGATTTCGACGCTGCTTTCGCACCGCACAACGCACGTTGATGAGGAACTGGCGTACGACCGGATGCTCGAGACCTTTGGCGATTGGGAAGGTGTGCTGGCCGCGCCGGTGAAAGAACTGGCGCACGCCATACGGACCACGCGCTGGCCCGATACGCAGGCGCCCCGCATCCAGGAAATTCTGCGACGCATCAAGGCCGAGCGCGGCGAGTTTACCCTCGACTTTCTGGCCGAATGGCCCGTGGAGCAAGGCTTGCAATGGCTCACCGACATGCCCGGCATTGGGCTGAAAACGGCTTCGCTGGTGCTGCTTTTCAATTTCCAGAAACCGGTATTGCCCGTCGATACGCACGTGCACCGCGTGGCTCAGCGCGTCGGGATGATCGGCCCGAAAGTATCAACCGACAAAGCGCATCAGGTTCTGCTCGCGCTGCTGCCTAAAGATTCGGTGGTGCTGCTTAATTTTCACAAACACAATTATTGGCTCGGGCAGCACATCTGCTTCTTTACAAGGCCCGATTGCCCGCGGTGCCCCTTAAAAGGCTTCTGCAACTATTATTTGGAGCATTATGGGCCGGCGGATGCCGCTGCGCTGGCTGCCACTCCGGCGCGGTGGGAGCGAAGCTGGGGTGAGCTTCAGCATTAAGCTGAGCCGGCGCTTCCCCGCATTGCCCTACCTTTGCGAACATGCGCCTCGTTCGTCATCCGGTACTCTGCAACTATTACGTTACCTACCGCTGCAACGCGCGCTGTTCTTTCTGCGATATCTGGGAGAAACCCTCGCCTTATATCCAGCTTGCCGACGTCGAGCAGAATCTGCGCGACCTCAGGCGCTTGGGCGTAAACGTGGTCGATTTCACGGGTGGCGAGCCGCTCTTGCACCGCCAGATTCATGAGTTTGTGGGCCTGGCCCACGACATGGGCTTCATCACGACGCTCACCACCAACTGCTTGCTGTACCCCAAGTACGCCGAGCGGCTGCGCGGCAAAGTGGACATGCTGCACTTCTCTTTGGATGCCTCCGAAAAGGAAGTACACGACCGCGGCCGCGGCGTGGCATGCTTTGATTTTGTGCTGGAAAGCATTCGCGTCGCCAAAGAGCTGGGCGAGCGGCCCGACATCCTGTTTACGGTCTTCCGCGAGAACCTCGCCGATCTGGAAGTCGTCTACCGCGAAATAACGCAACCCAATGATTTAGTGCTGATTATAAATCCGGCATTTGAGTATAACAGCGTCGAAACCGGCGAGCAGTTGACGGACGCGGAACTGGATTATCTATCGGCTTTCGGCAAAAAGAAAGGCGTGTACCTCAACGAAGCGTTCATCCAGTTGCGCAAAGACGGCGGTAACCACATAGCCGCGCCCGTATGCCGCGCCGCCAGCACCACGCTGGTGATATCGCCAAGCAATGAATTGGTGCTGCCCTGCTACCATTTGGGCGAGCAAAAATTTCCCATCAACGGCGAGCTGCATACGCTCTATACCTCGGGGGAAGTGCAGCGGCTGGCCGCGCTGGAAGGCCGTTTGCCGCAATGCGAAGGCTGTACCATCAACTGCTACATGCAGCCCAGCTTTGCCGTAGAAGTAAACAAATACTTCTGGCAAGCTTTACCCAGCACCCTGAAATACAACTTCACCAAAGGTACTTGGAAGCGCATGCTGACGCGTTAGAACGATTTTAGCAGGCGGGTAAGCGCCGGTGTTGAGCCCGGCAGCTACTGATGCAGAAATAGCTCGCCGGGCTCGGTCCGATGGGTTAGGTGTAGGGTGAGTGATATCTAGAATTCTGCCATGTCTCGGTTGCTCCGAAAGGCTTTCATGCTGGCTTCTGTATCCAGATACGCTTGAAAACGTGCCACTTTGCCATCCTGCATGATGAAGGAGTGCGCCCATTCTTCCTCATCAGTTCGCCCGGTAGCGCGCACTTTGCCTTTAGAAAATCCCAGCACAACTAAGCGGTCGCCCTGAGCGATATAATTTTGGGGCTCAAATCGTTCGTAATCTATGGCATCGTGGAGCTTGGCAAAAAACGTCGCTACTTGTTCCTTGCCCCGATACACGCCCGCAAAAGGAACAGTTTCGGCTGAGCCCGGAATGATAAACTCAACGTCGTCTGTGTAGAGGTTCAGCAGGTTCGGAATGTCGCCTTTGCCGAAAAGCGCGTATCCTTCCTGCACCGTTTGGGTGTTTTGCTGTTCGTTCATGATTGTAGCAGCTTTTTGATTGAGGAAGGGCTGCAAACCAAAGCCATCTCTCGCCGCAGCCCGATAGGCAACAGACGCTCATCCCGGCTAAGGGAATGTCGTAATAAGCTGATGCACAGCACCCATCAGCTTCTATTTAATTTAGCGAATATTTACCTGACTTCCATGCCTGCTCTCATTCTTCCTGTCAAAGGGGTGTTGCCCCAAATTGGTCCCGATTGCTTCCTGGCCGATAATGCTACCATCGTCGGCGACGTGGTGCTGGGTGCCCACTGCACCGTCTGGTTTACGGCCGTAGTGCGCGGCGACGTAAACGCCATTCGTGTCGGTGACCACACCAACATTCAGGACGGCGCGGTCATTCATTGCACCTACCTGAAGGCGGCCACGACCATCGGAGCCCGCGTGAGCATCGGCCACCGCGCCATCGTACACGGCTGCACCGTAGAAGACGACGTGCTGATCGGGATGGGCGCCATTGTGATGGACGGCGCCGTGATCGGGCAGGGCTGCATCGTGGCCGCGGGTGCCGTGGTGCTGGAAAATACACAGTGCGAACCGGGCTACCTCTACGCGGGCGTTCCGGCTCGTAAAATCAAACCGGTAAGCGCCGAACAATTAGCCAACCTGCGCCGCACCGCCGATAATTATGTGCTGTATGCTAGTTGGTTTGAGCCAGCGGCAGAAGTGCCGGCAAAAGGTTAGGCACAACGGGGACATACAAAGAGAGCCGACTACGTGTAGTCGGCTCTCTTTGTATATGTTTGATTGTCAAGTGTTTATGTTATAAAGACAATCCATCGTCCGAAACCTCTTCGCGTTCTTGCGGAACGGTTACGCGAAGCTGCACCAGCTCCACCGACCGCCGTGAGCGTTTCAGCACCCGAAACTCGTAGTTGTCAAGGACAGCCACGTCGCCGACTTCGGGAATGTTGCCGTAAATCACGTTGAGCAAGCCGCCAACGGTCTCGTAGTCTTCACCTTCCGGTAGCGGATAGGGAAGGTATTCGTTGGCGTCGGGGATGGGCGTGGAGGTATTGACGCGGTATTCGGTTTCGGAGACTTTCTCCACCACCGGCACCTCGTTATCGTACTCATCCTGAATTTCGCCAACTAGCTCTTCGATGATGTCTTCGATGGTAACGATGCCCGACACGCCGCCAAACTCGTCCGACACGATGGCGATGTGCATGTGTTTGCGCTGAAACTGGCGAAGCAGCCGGTTGATCTTTTTGGTTTCGGGCACAAAGTAGGCCGGCCGCATAATCTTGGGCAACACGATGGTTTCGTTGCGCCGGATCAGTTGCAGCAAGTCCTTCACGTACAGGATGCCCACAATGTTGTCGATGTTGCCTTCGTAGACTGGCATCCGCGAATAGCCCTCGGTGTACACGGCTTCGAGCACTTGTTCCTGCGGAGCATTCACGTCGATGGCCGCCAGCTTGGTGCGCGGCACCATAATCTGCTTCACCATCCGATCGTTGAACTCGAACACGTTCTCGATCATCTCGTGTTCCGACTCGTGGATCTCGCCGCTCTGCTTACTCTGGTCGAGCAGCAGCCGGATTTCTTCGGCTGAGTGCACATCGGCAGCGTGCGTGGCCTGTCCGCCGAAAAGGCCAGCTACCAGGTTGGAGAGCTTATCGAGGAGCCAGATGAGCGGAAACGTAACTTTCGCAAATGCCCACAGCGGCACGGCAATGGCAATGCTGGTAGTTTCGGGTTTCTGAATGGCCAGTACCTTAGGCGCCTGCTCGCCCAGCACAATGTGCATAATGGTAATGAGCGAGAAAGAGGTGGCCAGCGCTACGTTGTGCACCGTACCCGGCTCAAGCTTGAGCCCAAGCTGATGAATAATGGCCAGCACAACCTCGGCCACTACGCTTTCGCCAACCCAGCCCAGTGCCAGCGAGGCCAGCGTAATGCCGAGCTGCGTAGCCGATAAGTAGTAGTTGAGGTCGTGCAGCATGCTCTGCACAAGGCGCGCCAAGCGATTGCCGCTCTGTGCTTTAACCTCAATCTGCGAGAGGCGAACTTTGACGAACGCAAACTCCGCCGCCACAAAAAATCCGTTCAGCAACACCAGCAGAACGGTGAAAAAAATGTTTAAGCCCATAGATGCGGAAGCTTCGACTCGATCGGTCCGGCTCCCTTTGCTTCACAAAAGTACGAGAATATGCCCAAGCGGTTCCCGCTCCCGTAAACTAAGCCACTTCGCAAGACGTTAGGCATTCCAAAATAGTAGTAACTCCAAGGACGCGCGCAGGGTTCATTGCGGCTTTGTGACACTTCCTGCCGTTCTTTGTTTGTTGATCTGGTTCCCCGCAGGGAAAAATCAGACTTATTCCGCTGAACAAATTATTTTCCATGTTCGCCCCCCGCAAACTTCTTCTGTTGCCGCTGCTGCTCTGGCTTAGCCTATTGTCGGCTGCCGCTCAGATCCTTACGCCCACCAAGCTCGCTACGGCGGTCAGCAACCCCACGGCGAAAGTGGGGGAAGAGCTGGACCTGATCGTTAATGCCCGCATGAACGATACGTGGCACCTCTACGCCACCGACTTCGATCCGGATCTGGGACCGGTAGTCTTCACCTTCACTTTTGCCACAAGTCCTGCCTACGCGCTTGTGGGCGCTCCCAAATCCATCGGCGCCAAAAAGAAATTTGACAAAGTCTTCGGCGGCGACGTTACGTACTTCGAAAAAACCGGCCAGATTAAGCAGCGTATCAAAGTGCTGCAGCCAGGCGCCCTCAGCATCAAAGCCGACGTTGAATACCAAACCTGCTCCGATACCGATGGCCGTTGCGTTCCCGGCAACGAAACGCTCACCTTTGGCCCCATCGAGGTAAGTGGAAAAGCTACAGGCGCAATTCCTGCTCCGGCTTCCCCGGCTACTGGCGCTGTTCCAGCACCTGCCGCCCCCGCTGCGACAGCCGCGACAAATGTTGCTTCTGATCAATCAGCACCAGCCCCCGCTTCCGATACGATAGCTGCTGCGGCTACGGTAGTTTCCGTTGAGCAGCAGCCCACTACGCCCATCACTACCGTAGGTCCTGGCGCGCCTATTACAGCTGGGGTTGCCGCCTCGGCCAGCAACACGAGCGGCGGCTTATGGAGTTTTGCCGTGCTGGCCTTCATCTCCGGCCTAGCAGCCCTCCTTACGCCCTGTGTCTTTCCGATGGTGCCCATGACGGTTTCGTTCTTCACCGGCGGCTCCGATACGCGGGCGCGCGGTATTCTGAAGGCGCTGGTGTATGGTCTCTCTATCATCTTGATTTACACCATAATAGGTGTTGTTGTGGCTCGGCTGCTGGGCGAAGATGGGCCAAACTTTATGGCTACGCACTGGCTGCCTAATCTGCTGTTCTTTGTGGTGTTTGTGGTATTTGGCTTGTCTTTTCTGGGCCTATTTGAAATCACGTTGCCGCACGCCTTGGTCAACAAGGCTGATGCCCAAGCCGACAAAGGCGGTTGGCTCGGCGTATTCTTTATGGCCTTCACGCTGGTGCTGGTCTCGTTTTCGTGCACGGGCCCCATCGTGGCAACAGTGCTCGGCTTGGCCGCACGCGGCGAAACCATGATGCCAATTGTAGGCATGTTCGGCTTTTCGCTGGCGTTTGCGCTGCCGTTTACTTTATTCGCCATTTTCCCATCTTGGTTGAAAGGCTTACCTCGCTCAGGCGGCTGGCTTAATACAGTAAAAGTGGTGCTAGGCTTTGTTGAACTGATGCTGGCGCTTAAGTTCCTGAGTATGGCGGACTTAGCTTACCACTGGAACCTGCTCAGCCGCGACTTGTACATCGTTCTTTGGATCGTGCTTTCGGCGCTGCTGGGCTTTTACCTGCTGGGCAAGTTCCGCCTGTCCCACGACAGCGAGCTGACGCACCTGAGTGTGCCTCGCCTGCTGATGGCGGTGCTCTCGTTTAGCTTTATGGTCTATTTGGTGCCGGGCTTGGTAGGGGCGCCGCTGCCCTTGCTGGCGGGCTACTTGCCGCCGCAGTCAAATCACGATTTCTCTTTGGCCAACGCCAGTCCGGCCGTACCAGCCGTTAATAGCTTATGCGAAACACCGCGTTTCGCCAGCTTTCTCGAGTTGCCACACGGCTTACAAGGGTACTTCGATCTGGAGCAGGCCAAACGTTGCGCCCGCCAGCAGAAAAAACCCATTTTCATCGATTTTACCGGCCATGCCTGCGTCAACTGCCGCAAGATGGAAGCTACGGTGTGGAGCGACCCACAAGTGCTGCAGCGCCTTCGCAATGACTATGTAGTGGTCGCCCTCTACGTAGATGACAAAGCTGAACTGCCCAAAAACGAGTGGTATACTTCCAAGCGCGACGGCCAGCAGAAAACTACATTAGGCAAGCAAAACGCTGATTTTCAAATAGATGCCTACGGTGTGAATGCACAGCCCTATTACGTGCTGCTAAACCCCGATGATGCAGGCAATAAGCCTTTGGTAACGCCTGTTGCCTATGAGCCTGATATTGAGACCTTTGTGAAATTTCTGGATGCTGGCCTGCAACAGTACCGCCAACAAACCCAACCAGTAGCTGTGCAGCAGCACTAACGAAGGGGGCGGTTAATCTCAGATCCCGAAATCAACTGCCGAAACAACGTGATACTTGGCTTAACGCAACGGTTTTGGTAGACAGTCGCCGTAAAAAAAGCAGAGCCCCTCGTGCAACTTTTGTTGCGCAAGGGGCTCTTGATCTTTTGGAAGAAGTATGTTTTACAACTGGAAAAAGCGAGCTTTGCCCGATTTTTCACAAGATTCTCACGCTAGTGAACCAGCTTTGCGGCCTGATTATACCTGATGCCGCGCCAAAAAGAAAGGCTGCACCCACCCAGATGCAGCCTTCTGAAAAGAGACGCACCCACCCAGATACGTCCCGGTTTTTCCCCTCTTCGGTATTCCCAATTTTCAGCTGTAGAAGAAGGGTTCGAACCTCCACGAAGCAGTTAGCCGGCCGCCGGACCAGTTTATCCCAAATCTTCACCCCCGAGAGAGGAGGGCTTGTCTGCCAATTCCAACATTCTACAAGTTGTTTATCTTTCCCCCGCCGTTCGCGTTGGATTATGACAAATGTAGTAGATGATTCTTTATTATAAAACTTTGGCAAACTTATGATTGAAAATTTACATACTTTTTAATATTCGTTCTGAATCATTGCCAAATCGATAATCAACCTGTTGCAAAATGGCCCGTAATTACGAACTTGACGACACCGACCGCAAAATCTTAGCGCTCTTGATTGACGACGCGAAAATGCCCTATACCGAAATCGCCCGCAAGGTGCATGTTTCGGGGGGCACCGTGCACGTGCGCATGGCCCGAATGGAAGAGCTCGGCATTGTGCAGGGTGCTACGTTACGCATTGATTATCAGAAGCTTGGGTACGGTGTCATTGCCTTTCTAGGCATTTATCTGCTGAAAAGCTCGATGTATAACAACGTGGCCGAGCAACTGCACAAGATCCCGGAAGTCGTGAACATCAACTACACAACCGGCAACTACAGCATCTTCGCTCGGCTGGTATGCCGCGATACCCAGCACCTGCGCGACGTTCTGCATGACCAGATTCAGCTCATCGACGGAATCGAACGCACTGAAACCCTCATTTCTCTGGAAGAAAGCCTGAACCGACCGATTCAGTTGCAATAGTTTCACAAAAAAGGGCTCTCAATTCTGGGAGCCCTTTTTTGTGAAATTGACAATTAGCAGTGTTAATCGTTGCGACTTTCTCAATCGGCAATTCCTGTGGCGCTATAAATCTTTTTTGGTAGTAGTTGTGGTAGTCGTAGTGGTTTTTTTGCCAGGAGTAGGTTTGGCAGGCGGACTTGTCCGCTTGACGGTAGTGGTACGCTGCGCGGTTGTGCTCGGCGCCGGCACTCCTACTTTGGAAGTTGTCGTCGTTCGAGTCGTTTTTTTGGCTACGGCGGGCTTGGTTACCTTTTTGGTAGTAACTGCTGAGGTGCTGTGTTGCACGGCCGTTTGCTTATGCACGGCGGTAGTGTCTTGGGCCTGAGCGACTAGGCTCGCGAAAGCCAACGGAAAAAGGAGCGTGAGAACGCGGTTCATAGGGAATAGGGTGGGAAAAAAGAGTGAATGAAACTGACTACTGCTTATGAAATATAGCATTTTTTTAAGTAACCGATAGGCTTTTTTGGCTGCTGTCGAGCCTGTTCCTATCTTTCGTAAGGCCCTGATTACCTTGAATTGCCTGCGCGTATGAAAACCCGTCTCGTCGCATTATTTGTCTGCCTAGTTGCTCCGTGGGCCGCGGCAGCGCAGAACATGCCCGCCGTTTACCTCAACGACCGTGACGAGGCCACGGTGCCCGACAGCGCTACTCATTACCGACTTATCGAGCGCAAAAACGAGAGCGCGGGCACGTACGCCATTCAGGAATATTCGTTGGCGGGGCAGTTGCTGTTGCGCGGCACTTTTTCCACCATCGAGCCTCCGGTCCGCAGTGGGCAGTTTACGTGGTATTACGCCAACGGCGCTCGCGCCAGCCAAGTGCATTACCGCGACGACGAAGCCGATGGCGTGTATGTCGCGTGGTACGAAGATGGCAAAGTGAGCAACCGCGGCGAATACGACAACGGCCAGCGCGTGGGCCGTTGGGTATCGGTGCACCGCAATGGCCAGAAGCGCTCCGAAGGGCACTACGTAGCCGGCCGGCCGCACGGCGAATGGCGCTACTATTACAACACGGGCCAGCTCAGCGCCATTGAGCAGCTCGACAAAGGCCGGTCGATGGGCACTGTATTCTACAACGCCGACGGCACGCACGCGGCCGCTACCGTGGAGCGCCGGCAGGTGCCGCAGTTTCCGGGTGGCGAGGCAGGGCTGTTGCAGTATCTGGCCCGCAACGCAGAATATCCGAAGGCCGCGCGCCGCAAGAACATCACGGGCAAAGTCTACGTGTCTTACACAGTGGGCGAAGATGGCCGGGTGAGCCACGTGCAGGTTGTCCGCGGCCTAGCTCCCGACGTCGACAACGAGGCGCGTCGTGTGGTGGCAAATATGCCCGCCTTCCTGCCCGGCCGCGAATACAACGTGCCCACGGCCATGACGTTTACACTGCCCATTTACTTTGCCCCCAACTTTACCATCTTCGGCGGCACCCGGCCACGACAAGTTCCGCCCACGGAAGCCTTGGCGGGCATTCCCGAAGAAATTTTCTAACCCTATTCTATCGGTCAATTCGCGCTATCTGTCGATTGCTTTTGATATGGTTTTGTGCAAATGTTTGATAGTCAAATGGTTATATATATAGCCCGATTTAGGGTTTCGGGGAGCTGGCATTAGGCTTGCCTAAGGGATATCAGCAGCGTATTATACGCTGCCTCAGCAGTAAGGCTTTGATAGCCAACCTGTTTTGTTATTCTGGCAATCCTTCCTAACCGCTTTCCCATGAAAACTTCCTTGCTTTCGTTTGTTGCTGCTGTGGGCCTGTTGGCCACCACCAATTCTTTTGCTGCCACCATCATTCCGGATCACGAGCGTGACGGCCGCCGTACCGAAGAGTATAGAAACAACGACCGCCATACGTCGACTGGTGAGCGTGCCCGCTACGAAGCTTCGCAACGCAAGAACCAGCGCGAACAAGAACGCCGTGTGGCTCAGGAGCGCGCCCGTTATGAGGCACAACGCCGCGCCGACCAGCAACGCGCTGCCGAACGTGCCCGCTACGAGGCCCAACGCCGCCACAACGACCACGGCCGCGACCGTGACCGTGGGTATGGCTACCAACGCTAACCTCTGAGCGGGCCAAATGCAAAAAGCCCCGCTGCCAAATCTGGCAGCGGGGCTTTTTGTCTGACTATGCAACTGGTAATTAGGCAGTAACCTGAGCGTCTAGTTTTTGGGCCAGAACGTGCTTCGGTACGGCGCCTACTTGCTTATCTACGATTTGACCGTTCTTAAACACCAACAGTGTCGGGATGCTGCGGATGCCGAACTTAGCGGAAGTCTGAGGATTGGAGTCGACATCGACCTTGCCCACCACAACGCGGCCTTCGTATTCGCCGGCCAGCTCTTCTACTACTGGGCCTACCATGCGGCAAGGTCCGCACCATTCGGCCCAGAAGTCTACGAGCACGGGCTGATCGGAATTGATAATTTGATCGAAGTTAGCATCGGTGATTTCGATGGCTTTGTGTCCCATAACAGTAGGGGTTTTGTGAATTACGTTAAACTGCTTCTTACGAGCAATGGGGATGCAAGGTAGCAGATTGCGTGTTCAACAAGATGCGAGCCGGAAAGTTCAACCGGCCAGAGTGGCAGAGTTTCGAAAAGTTTAAATCAGTTGGCAAGCGTCAATTTCCATCTCGCGCATCTTCCGGATAAATTCTTTCGGCTCGATGCGGTAGCGCCGCGAATACGTGTCCACTGTCAGGTGTTCGTGCGGCTCCGCAAACTTGATTTCCAGCTTCTTAGAGCCCGGCGCTTCTTCCACAGCCGCCATAAACCGGTCCATAAACGGCTCGGTAATAGTGCGCAGATCGAGCTGCACGCGCACACCATTCGATAGCTTTTCGGCTACGTTGAAAAGCGGCTCCATGGTAAGAACCTTAAATTCAAACTGATCCGAATCGCGGAATCGCTGTTGGTATTTGCCCCGGATATACATGGGCGGCACCTGCTCTTTGTCGTAGTTGCGGGGGTTAATCAGGCCCGAGAACTTCGAATAATCGTCGCGGAACAAGGCTAGGTTCAGCGACGAATCGTAGTCTTCGATGTTGAACGACACAAACGGCTGCCCTGTCTTTGTCGTCTTGAATAGCACGTTCGAGATCAGCCCGGCCACCGTGATATCGCGGTTTTTATACGTCTCAATTTTGTCGAGGCCGCAGGTGCAATACGAGTCGATTTCGAGCTTGAAGTCATCCAGCGGATGGCCCGAAAGGTAGAAGCCCACTACTTCCTTTTCGCGGCGCAGCTTCTCGGTGGGGCTCCACGGCTCCATATCCACAACTTTGGGCAGCGGCGCGGCCACAGCTCCGAAAGCCCCAGCGCCGAATAAGCTGTGCTGCGCCGATTCTTTAGCCGCTTGGTGCTGCTGGCCCATGCGCATCGACTTCTCGATGAGGTTCTGGTCGCCAGCAGGCGCTTCGATGAACTGCCGGCGGTGATAGCGCTCAAACGAATCGAACGCGCCAGCCTGAGCCATGCTTTCGAAGGTTTTCTTATTGACAGCCCGCAGGTTCACGCGCTTGGCGAAGTCGAAAATGTCGGAGTACGGCCCCGCGTTTTCACGCTCCCGCACGATTTCTTCCACGGCCGCTTCGCCGGCGCCTTTCACGGCGGCCATGCCAAAGCGAATCTGACCCTTGTCGTTCACGTTGAACTTCAGGATAGATTCGTTTACGTCGGGTCCTAATACCGCAACTCCTTGTTTACGAGCCTCTTCGATGAAGAACGTTACCTTCTTTATGTCGCCCATGTTGTTTGTGAGCACGGCGGCCATGTACTCGGCGGGGTAGTGGGCCTTGAGGTAGCCAGTCTGGTAGGCGACTACTGAGTAGGCGGCCGAGTGCGAGCGGTTGAAGCCATAGGCCGCAAACTTCTCCATCACGTCGAACACCTCGGAGGCTTTCTTAGCGGGAATGCTATGCAGCTTCTTGGCGCCCTCCACGAATTTCTCGCGCTCCAGGGCCATCTTTTTCATGTCCTTCTTACCCATCGCGCGGCGCAGCAGGTCGGCGCCGCCGAGCGAGTAGCCGGCCAAGATCTGGGCCGTCTGCATGATCTGCTCCTGGTACACCATGATGCCCTGGGAGTAGTTCAGGATGGGTTCCAGCAACTCGTGCGGGTACTCGACGGGCTCGCGGCCGTGCTTGCGGTTGATGAAGTTTGGGATGAACTGCATCGGACCCGGCCGGTAGAGCGCGTTCATCGCGATCAGGTCCTCGATGTTGGTCGGCTTGAGGTCCTTGAGGTACATGCGCATGCCCTCGGATTCAAACTGGAACGTGCCAATCGTGTCGCCGCGCTGGTAGAGCTGGTAGGTTTTCTCGTCGTCGATCGGAATATCGTCGATGTCGATCTTGACGCCGTGGTTCCGTTCGATCAGGTTGATGGCGTCGACAATGATGGTCAGGGTTTTGAGGCCCAGGAAGTCCATCTTCAGCATGCCCGCCGACTCGATTACCTTGCCGTCAAACTGCGTAACAAGCAGATCCGAGTCCTTCGATGTCGAAACCGGAATGTACTTCGTAATGTCGTCGGGAGCGATGATAACGCCGGCGGCGTGAATGCCGGTGTTGCGCACCGAACCTTCGAGACGCTCGGCCAAGCGCAGGATTTGTCCGCGCAGGTTGTCGGGCGCCTCGTCGCGGCGAATCATGTCGAGCTCCTGGTTTTCGGCAAAGGCCTTGGCCAGCGTCGTGCCTACTTGCTCGGGCACCATCTTGGCCAGATCGTTGGTCTGGGGCAGCGGCAGCTCCATGGCCCGCGCCACGTCCTTAATCGACGACTTGGCCGCCATCGTACCGAACGTAATGATCTGGGCGACCTGCGTTTTGCCGTATTTACCTACTACATAGTCGATTACCTTTTGGCGGTTCACGTCGTCAAAGTCGATATCTATATCGGGCATCGACACACGTTCCGGATTCAGAAAGCGCTCGAACAACAGCGAATACTTGATCGGGTCGATATTCGTGATGCCGATGCAGTAGGCCACCGCCGAGCCCGCCGCCGAACCCCGGCCCGGCCCTACAGCCACGCCGATGTTACGGCCGTGGTTGATAAAGTCCTGAGTAATAAGAAAATAGCCTGCAAAGCCCATCGTCTCGATCACGCGCAACTCGTAGTCGAGGCGCTCTTCGATTTCGGGCGTGCGCTCTGAATACCGGGGCCGCGGACCTTCGAAAGCGCCCTTGTAGGTAAGAAAGCGCAGGAAGGCGTCGGCGGTAGGGTGCTCGGGCGGCAGCGGAAAGTTGGGCAGCAAAATATCGCGCTGCAGCTTGGGCGGCGTGATTTTGTCGACGATGTGGTTGGTATTGTCAATCGCCTCGGGCACGTCGGCAAAGAGATGGATCATCTCCGCCTGGCTCTTGAAATAAAACTGGTCGTTGGGGAAACCGAAGCGGGAGCGGGGCTTGGGCATCTGCTGCTGCTCGTCGATGCGCATGAGCTGGCGCCGCATGATCTCGTCCTTGTTGCCGAGGTGGCGCAGCTTGTCGAGGTGGTCGTAGTGCACCTCGTTGTTGGCCGACACCAAGCGGAAATACTGGGTCTGAAAGTCGCCCACCGGAATGCTGTGCTCCTCGCCCGTATTTACGCACAAGAGCAAGTCGTGCGGCGCAAAGTCTTGCTGCTCAACATAATGCGAATCGTTGGTGGCAATGGTTCTGACGTTGTACTTCTTGGCCCACTTCAGCAACACTTGGTTGATGTCTTCCTGGCTTTTGCCGGTGTTGTCGATGTTCATCAAGCCGTGGCGTTGCAGCTCGATGTAATAATCGTCGCCAAACACGTCGATCCACCACTTCAGAATTTCTTCGGCTTCGTCTTCGCTTTTCCACAAAATCGCCTGCGGTACCTGCGCACCGATGCAGCAGGAAGTCGCGATCAGGCCTTCGTGGTATTGCAGCAGCAGCTCCTTATCGATGCGCGGATACTTCGAGTACACGCCCTCGATAAAGCTCATCGAGCAGAGCTTGGCGAGGTTGTGGTAACCGGCTTGGTCCTTGGCCAGCAGCAGTTGGTGGTAGCGAATGTCGCGCTCGCCTTTCTCGCGGCTGAAGCTCTTCTTGTGCCGGTCTTCGACCAAGTAAAACTCGCAGCCCACGATAGGCTTCACGTTGTACTTGTTTGCCTCCGCCACAAAGTTAAACGCCCCGAACATGTTGCCGTGATCGGTGAGGGCCACGGCGGGCATGCCGTCGGCTTGGGCCTTTTTCATCAGCGAAGCGATGCTGGCTTGACCGTCGAGAAGCGAATATTGCGTGTGGCAGTGAAGGTGCGAGAATACAGGCATGGGAGCAAAGGTTAAACAGACCGGCGCGAAGCGTTCTGTAAAGTTACCGCCGAAGCGCGGGAAAGGAAAGTTGCGAAAGCCGAGCTTTTTGTGTAGTCAAGTAAGCCGCCGCCGCAGCCAGTGTGGCCAGAGAAATGGTTGCTTTTGAGCCGGCCGATCAGTCGCAGCCCGCCTAAGTAGAACCAGGGTAAGCGGCGCAAGCTCAGGCGTACCAGTTATTAAAGCGCTACCTTAGCCGACGACACGGCTCAGATGTACAAAATAAGCTCCACTATACGGAACTAAACTGGACAGTATTGCTGTAGTCGAGTTATATAAGTTATTATTATCCAGATAGTTATATAAACTAAAGAATGTCCTGGACGCTCTCGAAGAGGGTCCTATCCTGTTTGTTGCATTTGCCCATGAAAACATTGTTGCCCTCCACGGACCCCGTCTACCAGAAGATAGAACACCCCTCGTGGCTTGATGAAAAACTACTCACCTTGTGCCAAGACCCTCGGGACTTGCCTTTTTTGCATCTTATTATTGCTCTGAGTGTTACGTTGCTCCCGCTGGCTATTTTGCTGTTTGTGCCCGGCGTTACGGGCTGGCAATGGTGGGTGGTAGCCATTGCTTATCAGGGCCTGAACAACTTTTATTTCAAAGGACCTTTCGGGTTGATGTTGCATTGCACATCGCACCGAATCCTGTTCAAAAAGCAATACAAGTTTCTCAACAATTACATTCCGTGGGTGCTGGGTCCCATGTTTGGCCAGACGCCGGAAACCTATTTTAGCCACCACATGGGCATGCACCATCCGGAAAACAACCTGCCGGACGACCGCAGCTCCACCATGTTCTACCAGCGCGACTCACTGGCTGGTTTTCTGCACTACCTCAGCGATTTTATCGTGTTGGGGCTGCCGCGGCTCTTTCATTACTTCATCATTATGAAGAAGAAAAAGCTGCTTATGCGCTCGGCGCGGGGCGAGTTTGTGTTCATCGCGCTGTGCGTAGCGCTGTGCTTTGTCAACTGGCAGGCTACGGTCACGGTTTTTATTCTGCCTTTGGTGATTTCGCGGATCGTGATGATGCTCGGCAACTGGGCCCAGCACGCTTTTATCCGCTCCGAAACGCCCGGCAACTGCTACACCAACAGCATCACTTGCATCAATACCAAGTACAACCATAAGTGCTGGAATGACGGATACCACATCAGCCACCACCTCAAGCCCGCCATGCACTGGACTGAACACCCAATCAGCTTTCGCAAGAATATAGCGCAATATGCTGATAATGAAGCAATTGTGTTTGATGGTATTCACTTCCTGCACGTCTTCTTTTACTTGATGACCAAGCGCTACGATTTGCTCGCCCGCAACTTCGTCAACCTAGGCGATCGCTATGCCAGCGATGCGGAAGTAATCGAACTGCTTGAGTCGCGCACCCGCAAAATCTCCCGGCAGGACTACGCTTTTGCGTAACCCAATTGTCTAAGTTACGGACAGCAAAAAGGGCAGCCACATGGCTGCCCTTTTTGCTGTCCGTAACAGGTGTTGTAGAAGCTATTTGGCTACCTGAATTGTCAGGACTTCGCCGGGGTGTACGTTGAAGTCGGGCTTGCCATTCCACTCCATGATCTGCTTGATGGTGACGCCGTACTTGCGCGAGATGCCGTACATCGACTCGCCGGCCGCTACAGTGTGCCGAACAGTGGTAACTGCCGTCGGAGCAGGAGTTGAAGCTCCTGACGCTGGCTTGGGAGAAGGCGCTGGAGTGGCTGGAGTAGCTGGTTTTGGCGTTGGCGAAACCGGTGCAGCCGCCGCAGCAGCTGCCACAGGCGGCGTCACCCGGAGCGTCTGGCCGAGCCTGAGCGAAGGGTTAGCTGGCAAGTCGTTCCAAGCAGCAAGGTCGGCGGGACGAATGCCATAGCGCCGCGCCACGCTGTAAAGCGATTCGCTTTTCTGCACAATATGGATGCCGTTCGCAGGCAGAGGCTCTACAGCAGCGGCAGGTACAACTACCGAACTCGGCTGGGGAGAAGCTGATGCAGTCGCAGCGGCAGGTTTGGGCATGGCTACCGGGGCCTTGGCCGGAGCAGGATCGCGCAACACAATTTTTGGGTTGTCCTTTACAACGGGTTCCACTTTTGCCGTTGTGTCAACGACTGCTGGTACAGCTGCTGCTGTAGTATCCATGGATATTTCGGTTGCGGGCTCAGCAGCTACAGGGGCAGGGGCCGGTTTTGAAGCGGGCTGACCCGAATATACCCGTGCGTTGGCCTGTTGAGGAGCCGGCTGCGTTTGGGCAGGGGCTGCATTGGGCAAATCATTGAGGTTTTCCATCCCCGCATCGTTTACGCTATCCGTGGGCGCCGCCACCGATTCTGTCGCTAAGCTATCCGAATCGGATGCTTCTTCCAGCGCACGACTTTGCGAGGAAACGCGGCCTTTATATGGCTCTGCCTCTGCGGTACGGGATTTGGCAGGCTTGGCCACCGAAGTCGGAGCAGGCGTCTGGGCGGCTGCCGGACGCTCAAAAGCAGCCATTGCTACTTCATTTTTTCCTTCGGCGTATTCCACGGCCACATCGCGCGGACGCGTATGTTGAAGCCACAACACGCGCCCCACCCGTAGATCCTCGTTGCGGGCCATGCGGTTTTTGTTGAAAATGGCTTTTGCGCGCACCCCGTACTTCTGCGATACCGTCGCGACGCTCTCGCCGGATTGGGCAACGTGGTACTCTACGGCAGCCTTATCGCGCTTTTTCTGCACGAAATAAGGTTGGCCTACCACGATGTTGTCGAATGCGAATAAGTCATTGAATTGCATGAACTTACGCATCTTCAGCTTAGCACGCTTGGCAAGAGTTTCCTTGGTGTCGCCGGGGAGAGCCACAATGGCACGCAGCCCGTTGATGCGGACGAATTCGGCATTTTCGGGGTCAATCTGGGGTTGGTTCAGAAGCTGGCCCGCCGTAGCCGTGCGCTGCTGGGCAGCAATGGCGGTCAGCTGAATTTCGTCGGTGATGGGCACCAGTACCGTGTAGGCGCGGTCGCTGGGAATGGCTGCGCCATTGAGCAGCCACCGATTGTGCTTGGCAAGTTCGTTGGGGTCGGTTTGTAAGGATTGGGCAATGACGGGCAACTGCTGCCCGGCCAACGCCGGAAATTCCTGCAAGATCATCGGGGGTTTCGGATTCTGCCCCACCGCCGATTCAAAGGCGATTTTGTGCGCCAAGAATGTAAGTATGTAAGGATGAGTCTGTTCCGAAATCTCCATTTCCGAAGCGTTTGCATCGGTGGGCAGGGTGTAGGGCTTGGTGCCGCTTAGCCCGAGGTTGTAGCTCAGCAGCGTATTGGCCCAATTGTGCAGCGCTGCATTGTTGCGCAGCAGATATTTCGCCGCTGCGTGCGAGGAGGCCACAATGTGCTTGCGCTCGTCTACCACATCGTTCATGACCAGCCCAAAATCCAGGGCTGCTTCGCGCTTGAACTGCCAGTAGCCAATGGCATCGTGAATGGACTGCGCCTCGCCCTGCAAGCCGCTCTCTTGAAGCGCGAGGTAATGAAAATCCTGCGGCAGTCCTTCGGCCTGAAATACCCGGTCGATAATCGGGAAATACGCATCGGCCAGATCCACGCGAGCCTGAAAAGACGGCTGATAGCGGCGTAGGGCGTCTACTTTCTGCTGCACGGCCGTCCGGCCGCCGGGCGTGAAGCGCAGGTGCAAACCCGCAAAATCAAGGGTATTGGGAACCGTAACGCTCTGAGCAACTGCCAGAAAGGGCAGCAGGCAAAGCCACGTAAGCAAGAGTTTTTTCATGGATGCGCAAGAACTGACAGCGGTCGCGTACACCATGTTCACGGCCGCTGTCAGTTTACAAAATAGCGGAAAAATCCTGGGGTGGCGAGGCGCTCACCCGCAAATTCCCATGCGCAGCCCGGTTTTAGCCACCGCCGGGTGGTGGGCCACCTGTGCCGCCACCGCCTGGGCGCCCGCCCGGAAAGCCGCCGGGGAACCCACCGCGCTGGCCATCGCGGCCCTCCGGACTGGCCGGGGCGGCGTTGCCGTTGCGCAGGTTGTAGGTAAACATCACCATGAAGTATTGCTGCAAAATGTTGGTGGTCACGGTTTCGTTGTACGCCGCCGAGATATTGTTCTGGATGCTGCGGTTCTGCTTCAGGATATCGAAGGCGTAGAGTTTGAATTCACCGCGCTGATTCTCAAATACTTTCTTGCCCAGGCTGGCATTCCAGAGTACGTATTGCTGCGTGCCACTGCCGGAGAGGCCCTTGTTGTACTGGTGCGTCACGTCGGATTGCAGCGTGAAGCCCGGCCCCACAATCCAGCTCAGGCGCAGGGCGCTGTTCTGCACGTAGTAGTTGGTGTTGAGGCGGGTATTAACCGTGTTACGAGCGTAGGTCAGGTTGCCGTTCGACGAAAGCGTGAAGTCTACTTTGGGGCTAATGTTGCTGCTGAGCGTGGCGCCCAAGCCCCCGGAAGGCGACTGCGAGTAGTTGACCACGTTGTTATTAAGACCGGGCGTGCGCGAATACCCCACCGAACCGTTCAGGTTCAGGTTGGATTTGATGGCGCTTATGGGCCGCCCGTACACCGCAAACGCCCGTACCGAATACTGCTGCCCCAGGTTGATGGGGCGGGTCAGCTGGCCGCCTACGGGCAAAAGCACCCGTCCGCCGTTGATGTTGATTACGGTGTCCTGGGGCGCTACAAAAGTGCTGTTAGTGATGTAATTATTTGTAAATGAGCCAAATACGCCAGCAAAGAAAGATGTCGAGCTTTCGGGCTTAGCAGCCGAATAGCGCAGCGTGGCCGTGTGCTGAAACTGCTGGTTCAGGTTGGGGTTGCCGGTAGTCAGTTGCAGCGGGTTGGCGTTGTTTACGACTTCCTGCAACTGGCTGATGCTGGGGGCCGCCGTGCGGCCGTTGTAGTTGAACCGCAGGTTCTTCTGCCGCGAAAAGTTGTAGCGCAGCATGGCGTTCGGCAGGAAATTGTAGTAGGTGCGGTCGAGGTTGCCGGCGGCGGGGAACTGCTGCCGGTTGTTCAAATCTGCCCGTTGGCCCGTGACACCAATCATCGCCTGAAAATCACGCGTTTGTCGCCGGATACTCGCCCCGATACCTTGGGTTAAGTAGCTGCTGGTGAATACGTTACTTAGGCCTTGATTCAGGCTGGTATAGTCGCCCGTGTCATTGGCGAAGTCGTAGGTTTTTTTGTCCGAATCATTCGGGGCGTACGACACATTGTAGTTCAGCTGGAGGATATCCGTTTTGCTCAGTGGCTCGGTGTACGAAACCCCCGAACTCAGCTGCCAACCCGTCTGCAACAGCCGCGAATACTGGTCGAGGCGCGTTTCGATGGTGGTATCGCGCAGGGTACCAGCAATGCGCGATACACTGCGCGAATTAGAAAAGAGGTTGTTGTTGCCGTCTTTGTCGTTGTAGTTGGCGTTCAAATCCAGCGAAATCGTGCGACCAGCTTTGGCGAAGCGGTGCCGATACAACAATTGGTTCGACGAGGTAACGCCCGTCAGATGCGAGCGGTAGTTGCTGACCACGTTGCCGCGCTGCTGATCGCCGAGCAGCGTAATGCCGTCGAGGTTGCTGGTGCCGTTGTTTTGCTGCACCGACAGGCGCGGAATAAACAAAATGGAGTTGGCCGTGTCAATCTTGTGCTCCAGGCGCAGGCTAAACCGGTGGTTGATGTTGCGGCTGCCTTCCAGCGAGTTTTCCTGATACGTCTGGCCTTGGTTGGTGCCCGCATACCGCCGAAACGTGTTGCTGTTGTTGGTGTTATTACTCAGGTTGAAGAAATAGCTGGCGGTTACCTGCGTTTTTTTGCCCCATAAGTCCGAATAGTTGACGCCGATGGCGTTGGTGCGCGTGATGCCCCCATTCTGGTTGACGAGGAAGTTGCTGGCGCCCGCGTTGCCCCCGCCGCCACGGTTGCCCCCGCCGCCCGGTCCGCCACCTCCACCGCGGTTGCCGCGTCCGCCGCCCCCGCTGTTGCCTACCACGCCCAGCAAGTCCTCAGTGCCAAAGTTCTGCTCGTTTACGTTGTTGGACTGCGCCACAATGGAAATGCGCTGGTTGTTGCGAAACATGTTGTAGCTGCCGCTCACGCGGTAGCGCTCGGCCCAACTGCTGTTGCCCGTTTGGGAGCCGCCGCCCACGCCGGCCACAAATCGCCCAAACTGCCCGTTGCGAAACTGCGGCTTGGTTACGATGTTGATGGTTTTCTGCGTGTTGCCATCGTTGAAACCCGAAAACTGCGATTGATCGCTCTGACGGTCGAAGACTTCGATCTTGTCGATGATCTCGGCGGGCACGTTCTTCAGAACCGCGTCGGGGTCGTTGCCAAAAAACTCCTTGCCGTCTACCAGCACGCGCTGCACGTCCTCGCCTTGGGCCTGCACCTTGCCGTTTTGGGTCGTGACGCCCGGCATCTTCGTGATCAGGTCCTGCGCGTTGGCGTCGGGGTTGGTTTTGAAGGCGTTGGCGTTGTACTGGGCCGTGTCGCCTTTCTGGACGGCGGCGGGCGTTTTGCCCACCACTTCAACGCCCTTTAGCGTCACGCCGCCCGTTTGCAGAGTTATATTACCTAATGCAAGTGGCTGTGTCCCAACCTCTACAGGTCGGCGCAGCGTCTGATATCCCAGGAAGGAAACGGTGAGCACGTAGCGGCCCTGCTCCAGCCCGGTGATCTCGAAAGCGCCGGTGGGGTCGGCGGCGGCTCCCTGCTTCGTCGAATCGGGCAGGTGAATTAAGACCACGTTGGCCCCGATCAGCGGCGACTGGTCAGCCGCATCCAGTACCCGGCCGGCCGCGGTGGTTTGCGCTTGGGCCGACCAAACAGCGCCCAGAAAAAATAGAATTGATAACGCTGTTCTCATAACATCACAGGCAAATACATGGTCGCTTAGACGCCCTATTGCCCGAAATGTTTAACACCCGCAGAAGCTCGACTTCTGCTTCACGATGTCTTTATATACAAGTAATTGATTTACAATAATTTACGGATCAATAAAATTCCGTCTCGAATTGGCAGAAGTACGTTCTCCACGCGACTGTCCTGCTGAATTTTGTCGTTGAAAGCACGCACGGCGTGGGTGTCTTTGTCGGCAGGCTTGGCTTGGTGCGAGTCGAGGGCTTTGCCGCTCCACAACACGTTGTCAACCAGCACGAAACCGCCCGGCCGCACCTGATTAATGACCAGCTCGAAGTAGGCGTCGTTGTTGATTTTATCGGCGTCGATGAACACCAGATCCCAGGTTTCGGCGAGCGTGGGCAGAACGTGCAGCGCTTCGCCGATGTGGACGTGAATACGGTCGGAGAGGCCCGCTTCGGTAATGTAACGACGGATGCGGCTCTCCAATTCGGGGTTTTGCTCGATGGTATGGAGTTCACCCTCCGGTGCCAGGCCTTCGGCCAAACACAGCGCCGAATAGCCCGTGTACGTGCCAATTTCGAGGATGCGGCGCGGCCGGATCATGTGGCTGAGCATGCTGAGCACGCGCCCTTGCAGGTGGCCCGAAAGCATGCGCGGCGCCAGTACCTGCACATGCGTTTCGCGGTTAAGACGCTGTAATACCGCCGATTCGGGCGAAGTATGCGCCTCAGCGTAGGCGTGATTTTCGTCCTGGATCACGGAGCGAGTCGGATGATTTGGTGGAAGAATGGGCGCTGCGCCAGGGATTGCGCAAAACAGCCGAAGACAGAACCAGCGCCGCGGCACTGGCGCTGATGCCGGACACGATAATGGGCACGATCAATCGGTGGCCTTCAATTTGGTTGATGAGCAGAAACACCACCCAGATCACCAGCATCAAAAAAAAATTGACCCGCCAGAAAGCTTGCCGATGAATGTGATCCAGCCGCTTGGGGCCCGTCACTTTGGGCAGCCGCCAAATGGCCCACCCCACCACCAGCAGGCCCAGCACCGAAGAGATGAGCTGGAGCCAGCCCAAAAGTTGTCGGCCCGCCACGATTTTTTTCAGGAAAGGCAGCAAATCCGCTATGTAGCCTATGTGCGTGAAGCCGTCCCAGAGCAAGTGCGACAAACTGCCGATCGCAATTGCCAGCAGCACCCGCGCGCTCCAAAGATTGGTGAGGGGCCATGGCTTTTCGGCCATCCAGCCGAGCCGGTCGTGGAGCACGGTGGGCAAGCAGCGCACCAAAGGCTTGCGCACAACGCCGTGCACCAGCGCGATCACCAGCAAACTCAGCGGCAGATCAAACCACACCAGCGCCAGCAGGTTGTGCGCGTGCCCACGGTTGGAGCGCAGCCGAAAAAAATACTCGAAGTCGGGCGCCATCGACCCCACCACCAAACCGGTGGCCGACAACCACCGGCGCAGCGGCCGAATCAGGGGCAGGACTAAGGCAGGGTGAGCAAGGGTAAACGGCACGCTACGAAAGCTTGGTACTTATTCGGGGACGTACTGCAATACGCTCAAATTGTCTTCGCGTAGCACGTCATTGGCCAATTCGCATAATTCGGAGGCCGTAATGCGCTTGATTCGGTCAAAAATCTCGGTCAGCGGCTCTACGCGCCCGATGTCGAGGGTGCTTTTGGCGAGTAACTGCATCAGGCCGCCGTTGCTTTCCTCGGCCATTGCCAGCTGGCCCATGAGCTGCTCTTTGGCCGTGTGCAGTTGGAGCGAGCCCAACGGCTTTTCGCGTAAAATCCTTAACTCTCTGTTAATCAAAGAGATAGTACGCTTGACTTGGTTTTTCTCGGTGCCGAAGTAAATGCCGAATAAGCCCGTATCGGTGTAGGGGCTGTAGGTGGCGTCGATGGTGTACACGAGGCCGTATTTTTCGCGCACGCCCAGGTTGAGGCGCGAGTTCATGCCAGGGCCGCCCAGAATGTTGGACAACATGAAAAACGGAATCCGGCGCTCGTCCTGAATGGCGTAGGCCGGGCCACCGATCAGGCAGTGAGCCTGCGTGATGGGCCGGCGCTCCAATTGCTCCAGGCGTTGGTAATGGTTGAAGGGCGTACGCGGCCGCTCGCCCAGGCGAGAGGGCAGCGGAGCCAGGTATTTTTCGGCCAGGCGCAGCACCTCTTTAAACGGTAGATTGCTCACCGAGCTGAACACCAACCGATCGGTGCGCACGTTTTCGGCCAGAAACTGTCGGAAATCGGGCTGCTGGAAGCTGGATACGCTCTGGCGCGTGCCCAGAATGTTGTGGCCCAAGGCGTGCTCGCCGAAAATCACGCCGTCGAAATCATCGACGATGGCATCTTCGGGCGCATCCTGGTACATCGACATTTCTTCCAGAATCACGGTGCGCTCCTTCTCAATTTCGCGCTCCGGGAATATGGAGTTGAATGTCAGGTCGGTCAGCAGCTCAAAAGCGCGCTCGAAATGCGTGCTGAGCAACGACGCGTAGAAGCAGATTTTCTCCTTGGTCGTGTACGCGTTCAACTCGCCGCCCACCGTTTCGAGGCGGTTGAGGATGTGAAACGAGCGGCGCTTTTCGGTGCCTTTGAAGGCCATGTGCTCCCAGAAGTGAGCCAGACCAAGCTGATGGGTTTTTTCATCGCGCGAACCAATGTCGAGCATGAAGCCGCAGTGCGCAATTTTGGTGTGTAGAACTTGCTTATGGAGAACACGAATGCCGTTGGGCAACTCATGCAGGTCGTAATCAGGCATCGGATCGGAGCGAAGAATAGAATCTGCAAAGGTAGCTAAAACCGGCCCCAAAGCAGAAGGTTTAGGAGGTTACACTTGGCCCGCGGCCCAAGCTTCGGCTTCGGCTAGCGCTTCGGTAAGCTGCTCAAGGCGAATGCCGTGGGCACAATAGAAGTGGCCGAGAGGGCATTGGCGGTAGCCGTGCAGGCCACAGGGCTTACAGGCCAACGGTTCCTTGAGTTCCACAATGCGGGAGAACGGGCTGAGCGGGCCAAAACCGAAGTACGGTACTGTAGAACAATATACGGCGCACGTAGGTGCCCCCATCGCCGAACACAAGTGCATGGGCGCCGAATCGTTGACGTAATTAAGCACCGCGCTGCGCATCAGGGCCGCTGAAGCCAGCAACGATAGTTTGCCGGCCAGATTCACGACGTTGGCGCGGCCGCTGGTGAGCCGCAGTCGCTCGCAGGCCTCCACATCGGGTGGGCCCCCGATTAGATATACCGTGTATTGGGACGGCAAGATGTGCAGCAGTTGCACCCATTTCTCCTCCGGAAACTGCTTGGTAAACCACACCGACGTGGGCGCGATGCAGATATAGCCGCCTACCGCCGCGTACGGCGCGGCCGCGGCCTCGTCGGCGGGGGTAGGGTAGAGGCGCGGCGGCGTCAGCGGAACCTCGTCGGCGGGGTCGAGCAGGTTCAAATTGCGCGTTACCTCGTGCACGCCCGCATCAAAAACGTGCGGAATGGCCATCGTAAACAGAAACGAAAGCGGGTTTTTGTCGAACCCGATGTGCTTCTTTGCTCCCGAAAAAGCCGTCAGGAAACCCGTGGAGGCAAAGCGCTGCAACGTAATAACGCGCTCGTAGCGCATTTTTCGTATTTGCAGGAGCAACCGCAAAAGGCCCAAGTACTTAGCCTTCTTCTTGTCCCACACCAGCACGTTGCGCACATACGGGTGGCTTTTCACCAAACCTTCATTGCCTTTGCGCACCAGTATATCGACGGGCGTATGCGGTTCGGTGGCGTGCAGGCGCTCCAGCAGGGCCGTAGCCAGAATGACGTCACCGATAAAGGCGGTCTGAATGAGCAGGACGGCGCGGTCGGTGGCTGGCATAGCAAGCGAAGCTAAACGGAAGGGCGGCAAAAATACAGAACCTGCCGTCAGGCGGGGCAGCTTTTTTCGGGTGCCGATGCGGTCCCGCCGTCGCCGGCTCGATTGTTAAAGTAGCGGATGCCAAGCGAGTTTTTAACTTGCGTCCGTCAACCCAACCATTATCGCCCATGCGTTACGGCTCCATCGCCCCAACTTTGTTTACTCACAACCGGCGCAACTTCACCCAGCAGCTGTTGCCGGCGTCGTTGGCAATTTTCCATTCTAACGACATCATGCCCACCAACGCCGATGGGACGATGGCCTTCCGGCAGAATAACGACCTTTTCTACCTTTCTGGTGTAGATCAGGAGGAAAGCATCTTGTTGCTTTTTCCCGATGCCAAGCTGCCCCAGCACCGCGAAATCCTGTTTTTGCGCGAAACCAGCGACCTGATTCTGGTTTGGGAAGGCTACAAGCTCACCAAAGACGAGGCGCGCCAACTGTCTGGTATTAAGACGATTATGTGGCTCGATAGTTTCAAGCAGGTGCTGACTGCCCTCATGAACGAAGCCGAGCACGTGTACCTCAACTCCAACGAGCACATCCGGTCGGTGGTCGAGGTCGAAACCCGCGATGCGCGCTTTATCAAGGAAATCAAGGCCCAGTACCCGCTGCACGACTACCGCCGCGCGGCGCCCATTATGCACCACCTGCGGGCCATCAAGTCGGAAGAAGAAATCCGGTTGATGCGCGAGGCCATGAACATCACCGAAAAGGCCTTCCGGCGTGTGCTGGGCTTTGTGCAGCCCGGGGTGTGGGAATACGAGATCGAGGCAGAGATCGTACATGAGTTTGTACGCAACCGCTCGCGCGGGCCGGCGTACGGCAGCATCATTGCCTCGGGCGCCAACGCCTGCATTCTGCACTACGTTTCCAACGACCGCGAATGCAAAGACGGCGACGTGCTGCTGATGGACTTCGGCGCCGAATACGCCAATTACGCCGCCGATCTGTCGCGCTCCATCCCCGTTAACGGCACGTTTACCAAGCGCCAGCGCGACGTGTACGAGGCCGTGCTGCGGGTCATGAAATTTGCTACTTCCAACCTGCTGGCCGGCAACAACATCGAAGACTACCATGCCGCCGTGGGGCGCACCATGGAGCAGGAGCTGATCAAGCTGGATTTGCTCACCGAATCGGACGTGAAAAATCAGGATCCGAGCGCGCCGCTCTACAAAAAATATTTCATGCACGGCACTTCGCATTATCTGGGCCTTGATGTGCACGACGTCGGCGCCAAGTACCGGGTATTTGAGCCTGGTATGGTATATACTTGTGAGCCAGGTATTTACATTCGGGAAGAAGGACTGGGTATTCGGCTTGAAAACGATATCCTGATCACGCGCAGCCAGCCCGAAGACTTGATGAAGAATATCCCGCTGGAAGCCGACGACATCGAGCGGCTGATGCGTGAAGCTCGGGCGTAACTGTCTGATTCGCTGAGGCAACTGAAGAGTCCTGGGGCAGCAAAGCGAGCTTTGCTGCCCCAGGACTTTGTATTTTACAAGGATACATCAGCCCATATTTATAAATATCTGGGTAATTAGATATAGGTTTGCTACCGCAGAATAAGGCATATAAACAGGGCGAAACTCGGCAGAAACCAAGTCCGCGCTTCCGCCGTAGGTTGGTGTAATCTGGATAGAAGATTGACATAGCTACAACTTTATTGCACTACAGGAAGTATAGGCCCTTAGTCGTGCTTTACTGCCGGAGTTGTTAGCCGAAGTAATGCGTACCAAAGATTCCCAAAACGTTCTAACTTATGAAACACCTCTTAACAACAGCAGCGGCCTTCGGGCTGGCGCTCCTGTCGGCCGTGCCAGAAGCTCAGGCGCAGAGCGCTGACAAGAAGACCGGCATTAGCCTTTACGGCAGCGGCCTGCAGTACATCGGAGACCTCGGTACTGGCGCCTACAAGTACAACCGGATCGGTTACGGTGGCGGCGTCACCATTAGCCGGTACATCACGCCGGGCATCGATATTGGCTTGGCGGGTAACTATGGCATTCTGAAATATACCGGCAAAAACGGTACGGCCCACGACGGCGTCGGATTCGAAGCCGATGCAACTACCATCAACATTCCGATCAAGCTGAAGCTGAACAACGGCTGGGCCCTGAAGGAAGACGCGGTGATTGCTCCTTACCTGCTGATTGCACCAGGTGTTTTGATTGCTAGCTCCGACCATTACCAGCCGGAGCGCCGGTTGGTTGACAACGTAAACTATAAGGCGTTCGATCTGCACGGTGCAGCAGGTGTCGCCTTCCAGTTTTCGCCAGGCTTTGCAGTGTTTGTTCAGACTGGCATTCACCAGCAGTTTGGTACTGATATGATTGACGGCGTTAGCGGAGGCCACAAAGACCGCTATCTGCAACACTCGGCCGGTATCACCATCAACCTCGGCAAAGCCAAGGATACCGACATGGACGGCGTTCCGGACCGGAAAGACAAATGCCCCGATACGCCTGCTGGCGTAGCTGTTGACGAAGCCGGCTGCCCACTTGACGGCGACAAAGACGGTGTTCCGGATTACCAAGACAAGTGCCCAACTGAAGCTGGTACGGCCGCTCTCGAAGGCTGCCCAGACCGTGACAACGACGGCGTGCGCGATTCGGAAGATGAATGCCCAGACCAAGCTGGAACAGCTGCCCTCAAAGGTTGCCCCGACGCCGACGGTGACGGTGTAGCTGACAAGAACGATACCTGCCCGAACACGCCGGCCGGTACTCAGGTTGACGCCACGGGTTGCCCAATCGTACTCGACAAAGACGGTGACGGTGTCCTCGACAACGTAGACAAGTGCCCTGGCACCCCAACTGGTGTCCCGGTTGACTCGACGGGTTGCCCCATCATCGATCCGGCCATCCGCAGCCTCGAGAAGCCAATCACGTTCGAAACCAACAGCACCGTGATTCGGAAGAGCTCGTACCCAACGCTGAACAAGATGGTTCAGGCGCTGAAAGATCACCCAGAGCTAAGCATCCGCATCTCGGGCCATGCTGACAGCCGCGGTACCGACGAGTACAACCAAGGCCTGTCGGAGCGTCGTGCTGAGTCTGGCAAGAAGTTCTTCGTAGGTCGCCAGATTGATCCGGCTCGGATCACGACGGAAGGCTTCGGCGAATCGCAGCCAGCTGCTCCGAACACGACCAAGGCAGGTATGGCGAAAAACCGCCGTGCAGAATTTAAATTCGAATTCTACATCCCAAGCCAGCCCCAGCCCTAATCGGCACTGAGGCAAACTGAAAAAGGGCGAACCGCAATGGTTCGCCCTTTTTTTGTGCCTACAAAAGACAGCAGTGAAGAGTATGGGCTGCGGAAAGCGTATGAGCCGAGCCCAACCCACCGAGCCTCGGACCAAGAGTATCAACAGCAGGCCGTACTTTTGATCTATGTCATTACCCGATTCTTTGATTCCTGCCAACGATATCCAGCGCTTGCACGCGTTAGCGCCCTATCAAGTGATGGGAACTGCCCCCGACGCCGTGTTCGACGAGGTGGTTCGGCTCACGGCTAAGTTGTTCGGGGTGCCCATTGCCTTGGTTTCTTTGATTGAAGAGGACAGCGTATGGTTCAAGGCCAACTTTGGCTTGGCCAGTGCCGAACGGGTTGCCCGTAACGAAAGCATTTGTTCCGTGGCCATTTTGCAGGAGGAAACGACGATCTACGAAGACTTGCGTGCGCAGCCCTGCCACCTCACCAATCCTGGCGTAGCCGAAGCATTGGACCTGCGCTTTTACGCGGGGTACCCATTGCGTACTACCGAAGGCCACTCGATTGGTGCCTTGTGCATCATCGACCGGCAGCCCCGGACTCTTTCTCCGATTGAACAAGAGCGCTTGCAAAAGTTGGCGGCCGTGGTCATGAAAATGCTGGACCTGCGGCTGGCTCTTAAGCAACAACCTACACAAGCGGTTGTAACCTGGTTGCAACTGTATCACCATCTGGATCAGTCGCTTACGCGGCTGGATACACTGGGGAAGCTAATTCAGTGGGAGACTTCGCCCACCAGTGTGGCAGCCCTCGATTACCAGCAGTCTATCCAAGAAGAGGCTACGTTGGTGACCCGCGTGCTTGACGAACAAACCACAGCCGCACTGTCGGCTTTGCAGCGCAGCTAATTCGCCGCTTAGGCGAAGAACAGCTTACAGGTTTTTGGAAACCGACCGCTAAGAGTGGCAATAGATAAGCATTTGATAGTCAGATATTTATGAAAAAGGCCCTGTCGTGCAAACGACAGGGCCTTTTTACTTTTATCATGGTTAAGCGTACGTGCTACTTAGTAGTCTCGCTGATGACGCCCGGCAAAAACTTAGTCAACGCAGTTACCTGCTCGCGGGTGAAGTTGCCGGAAATAGAAGCCAGCACGAACGAATCCGGAGCGCCATCGACGTGGCCGGATGCCGCAATCTCCTGCACCTTATCGCCCGACTGGCGCGTGGCGTAGCGCATGGTAGTCGAGCCACCCGATTCGGCTAGGGCCGTGTAGCGCTCATTTTGCAGCAAGCCATCGACCTCCTTGGTCAGGCCTTCGGCAACCAACTTCTGCGAGCTGGCCGAGGCGGGCGTAAACGTGATGATGCGAAAGCTGCGAATGGACGTCAGGGCTTGGCTAAGGTCGTTGTCGCCTCCAAACTTGCCCAGCTTACTGAGCAGCAGGCGCGTGGTCAGTCCCGCCGACCAGTCGGTGGTTTTGAAGCCGGGGCGGCCCTCGTATTTATTGAAGAAGGCAGCAACCGTGCGGGCAGGTGTACCGGGGCCGGCAGTGCGGCAGCTGCCCAGCGCGAGAAGCGCCAGCACAGTGCAGATGGTGATCAGGCGAAGTTTCATGGCGGTAAAATGAGCGAAAAAATTATGATTCGCTCACCCATACGCAGCTACTCCCGCCTAGTTGGCTGCCGCAGTGCTAGTCGAAGGCAACGGAATTGAGGAAAAACACGTCGCGGTCGCTGCCGCGGTCGGCGTGCACGTGCTGGTAGCCGAAGGCCAGAAACCGGCTTCCGTACCACGGCAGCAGCCCTTCCTGGCTGGCATTGTTGGCTTTCTCCTTCGTGCCGATCGAGGAAGTCTGAACCGGAACCTCCAAGTCGTTGGGCGAAGAAGTCGTGTGATCGACGATTTTGTAATGGATCTTGTTGTCTTCCATATAAGCCAGCACCAGCCGCTTGCCGTCGGGCATGGGGCGCAGACGCACGGTTTCTTCCAAGTCGCCGTGAGAGTTGTCTTTCAGCACGAAAGTGTTGTCCCACAATAAGTTGCCTTTTTTATCGAAGCCGCATACGATGGCATGGCTGGAATAGTACCCCTCGAAGCGACGCAACGACGGACCCATGGTCGAGTAAGGATAGGTGTACCCGTAGCTGTAGCTGTTGCTATAGCCGTAGCCATCGTAGCGGTAGCGCGGGTAATACACCTCGGCCACCATTACGTAGCCATTCTGAAACGGCACCAAGTCATGAATCATGAGGCGGAAGTGCAGGCGCAGCTGGCGCTCGGTGGCCCGCAGTCGCTCGCCGCGCTGCCGCAAGCGGGCTTCGCGGGCGGGCTTCATGTAATCGAAAAAGTGCTTCAGGTTGAGGAAATCGTAGAAGCGCAACGAGGGACGCCCGCCGGTAGGCGAAGTACCGGCCGCCAAATCAGCGGCAAACAGGCCCTGCGAATACCGCGAGTCGCGCAGGGTGTAGGTGCCCGTCAGCAGGCGCTGGTCGTCTTCGCCGGGGCTGATTTGCGCGGTGAGCAAGCCGCGTTCGCTTTCGGCCTGCACGTATTCCGAGTGCAGCAAGGTGCCTTTATCGGAAAGCTGCTTGACCAGCAGGCGCGATTTGAGCCCATTCGATTGACTCATCACAAACTTGGCGCGCTTGCTGGTAGAATCGGCCAGGAAGGTGAAATTGGTCGGGATTTCTTCGTACACCGACGGCAAAAACCGGTACTCGTTGTGCTGCAAATCGAGCAGGAGCACGGTCATGTGGCGTTCCAGCAAGACGGTCACAAACAGGTTGCCGTCGAGGGCCTTTACGTCGTAGAGGTCGCGGGTATCGGTCATGCCGCGCGAGTTTTTCATGTCGAAGGTGGTGGTGTGCACCATGCCCGTCCGGCCGTTGAGCGTCGCGACCAGAAGCCGCCGCGCCGAGTACTCCGACTGAAACAGCGCGTACACGCTGGTGCCCTCGAAGGTGGTGCGCACGAGCCGAAACTCCTGGGGTACTTCCAAAGGCGTTTCCCAACGCTGCCGCAGCTGAGAATCAAACTTTTGGAAGAAATAATGATTGCGGCTGGAGCTGTACGGGTCGCGGTCGACGAGCAGGACCACGCTGCTGTCTTCCAGCAGGGGGTGCACCTGCACATCGCTGTTGTAGGTTTGCAATGCCAGCTCGGCGCGGGCGGGCTGAGTAGGGGTCGGGTGGTTCTGGGCGACGCTCCATCTCACCGACCCTGTGCTGAGCGTCAGGAGCAGGACAAGGAATAGAATTTGTTTCATAGCAGTGCGAGAAAACGGTTCCCAGTGACGTACAGTAAGATACGATAAACCCTAGGCAATTGCACAGGGTTTTCAGCCCACCAAATGCTTTTTCAGCATTCCTGACCAAAAAACCAGCGAAATCCAAGTACCACTTGCCTAGAACATGAAAAACCTGCCTTGCTTACGCAAAACAGGTTCTGAAATGACTAAAACCGGAGTTGCAGAATCAGCTGCCCAGTTCCAGAACCGTATCGAATTCTTCGGGGCGCAACGGCATCACCGACAGCCGCGATTGCCGCAACAGGCCGATCTGGTGCAGGCGGGCGTCTTGCTTGATTCGCGTTAGGGTTACGGGGTGCGCGAGAGCCTCTTGCGGCTGCAATTCTACGGCTACCCAGCCGCTGCCGGGCTCAGCGGTAGCATCAGGTGCGGCCGCCTTGCTGACTGCAGCGACGCCAACTACCGTTTTGTCGGATACGCTGTGGTAGAACAGCACCAGGTCGCCGGGTTGCATTTGTTGTAAGTAATTGCGAGCCTGATAGTTACGGACGCCTGTCCAATCGGTGTAACCATCACGCAGAAAATCGGTCCAGGAGTATTTTTCGGGTTCGGATTTGACGAGCCAGTAGTTCATGGCCGCAAACCTACACAGGAATGCCTGGAGATCGGAAACAACAAATCGCCCCTTCTTTTGCCCCTCGATTTGCTTTGCCCGGCAGAAATGAAGCTTGGCGTTATTCGATGCGCCTCACTTTCAGGACGTTATTTTCTAGAGACAGAATCTCAAGCTTGTAATCCGGGTCGCGCTTGTCGTCGAGTGAAATCCGGATAATGCGGTCGCCTTCGGCCGTCCAAGTGCCTTTGCGGCCTTCTAAGCCGTCGGTAGGAGCGATGTCGTATTGGGTAAACAAGCCGTTGTGCGTGAAGCTGAAGCCCGTACGGCCCCGCGAAGGCGGGAAACTGTAGGTATTGGGCCGGTACACGCGCACATCGCCTTGGTCTTCTTCGTGGGCGTGCAGCCAAGTGCCTTCCAATTCCTTAAACTCGGCCATTTTGTGAGTATCGGGTTTGCAGGTCCCGGCCAGCAGCACAACGCTTAGGCAAACCAAGAGGGTGAACAGGCGCATACGGTGGCACGAACAAAGATGGAAGGAAGCACGAACAAGGCGCGTAACGCGCCGTAAAGCGAATGTACGACATTGCCCCGTACCTTTACCTGCCCGCTCCGACCCACCTTCCGGCTTTTATTTGTCTACTCTCTTGGATAACCGCGCCCTCATTCGTGCCTTCCGGCTAGCTGCTTCGTTGCTGGAACTGCACGACGAAAATCAGTTTAAAATCCGGGCGTACGAAGGCACCGCCGCTGCTCTCGAACGCCTCGAATTCCCGGTAGCCGACCTCGACCGCACCGGCTTGCCCGACCGCACCGGCTTGAGCAAAACGGCCGCCGCTCGTGTCGCTGAGCTGCTCGATACCGGGACTTTCGACGAGCTTACACGCCTGCTTAGCATCACGCCCGCCGGCGTGGTAGAGATGCTCAATATCAAGGGCATCGGCCCAAAAAAGATCCGGGCGTTGTGGCGCGAGCTGGGCATCGAAAGCCCCGAAGCCCTGCGCGAAGCCGCCGAGCAAGACCGCGTGAGCAAGCTAAAGGGCTTTGGCAAGAAAACGCAAGATGCTATCCTCCAGGTACTTGAGTTTACGCAGCAAAGCCGGGGCAAACTGCTTTTTCCGCAAGCCGAAGCCTTAGGTGAAGACTTGGCGGCCCGCCTGCGCGAAACTCTCCACACCGACAAAGTAGCTGTGGCCGGAGAGATCCGCCGCCGCTTGGAAGTAATTGAGACAGTGGCTGTTGTGGCCGCTACCGCGCAGCCTTGGCAAGCGCACGCCATGCTGAATGCCCTCGATGGCCTGACGCATGATGCAGCGCGCTCCGGACCTTTTGCGTGGCGCGGCACCGCCACCGAATCCGGCGTGAAAATCGATGTGCGCCTCGTTTCCAAGGAGGATTTTACCAATCAGCTTTTCTTGCTCACGGGCACCGAAGCCCACCTGTGCGAACCTTTGGCTGAGGCGGACCCCGGCCAGCCCGCCACGTTGCGCCAACTCGTGAAGCGCGAGCGGTTTTATCAGGAATCGGCTATCTATCAGAAAGTTGGCTTACAATATGTGGAACCTGAACTGCGGGAAGGACTCGGTGAGTTGGCCTTGGCCAAAGACCAAAAACTGCCGCAGTTACTGGAAGAAAGCGATCTGAAAGGTTCGCTGCATAACCACAGCACTTACTCCGACGGGTCGCACTCGCTGCGGCAGATGGCCGAATGGCTGCGCGACCACGGCTTCGAGTATCTCGGTATCTGCGACCACTCGCAAGCGGCGCATTACGCCAACGGCCTCAGCGTCGAGCGTGTGCGTCAGCAGCACCGCGAAATCGACCAATTGAACCAGGAATTAGCGCCTTTTCGCATTTTTAAAGGCATCGAAAGCGATATTCTGGGCGATGGCTCGCTCGACTATTCGCCCGATGTTCTGGCCTCGTTCGACTTTATTGTAGCCTCGATCCACAGCAATCTCAAAATGGACCAGCACCGTGCCACCGAGCGCTTGCTGCGCGCCATCGACAATCCGTACACCACCATGCTGGGCCACCCAACCGGTCGGCTGTTGTTGCGCCGTGAAGGATATCCTATTGATTATAAAGCGGTTATAGATGCCTGTGCGAAACGCAACGTCATGATCGAAATAAATGCCAACCCCTGGCGCCTCGACCTCGACTGGCGGTGGGTGCATTACGCGTTGGAGCAGGGCGTGCGCCTGAGCATCAATCCCGATGCGCACCACACCGACGGCTACGCCGACATGCGCTACGGCGTGCTAATGGGGCGCAAGGGCATGCTCACCAAAGAGATGACGTTCAATGCCTTATCGGGGGACGAAGTGGCGGCCTATTTTGCCGAGCGCAAAGCCAAAATCAAGCCGCCGGAAGCGTTCAAAGCAACCTTGTTCGGATAGCGAAGGCGCTTATGAAAATTCTTGTTCTGCGCTTTTCCTCCATCGGCGACATCGTGCTGACCACGCCCGTCGTGCGGGCGTTGAAGCAGCAAGTGCCTGGGGCACAGGTGCATTTCTGCACCAAGCCTGCTTACCGGAGCATCGTCGAGCCGAACCCCTACATCGACAAAGCGCACTACTTGACGGGTTCGCTGAACGAGTTGGTGGCCGAATTGCGCGAAGAGCGTTTTGACTTCATAATCGACCTGCACCGCAACCTGCGAACGCTGCTGCTTAAGGTGCAACTCGGTGTACCCAGTCGCAGTTTCGATAAGCTGAATTTTCAGAAATGGCTGCTCGTCAACTTCAAAATCGACCAGTTGCCGCGGCTCCATATTGTAGATCGTTACTTGGCGGCGGCCAAATCGTTGGGCGTGCGCAACGATGGGCAGGGCCTCGATTATTTTATTCCGGAGGCGGAAGAAGTAGACATAAACACATTGCCTTCTGGTTTTCAGCACGGGTACGTAGCCTTTGCCATCGGGGCCCAGCACGCGACCAAGCGCCTGCCCGTCGAGCGTATCATCGAGTTATGCGCGTTGCTGCGGCGGCCCATTGTGCTGCTTGGTGGCCCCGAAGATGAAAGCACCGGCCACGTCATCGAGCTGCATTTCGACCATACCCCAGCCGTGGCGGAGGCCCCGCGTACCGTTCCGGTCAGCCCGTATTATTTCCCCAAAACCTCAGGTGTCCAAGTTCCCAAGACCATAATCTATAATGCTTGCGGGCATTTTTCACTTAACCAATCGGCTTCGTTGGTGCGGCAGGCGCAGTTTGTTGTGAGCCACGATACCGGGCTGATGCACATTGCGGCCGCGTTTCAGAAGGAAATCTTTAGTGTGTGGGGCAACACGGTGCCGGAGTTTGGGATGTACCCGTATCGTACGGAGTTTAAAGTCTTGGAAGTAAGGGGGTTATCGTGCCGGCCGTGCTCTAAAATCGGCTACGCGAAGTGTCCGCAGGGGCATTTCAAGTGCATGCACGACATTTCCTTTGATTTGGAGCTGCCCCCTCCGCACGACGGGCGATAAACTCAAGGGGGCATTTGCGGCAGGAGAGCGAGAATATGATTTTTGGAATATTGGCATAAGACTTGTGTTATTGCCGGCCTATTATTGCTGCTGCGGTCAGGCAGAGCCTTTATTCCTCACTTCCTTTTCTTACTCTATGCAGTTTTCTACCCTTCGAATGCTAGCCGTAGCGCTGGTGTGCACTCTTCTTACGGCTTGTGGCCCCAATATTTATTTAGCTAACGATTTTCGGTCTTATGCGCCTAAGCATAAAACGGTAGCCATTTTGCCCGCTACCGTAACCATGCAATTGCGCCCCAATCAGGCTCGTAATACAACAGCCGAGCAGCAGCGCGACCTAGAAGCAAAAAGCGGCATTGACTTTCAAGAGAAAATTTACGCTTGGCTGCTGCGTCGCAGTCAGCAACGAGGCTACACTGTGCAGTTTCAGGATGTAATGAGAACGAATTCCTTGCTGCGCGAAAGCAACATTCCGTATGGCGAGTTGCGCACGCATTCGCCCCAGGAACTAGCCAAACTCCTCGGGGTAGATGCTGTCCTGACTACCAGTGTGCGCACCAGCAAACCGATGAGCGATGGCGCCGCTGTTGCCGTAGGTCTGTTGGTAGGGGCCTGGGGTGCCACTAACCAAGCCAACATCACCGTAGACATTCACGAGGCCGACGCCGGCAAGTTGCTGTGGAAGTACGACTACGTGGCTTCTGGCTCGGTGGGTAGCTCTACCGAAGGCATGGTAGGCGCACTGATGCGCAATGCGTCCAAGAAATTCCCTTACACACCTAAATCATAAGTAGCAACGCCTGACCGCTCCTTATCGAAAAGGCTGTTTCTCCCGCAGGAGGAACAGCCTTTTTGTTGAAAAAAGGCTAATATTTAGCCCGCAAGCATCAGCTTAAACGCACTGATGCTTAAGCCCTGTGCTACTCGGCAGCAGGCCATACTGCGCAGTAACTTTTGCAGAATATTAGTGTTGAGCTAGTTACACCATCCAAAGCTTACGGTTATGGCTGCGAATAAAGATGTAGTGGTTCGGGTTGCGCAAGGCGCTTTACTGGCCGACGTACAGGCTGGTCGCCACACTTTCCGGGTAGATGAGCCCATCGAAGTAGGAGGGCAGGACACCGGCCCTACGCCTTACGACTTGCTGCTTAGTGCGTTGGGCGCGTGTACGGCCATTACGTTGCGCCTGTACGCCGACCAGAAGAAGTGGCCGCTGGAATTGGTTGAAGTGCGCCTGCGTCACCAGCGGGTGCACCGCGACGACTGCGTGCAGTGTAAGATGGCGAGTGCCATGCTGGAGGAAGTGCAAAAGGAATTGCGGCTAATTGGCCCCCTTACGCCGGAGCAGCGACAGCGGCTGGAGGCGGTTTCGCAAAAATGTCCTATGCAGAAAACCTTGGCGGCGGGCATTCGCATTGTGTCGCGCCTAGTACCCGAAGGCGCCGAATTTGCGGCTTAACTTGTTGCCGACAGAGAAATCTTTTTATTTATTAACTTATTGATAATCAAATATATATGGAGCCGGTCTGTACGCATCTCGCCAGCCTAGATCATTTGTATGTTGCCACTGAGCACATCTGCCCTGAGTGCGTAGCACTAGGCGATAATTGGGTGCACCTGCGCGTGTGCCAAACCTGTGGCCACGTCGGGTGTTGCGACAACTCCAAAAACAAACACGCTACCAAGCATTTCCACGCCACACAGCACCCCGTTATCACCTCAGCCGAACCCGGCGAGCGCTGGGCCTGGTGCTACGTGGATAGTGAGATTATGGAATATTAACTGTAGTCGCCTGCAATGCAATTCTGCCCTGCGTCTTGCCCTGTACGGAGCGTCGGACAACGACTTTCCTGAATACACAAAGCCCTGTTTCAAGGTGCCGTTGAGCAGCCGAAACAGGGCTTTGTAACAAGCGGTAGCGGCAGGAATAGCGTTACTTGATCAATCTTACTCTCTACCCAATCTTGCTAAAGCCGCAGTAGCTGTGCAGGACTTCGGGTAGTCGGATGCCGTCTTCTGACTGGTTGTTTTCCAGCAGGGCCGCCACGATGCGGGGCAGGGCCAGGGCCGAGCCATTAAGTGTGTGCAGAAGTTGCGTTTTGCCACCTTCGGTGCGATACCGCAGCTTGAGGCGGTTGGCTTGGAAGGTCTCGAAGTTGCTGGCCGAACTTACTTCCAGCCAACGACCTTGCGCGGCGCTCCACACTTCTAGGTCGTAGGTGAGAGCTGAGGTAAAGCTCATGTCGCCGCCGCACAGGCGTAGCACCCGATAAGGCAGCTCCAGCTTTTGCAGCAACCCTTCGATGTGCGCTACCATGCTGTCTAAGGCGGCGTAGCTCTGCTCAGGATGCGTTATCTGCACGATTTCAACCTTGTCAAACTGGTGCAGGCGGTTGAGGCCGCGCACGTCGGCACCCCATGAGCCGGCTTCGCGGCGGAAGCAGGGCGTGTAGCCAGCATTGCGAATGGGCAGCTTTTCGGCCGGAATAATTTCGTCGCGGTACAGGTTCGTGATGGGTACTTCCGCGGTCGGAATCAGGTAGAGATTGTCTTGCGCGTCGTGGTACATCTGGCCGTCTTTGTCCGGCAACTGGCCCGTGCCGTAGCCCGAAGCTTCGTTAACCAGAATAGGCGGCTGCATTTCGGTGTAGCCAGCGTTGCGCGCTTCGTCGAGGAAGAAGTTGATCATGGCCCGCTGCAACCGCGCGCCTTGCCCTTTATACACCGGAAAGCCCGCGCCCGTAATCTTATTGCCGAGGTCAAAATCAATGATGTCGTACTTCTTAATTAACTCCCAATGAGGCAAAGCGTTAGCAGGAAGTTCGGGTTTTTGACCTTTTTCCGAAACAACTTCGTTCTCTTGGGGCGTACGGCCTTCGGGCACACTGCTGTGCGGCAGATTGGGTAGCTTTACCAAGGTTTGCTGCAACGCGGATTCTACCTGCGCTAGCTCATCGGCGTGCGCCTTGATTTCTTGCTTTAGTACGGCAGTACGGGCTTTCAGCGCTTCTGCCCCCGATTTGTCGCCGCTTTTCATCCGGCCCCCGATCTGGCGGGCCAATTCGTTGGCTTCGGCCTGGGCTTGGTCGTGCTCGGTTTGGAGTTGCCGCCGCCGCTGATCGAGATCCAAAATCGACTGCACATCGGCTTCGGCGTTGGCATAATGCTTTTTGGCCAGCCCGGCCAGCACCATTTCGCGGTGCTCTTTCAGAACAGAAACTTGCAGCATACAACTAAAAAACGCGGATTTGAACTAGGGCAAAAGTAGAGAGAAGTAGCGTAAGCTGCCGATCTTTCGATGCGCGTGGCCTCACCGAAGCCAAAAGGGCTCTGTGACACCGAAATGTTGAAATTTTGGTTGCAGAAAAAAGATGAATCCCATTTGGCTATTCGGGCGTATTAGCTTAACATTGCGTTAGCAAGCCGGCGTCTGATGCCGGGCCCGCAGTTGGTTTTTGCTCGCGTTTGGCCCGTTATTATTTCCAGCGCCATCCCCCTGTCGTACCATTCCGTTTTAGTTAGAATCTGTGCTCAGCGCCGTTTAGCGGCAGCCTCCATTGCTCGGCTTGGCTTTTGTTACGCCGCCTCCGGCCCCTTACCCCGATTTCTCTTCCCACTCCCTATATGTACACTATTGATGAATTGAAGGACCGTCTGCTTTCTGAGTTAAAGGAAATTGCAGAAGTACTTAACGTCGGTAACTTCAAGAAACTAAGCAAGCAAGATCTGATTTATAAGATCCTTGATCAGCAAGCAATTACCCCGGCCGACAAACTGCCGAAGAAAACACTTAAGCCCGGCGCTGCCAAAGGCGAAGACGAGCCTACAACGGACGAAGCCGTAGCAGCTCCAGCCGTTGTGCGGGCGGCCCCTGCACCCCGAGCCAATGGCCGCCAGAGTGCCGCACCGCGCGAAAACCGCCGCGCTGCCGCACCTACCTCTCAGCCGGCGTCCGCGCCAGAAGCCGCCGTTGCGGAAGCGACGCCCGCTCCGACGCCAGAACCTGCCCCAGTCATCGCTGAAGTGCCGGCCGAAGCGGTTACCCCGGCACCTACCGAAAACGGCGCTGCTACCGATCGTCCGGTAAGATTATATCAGCGCCCTGAGCGCCGCAGCCGCAATGGGGAACGCCCACGCAATGCCCCTGATGGACAGCCAATTGCTGTCAACGGCCATGAAAATGGCGCTGCAAGTACTCCAGCCGTCGCTGCTGCCGTGGTAGAAGCGCCAGTTCTGGCGGCTCCCGCAGAAGCCGTTGTTGCAATGCCAGCGCCCCGCGAAGCTCGCCCCGAAACTGCGCCTACCGCTTTTGTGCGTGAGCCGCGTGAAAGCCGCGAACCCCGCGAAAACCGGGGCGACCAGCCGCGGGAATTCCGCGAAAACCGTGAACAGCGCGCCGAGGGCGTACGCGAAGGCCGTGAGTACCGCAACGATCAACCACGGGAGGCGCGTCCGTTGCGCGATCAGCCTCGTGACCGCGACCAGCGCCGCGACGACCGCTTTGCAGCCCGCGAACAGCAGCGTCAGCAGCGCCAAGGCGAGCCGCGCGAACCCCGGGAGCCACGGCAAGGCGCTGAGCCTCGTCAGAACGATCAGCAGGCCCAACGCCCGCGCAACGATTTCGAAATCAGCATTCAGAGCGAAGGCACCCTGGAATTGATGCCGGATGGTGGCTACGGTTTCTTGCGTTCGCCATTCTATAACTATCTCTCGTCGCCCGACGACATTTACGTGGCGCCGCAGCAAGTAAAGCAGTATGCTTTAAAAGCTGGTGACACCGTAAAATGCACGATTCGGCCACCGCGTGAGGGCGAAAAATACTTCGCGCTGATCAGCGTAGAAGGCATCAACGGCCGCACGGTGGAAGAAGCCCGCGATCGCATCCCGTTCAACAATCTTACGCCGCTGTTTGCGGAAGAGCGCCTCAAGCTGACTACCAAGCCTAACTTGCTCAGTACACGCATCTTAGACTTGTTTGCTCCGATTGGCAAAGGTCAGCGTGGCCTGATCGTGGCCCAGCCTAAAACGGGTAAGACGGTGCTGTTGCAGGAAATTGCCAACGCCATTTCTGAAAACCACCCGGAAGTTTACCTGATCATCTTGTTGATCGACGAACGCCCGGAAGAAGTAACGGACATGGCGCGTTCGGTAAAAGCCGAGGTGCTAAGCTCTACCTTCGACGAAACGGCCGACCGCCATGTCAAAATCGCCAGCATTGCGTTGGACAAAGCCAAGCGTTTGGTAGAATGCGGCCATGACGTGGTCATTCTGCTCGACTCCATTACGCGCTTGGCGCGGGCTTACAACACGGTACAGCCCGCTTCCGGCAAAATCCTGTCGGGTGGTGTGGATGCCAACGCGCTGCACAAGCCAAAGCGCTTCTTCGGAGCTGCACGTAACGTGGAAAACGGTGGTTCTCTGACCATTATCGCTACGGCTCTGATCGAAACCGGTTCCAAGATGGATGAAGTGATCTTTGAAGAATTCAAAGGCACTGGCAACATGGAATTGCAGCTCGATCGCAAGCTGGCCAACAAGCGCGTGTTCCCGGCCATCGACGTACCGGCTTCCGGTACTCGCCGCGAAGACTTGCTCATGGGCAAAGACGAGCTCAACCGTATCTGGGTGTTGCGCAAGTTTATGTCCGACATGACGGCTACTGAGGCCATGGAATTCCTCAAAGACCGCATGAAAGGCACGCAGAGCAACAGCGAGTTCTTGGTGTCGATGAACGGCTAAGCGTTTGTAATCCGTTAAAAAAGGCCACTTGGGAATATCCAAGTGGCCTTTTTAATGTTCAGCTGTTACTGCAACTGTACAGTTAAAATTCAAACCATCCTGCCAGCTTCTGGTTTTTGCGTCTATGCAACTTGCCTCTTCCGATCGCCCCGAAATCCTTTACATCTACGATCCGCTCTGCGGCTGGTGCTACGGCATGATGCCCGTAATCCAACGCATTCGCGACGAATACCACGATCGGCTCGACGTGTCGGTGCTGAATGGCGGTATGGTCGTGGGGGAGCAGGTAGGGCCTCTTCGGGAAATGTGGGACTACATTGGCGGTGCTCTGCGAAACGTGGAAGCGGTTACCGGCGCCACGTTTGGCGACCCGTATCGTGCGCTGGGAGAGGAGGGAAGCTACGTGCAGAACTCGGAGCCCCCTTGCCGCGCGCTTACCGTTTTTCGCCAGCTCGACACCGAGGGCCGCACCGTTGATTTTGCGCACGCTATTCAACAGGCGCTGTTTCGGGATGGGAAAGACCTTAACCTGCGTGCTACGTACGAAACGCTATTGAAACCGTATGGCTTAGACGTAGCCGAGTTTGGCCGTCGCTTTGAGGCCCCCGAAGCGGCCGCAGCCACCCGCCAGGAATTTGCTGCCGTCGCCCGGATTGGCGTGCAGGGCTTCCCGACTGCCGTTTTGCGTGTGGGCGAACAAGGCTATGTGCTGGCGCGCGGCTTTCAGCCCTACGATACTTTTGCCAGCGGTTTGCGAGCCGCATTACGCCAATCTTACTCGGAAAATGGGTTTTAGGCCGTATTTATAAGTAATTGATAATCAATTTATTATAAATATACCGATTTTAGCCGCCCGAACTATGGAGCTTGATGACCTGCTTCTTAAGCGGCGACCAAGCAATGCGGCGGCGATCTTCCTTGCCCACCAAATAGTCGAAGCCGATGGCGTCGGGGCGACGTTGCAGATCATCCCAGGTGGTGCGGTCGAGCGAACCGCCGGGGTATGTATCCTTAGCGGTGAGAGCCGGTCGATGGAAGTTTTTATCCGCAAAAAACTCGTCCATGCGCCGGCGGACAAAGGCTTCGCGCTCGGCTTGGCTGGCGGTGTTGCCTTTCATTTCATAGACCAAGGCGGCTTCTAAATCGGCGGCGGTCAGCACTTCGCGAAAAATGACTTGGCCGCCGGCGTCGGTAATCGTGAAGGTAGCTTCGCCGCTGAGCAGGTTAGGCCCGCGCAACGCCAACATAAACAAGTCGGGCACGGACGGAGACGAAAACGGATGCCGACGCCGCACCACCTTCAGCGTGTCCGATTGGGCCGTGACTTTGGCGGCGCGCGCCGTATCGAGAGGCTCGGCTGCAGCCGTGTCGCTGGCCAAGGCGGGTTCCTGCGTCCGGGTTGCTTTAGGATTAGAGCAAGCAATTGGCAGAAGTAACAGCGGAAAAAACCGAAGAAAGCGCATACGCTAACAAGTTGGGTACGACCTGTTTCCTACGTAAGTACCTTGGTTGTCGTTGGGAAAGCGAACGGTGACAGTCCCGCTTACAAATATCCGTGCTGCCACACCAGCATGGCAATAAAAGCGGCGCTTAGGCACAGCGACGATACTTGATTCATGCGCATGGTATGGTCAAAATCAGCGGCGGCCGGGTCGTGCCACGCCTGCATGGCCCACCGCCCAAACAGCAGCGTGATCGGCCCGGTAGCGACCAGAAAGATCAGCAGGTTGCGCAGCTCGTCTCGGAAAGTGTACACTATTGCCAGCAACGCAGCCCCAAACAATAGTCCTACGGCCGCAAATACAAACGTGCCACGAATGCCCAATACCAAGCTCAGAGTACGATCGCCGCGTTTTCTATCTTCTTGATGCTGATATACTTGCGTAAGAGGGTAGGAGCCGCACAGAAACAGCGTGCTCACCAAAGCCAAGAGCAGATTATCGGTGGACAGCACTTCGGTAAGCCGCACGCCGGCCCCAATCTGCGTCATGACAAATGTGAAAGCGCCCTGAAATATCACCACAACCACGGTGCTCAGGAGCGGGTATTTCTTCAACCGGATGCCTTCGTAGCTGTAGGCTTTCGAAACCAGCAAATACACCGCCACCATCGCCGCGAAAAGCGGCGAAAGCCACCACGCCCCCACAATTGCCAGCGCATCGAACACCCACACCAAGTGTAGCAATTCTTGCGATACCTTGGGCGGTCGGCGCAGGCCGCCAATGCTGCCTTCATCGCGGTCGTAATAGGAGTTATAACCGTTGGAAGCGGGGTACGCCAGCAGGTGCAACACCACAAATACGCCCACCACCCGGCCCACATGCAGCGGCTCGCGCACAGCACTCAGGCCAAACCAGAAGATCGGCATCAGGTACACCGAAAAAGGAATGCGCAACAGGGGCAGCGCGCGACGATAGCCGGAAAGGATCATAAGCAAGCAGGAAGGCGCGTCGCCCGCGCCCGGCGTTGGCGGGCAAGGTACGGAACGAATTGGCCTAACGGCGCGCGCGCAAAGCGAGTTACGCAGACCTTGCTATTTTGGCCAGCCCACCAGATAAGTTACCTGCGAGCCCGTCCAGTGCCGCACTTTGCCGGTTTGCCACTGAAACGTCTGCTCCGGGTCGGCCCGGCGAGCCAAGGCCAGTAACTGCTCCGGCGAATACATCCGCAGAATGGATACGGTGCCGTCCCAGATCGTGCACAGCGGAATGAGCGGGATGATGTAGGTAAAGAACAGTCGACTCAGCCGAAAGGGCTTCATAAATGGCGTCGCCAGCAATTGCAGCACCGGCAGCACCGTCCAGGCCAGCAGGATTTCGTGCCAGTGCTTGCCGGCGCCTTCAAACGCCCCAAAACCGGCCCGTTTGCGCACCGCATCGGAGAGCATGGCTTCGGCTGCTGCGGGCTCAAAATGGTGAAAGGCCGAAAAGATGGTTCGAAAGCCGGTAAGCGACTCTGGCACCGCCAGCGCATTAACGGGCGTCGGCTCGTAGCCGATGATGCCCCAAGTGCGATGACGAATGTCCTGCCAGGCGGCGGGCTGCGGATACAGGTCGGTTAGGGTCACGCGCACCTTCGCCATGCCCGGCAGCCTGCGAAGGTCTTTTACCACTTCCTCGGTGCCGCCCCCCGCGCCGGCGCCTAACTCGATAATGCGTTGTTGATCAGTCTGTTGTAGGGCCTTGTGCAGCAGCGGCACAACGGGCTCGTAAATGTCCAGGTTACTGATCATGAAGCGCAGGTAGTCCATCATGCCCGCGCGGATGACAGTTGGAAACCACGGCAAATCTTCGAATTCGAATAGTTGGGCACGGAAGCGCATAGGCATAAGTCGATTTCGAGAGGGCGGAACAGCGAGCGCATCTACTACGGCCCGGCTGGCTATTCGGATGGCCGTAGTGCGCTCCAGACACCCAAAATCAGCGATATCTGGGAAGCCAGGCACTGAAATTCAGCAAGTGTATCTGTTGAATATGAAGTATCAGTGAATCAAGCGATTACCCCATGTTTTGCGAACTTTAAAGAAGTAAAATTCTGAGCACTAATGAAAATAGAGGAAGCAAATGCTTGCACGCACTGCAAAACTTTTACAGCTTTGCAGCACAAAGTGCTTTTAAGCAGATGAAGCCAGCCACCGATCCTTTAGCTCAACTCACCGAGATCCGCGCCATCATGGAGCGGTCTTCCCGTTTCATCTCGCTCAGCGGCCTGTCAGGAGTAGGAGCGGGGATAGTGGCTTTGGCCGGTGCCGCAGTGGGGTATTGGCGTTTGCGCACGCAGTACGGCGAAGGCGGCTACGTGCGCCTGTTGGAAGGCGCGCAGCAAGACCGTATCGCGACGTTGCCGTTTCTGCTGGGATTGGCCGCTGCGGTCATCGTAGTAGCTTTGGGAGTGGCAATTTATTTTACGCGCCGCCGGGCCAAGCAGGAAGGCGCGCCTTTGTGGAGCGCCTTGGGGCGACGTTTGGCACTTAGCTTAGCCATTCCGCTGGTGGCGGGGGGGCTGTTTTGCCTTCAACTGTATATGCACGGCGCGGCGGGCTTGGTGGTGCCCGCTATGCTGCTGTTTTATGGCTTGGCGCTTCTCAACGGCAGCAAATACACACTCGACGAAATCCGGTTGCTGGGCCTGACGGAAATAGCCTTGGGCTTGGTGGCAAGCTTGGTGCCCGGCTTAGGATTACTGTTCTTTGCGCTCGGTTTCGGCTTGGGCCACATTGGCTACGGGCTTCTTATGTACAATCGCTACGAGCGCGCCCCTCAATCGCTGTGAAGCACGTAATTCATACCCTCAACAAAGCTTTTGACAACCGCGTCCGACTCGGCGTGATGGCGGTGCTTATGGCCAACGATGCGGTAAGCTTCAACGAGCTCAAAGAAGCCCTCGACCTCACCGACGGCAACTTGGCCAGCCACGTTTCGGCCCTCGAAAAAGTTGGTTATGTGGACGTTAGCAAGCAGTTTGTTGGCAAGAAACCGAACACAACTTATACCGCCTCCAAAGAAGGCAAACAGGCTTTTCAGGAGCATCTAAACGCGCTCGAAAAATTGCTGAAAGGGAATAACTAAATTTTTTTGTGTTTTCACTTTGAAACACAAAGTTCTTTTGAAATATGAAAGTGATGTTGGTTGAATACGATCTTCCATAAATAACAATAAATCAATAAGATATGAACACTGATATTCAGCTGCCCATCACAATTGAAAGAACTGCACAGCGCGCCGTGGCTCCGCGCATTTCGCTCACAACGCTGCAAAAACTCCTGCTCCCAATCGGGGCGATAGCGTTTGACGTGTTGTTCTGGGAACATGCGGCGGGCCTCAATTTGGCGTTGTACACGTTGTTTGTGGTAGGGGGCGTGCTAGCGGGGCAGCCGCTGCACGCCGCGGTGTGGCGTTCTGGCTACTTCTGGTTTGCGCTGAGCGGCACGGTACTGAGCGCCGTGATGGTGGTAGTGTATGCCTCCGGCGCGGCCCAACTAGCGTGCGTAGCTTCGCTAGTTATTCTGTTGGGCTACGTCAACCAGCCGCACTTGAAGCTGGTCGTGTATGCGCTGCTCACGGCCATTGCCAATCTGGGGCATGCGGTGCCGGGGGTGCTGTCGTACCTGCGTCCGCCGCAGAATGTAGGCTCCAAGGCAGCGCGGACGTGGTTTTATGGGCGGCTATTGGTGCTGCCGGTGTTGGTGTTGGGGCTGTTCCATGTGTTGTTCTCGCTAGCCAATCCCAAATACAATGCCTTGTCAGCGAGGGCGTTGCAAATGCTCTCGGATTGGCTAAGCGAGATTTTTGTGCACATCTCGGTGCCGGAGCTGCTGTTCTGCCTACTGGGCTTGGTGCTTACGGCGGGGGCGCTGGTCGTAGTGCCCGTTCACCTCTTCGCCGACCACGAATCGCGCTTCGGAGAGTTTGTGCGGCGGCAGCGCAACCGGGTGGCTTCCTTCGCCGTGCGCCAGCCCGATTTTCGCACTCGTTCGTTTCGCCCCCTCGACCTGCGCAAAGAATACCTGATGGCGCTGGCCGTGCTGGCTTTGGTCAATGGGTTGCTGCTCATGGTCAACGCCATCGACATCAACTGGATCTGGTTTGGCTTTCAACCCGCCCCCAGCTTCGACCTGACGCAGTTTGTGCACGAAGGCACGTACGTGCTCATTCTGAGCATCTTGGTAGCCATGGCCATTGTGCTGTGGTTTTTCCGCCGCAACCTCAATTTCTACCATCCGGGCTTGCGTACGTTGCGCATCGGGGCCACTGTTTGGGTGGTGCAGAATGCGGTGCTGGCCATTTCGGTGGGGCTGCGAAACTACTATTACATTCTCCATACGGGGCTGGCTTACAAGCGCATCGGCGTGTACGGCTTCCTGCTACTAACTCTTTTCGGGCTCGCGACCATCTTGTTCAAGATCTGGCAACAACGGTCGGCGTACGCGCTGGTGCGCCTGAATGCGCTAGCCGCTTACGCGGTGTTGCTTCTGCTGGGCAGCGGCAACTGGGAAATCTGGATTGCGCGCTACAACCTGCAAAACCGCTTTGCCTGCGTCGATATTGGCTTCCTTCTCGACATGCCCGGCCGCGTGTTGCCCGAAGTGGTGGAGCGCCGCGCTGTGCTCAACAAAGTGCCCAAACTCACCTTCGAAGACGGCTACAATGGCTTTATCCCCTTAGAGCCTGAGCAGGCCCAGACCCGGCTCGACGCCACCGTTGCCGAATGGGTTCGCCATTACGAAGCCCACCGTCTGTACGATTGGCAAAGCTGGAATTACGCTGATTATCAGGCTTATCAACAACTCAAACGTCGCTAAAACTATGCTCATGTTAGTAAAAGTCAGCGCCACAGTATTGCTGCTGGTGCTCACGGTAGGCGTGTTGCTCGCGTTGGGTGCGCTACTCGGTTGGCAGCAACACGCCGCCACTTCCTCCGAACGAATCCAGCGGCTGTTGAGTGGCGTTTTGCCCACAGCCGGAGTGTTGCTGAGCTTATTGCTCGCGGCTTTTGTGTGGGTGGCGTTGTTGTGGAGCGCCCAAGGGCCGGAATATGTGCCAATCAGTTGGCAGTAGAATTGTGTACATATTGTGTTTATAAAATATTGATAATCAATTATTTATATATAAAAGTCATATTCGTGTCTAATCCTTCAGGTGCGGTGCCTTGATTACCGTTCGGTTGAGGCACCGCGTCTGTTACTTCACTAAGCGAATACGCACTCCATTGAGATCTATCTCACAGAAAATGAGACGTTTCCTTTTTAAGTTGCTGCTGCCTTTGCCCGTCATTCCGCCCATGTTTCTCTGGACGGCGGCCGCGCTGTTGTTCGTAAGCCTGAACCTGCTGTGGAGGCAGGAAATCTGGCCGCATACGCCCGGCGCCTCGCCCGTGCTCGAGGCTCTGTTGATAACTACGCTCGGCTGCCTCATCCCGCAAGGCATGTCCATCGCGTGGAGATGGCTTGCGGGGCATCCAGGACCCAGATGGATGAAGGCGCTGTTGCAAATCGGACTATTGCCACTGCTTATGGGTGCGGCGTTGCTGGCACTGGGCTGCTTGATTATGGCAGTAGTGGCGTGGTTGCAAGTGCTATAAAAGGGCTTTGCCGTACGGTTGAGCTATCGTGGTTCCAGCATAACAAATGCGGCTTTGGTAGGTATTTTTGAGCATCCTTTTCGGTCCTGATCGCGGGAGATTGTAGCTGAATACAAGCGTATTAAGTGTTTATAGCCGCCGGGCCGCGCCTAACTGGTATATTTGCGGCTCCGTAGCCAGCACCGCTGGCCGGGTTTGGTCCCAACGCGCTCCGAATGTCCGCTCCCAAAACGCCTCAACCAAACGACGCGCCCCGTCCACGGCGCCGCTGGCCCAACATTCTGACGCGTGCCATGTGGGGCGTCTTTGCCATTGGTGTGGGAATATTTTTGCTGTACCCCATTTTGGTAAGCACCAACTTTTTGTTCCTGTTCGGCAAGTCGCCGGGCCTCGACGAGCTGGAAAATCCCAAAGTGGAGCAGGCTTCCGAAGTATACACTTCCGACGGCGTCCTGATTGGCAAGTATTTCCGCGAAAACCGCTCGCCGGTGGCGCTCAGCAAAATGTCGCCGCTGCTAATCAAAGCGCTCATCGCTACCGAGGACGTGCGCTATTATAAGCATGCTGGCATCGACCCAACTGCCTTATTAGCAACATTTTACTACACGGCTCGCGGTGAAAAGCGCGGGGGCAGCACCATCACGCAGCAGCTGGCCAAAAACCTCTACAAAACCCGCCGCGGCGACCGCGGCGTACTGGGCCACATTCCGCTGGTAAATGTGATCGTGAGCAAAACCAAAGAGTGGCTCACGGCCGTGGAACTAGAGCGTCGCTACACCAAGGAGGAAATTCTGCGGATGTATCTCAACACCGTCGAGTACGGCTCCAACGCATTCGGCATTAAGGTAGCGGCCAAGACGTTTTTCAGCACCTCGCCCGATAGCCTCAAGCCCGAAGAAGCTGCCATGCTCATTGGCGTGCTTAACAATCCTACGGCTTTCAATCCGCGCTTTCATCCGGAAGCGGCCCTGAAACGCCGGAATGTGGTACTCGAACGGATGGGGCAAGCTAACGTTCTGAAAGCGAAGGCAGTAGATTCTTTGCAGAAAATGCCCATCGCGCTTCGTTACCAAGTCGAGAAGCACGTCGATGGACCGGATACGTATTTCCGCGGGGCCATTAGCTCTTTCGTAAACGACTGGTGTGAGCGCAACGGCTATGACATGTACCGCGACGGCCTGAAAATCTATACCAGCATCGACTCGCGGATGCAGCAGTACGCCGAAGAATCGGTGCAGCAGCGTATGAAACGGCTACAGCAAGAGTTTGACGCGTCGGTGCGTAACCGCGGCACCAAGCCTTGGATTGATGAAGACGGCAAGGAAATCCCCGACTTTATCGAAACCCAGATCAAGCGTACCGAGCAGTATAAAGAACTGGCGGAGCGCTACAAGGGCCAGCCAGCCCGCCTCGATTCGGCCCTGCACGCCAAGCACCCCATGAAGGTGTTTACGTGGAAGGGCGACGGCGATACAACTTTGGTTCTGTCGCCCCTCGATTCGCTGGCGTACTACAAGCGCTTCCTGCACGCGGGCATGATGACCATGGACCCGTACACGGGCTACATAAAAGCTTGGGTAGGAGGGCTTAACCACCGCTTCTTCCAGTACGACCATGTGCGGCAGGGCAAACGCCAGGCGGGCTCCACCTTCAAGCCCTTCGTGTACCTGACGGCTCTCGACAACGGCTATTCGCCCTGCGATCGCATCCGCGACGAGCGCGTGACCATTAAATACGTCGAAAATGGCCAGCCCATGGAGTGGAAGCCCGACAACGTAACGCGCGAATACACCGGCATCAACATGACGTTGCGCCACGCCATGGCCCGCTCCGTCAACTCCGTGACGGCGCAGCTTACCGAGCTCGTGGGCTGGGACAAAGTGGCCGATTACGCGCACAAAGTTGGCATCCGCAGCAAGCTTTTGCCCGTGCCCAGCATCGGCTTGGGCTCGGCCGGCGACGTGAGCGTATATGAAATGGTTGATGCCTACAGCACGTTTGCCAACAATGGTTTCCGGACGGAGCCGTTACTCGTAACGCGCATTGAAGATCGTAACGGTAACGTAATCAAGCAGTTCGATCCAAAGCAAAAGCGCGTCATCTCACCCGAAACGGCTTGGCTAATGACCTACATGCTGCGCGGCGGTATGGAAGAACCCGGCGGTACATCGCAGGCGCTTTGGGACTACAAACTCTGGAAGAATAACAACCAGATTGGTGGCAAAACGGGTACCACTTCCAACTACTCCGATGGTTGGTACATGGGCGTCACCAAGGACCTTGTAACCGGGGTGTGGGTAGGAGGGGAGGACCGCTCGATTCACTTTTTCCGTTCGCAGCAAGGCGAAGGCGGGCGCATGGCGCTGCCGGTGTTTGGGCTCTACATGGAAAAGCTGTACGCCGACGAAACGCTCGGCATTACAATGGGACCGTTTCCCAAATCGCCCGTCAAAATCACCAAAAAGTACGTTTGCTACACCGAAGTACCCCGTCCGCGTCGCGCCGAAGTCGTCGATTCAATCGTGACGGATAACCTGCTGGAGCGGATAAACAGCGGCGCTGTAGCAGTCCCGGATAGCTTGTGAGCTAGAAAGATAATTATTTGGCTACCAAGAGGTTACGGCTATTCGGGTTCCTCTTTATACAGCGCCTCAAGGGCCGGCTTCAAGTGCGGGTATTCGAATGTGAAGCCTTGGCGAAGCACCTTTTCGGCGCTTACCCGCTGCGAAGCCAGCACAATCTCACTCATTTCGCCCATCATCAGCTTGAGGCCAAACGCCGGCACTTTTGGCAAAACCAATGGCCGGTGTAGCACTTCGGCTAATGTTTCAGTGAACTCCTTATTAGTGATGGGGTTAGGCGCGACGGCGTTGTAAACGCCGTGCCACTGAGGTTCTTCCAGCATCTGGATCAGCAAACGGCAGAGGTCGTCGCGGTGAATCCACGACATATATTGCTTACCCGATCCCAGGGGCGCGCCGGCACCTAGTTTGGTAGGACGGGCAATTTGGGGGAGGGCGCCGCCCTCGGTGCTGAGCACAATGCCAATGCGGGCAATGACGGTGCGGATACCCAACTGCTCAATTTGTTGCGCTGCCAACTCCCATTGGTGCGCCACGTCGGCCAAGAAGTCGTCGGCGGGCGCTGGTGCCGTTTCTTCATTTACCAGCCTGTCATCCATGTCTCCGTAAATGCCTATGGCTGAGGCAGAAATGAAAGCAGTTACGTGGTGATCGGCTTTGGCTAGCTCCTGGGCCAGTAAGTTTGTGCCGCCCAAGCGGCTGGCCATGATATCGCGCTTGCGCTCGTCGGTCCATTTGCCTTCCGACACGCTGGACCCGGCTAGGTTGATGATGCAATCAGCGTAGCGCACCGCGGCTTCATCGATCGTGCCTTTGTTAAGATCCCAACGAAAGCTGCGGTAGCGGCCGGTGTTAGGCTGGCGGCTGAGCAAGGCCACTTCGTAGCCCGCATCGATGAGCATGTCGGCAAGGCGGGAGCCAATCAGGCCCGTGCCGCCGGTGATGAGAACTTTTCGAGACATGGTGTGTAGGCCAGTAGCGCTAACTACTGGGCTGGTAGCTGCTTAGGTGGGATAGGAAGTGCAAGCTAACAGCAATCGGCAAATTCCGATGAGCGTTACTTCCCAATTAATCGCAGAAACTCGCTGCGCAGCGTTTGGTCGGAGGCGAAAGCGCCCCCGTATTCGGCGGTGAGCGTACCGCTGCTGGTGTCATTCACGCCGCGGCTCATCACGCATAGGTGGTCGGCTTCGATCAGCACGGCTACGTCTTCGGTGCGCAATGCATTCTTCAGTTCCTCGGCAATCTGGCGCGTAAGCCGTTCTTGCACCTGTGGACGCCGGGCATAATATTGCACTACCCGGTTTAGTTTGGAAAGACCAACTACGTGTTCTCCCGGCAGATACGCAACGTGCGCCTTACCAATGATCGGCACAAAGTGGTGTTCGCAGCACGAAAACAGCGTGATGTCGCGCTCCACGAGCATTTGTTGGTAAGAATACCGGTTGTCGAACAGTTTTACATCGGGCCGGTGCTCGGGATTGAGCCCGCGAAACCACTCCTGCACGTACATTTTGGCCACGCGCCGGGGCGTACCGTTTAGGCTGTCGTCGTTGAGGTCAAGGCCGAGCAAGTCCATGATCTGCCGGAAGTGACCCGCAATGGCGTCGATCTTGGCCTCATCGGGCATATGAAAAGCATCGGAGCGAAGCGGGGTGCGCAAGTCGGCCGACAGGTGGGCATCGGCGACGAGGCCGTCCGCAGCAGAGGCTGCTGGTACGGGGTTATCCATGGTATTCTACAAAATTGCGGTCGGTCTCGTGCAGCGTGACCGACAGCTCCAGGTGAGGCTCTACATGAGCCCGTAGCCGGTTCCAGATCACGACGGCAATGTTTTCGGCCGTGGGGTTGAGGTGGCGAAATTCTTCGGTATCCAGGTTAAGGTTCCGATGATCAAAGGTATCCAGAATCTCGCGTTTGATGAGGTTACTCAGGCGTTTGAGGTCGTACACGTAGCCTGTCTCCGGGTCGATGGGGCCGCGTAGCCGGACCGTCAACTCGTAGTTATGTCCGTGGTAATGAGGATTATTGCACTTGCCAAAAACCTGTTGGTTTCGTTCCTCACTCCAAGCGGGGTTGTGCAGACGGTGGGCGGCGTTGAAGTGTTCTTTGCGGCAAACGGTGATTAGCATAGTCGTGTTTTAACAGGTAACCCAGGCTTTTGTTTGGGTAGGCCAACCTCGATAATAGGCTGATATAAAGAACATTTTGGAAGCGTTTCCGGAGAATTTAGTAGTTAAATTATATAGCTTATGAATTATTAAATAAAAGCATATAATCTTAAAAAAAAACAATCCTGCGAGGTCGGAGATGCGCTGAGTGTCGTTAAATTTGGTGAGTCGGATACAAAAAACGACCCCCACTTTTGAACCTGTAACCACTTTCTTACCAACACATTTCATTGCTTATGAAACGAAGCATACTCCTCTCCCTCCTGTTGATGTTCGTGCTGACGGTGACTGGCTATGCGCAGAAGTCTCCGGTTGATGAAACGGACATGGCTGTTAAAGGCATCCCGCGCAAAGGGCAACGCGTTACCATCCAGCTGGACAGCAAGCGCGTCGACGATTCCTGGTTGAAGCACCTCAACGAAAAGTTTGGCAACAAAGTAAAGGCCGACAAAGGCGTTTACAGCATGGATGGAGTCATCATCGAAGAGATCTCCAAAACGCCGGTGCGCGTGATCAGCAAAGTGGATGCTACGCCGACCGGTACGACCGTTTGGTGGTCGCTCGACCTTGGCAACGCCTACCTGAGCAAAGACGCTACGCCCGTACAGTGGAAATCGGCCGAGGGCTTCTTGAAGGATTTTGCTCGTAAGCTCTACCGCGAAGACTTGGCCATCCAGGTAGCGGAAGCTGAAAAAGCGCTGGTTTCTTCGCAAAACAACCACATGGCCGTAATTGCCAAGTCGGATGCCATCAAGAAGGACATCGAGAAAAACAAAGCAAAGAAGCAGGAGATCCAGCAGCAATTGGCTCAGAACGCAGCCGAATTGCTTCAGTATAACAACCAGATCGACATGAATCTGAAAGAGCAGGAAGCTGCCCGCGCCGACATTGTGAACATGCGCGTGGCTCTGGAAGCTGTGAAAGATCGCATGAACAAGATCGAGTAGTAGATAACTTATTGATTAATTGATATTTATAGAAAAGCCCCGCCAGTATTGGCGGGGCTTTTTGCTTTTGGGCTTCGGGTAGTAAGATTACTGCATAGCGGCTTTGATGCGCCGTTCGGCTTCTTTCTCGTCTTTCCAGCCCATGATATGCACCTCGCCGGAGCGGCCGCGGTGCTGAAACCACAACCGCAGTACTTCTTTGGCGGCCGGGTAACGGCGCGTAAGATCGGCCCACGTAGTGATATCAGGCAGAATGCGCTGGCTGGGTCGGGCGGGCACGGCCAATACGATTTGTTCCATCACGCCTACGTTGTCGAGCAGCACTAGACCCACTGGCTGTACATCCATGACCGTACCGCTGGGTTGGCTTTCGGCCAGTACCAAAATAGGAAGCGGCCTGGCTGCAACTCCCGGAGCAGGTTCGAGGCGTGTTCCCGGAATAAAGCCATAATTGCCGGGGAAGGGGAGGAATTCCACCATTCGATCGGTGCCAGCGCGCTGTACGGGCTTAAACTCTTTGGTTTTGGGGTCGTAAGCCTGCTCCTTGTTGGTGCCGGCCGGCACTTCGATTACGGCCTGCAACAGCTTCTTCTCCGGCGAGAACGTGGGTAGCTCGGCGTAATCGGTCCGGCAACCGATTACGCCGAGGCTACTGAGCACGACAAACACGAATCCACGAAAGTGCATACGTTCAGATAAGCTCCTATTTGCCTAGTTGTTCGTCCAGAATGCGCAACGGATTCAACTGATCGAATCGCACTGTAAAGCGAATGCGGTCGGTGAAATCTTTGCGGCTGCTGGGCAGGCCGTTTTCGTATTGCGAGCCCGCCACTGGGAAATAGAATTGCAGGATGTTTTTGAACACTGGAAACACAAAGCCGGCGTCGTAAAACAGGCGTTGCGAGCGGTCGCGGCCATTTGCCACTACGAAGCGCTCCTTGGCAGCGCCAAAATCCGCAAACACCGATAGGGGCGTCACGGGCAGATCGGCCTGTACATTCAACGTGCTGAGCCAGCGTGAGCTACCCACAGGCAGATAAGCCTTGAAGGCGCCGTCGCGGTCGTCGGTCTGGTGTGTTTGGGCCGTGAAGGCATCCGAAATCTGCTGCCGGTCTAGGAAGAACGTCTGACGCCGGTAATCAGGGCTACCGCTTAGGCCAATGATAAAGGGCTGATCATCAGATTTTTGTAGAAAGCGTCCGCCAAACAAGCGCACTTGCACGCGTTTCTTGGGCGAGTAGAACCGCTGATACGTAGCCGAAGCCCGCAGCAAACTAGCCTCGCGCGATGCAATGTCTTCGGAGAGGCTGGGTGTCAGGTGGTTAAACTCTACGCTCGCATTCCAGGTTTGCAAGGCATTACCGCCCCGCACCTGGTACTCCACTGTCTGAATGCTGGTGGTGGTGCGGGCTTGCTGGAGTTCGTTGGCATCTTGGCTATAAATGGAGGTATTAGCCAGCTTAAGCATATGCTGCGGCGCGTTATAAGCCGATTTGGGCAGCGAAAACGTGATGCTGGGCTCTATCTTCCGGTAGCGCTCGAAGCGCTGTACCAGCACCCCAGTTACGATCTGGCGGGCAAGGCTGGCAGGCAACACGTTGATGTTCAACATGCCAATGCCGTTCAGCTCGTTGCGGTTGAAGCTATACATTGGCATAGCCAAGTAGCTGATACGCTTGATGTTAAGCGGGCTGTTATAAAATGCAGCCCCCAACATAAACTTGTCAGAGGTATTGGCTCCCAGTACCGGCACCCAGTTAATGGTGGCACGGTCCCAGCGCTCCACGCTGCTCAAAGGCTTCAGGCGTAGCGGCCGGGCACCTCGGAACGTGCCGGTCAGGGCGCGGCGGTCGTCGCTACGGTTAAGTTGGGGCGTCAGATACATGGGGTCGATGACAACGGCTGCTACGCCTTCCCGCCGGAAGTCAAGCTGGGTTTCTTCGTCGGTCTCGGAGCGGCCAAGCAGCGGCGTCCATTGCGTTTCCAGCACCTTGCCCTGCGCATCGAGCGTGGCAACCGGCACGGCAAACGGCGCCGGCGAGTCGTTACGGATCAGTACTTTGACCTGCGAATTGGTAACGAGCAAATCGGATACGGCTGCGTTGTAGCGGTTGGTGGTTGCCAGCATGTCTTTGAAAAACCAATCCAGCTGCTGGCCGGTGCTCTGTTCAAATACCGCCTGCATATCCTCGGGATAGGGATGGCGGAACTGCCACTGCTCGTAATAGGCGTGCATCGCGTTGTCGAACTTTTCCTGCCCCAGAAAGCCCGCCAAGTACTTCAGCAGCATGGCCGTTTTGGTATACACGATGTCGGCGTAATTGAACGTGCCATACTCGGCCGACGCGACGCCCGCAACTGGTTGGTCGAGACCGCGGCTGGCGGATGCTTGGTACAGCACCTGATTCAAGGCATTGGCTTCCAGCCCGTCGATACCCAAGGCCGCAGAGGCTTTTGGCGAGCGCAGCAAGCCTTCGTACTGACCGGCCAAAGGGTTGTCGCGTTCCGCGACGCGGGCTTCTACGTAGGAGTTTACGCCTTCGTCCATCCACGGATTATCGCGCTCGTTGCTACCCAAAATGCCGTAAAACCAGTTGTGACCCACTTCGTGGACAATGGCATCGGGCTGGGTCACGGTGATCATGGGATATTCCATCCCCGAACCTGCACTCAAAGCGCCATCCACGGCCGTGGCCGATGAGTAAGGATATTCGCCGACCCATTGCGAGTAGTAGGTGAGGGCGTCGTTGACGTCTTGCAGGCCTTTAATCCAGCGCTGAGCGCCACTGTTGGTGAAAAGTGCCCAAGAGGCCACCTGCTTGCCCGAAGGCAGCGTGACGCCGCTCTTTAGCACGTTGAAGCGCTTATCGGCAAACCAGGCGAAGTCGTGCACCCGATCCTGCACGTAATGCAGGGTTTTGGTTTCGCTGGCCGAAGCCGGAAAAGACAGGTCGGTGCCGAAATCCTGCTGCGTTTTTTTCAGCGCAGTAGCAGCGGCAAGCTGATCAAGCCGTTGTTGCTCGTCGGGGTTTTGCAGCTTACCCGTAGCGCCAACCGTATAATTACTTGGTAATGTGATTCTTACGTCAAAAGAGCCATATTCGGAGAAAAATTCGCCTTGGTCGAGGTAAGGCATCTGGTGCCATCCTTTGCGATCGAATACCGCGGGCTTCGGATACCACTGCGTAACCTGATACGACTGCCCTACGTGCCCCATCCGTGAAAATGAGTCCGGCAGCTTCACCCGAAATGGCGTCGTGATGGTGGCTTTTTCGCCGGCAGCCAAAGGCTTGGGCAATATCAGCTTGGCAATATCCGGATTGTTGGGGTCAAACTCCAGTTTCGCCGTTTGGCCATCTACTTGAAAATCAAGCTGATCGATGAAGCCGCGCTGATCGGGTTTGGCAAACTGAAAATCGAGCTTGCCGTTGCGGAGCTGTTGCTTGGCAAAAGCAGTAGTGTTGTCACGGTAAGCATTGGGCCACAGGTGAAACCAGATGAAGGTCAGCTTGCTGGGCGAGTTGTTGGTGTATTGAAGCTCCTCTTTGCCCGTCAACACATGTTGTTGGTCGTCCAGGGATACATCAATGGAATAATTGACTTGTTGTTGCCAGGGCGTGGCAGCGCTGCGGGTTTGAGCGAGGGTTGCGAGGGGCAAAACCGCTAGCCAGCAGCCAGCAAGTAGTTTTTTCATAAAGGCCAAATAGAGTAAAAGAAAGATCGTGCGGCGAAAGTACGTTTTCGGGCCCGAAAAGCTGCCTGCTCACAACCCCTGTCCGGCGGCACTCGTTACCTCAAGCTCATCACACCCCGAACACTAACCGCATATTCCCATGGAAAAGACAGATGTTCAGCACCAAGTGCACCTCGACTCAACGGCCAGCCTACTTGCCGGCGATTTGCAGGAGGAAAGCACCAAAGCCGGTCTCGATAATATTTTGCAACGTTGGATCGAAGACGTAAAAGAGGCCGATAACCCCGAGCTGCACCAGATTGTAATCGACCTGCAGCAGCTGAAAGCGCACCTTGGCTCAGGCACGTACGATAACCGCCTGATTGGGCAACTGCTTGGTCGCTTAGGGGAAAACACCATCAAATCGGCTGTCTTCGCGACTGGCAACACTCAGCCCCGCGTCGAAAGCTTGGGCGAAGCGCTGCTGAAAGCAGCTAAAGCGATACAAAGCCCCGGTTCTGCACCCGAGGATGATCTGAAAAATTCAAACCAGGCGAGCTAACTGCCTGATAGAGTTGAACTTATTAGACAACAAAAAGCCGACCTTCGCAAGAAGGTCGGCTTTTTGTTGTTCGGAGAGAGTGCAGCTTAGCGCTTCTCTTTGATACGAGCCGCTTTACCCGACAGACCGCGCAGGTAAAACAAACGAGCACGACGTACTTTGCCGCGACGAATTACCTCAATCTTGTCGATGTTTGGCGACAGCATAGGGAAAATCCGCTCAGTACCGATCTGGTTCGATACTTTACGCACGGTGAAAGTTTCGCCGTTTGAATTAGAATTTTTGCGCTGGATCACCACGCCTTGGAACTGCTGAATGCGTTCCTTGTTGCCCTCGCGGATTTTTACGTGGACGTTGATGGTGTCGCCGGCGGCGAATGCTGGGAAGCTGGCGCGGCGCTCCTGGGATTCCTGCTGGATAAAATCGAGTAATACGCTCATGGCTGGAAGAACTAAAAAGGACGGCGCCGCCGCCCGAGGGGTTTCTGGGTAAAAGAGGCGCAAATATAGCGGTCTGTTTTTTACATTGCAAGCGCCGCTGCTCAAATGAGTCATCAAGGGAAGACTTCGATGACAAATCGCTTGCTGAAAACAAGCAGCTATAGCACGTCTTTTCGCTCAACTAATTTGCAAGGTGAGGGATATTGCTTACTCACCGAGCAAGTCGGGGCGGCGCAGCCGGGTACGCTCTAGGGCCTGCTCGTGCCGCCAGACCTCAATTTGCGGAGTATTACCTGATAGAAGAATATCGGGTACTTTTTCGCCTCGCCACTCGGCCGGCCTGGTATAGACGGGAGGCGCAAGCAAATTGTCCTGAAAGGAATCACTTAAAGCCGACTCTTCATTGCCAAGTACGCCCGGCAGCAGTCGCACCACCGCATCCACGAGCACAGCAGCACCAAGTTCGCCGCCACTTAGTACGTAATCGCCGATGCTAATTTCGTGTGTGATGTAGGCCTTGCGAATTCGCTCGTCGATGCCTTTGTAATGACCACAGAGGATTAGCAGATTCTGCGCCAATGACCACCGATTGATCAGCGGCTGACGCAGCGTTTCGCCATCTGGCGTCATGTAGATTACAGCCTCGTATGCGCGTTCGGCCAGTAGCTCATCGAGGCAAGCAGCAATAGGCTCGACGCGCAACACCATGCCGGCGCCGCCACCAAAGACGTAATCATCAATCTGCCCGTGCTTGTTGATGGCGAAACGCCGAAGATCATGTAAATGAATCTCGGCCAAGCCTTTGTCCTGAGCGCGTTTTACAATAGAATGCGCGAACGGACTTATCAACAAATCGGGCTGGCACGTTACGATGTCGATGCGCATGAAAGCTTATGCTTGAGCCGGAGATTCGTCGTCGGGGCCAACGAACTCGTCGGGTTCGTCGCGCTCGCGGGAAGCAGGGCTGAGGTAGATGTCGAGTAAGCCTTCCGGCAAGTTCACGTAGATCTTCTTCTCGTCCTCATCAGCGTGCGAAATCAGTTCGTCCACCACCGGAATCAGTACTTCCTTGCCCTTGTACCGCATGGCCATCAGATCTTGCTGCGGCAACTCGTAGAAAGCTTCGACAATGCCCAACTCGCCAAGTTGTTCATCCACAACCACATAGCCAATCACGTCGTGGAAGTAGAACTGATCTTCGCCCAAAGCCGGCAGTTCTTCCAAGGCCCGATACAGGTTCGCATTGCGCAACGGCTCAGCGGCCTCAATCGTGTCGATGCCCTGAAGCTTAAGCAAGGCCCTGTCGTCCGTCTGAGGCTGCACGCGCTCCACCCCAAACGAAGTTAGCTTGCCTGGAGCAGTAGGCAGTTCCAAGAACACAGACTTCATCTTGCGGTAAGTGTCCAGCTCATCCACGTCCAGAAACGCGACCATAAGGCCTTTCAGGCCGTGTGGCTTCACAATGGAGCCGAGCAGATAGCAGTCGTCGAGTGTCATGACAAGAGAATGATTTAGGAAATGCAGGAGAGGATACAGGGAAAAACGAGAAAGAGTTTAGAAGGTGCTCGATCAGAAAAAATCTGAGCGAAACATCTCCTAAACTCTTTACCTCAAACCTTCGAAGCGAAATTAAGCGCCGGCTTCTTCGGTCGTAGCGTCGGCTGTAGCAGCGTCGGCAGTTTCGCCTTCTTCGGCAGCAGGGGCTGCAGCCGGAGTGTTCTTCAAGCGGATGGCTTCAGCGCGAGCTTCCCGAACTTTAGTTTCGGCAGCCAGCTGTTGCTTACGCGTTTCCTCTTTGGCAGTGCCCAACGAGCTGCGCTTGGTTTCGATTTTGGCGTCTTTTTGCTCCTTCCAATCGATAAAGCGCTGATCAGCAATATCTTGCGAAATAGCGCCTTTGATTACACCCAGTTGGAGGTGCTTGCGATACAGTACGCCCCGGTAAGAGAGCATGGCCCGTACCGTGTCGGTAGGCTGGGCACCCTTCATGATCCAATCGAAAGCCTTTTCGCTATCGAAGTTGATCGAGGCAGGGTTGGTGTTGGGGTTGTAGGTACCGATTTTCTCGATGAAACGGCCGTCGCGAGGCGAGCGGGAGTCAGCTACAACGATGTCGAATTGAGCGGCCTTTTTGCGGCCGCGGCGGGCGAGGCGGATTTTAACTGCCATGAACCTGAGGGGTTAGCGACGGAACCCGTCCGTCTGGTTGAAAGTGAGGCGCAAAGGTACGCAATTCCCGCAAAAAAACAGATGTATACACCTAATAATTAGTCCGACTAGTCAAGCAACAAAAAAGGCTGCCCCAGGATGGGACAGCCTTTTTTTATCGTATCGAGGCACTTACGCCGCCATGCGGGCTGCGGCTTTCTGCTTTCGCTTGATTTTGATGACACCTACTTTATCCAAGCTCCAGATGAACACATAGGTAGGGTCAAACTCCCACCATTTCACGCCAAAATTGACGCGCATGGGCAATTTGTGGTGGTTGTTTTGAAATAATTCGCCGAAAGCCAGGAAATCCAGGGCCAGTGTATTCTTCGATTTGTCGTGGTTGTCGAAGTTCTGATAGCCGTATTTATGACCGCCCCAATTGACGATAGCACCGTGCAGAGGCCCCATCAGAAAATGAATTGGGAGGAGCAAGTATTGCCACCAGGCGGTAGCGAAGTTGATGTAAAACAGCACATAAGCCGTGCCCCAGCCAATGCGCGAATACCACTTGTCGCCGAAACTCTCTACCGCATTCCACACCGGATAATCGCCTTCAAAACGCTCTGCTGCAGCGTAATTATGGTTCAGAACATCGTTGTAGATATTCTTGGTTTTCCACATCATCGAAAAAGCATTCGACGAGAAGTGCGGCGAGTGCGGGTCCATCTCGGTGTCGGAATAGGCGTGGTGCATGCGGTGCAGCAACGCATAGGCCCGTGGCGAAAGAAAGGAGGAACCCTGACAGATGTACGTGAACAGGAAGAAAAACTTCTCCCAGAACTTGTTCATGGTGAACATCCTATGGGCTGCATAACGATGCAGGTAAAACGTCTGGGTGAACAGCGACAGGTAATAGTGGGCAATGAAGAAAACGAGAATGGCCATATACCAAAAAAAGGTTGGAAGCGATGTCGGGAAGCCGCATGCAGCTGCCCGCAGAAGCGTAATGGAGCAGCTTTAGTTCAGATTACTTTTACAAACCTACGGCCAGACTCGCGGGGCGTCAATAAATGGCCAGAAAAGGCCAAAATCTTATTCAGCTTACCCTTGATGGCTATTCTGACTGAACTGTTCACTCAGGATTGTCCTTAAACGAAAAGCCTCCAGATAAGGAGGCTTTTGGTAGTATAAAGTTGAGGCTTAGCGATATACACTATTGCGCATAAAACGCTTTGGCAGCTTCCCAGTGTGCTACTTCAGGCACCGGAGCTTCAATGCAGAGCTTCTCTTTCGTAACGGGATGTTCCAATTCTAACCGCCGGGCATGCAAGGCGATGCTTACATCCGGGAGGGGAGCCAGAAAACCATATTTCACATCGCCCACAATGGGCGTACCTAGCCCAGTGGCGAGCTGCACCCGAATCTGGTGGGGACGACCCGTAATAGGGTTTACCTGAAGGAGTTGGCGGTTGCCAGCTTGCCCTAAAAGTTCATAGCTCAACTCGGAACGTAAGCCTTGTGGGTGCAGCTTTGGGTAAGCTTTCGTGACGTTGCGGATAGGGTCTTTCACCAACCAGTGCACCAGTTGGCCGCTTTCCGGCTCGGGCCGCTTCCCCACCAAGGCCCAGTAGGTTTTGTGCACCTTGTTGTCGCGGAACATCTCGTTGAGCCGGCTCAAGGCTTTGCTGGTTTTGGCCAGCACCACAATACCGCTTACCGGTCGATCGATGCGGTGGACAACGCCCACGAACGCCGCGCCGGGCTTCTTGTACTTGAAACGCAGATACTCGGCCGCTTTGGTCGAAAGGGGCTCATCGCCCGTCGAATCGCCCTGCACGAGCAAGCCGGCTGGCTTGTTGATGATGAGTAAGTGATTGTCTTCGAACAGAATCTCTTTCTGATCTGACCACAGATTTGGACGATTCACGCAGTAAAACTAAAATCCCAATTGATTATCAAATAATTGATAATCAATTGTTTATATACTAATAAGCTTCTTCTCTGCTGGGGAAGTCGCGGTCTTTTACATCCTTGATGTAGCTGCGAACAGCTTCGCTCATGGTTTCGTGCAGTTCGGCGTAACGACGCAGGAAACGTGGCTTAAATTCCTTCGTGATGCCCAGCATGTCGTGTACCACCAGCACTTGGCCATCCACATCCGGGCCGGCTCCGATGCCAATTACGGGAATCGTCAGCTGTTCAGCTACTTGTTTGGCCAATGCCGACGGAATCTTTTCCAGTACAATCGCAAAGCAACCCAGTTCCTGCAACAGTTGCGCGTCTTCCAGCAGCTTTTGCGCTTCGGCCTCTTCTTTGGCCCGCACGGTGTACGTGCCGAATTTGTAAATGCTCTGGGGCGTCAGGCCCAGGTGGCCCATCACCGGAATGCCCGCCGTGAGGATGCGGGTAATGGACTCCTTAATTTCGGCGCCGCCTTCGAGCTTGATGCCGTGCCCACCCGATTCCTTCATGATACGGATGGCCGAGCGCAGGGCTTCAGAAGAATTACCCTGATAAGAGCCAAACGGCATATCGACTACCACAAACGCCCGCTTTACGGCACGCACCACCGATTGGGCGTGGTAAATCATCTGGTCGAGCGTGATGGGCAGCGTAGTTTCGTGGCCGGCCATCACGTTGGAAGCCGAATCGCCGACCAGCAGCACGTCGATGCCGGCGCCGTCGAGAATAGAAGCCATCGAGAAGTCGTAGGCCGTGAGCATCGAGATTTTTTCGCCGCGCTGCTTCATGGCGAGCAGCTGGTGGGTGGTCACGAGCTTGACTTCTTTGTGCTGCGACATAATGTTGAGGAGCTTATAATTCTGGGGAGGAGAAAAGGCAGAGCGTTCTAAAAATTAAAACGGAGGCCAAAGCTGGCAATTTTCTGGCAAAACGTCCCGGCGGTACCTCCCAACGTGCCCTTTCCAGAAGTGAAAAACGCCCGCCAGCCTAGCGATTCAGGAAAGAGCGGTTGCGGTTCAGCTTCAGGTCTTGCAGCAACGACGACTTGGCCGCGATGGTAATGTTATAGCCCTGGGTATAGCCAAACGGCCGCCAGTTGCCGCTGATCTGCCAGCAATGGAGATCCTGGTAAAAGTCTAAGGACGTGATCGTTACTTGGCTATTCTTGAAGTCGTAGCCGCTGCTGTAGCCTAGGCGCAGGCGCTCCGTAAGCTTTACCGAGCCGCTCAGGTTGAGCGAGGCCGAACTAAAAGGCGTGGGCCGCAACTGCCCTACCCGCGATACCTTAGGGCCGGGATCGGTGTAACTTGCTGCAAAAGAAGCGCTTAGCTCCCAGGGGAGTTCAAAGTCTATGTAGTCCTCGTAAGGATTGACAGGATTGGGATTGCCCAAGGCCGGATCGTTGGTGGGTGCCACTGCCCGCGGAACGCTGCTTTTCTTGCCGCCCTGCGCCGAATTGAACTGGTAGCTGAGCGAAAAGTTGGCGTTGGCCAGCCGCGCCAGCCGGCGTTTCGACTGATCGAACAGGTACTTGTTGATCACGCGGCCCGTAGAGTCACGCTGGTAGAAGTCGAAGGTTGCGTTGAGCAACACGTTAAGCTTACGAGCTATCTGGGTGCGGAAGTTGGCCGACAAGGGTTGCAGGTTGAGCGAGTCAGCTGCAAAGTTATAACCCGTACTAAAGTCGAGTCCGTCGATAAGGCTTCGCTTCTCAAAAGGCGTGGTACCAGTCGTATCATTTTTGGTACGCACCTTCATTTCTACCTGATTTTGCAGGCTAAAGCTCACCTGACTAACCTTCGTGCCACTAGGCGCGCCGTACGGGAAGTTGTTGTAGAAAGAGAAGCTACGCGGGTTCAGGATTCGACCGCTGGCAATGTCGAGTTGATTGTACAAGTTGCCGTTGGCGTCGCGGATGTTGCCAAGATTAAACTCCTGGGTATAGAAGTTCTTGTTCTTCAAGAAGTTAGGGGCAAACTGGTAGCTCACGCTCGGCGTGATCTTGTGCCGGATGGCTTCGATCTTTTTGCCTTTCACCTGCATAATGCCGTAAATATTGGTGCCCAGGTTCAGGCCGCCCGAGTAGCTGTACACGCGGTTGAAGCCCCGGATAGTGTCAATCTGGATTGCGTTGGCTGTGGGCACATACTTGTAATCCAGTCGTTTGAAGTACCACGTTTCCCCATAGTTGATGGATGGTTGCAGGTTGAAATGCTTCAGGAACGTGTAGCTGCCAATCGAAATCTGAAACTGATGCTGAATGCCGGTTTGCGAGTTGCGCAACAGCGGGGCTAAGTTGTTGAGCTTCACCGGGATGCGAGTGGCTTCGCGTGAGCCGCCGATTACCGGAATGGCGCCCCCGTCCAGCACCCGGGCGGGCAAGGAGTTTGAGAGCCGGTTCTGGGCCGTAAGTGTGTACGAAACCGCGAGCTGATCGTAAAGCGGATTCGCTTTCAACCCTACCAGCTCGTAGAGGTATTGCCGGGCCACGCCCACCGTCACGTCGGGCAGGGTAAAGTCCATGGTGCCCGTAGACGTGTTCTGGCTCTGGCTAGCCTGCACCGAATAGTTGATGGGCAGGTTGCGCAGCTGCTTCTGGTAGCTGACCGTGGAGCTAAACGCGGGCGTCAGGTAGGTCTTGAGGTTGGCGTTGTTCTGGATATTAAAATCTGAGCTACCGGCTTGCACGCTGGCCGAGAAGCGTCCGCCTCCGGGACGGGGAGTGGGGGAGTGGCTCCAGGTAAGCCAGAACGTTTTGGGGTTCACCGGCTTCCGATAAGCCGGATTAGTATTCTCAGTGTTAGTGGCTAAAATCTGGTTGGCAGGGCGTTGACTGTAACTCAGGTTGAACCGGCCGTTGTAGGTGTAGCGCTTGATGTACTGCACCTCCCCAGTCAGGGCAAAACCCCCAAACGACTCAGCGTTGCCGGAGTAGATGTCGCCGGTCAGGCGTACGCCAATGTATTCATTAGCAGCCCAGTAGTAGCCACCGTTGCGCAAGAAGAAGCCGCGGTCAGAAGTCTGGCCAAAAGTTGGGATGATCAGGCCGGAAGAGCGGTTTTTACCCGGGGTGGGGAAGTAGCCAAACAGAAAACCCAGCGGCAACGGAATATCACCAATCACCAAATTGAAAGGCCCACTGGCCACCAACTTCTTGGGAATCACCTTCATCCGACTCATGTTGATGTAGAAGTGCGGATGTTCCAGGTTACACGTGGTGTAGCGACCGTGCAAGCCGTAAATTTCGTTTAGCTGGTTTTTCTTCACGACTTCGGCGTGCACGTAGCCTTCGCCCTGCTGCGTTACGGCGTCCTGAAGCTTGCCTTTTTTGGTTTTGAAGTTGTAGCGCAACGGACCGGTAGCGAAGGTTTCGCCGCCGTTCTTAAACACCGGCTTATCGCGGATTTTGCCCGTTGAGTCCGGGGCTCCTTCGGCGCTGAGCACGTTGGTTTTATAATCGACCGTAATCTGGGCTGCTTTTAAGGAGATATCGCCGTAGTCGATGTTCGACTTGCTGTAGAGCTTCGCAATGCGGTTTTGCACGTCGAACTGAATAGAGTCCTTTGCGGCATATTTTACCGTAGTTTCGATGTCGCCCTTGCGGCGCGCTGAAATTTGCAGCGAGTCGTTGGTGCGAGCCGTATCGGACAAAACTGCCAAGCGGGAAGTGCGCGACGAATCGGGGTTGGCAGGCAACGCGGGGTGCCCATCCACGTTCAGCCGCGGCGTGGGAATGGTCTTGGCCTTGGGCTGTTGCTGGCCCATGACGGCGTTGCCGGCTGTAAGCCAAAGCAATAGCAACGTCAGGAGCGGGAGGCGCAACGGACCGGCGAAAAGACGAAAAATAGCAAAGCTTGACAGCGCGGGCAGGGCCACGTAGTTTTATTCGTTTATTTTGTGGCGGTTTGCAAAGGTAGCGGGTCGCTGCCCCAACTAACGAACTCCGTGCGGAATATTGTCACTCTTTGTGTGGCGGGCCTGTTATTTATTTCCGGTCCGTCGGTGGCTGTGGCGCCGGGCGCTCCGGTTCTGCCCCCTACCAAATTTCATTTGCGTACCGTTGTGCTTGATGCCGGGCACGGCGGGAAGGACCGTGGGTGCGCCGGCGTAAGCGCCCGCGAAGCCAACGTGTCGCTCAAAATTATTCTCGAACTGGGCCACCTGATCGAAGAGAATATGCCTGATGTGCGCGTGGTGTATACCCGCAAAACCGATGTGTTTGTGGAACTGGCTGACCGCTCGGGCATTGCCAATCGCCACAACGCCGACCTGTTTATTAGTGTGCACTGCAACGCTGGGCCTTCGGCGGCCTATGGCACGGAGGTCTGGACGATGGGCTTGCACAAGACGGAGGCCAACCTGGCCGTGGCCAAACGTGAAAACGCAGTTATTCTGCAGGAAGACAACTATAAAGAACGCTACAACGGCTTCGACCCCAATTCTCCCCAAAGCCAGATTCTGTTTTCGCTCTATCAGAGCGCGCACGTAACCAACAGCCTGCGCTTCGCCCAAAAAGTAGAGCGCCAGTTCCGGACCAACGTGGGCCGACACTCGCGCGGCGTGAAACAGGCCGGTTTTCTGGTCCTCTGGAAATCCACGATGCCCTCCGTTCTCATCGAAGCGGGCTTCTTAACCAACCGCAACGAAGAGCGTTACCTCAACGATAAGTCCGGCCAGTCGTATATGGCATCAGGTATCTACCGGGCCTTCCGGGATTATAAAAGTGAACTCGAAGCCATGAACGAGGAATAACCCTGGTTCAGCTTGATTTCGGCCCGTATCTGATTCTACTCTACTCACTCATTCGCTGACCCAACGTGTCGAAAGAAGTCAAAGTGGCCCTACTGGGCATCGCGGCAATCGCTGCCTTATTTATCGGATTTAACTTTCTGAAAGGCAGCAACATACTATCTTCCAACCATACGTACTACGCCAAGTACGACAACGTGGACGGACTCACTGTCGGCAACCCAGTCATCTTGAACGGCATCAAAGTCGGGCAGGTGAAAAACATGGAATTGCTTCCTGCCGAGCGCAACCGCGTACGCGTGGCTGTGGAATTGGACAAAAACGTGGTAGTGGGCGACTCAACTGTCGCCAGCTTGTCGGGCTCGTTGCTGGGCAGCAAGACCATCACGCTGTTTCTGGGCAAAAACTCTAAAGTATTTGACGGCGGTCAAGAGTTGAAGTCCTACACAGTAGCCAGCATCACGGATGCGTTTCAGGCGCGGGCTTTACCGGTGCTGGGTACGGTCGATTCAACTCTGATTAAGGTTAATGGTTTCCTGAACAAGGATGCCAAAGTAAGTCTGCAAGCCACGTTGCAGAATGCGCAAGGTTCTACAGAAGCCCTTAAGAATCTGTTGCTTATGAACCAGCGCAACATCAACCAGATCACGACCAACATGGCCGAGCTCACCCATACCTTGGCCGTAACCTCACGCAAGCTCGACCGCATCACGGTGAACTTTAGCCAGCTTAGCGATTCGCTGAAAGCGGCGCCCGTTGGTCCGGCTTTGCGCAAGCTCAACTCCACTATGGGAGAGGCACAGTCGGCCATGAAATCGCTCAACCAGACCCTTACTAGCCCCAAAGGCTCGCTCGGCAAGCTTATCAACGACGATTCGCTCTATACCAATCTCAACGCGACTGCTTCCAGCTCCAACGCGTTATTGGTCGATTTGAAGGCCAACCCAAAGCGTTACGTGCACTTCTCGGTGTTCGGGGGCGGTGGCAAGGACAAGACGAAGAAGGAAACCACGCAGAAACCGAACGGCGAAATCGAGACCGAAACCAAAAAGGTAGAAGCCGCACCGAAAGTCACGATTCAGGTCGACAGTACGGCCAAGCCCGAGAAATAAGCTGTGTACCAATTTTAAGTACCTTTGAAATCCGCCTTCGGGCGGATTTTTTTGTGCCTGCCCCACCCAGTTTTTTGTTCTCAAATTACCCTTCCCACCCGCATGGACCTCGAATTCAACAAAAACGAAGACCAATTAAAACAGCTCACCTACCAGCTTAGCCAACGCTACAAAAAAGTAGCCTTGGGCGGTGGGGAGAAGCGCATCGAAGCCCACAAAGCCAAAGGCAAGCTCACAGCGCGCGAACGCATTGATTACCTAATAGATAAAGGAACGCAAACGCTGGAGATCGGCGCTTTTGCCGGCGAAGGCATGTACAAAGAACACGGCGGCTGCCCATCCGGTGGTGTGGTGGTAGTGATGGGCTATGTAAAAGGCCGTCAGTGCATTATCGTGGCCAACGACGCTACCGTGAAAGCCGGGGCCTGGTTTCCGATTACGGCTAAGAAAAACCTGCGGGCGCAGGAAATCAGCATCGAGAACCGCCTGCCAATCATCTATTTAGTCGATTCGGCGGGCGTGTACTTGCCGATGCAGGACGAGATTTTTCCGGACAAAGAGCACTTCGGCCGCATCTTCCGCAACAACGCCGTGATGAGCAGTATGGGCATCGTGCAGCTGGCCGCCATCATGGGCCCGTGTGTGGCCGGTGGCGCGTATTTGCCCATCATGTCCGACGAGGCGATGATTGTGGACCAAACCGGCTCGGTCTTTCTGGCGGGCTCGTACCTCGTAAAATCGGCTATTGGGGAAACCATTGATAATGAGACACTTGGTGGAGCCTCTACGCATTCCGAAATTTCGGGCGTAACGGACTACAAATTCCAGAACGACGAAGAGTGCCTCGACCATATTCGTAACATCTTCGACAAGATGGGCGAAGGGCCGAAAGCCGGATTCAACTGCGCCGCGCCTGCATTGCCTGCCTCAACGCCCGAAGAAATCTACGGTTTGCTGCCTTCTGACCGCGCCAAGCCTTATGATATGATGGAGATCATCAACCGGCTCGTCGACAACTCGGAGTTTGAGCCCTACAAAGACCTTTATGGTCAGACGCTCATCTGCGGGCTGGCGCGCATTGATGGCTGGGCTGTGGGCATTGTCGCCAACCAGCGCAAAATCGTGAAATCGAAGAAAACGGGCATGCAGATGGGCGGCGTAATCTACTCCGACTCCGCCGACAAGGCCGCTCGTTTCATCATGAACTGCAACCAGAAGCGCATTCCGCTGGTGTTTTTGCACGATGTGTCGGGCTTCATGGTGGGTTCGCAGAGCGAGCAGGGCGGCATCATCAAGGACGGCGCCAAGATGGTGAATGCCATGGCTAACTCCGTGGTGCCGAAGTTTTCGGTGATCATCGGCAATAGCTACGGCGCCGGCAACTACGCCATGTGCGGCAAAGCCTACGACCCGCGCCTGATCGTGGCGTGGCCCACCGCCCAACTCGCCGTCATGAGTGGCGCCGCCGCCGCCAACACGCTGCTACAGATTCAGGTGGCCAGCCTCAAAGCGAAAGGCGAGGTCATCCCGCCGGAAGCCGAAAAGGCACTGCTCGACAAGATCAAAGCGAGTTACGAGGAGCAATTGTCGCCGTATTATGCAGCCGCTCGCCTATGGGTGGACGCTATCATTGACCCGCTGGAAACGCGAAAGGTTATTTCCATGGGCATTGAAGCTGCTAACAATGCGCCCATTGAGAAGGCATATAATGTGGGCGTGATTCAGGTGTGATGAGATTAAACTTATTACTCGGTCTGATTTTAGTTTGGATAAGCGCTTGTTCATCCACACCAGAATCTCCACTTAAGAAGACTAGTAACAAGTCGTCAGTTCCACCTCCGCCTCCACCTCCGGATGGGATTTGGGATAAAGTAGATTCAGTAGCGGCTACTGAAGAAACATATGTATATGTTGAATCACAGTTGGTTAGAAAAGTTGCTAACAATAATAACATGCCTTGTTGCTATCGTTTTAGATCTTTTTTTGAAGATATACAGACGATTGGCATTCGAAAAAACCACGGTAGTTCAGTATTCTTCTTTTCGCGGTTCAACAATCCTATGCACCGCAATGAAAAGACAGGAAAAATGGAAGATATCTGGATAGACGATGAGTGGCAGGACATTCTCTTTTTCCAGATTTTAGATAGTTGTAAGGCTTTCCACTATGTAAATAATGAGTTACTAGAATGCAAGTTGACAAGTGAAGTAAGCAGTATGGGCGGCTTAGTAAATGATTCAAGAAGTAACTATCAGATAAAGGAGGGCTTTTTGCATGGCCAGAGGCTTAATGACTCAACTTGGCACATTAAACTCAAAGCTTCTTATCCGGTAACAGTTGATGACTCTACTTGGGAAGTTGAAATAAAACTTGATAATAACTTTCGCGTCGGTAAAAAGGACACTCTTACTTGGAGATATTCTTGTGAAAACACGAAGTGAATCGCAGTTGTATCAATTTATAAATCAAATAGTTAGAGCGGTTCTGTAAATATTTTTGGCCTGTCTGCATTAGTTGTAGCGGGCTGCTTTTTTGTTTATCCTGTCCAGTTGACAAAACCAACAGTAGCTATAAACTCTCATGTTAAAGTTAACCCGCACCACCTCCGACAACCCCCATTTCCGGCAGCTAGTAGCGCTATTGGATCAAGACTTAAGCATCCGCGACGGTGCTGACCACGCTTTCTACGCCCAGTTCAATAAGATCGACAAGCTCAACCACGTCGTAGTCGCGTACAGCAATGACGAGCCTGTGGCCTGTGGCGCCTTCAAAGAGTTTAGCCCAGAGTTGGTCGAGATTAAGCGGATGTTTGTGCAGCCTACGCAACGCGGGCAAGGAGTAGCACAAGCCGTGCTGACGGAGTTGGAGCAGTGGGCCAAGGAGCTACAATACGCCGGTTGCGTTCTAGAAACCGGTAAGAAACAGCCCGAAGCCATTCGCCTCTACCAGAAAAGCGGATATGCCCTGATTCCGAACTACGGCCAGTACATCGGCGTGGAGAACAGCGTGTGCATGCAGAAAGAGCTGGCATAACGGCGCGGGCGGCCTACCCTGACCGCCTGCGCCTTGCTTTCCGCCGTATAGGCTTCAGATAGCAACCTGAAGACGATGGCGAAGAAAACCGTATCCGAAATTATAGTAGATACCCTGATTGCTGCCGGCGTGAAGCGCGTGTACGGCGTCGTGGGCGACTCCCTCAACGGCATCACCGACGTGATCCGGGCGCGGGAAGGCATTGAGTGGATTCATGTACGCAACGAGGAAGCCGGCGCGTTTGCCGCCGGAGCCGAAGCGCACGTAACGGGTTCGCTGGCAGTTTGTGCCGGTAGTTGCGGTCCTGGTAACACCCACTTGCTCAATGGGTTATATGATTGTCATCGGAGCAAGGTGCCGGTGCTGGCAATCGCCGCCCAGATTCCGAGTGTGGAAATTGGGAGTCAGTATTTTCAGGAAACGCATCCCGAACTGACTTTTAAAGAGTGCAGCGATTATTGCGAACTGATTGGGCACCCCGACCAAGCCGTGCGTACTACCGAAATCGCCATTCGAACGGCTTTGGGCAAGCGTGGGGTAGCGGTGCTGGTGGTGCCGGGTGATATCAGCCATCAGTCGGCGGAAGCACCGGAGCCGCAATTGCCCTCGTGGCGCAGCGCTACGCTGTACCCTGCGGCAGAGGACGTGCAAGCCGCCGCCGACTTGCTCAATAGCTGCGAAAAAATAACCATCATGGCCGGCGCCGGCTGTGCCGCAGCCCACGCGGAACTGCTGCAAGTAGCCGAGGCGTTGGGGGCGCCCATTGTGCACGCGTTGCGGGGCAAAGAGTCTGTTGAAGGCAATAATCCGTACGACGTCGGGATGAGTGGGCTGCTGGGGTTTACTTCCGGCTACGATGCCCTCATGGACTGCGACGCGATGTTGATGCTGGGCACCGATTTTCCGTATCGGCAATTTTTGCCGCAGGAAACCCGCGCAGTACAAGTTGATATTCGCGCCGAGCACATTGGTCGCCGCACCCGCGTAGAAGTGGGTTTGGTAGGCGATGTCGCGGCAACGCTACGAGCGCTTCTGCCGCAGCTTCAGCCCAAAACCGACCGCGCTCACCTCGAAAATGCGCTGGAAAACTACCGCGAAACCCGCAAAAGCCTCGATGAGTTAGCCACCGGCGAACCCGGCGATACGAGCATGCACCCGCAGTACGTCGCCCGCCTGCTCAACGAGCAAGCCGCCGAAGACGCTATTTTCACTTGCGACGTCGGTACGCCTACCATCTGGACGGCCCGTTACCTGCGCATGAACGGCAAGCGGCGACTGATCGGCTCGTTCAACCACGGCAGCATGGCCAACGCCATGCCGCAAGCGCTGGGCGCGCAGCTGGCTGCCCCCGGACGCCAAGTTATTGCGTTAGCTGGTGATGGCGGATTTGCCATGCTCATGGGCGAGCTGCTCACACTGCGCCAGCTGAAAGTGCCCGTCAAGATTGTGATCTTCAACAACGGCAGCCTCGCCTTCGTGGAGCTGGAAATGAAGGCGTCCGGCATTATTCAGTACGGTACTGAGCTGGACAACCCCAACTTCGCGGCCTTGGCCGAAGCCGCGGGCGTGCGGGGCATTCGCGTAACCGATCCGGCCGACTTGCCCGCCGCCTTGGCCGAAATGCTGGCCCACCCCGGCCCCGTGGTGTTGGATGCCGTGGTGAAGCGCACCGAGCTTTCGATGCCGCCGAGCATCCAGAAAGAACAAGTGCTGGGCTTCAGCCTGTACACGCTCAAAGCCATCATGAGCGGGCGGGGCGACGAAGTACTGGAGCTGGCGAAGACCAATTTGTTCCGCTGAACAGATTCGTCGGCAAACCCTTCCGATTGAACATTCTCTCGTGCCACACGTGTTAAATAAAGGCAACCGACGGTGGTGATCCCGCGTCGGTTGCTTTTATTTGCCCCTTCCGCTTGCTGCGCACTGCGCGGAGCCGCTTACCCACTACATGACCAACAAAGAAATCAAAGCCCTCATCTCACTGCTCGACGATCCGGAAATCGCGCCGCAGATTCATGAGCGTATCCAGACGCTGGGGGAAAGTATTATACCGTTTCTGGAAGAGTCGTGGGAGGAAAGCCTCGATCCGCAGCAGCAACAGCGCCTCGAAGACCTGATTCACCATTTGCAGTTTGAAGGCCTCCAGCAGCGCCTGCGCGTATGGCGCGATTCGGGCGGCGAAAACCTCTTGGAAGGCATGTGGCTGCTCAACTCCTTTCAGTATCCCGACGCCGATTTGCAGGCCCTGAACCGCGCCGTCGAGCAGCTGCGCTTCGAGGCCTGGACGCTGCTGCGCCCCGATATGCACCCCGCCGACCAAGTGCAGGCGCTCAACCACGTCATGTTTAAGGTGCACAAGTTCTCGGCCAACACGCAGAACTTTCATTCGCCGGCCAATTCTATGCTCCATCTGGTGTTGGAAACACGGCGTGGTAACCCCTTGACACTCTGTGTGATATATTTGTTGGTTGCGCAGCGCCTAAACCTGCCGATTTACGGCGTGAACTTGCCCAACCTGTTTGTGCTGATGTATCAGTCGCCGATCCCGAAAGTCGAGCCTTTTTACATCAACTGCTACAACCGTGGCCTAGTACTATCGCGCACCGACATCGAACACTACGTAGCGCAGCTCAACCTCACCTCCAACGACATCTTTTTCGAGCCGTGTTCGCACCTCGACATTGTGCGTCGGGCCCTGCGCAACCTGATGCTGAGCTTCGAGAAAATGCAAGAGCCCAGCAAAGCCATCGAGGTCGGCAAGCTGTTGGCTATTCTGACGGACGAAGCCGGCCCAACTACCGACACGGAGGAATCGGGTGAAGAATAAGGTTCGCATCGCCTATTGGGTCCTGCAAACGCCATATCAACAGAAACAAGAGCAGCACAAAAAAGCCAGCCCCGCGGGGCTGGCTTTTTTGCGAACGGGTATGGCTATTGACGCTTGGCTGCTGGAGCTGGGTTGTGGAGAGGTGAAAGGCCACTGCCCGGTGCGGCGTTTTTAATTTCGTTTGATAAGGCAGCCGGCAGCACGCTTGTCGGTGACGCCTACTGGGCGGCCTGCCAGCACATTATCCAGCGCCTGAGCTAAATAACGCTCTTTTACATAGCTTTCTACCTGCGCGTTGTCGTCGATGGCGCCTTTGTAGCGCACGGCAAACCCATCGCCGGCGGGCTGGAGCAGCACCACTTCGGGCGTTTTGGTGGCGCCCAACAGCGTGCTTACTTTCTGGCCCTCGTCGGTGAAATAACCCAGATTGTCTCCCGAGGTCTTTATCGTAATCGCCTTTGAATCAGTGGGTTCACTAGAGGATTCTAAGTTGATAGGCGTGTCGATAAACAAAAACTGCACGCCTTGTCCGCCGTATTCGGAGGCGAGCGTATTTAGCCGGCCTTGATAAAGCTTGGTGAAAGCGCAGTTTTGGTTGATAAACACCACCACCACTGCTTTTTTGGAAGCGTAGCTGCGCAGCGCCACCTCGGCGTTCGTGACGCTTTTCAGGGAGAAATCGCTTACGGTGCGGCTACCCTGCGCCCGCGCCGTGCCGATGGCAACAGTGCAAAAAAGCAAGGCAATGGCAGCCACTACTGAGATTCGGCGAAAGGACATGGAAGAGCAGGATTAAGCAGGAGGAAAGGAGTCGGTTTCGACGCAATACGTAAGCACGTATTGTTCGGTCAGGCGCTGGTAGTAGATCTGGTGTTGGCTGCGGAAGTTTTCGAGGAGCAGGTGCCCCGTCAATACACCTGCCTCCCGCAGCCCAAACGGGTCGAGCCGAATTTGCTCTTTGAACACCAGGCCCCGGCGACTGTGCAGCTTATAAAGCGTCTCTTTGGCACTCCAATAGAGACTGTATTTCGTTGCGTCGTCGCCAGCATCGGCTCGCTCGGTTTCCGATAGAAACCTGGGAGCCAACTGTTGCGCTTTGGTTCTAACTAATTCAATATCTGTGCCAACCCGCCCGCGCGGAGCTACTACTGCGGCCACCCACTCGCCCGAATGCGACAGCGACACGGCAAAATCCGGCTGGCCGTCGAAATGAGGGCGGCCGTTGGCATCGTTGCGCAGGAGCGCTGGGGGCAGATTAAGTTCTTGCGAGAGCGTGTGTGCCAGCGCCCGGCCGGCCCACCATTGCGTGGCCCGCGTTTCGTCGCGGCCTTCGGGTTGCAACTCGGCGTAGCGCTCGGGGTAGGGCAAAAGGGCCGCCAGTTCGGTTGAGGGCTCCGTCAGCTGCCAGAGGCCTAATACGGCTTGGTTGGGAAGCGGCGTGGCGGAGTGAAAGGGCATGAGGCAAAAAATAAATCAAGAAGCAGCGTGCCCGGTTGTAGTCGGGGCAAAGCACAAAACGGCTTGCTCGTCAAAACTGCCGTAATTTCGGCCCAAATCCTAACCCTACGGCATGCCTTCGCTTTTTCGTTTGCAGGTGCAAAAACTAGCCGCGCTCACCGGGCACCGCGACTGCGTGTACACCCTGGCCGGCGACCCCGATAAGGCCGCATTTTACTCGGCCGGCGCCGACGGCATGGTGGCCGTATGGGACATCGACAAGCCCGAACGCGACGGGGAATTGGTAGCCAAAGTCGAAAACTCGGTGTACGCCCTGCAGTATTTGCCCACGCGGAATCTGCTGCTGATCGGGCATAATTACCAGGGAATTCAGGCGATTGACTTGGCCGAAAAGAAGCTGGTTTTTGCCACTCCGCTGCCGCCCGTCGCCATCTTCGATCTGGCATACTCCGAGGCTCGGCAGCGCCTGTACGTGGCGCTCGGCGATGGCACGCTGGCCGTGCTGCGGGCCGCTGATTTCAAAGTCGAGAAATTGCTGCGCCTGTCGGATAAAAGCCTGCGTTGCTTGGCGTTGCACGAAGAGCGCAACGAGCTGGCCGTGGGCGGTAGCGACACGCTGGTACGCATCCTCGATGCCGATTCTTTGGCGCTGAAACACACTTTGGAAGGTGCCACCAACTCCGTTTTCACCGCCGCTTACTCACCCGATGGCCGCTACCTGCTCACAGCCGGCCGCGACGCACACTTACGAGTATGGGAAGTGGAAAGACAATATGCTGAATATCAGTATATTGTGGCGCACATGTTCACCATCAATCACATCGCCTTCAGCCCCGATGGCACCTACTTTGCCACCTGTAGCATGGATAAGTCCATTAAGCTTTGGGATGCCGAAACGTTCCGGCTGCTACGCGTGATCGACCGGGCACGGCACGCCGGGCACGGTACCTCCGTCAACAAGTTATTTTGGTCAGGACGCCAGAATCGGCTAGTTTCGTGTAGCGACGACCGCAGCCTTGCCGTGTGGGAGCTCCTGGTCGCACCCCCCGCCTTATGAAGATTACCGCCCTCGATATCCGGCAGAAGACCTTTGAAAAAGCCTTTCGCGGCCTCGACAAAGACGAAGTACAAGCCTTCCTGTTTACGCTCTCGCAACAATGGGAGCGCATGGGTGACGAAAACCGCGAACTGCGCCTCAAGCTCGACCACGCTACCCACGAAGTGCAAAAAATGCGCGAGGTAGAAACGTCGCTCTACCGCACGCTCAAGACCGCCGAAGACACCGGCAACAGCATCACCGAGCAGGCCCAGCGCGAAGCCGAGCTGCGCATCCGCGAAGCCCAACTCAAGGCCGAGCAGCTGCTTTCGGATGCCCGCCAGAAGGCCCGCGCCGTGGTGGAAGATGCCTACAAACAGGCCGAAAAGACCATTGCCGAAATGCAGGCCGAAGTCAATGGCTTAGGGCAGGAATGCCAACGCCTTGAAAATCAGATGGATGGCCTTGTGCGCGATTTGCAGCGTCTGGCTTCCGATACCCTCGATAAAGTAGAAAAAGCGAAAGCTCGACCAAAAGCTTCGGTTGCGTCTATCCTTTCCCGTGCGGCCAGCGTAAAGGTGAATAAACCCGATTCTTCACCCGAAACTGATTCCGCCATGTACGTAGGTTCTGCTTCCACATCCTCGGCCGCAGCCGTAGCCGGGGCTTCCGGCGCTGCTGTTAACGGCGGCGTGGCCCAACCCGAAGCCCGGCCCATCGGCCCGCAGCCGGGCCGCAATCCGCAGCCGGGGCAGGAGCCCAATCCGGGGGCACCCTCGCAAGTGCCCGGCCCCGAAATTCGGCCGAGTTCACCCGACGAAAACCCCGGCAAATCCGATCCTTCCCGCATTTACCAGCCCGAGCCTTCGCGCATTCCTGACCCGACGGGGCCCAGCATCGAGCCCACGGCGCCTGATATTCAGCCCATTGGCCCCGGTCAACCCGAAATAGCCCCGCCCGCACCGAGCCCTGGTTTTGCGGCCGCTGTGGCTACCGAAAAGTCGTTCTTCGACGAGATCTAATTGTACTTACCAGAAACCAACCGGCTGTCCTTCGTGCCTTAGAAGGACAGCCGGTTTTGTTTTGCAGAACCTTTGATACACTATGGAAATCGGCCAGATTGCGCTGGAGGGAATGGAGTTTTTTGCCTTCCACGGCTACTACGACGAAGAGCAGAAAATCGGCAATAAGTACGGCGTCGATCTCTACATCGAAACCGATCTGCACGCCGCCGGTGCTTCCGATAAGCTGCAAGCCACCGTGAACTACGAAGTGCTTTATAAAGTAGTGGCCGAAGAAATGCAGGCCAAAGCGCGCTTGCTCGAGCACCTCGGCCACCGCGTCATCGACCGCATTTTTAAAGAGTTTCCGCACGTGCACTCGGTGAGAGTGAGCGTATCGAAATTCAACCCGCCGCTGGGCGGCATTTGCCACCGGGCCCGCGTGACGCTGGAGCGGGCACAGCGTAAGTTTTAGTTTTGTAAAATATTGATAACCAAATAATTATGTTTAAAATAAGTCAATTTTAAACGGGTTTGTTTTTAACCGCTGCAAAAAGCCAGGCTAATTAGGTAGCCTGGCTTTTTGCGCTTTATAGCTGGGTTGGGCAGCGTCGAAAAAATATTTAGAAGTCGTTGTAACCAATGGTGAAATTGGCGGTACTCCCAGCAAAACCAACCCAAACGCCCCTTCTGACCCGTGCATAGCGTAAGCGACGAAACTCTAATGGCCCAGGTGCGCAGCGATGAGCTACGCTGCCTGACGCCGCTCTTCGAGCGCTACCACGGCCCGATTTTCAACTTTCTCTACCGCCTCACCAACGACCGCGATACCAGCGAAGACCTCGCCCAAAACGTGTTCTACCGCATTCTGAAATACCGCAACAGCTACCAGCCGCCGCAGCCGTTTCGGGCCTGGATCTACCAGCTGGCCCGCAACGTGCACGCCGATCACTGGCAGCGCCAACAGCAGATGCGCACCTCCGACATTGACGTGGTGGAGCGAACCGGCGCTTTCGGCAACGCGGCGTACGCTCAAATGGCTACCGTCGATCGGCAGCAAGGCTTGCAGGAGGCGCTGGCGCTGTTGCCACCCGCCCAGCGCGAAATCTTGGTGCTGCACCGCTACCAGGGCTTCGATTACGAAGAAATAGGAGAAATGCTCGGGTGCTCGGCGGGCGCGGCCAAGGTAAAAGCGCACCGGGCACTCCAGGCGTTGCGCAAAATATATTTCGCTTAACTCATTATGGACCAGTCCCTTCCTATAGATCCCTGTGCTGAGGTTGCCGACCAGTTGGTCGACTATGCCGAGCACAACCTGCCCGAAAAGGAGGCAGCGCGCATTGCCGCTCACGTGGCCCAATGCGCGGCCTGCCAGCAGGAAGTGGCCGAAATTCGGGCCCTAACGGCCGAATTTGAGGCCGTGGTGCCCGGAGTGCCCAGCACGAAGTTGCGCACCAATTTCCTGGCGATGCTGGCCGAAGAAGAAGCCACGTTGCAATCGGCGGCTCCAGCCCCAAAAGCCGAAGGGAAGCAGCGCTGGCTGACTTTCGACGCACCGGTTGCGTGGATGCGCATTGCGGCCAGCATCGCGCTGGTGGCGGCCGGTGTGCTGCTGGGCTTGCTGCTCGGGCCGGCTAAGAACGGCGCGCAGTTAGCCGCTTCCGAGGCCCCGGCTGATAAGTCGGAGCAGCTGGCGCAGGCTCTGAAGATTGTGCCGACGCCCGCCGTGTCGGCCAGCGACCGGATCCGGTTGGTGAGCCAGTCGCCGGGCAAAGTCGAGCCGGGCTCGCCGGCGGTGCAGGTGCTCATCAACACGCTCAACTTCGACCCCAACCCCAATGTGCGCTTGGCTGCCTGCGAGGCGCTGTTTCGCCTGCGTGCCGACCCGCGGGTCGGCGAGGCCTTCGTCCAGTCGTTGCCTATCCAAACTGATCCGAACGTGCAAATCACGCTCATCGAAATACTGGTGGAGCTGAATGAGCGGCGGGCAGTGCCGCAACTCGAACGGCTGGCCAAGCGCCGCGATGCCCTGCCCGTAGTGCGCAAGCAAGCCGAAGCAGGTATTGGGATATTGATCTGATAATCAAACACATATAAATAACAAGGTTTGCACTAGCCAGAAGCCGCGGTTCTGGCGCCGACCGCCTTTTGCTCAAAAAATAACCTCTCCCTCATATGAAAAAGTCCCTCATTCTGGCTGCGCTCGCGTTTCTGGCAGCCAGCACTTCCTTGCAAGCGCAGGAATACAAGACCAAGCTCAGCGGCAAAGACCGCAAAATCGTGATTGACATGCAGGGCGGCGACGTGACTGTGGAAGGCTACAACGGCGACGAAGTAGTCATCAGCAGCAAGGGCGACAACGCCTACGAAGAGCCCAACAAGCGCGCCGACGGGCTGCGGCCGGTGTATAACACGGCCATTGACAACACCAAGCTGGGCCTCGCGGTGACCAAAACCGATAACACCCTGCACATTGCCAAAGCCTCGCGCAACGATGCGGATTACGTTATTCGGGTGCCACGCCAGTCGAATTTGGTGTTTAAGCAAAACGGTTGGAACGGCGGCGACCTGACGGTGCAGAACCTCGATGGTAGCCTAGAAATAGCCATGACCGGCGACAATGCCAAGCTGATGAATGTGAGCGGCCCCGTGGTGGCCAACAGCGTGAGCGGCGACATTACCGTGCGCTACTCCACGATGCAATCGCAGCCTAGCTCGATCTCGGTAGTCAGCGGGGATCTTGACGTGACGATGCCGGCCAACACCAAAGCCAACCTGAGCCTGCGCTCGGTATCGGGCGAGATCTACACCGACTTCGACCTGGCGCCCAACAAAGGCGATCTGCACCGGATAGGCGGCCAAACCATCACGGGCAACATCAACGGGGGCGGAAGCGCTGTATCGCTCAAGACGGTTAGCGGCGACATATTCGTGCGCAAGGCGAAGTAACTGGTGTTTTTGCCAAAAATTTGTATCATTCACTAGGTCAACACTTTAGCTTTCACGTCATGTCGCGTTTCCTCTCTCTTATTTTCCTGGGGCTGCTGTTGAGCGTTGCCCAATTGGCTACGGCCCAAAAAGTGATTGAAAAGCAGGCGCCCGTGAAGGCCGGCCAGCGGGTATTCCTCAATCTGAAGCAGGCGACTAACATCCGGGTGCGGTCTGGCTCGGGCTCGGAGGTGACGGTGAAAGCCAGCGTGACCATCAACCAAGGCAAGCTCAACGATGCCCTGCTGCTGGCCGTGGACCGCACCGGCGAAGAAGTAACGGTCGCTTCGAGCTTCGACGAAGCGCTGTTGCAGACGGGCCAGCCCAGCGACTGCCCCGGCAACGGCGGCACCAACTGGAGCCAGAACAAAAACGGCAAAAGCTACTCGGTGTGCAGCGACATCCAGTTTGAGGTGACTGTGCCGGCCGGTGTTGCGTTGCGCATCAACACCATCAGCGGCAACATCGAAATAAACGGCGTTACGGCGCCCATCGAGGCCAAATCCATCAGTGGCTTCGTCGATGTAAGCTGGCCAGCGAGTCAACACGCGGAAGTCGCCCTCAAAACCATCACCGGCGAAGTATACACCGACCAGGAAATTGCCTTTGTCAACCGCAAGGAAAACCCCGGTCCGGTGGGCTACCAAGTGCGCGGTACGCTAGGCGGCAGCGGCCCGCTGGTAAAGCTCGAATCCATCAGCAACGACATTTACTTCCGGAAGCGGAAGTAGCGGCGAAGGGCGTTGGGCCTTCCGGGCCGATGCTGCGGGCGTCGAGAGGTGCTTAACCTAAGGAAAACGAATCGTAAACTAAATGTTACCTTTATATAAATAATTGATTATCAATATCTTATATAATAAGCAAAAAAATCATTTGGGAAACACTTGCATCTACGATAAGCTTCGTATATGTTTGGTATACGAAAGTCTTCGTATACCATAACCTCATCATTATGAGCAAGTCACCTCCCCCCAAGCCAACCGAATCTGAGCTGGAGATTTTGCAGGTATTGTGGCAGCACGGCCCCAACACCGTCCGTTTTGTAAACGACCAGTTGAGCCAAAAGCGCGATGTGGGCTACACCACCACCTTGAAGCTGCTGCAACTCATGCTCGAAAAGAACCTCGTGCACCGCGAAGACGACTCCCGGACCCACGTGTACCGCGCCGCGGTGAAGGAAGAAGAGACGCAAGGGGTTCTGCTAGACCGCTTTGTAGAAGCCACGTTTGGCGGCTCGGCTATGAAGCTCGTGATGCAGGCGCTCGGCAACCGCAGTACTTCTAAGGAAGAGCTGGACCAAATCCGCTCGCTGCTGAACGAAATCGAAAAGCAAAAAGACGAAGAGTAATGAACTGGCTCGAACATTTTTTGTCGCCGGCATTGGTGCGCGCCTTGGGCTGGACACTGGTGCACTCTATTTGGCAGGGTGCCGTGGTGGCGCTGGCCCTGGCGGGGTTGCTGCTGCTGTTGCGTCGGCACAGCGCACAGGTGCGTTATGCCACGGCCGCTGCGGCCCTGGTTACGTTGCTGAGCCTGGCCGTCGTGACCTTCGGGCGGCATTATTATGTCGCGCTGCGCCAAGATGCCGTGGCCGCCTCGGTGGCCGCCGCTGCCAAGGCCGAGCCAGTCGCTAGCACTTCGCAAGCCTTCACCCAAGCAACGGCCGCGGCACCCATAACGGCTGCTTCGGCTGCCGAAACCCCGACTACGGGCATTCGGGCGTGGCTAAACTATTTCGACCAGAATATCCCCGTGATGGTAGCGGCTTGGCTGCTGGGCTTGCTGGCCATGATGCTGCGCTTACTGGGCGGCCTGGCTTACGTGCAGCGGCTGCGGCATTACCGCGTACAGCCGCTCGCCCCGGAGTGGACGGCCCGCATTGCGGTACTGGCCGAGCAGGCCGGCGTACGGCAGCCCATTGCGCTGCTGGAGTCGGCGCTGGTGAAGGTACCACTGGTGGTAGGGCATTTGCGGCCGGTTATTTTGCTGCCTTTCGGTACCGTAACGGGCCTGAGCCAGAGCTACATGGAAGCCATTCTGGCCCACGAGCTGGCGCACATTGCCCGCCGCGACTACCTGATGAACCTGTTGCAGTCGATTGCCGAGATTCTGTTTTTCTACCACCCAGCCGTGTGGTTCGTAACGGCTTGCATGCGTACCGAGCGTGAAAACTGCTGCGACGATGCCGCCACGGCCCTGGTCGGTGGCGATCCGTTGCGGTTGGCGCGGGCCTTGGCCGCCCTAGCCGAATTAGGGCTTGAGCGTACGCCCGCTGCGCGGCTCGCGCTCTCGGCAGTAGGCCCCGATGGGTCGTTGCTGGGTCGGATTCGGCGGCTGGTGCAGGGCCGTAGCGCCCCGACTTTCTCCGAAGGCTTTATGGCGGCTTGCGTCGTGCTTTGCGGGCTGGTACTGCTGACCACGGCCGTGGCCATGGCTGACCCTCGACCGCTATTGACTAAAACCGGTACTCTGGGCAAGCTCAGCAACCTTCCGTTAGGCCAAAAGCTCGCAGAGGAATGCACTGACCTGCCGCTTGTTGCTACGTCGCTCGCACCATTGGCCCAGACGGAGCCGCTGGCGCCGGTTGCTGCCGCGTCTCAACAGGATGGTGATAATGACGGCGATAAAGACAAAAACAAAAAGCGCAAACGCACCGAGCGCGTGGTAGTTGTGAATGGCTCGCGCCGGTCGGGTGGCACGGTGGTCATCGAGAAAGATAAGAAAGGCCGCATCACGGATATGTTCGTCGACGGTGAGCGCGTGGAAGGCGTAGCGTCTGGCTCAAAAAGCAAGACCACCCTTAGCAAAATCAAAGACGACAAAGGCGGCAAGCGGGTAGAAGTGGTGAAGGTGGTGCCCAACGGCAGCTTCTGGTCGAAGGACGGCGACAACTTCACGTATTTCTACGACCCCAACTTCAAGCGCAACTTCACCTTCCGCATTCCGGCCGGCGACCAAGCCGAAATCGAGCGGTCGGTGCGCCGGGCTCAGGCCAATGCCGACGCCGCCACGCGTCGGAGCCTGCAGAACCTGCGCCTGAACCAATCCTTCACCTACAGCTTCCCCGGCGACCAAACGCCGGAGGATGCCAACGAACTGGCCCGCCGCGCCTTGCGCCAAGCCGACGAGGCCCTGCGCCGAGCCGAGCAAGCCGAGAAATCGGAAGAAACCCGCGCTCGACTGCGCGAGGAGCGTGAGCGCATCCGCGAAAAACAGGAAGAGCTGCGCGAGCGGTTGCGGGAAGAGGAAGAATCTCGCCGCGACAGCGACGAAGCCCGCCGCGAAGTGGACGATGAGCGTCGCCGCACCATAGATGAAAGCCGCCTCGCTATCGAAGAAAGACGGCGCGAGCTGGAAGAAAAACGGCGCGATATGGAGGAAATGCGTCGTGACCGCGAAGCGGAGCGGGCTGAGCGCGAGCGCCATCGGGCCGACGAAGAGCAGAAGCTCAAGCAGGAGTTGGTCAAAGACAAATTGATCACCGACACCCGCAATTACGAGTTGACGCTCACGGCCAGCGAAATGACGGTGAACGGCAAAAAACAGCCCGAAAGCATCCATCAGAAATACCTGAAGCTCTACGAAGCACGCACCGGCCACAAGATGACCGGCTCGTCGATGTGGCGGGCGCGCGAAAACAACGACAGCCGCTCGTCGGAAACTCCGCCCACCCCGCCGAAAGCTCCGCAAGCGCCCAAGGCTCCTCGGCCACCTCGTACTCCTCGGTCCTCGGGCTCTCAGGTAACGCCGCCCACGCCGCCTGCTCTCGAAGCTCCCGCTGCGCCTGCAGCGCCTCCGGCTCCAACGCCTCCTACGGGTGATGTAATTATCAATCGGCCAGCTACTTATACGGTAGAGGTGGTAAACTCGGAAGTGCTGAACAAGCTGAACGAGCACGTAGCGCTGGTGCAGCTGACGTCCAGCAGCCAAAGCCAGACGCTGGAAAATCTCAGGCAGTATCGTCGGCTGGTGAAATCGAACGCAATTAAAACCAGTTGCCCAGACCAAAACCCAAGCAACGAATAAGCTTTTCGTTGGCGAAAAACCGGCTTTCTATCCAGGGAAGCCGGTTTTTTTATTCTTTCTAGTCGGCAAGGCAACCCTTTGCGGGCTGGGTTCATCTATTGCCTTATCTGAATATTGTTTTTGATGAGGAACCGCGGCAGAGTAGGGAAGTGAAGTTTGAGCCCGTAGGTAAAGATTTGATAATCAATTGTTTGTAAGTTTTATCCCTAGCTGTTCTGCCGCGATGCGTGCGTGCCTGCTTTTCCTCTGCGGACTTCTCTGGTCTGCCACCGTGGCTACGGCCCAAACTTCTCCGGCGTCGGCTACTACCACGGCGTCGGCCATGGCGCCCAAGCGGCAGCTAACGGCCCTGCGCATTACGCAGCCCATCAAAATCGACGGTGCGCTCGACGAAGCCGCGTGGCAGGAAGCGCCCGTGGCTACCAAATTCATTCAGGAAAAACCAAATCCTGGCCTGCCCGAAAAGCTGCCTACCGAGGTGCGCGTGCTCTACGACGATGCCGCCTTATACATCGGGGCTGTGCTGCACGATGTGTCGCCCGATTCTATCATGCAGGAGCTAAGCCAGCGCGATAATCTGGAGAATACCGACTTCTTTGGGGTGTTCATCGATACCTACCACGATCGGCTGAATGGGTATGGCTTTCTTATTACGCCCGGCGGTGTGCAGCTCGACTCGCGCTACTCGCCCGCCGGGGGCGAAGATTTTGGCTGGAATGCCGTGTGGGAAAGCCGCACGAGTCTGCGCGGCACCGACTGGATCGCCGAAATTCGCATTCCGTACTCGGCCATTCGCTTCAGCAAAGCCCCCGAGCAGCTGTGGGGCCTCAATTTTATGCGCCAGCGCAAGCGCGACAACCAGCGCTTCTTCTGGAACGAGGTGCGGCCCGCCGTCGATGGCTTCGTGAACCAATGGGGCGACCTGACGGGCGTGCGCGACATCAAGCCGCCGTTGCGCCTCTCGCTCACGCCCTACGTGTCAGCCTACGTCAACCATTATCCCTACCACCAGCAAGGCGTGCGCAACACGGACATGTCGTTCAACGGGGGCGCCGACATCAAGTACGGCATCAACGAAAGCTTCACCTTGGATGCCACGCTGGTGCCCGATTTTGGCCAAACTCAAAGCGACAACGTGGTCCTGAACCTTTCGCCCTTCGAGGTGCAGTACAACGAAAACCGCACGTTTTTCACCGAAGGCACCGAGCTGTTCAACAAAGGTGGCTTGTTTTATTCGCGCAGGGTAGGGGCCCAGCCGATGGGCTTTTACGACGCGGAAGGGCAGTTGCGGAAGGGCGAGCGCGTGGTCAGCAACCCCGGTGTTTCACGGCTCATTAACGCCACCAAGGTTTCGGGCCGCACGAGCAAAGGCTTGGGCATTGGGGTCTTCAATGCCGTGTCGAAGGAGATGTTTGCCACGGTGCGCGACAGCCTCAGCGGCGACGAACGCCAGGTGATGACCCAGCCGCTGAGCAACTACAACATCGTGGTGCTGGACCAGTCGCTGAAAAACAACTCCTATGTGAGTTTGATTAACACCAATGTCACGCGTGCGGGGCAGGTGTACGATGCCAACGTGACGGGCGGCTTGTTTCGCATTGCCAACAAAAAGAACTCTTACGCCGTCGATGGGCAGGTAGTGTATTCGCGGCGGCGCGGGCAGGCATTTGCCAGCGAAGCCCCCATCGACAACAAAAATGGCTACAAATACTTGGTGGGCGTGGCCAAAATTGCCGGCAACTTCACCTGGCGCCTGAGCCAAAGCATCACTTCTAATACCTACGACCCCAACGATTTGGGCCTCCTGTTCAGCAACAACGCCATCACGCAGGTCGCCGACTTTTCGTACAACAAATACAAGCCGTTCTGGAAGGTCAACAACATGTACACCTACTGGGGCGTAAGTCAGTCGTTGCTCTACAAACCAACTCGCTACCAAGATCTTAGCGTTTATGGCGGCGGCAATACCACGTTCACCAAGTCCTTTATTACGGTGGGTTTCAACGTGGATGCTTCGCCGGCTACGCACGACTTCTACGAACCGCGCGTCGAGCCGCTGGGGCGCTACTTTGTGCGCAAACCGGCCAACGTGGGCGCCAACGCCTTCATCTCCTCAGATTACCGCAAAAAGATAGCCTACGATGTTTCCGCCGCGATTCGTGGGTACGCCCACGACGGCAGCCGCCACGGCCGCGATGGCTACGGCCTGAGTTTTTCGCCGCGCTACCGTGTGAGCAATCAGCTCACGTTTCGCTACAACTTCGACTGGCAGATGCAGCGCAACCAGATCGGATTTGCCGGGGGCCTCAACGGCGACGAGCCCCTGGATAGGGTTTTTTATGACCGGGGCGATATCATGCTGGGGCGCCGACGGGTAGTGACGGTAACCAACACACTATCTGGCTCTTATACCTTCAACAACCGCATGTCACTTACCATCCGGACGCGCCACTACGTGAGCACGGTGCACTACCGCGACTTCACCCGCCTGCTCGACGACGGCAAAGAAGAAAGCATAGACTACCGCCGCAACCGCGACACCAGCTTCAACGCCTTCAACGTGGACGCCGTGTATGCGTGGTGGTTTGCGCCGGGCTCGCAGGTCAGCATCGTCTGGAAAAACGCCGGCTCGTCGTCCCTGATCGCTGATGAGGCCACACCGCAGTATTTCCGTAATCTCAATAATACGGTCAATACGCCACACAATAACTCTTTGTCAATCAAGGTGTTGTATTATATCGATTATTTGATGCTGAAGCCCAAGCGCGGCTAGAGCGACCGGTAGTCTATCCGTAAACCCGTTCGGGCGTAAGCTCGTCTAACTGCATTTATACTCGCATTTATGGCTCAACGCATCGCCCACGTAACGCTAGTAGTGCGCAACTACGACGAAGCAATTGCCTTCTACACGCAAAAGCTAGGGTTTGAGGTGGTGGAAGATGTCGCGCAAGGCGACGGCAAACGCTGGGTCGTGATTGCGCCCGCCAATTCGCCTTCTACCAGCCTGCTGCTAGCCCAAGCCGCCTCCGACGAACAGCTTCAAGCAGTGGGCAACCAAGCCGGCGGCCGCGTATTTCTGTTTCTGCACACCAGCACGTTCTGGGACGACTACCACCGCATGAAGGCGCAGGGGGTGACGTTTCTGGAAGAGCCGCGGCAAGAACCCTACGGGGATGTGGTAGTATTTCAGGACTGCTACGGCAACAAATGGGATTTGCTCGGCCCAAAACCCGCCTAAATAAGCAGCCTACCTAATCATAATAAATCCTCAACCGGTCGTGCTGAGCTGTACTCTGCACGACCGGTTGAGGGTTTTTGGTGCGCTGTTTTTAACTGAGCCCTAGCAACTCTTCGGCCGCCCCGAATGCTGATTTACGACCGTCCATGACTTGCTGACGTAGGCTAGGAAGCTGTTGCTGGACAGCGGGTTGCGCATAGAAGCGTTCTTCCAGCGCCTGCCGGACCGTTTCGTAGAGCCAATGCAGGTTTTGCTCTTGCCGGTGCTTCTGGAAATATCCGTTTTGTTGGGTGTGTTGCACGTACTTCTCCACCACTTGCCACACTTCGGGCACACCCGCGCCGGTAAGCGCCGAGCTGGTCGTCACCTTGGGGCTCCAGCCGGAAGGCCCTAGCGGAAACAGGTGCAGGGCACTGCGGTATTCGCCTTTGGCGCGGCGGGCAGGCATTTCGTTGCTGCCATCGGCTTTGGTAATGACCACTGCATCAGCCATTTCCATAATGCCTTTTTTGATGCCTTGTAGCTCGTCGCCGGCACCGGCCAGCATGAGCAGCAGGAAAAAATCGACCATGCCGTGCACGGCTGTTTCGCTCTGGCCCACACCCACCGTCTCGACGAAAATTACGTCGTGGCCTGCGGCTTCGCAGAGCAACATTGCCTCGCGGGTGCTGCGCGCGACGCCGCCCAAGCTGCGGCCGGCCGGCGAGGGCCGAATAAAAGCCCGCTCGTGGGCGGCTAGCTGGTTCATGCGCGTTTTATCGCCCAGAATGCTGCCGCCGCTGCGTTGGCTGCTTGGGTCGATGGCAAGCACCGCCAAACGCTTGCCCAGTTGTCCCACAAGGTGCAAGCCCAACGCTTCGATAAAGGTGCTTTTGCCCACTCCCGGCACGCCCGTGATGCCCACGCGCACCGAGCGGCCGGTGTGCGGCAACACCTGGTCGAGCACTTGCTGCGCCAGTGCCTGATCGGAAGGGAGCGTGCTTTCGACGAGCGTAATGGCGCGGCTCAGCAAGATGCGATTGCCGGCCAAAATGCCATCGGCGTACTGATCAACGGAGAAGCGTTTGGGCATGAAAACGAGCGTGAGCAGCAGGCACCGTTGTTTAGGCAGGAAAGGAACGGGTTGCGTGCGGTGCAAGCTAAAGCTTGCGCTACATTTTTCCGGGTTCGCGGATGAAATTAGGCAAGCCCAGCTTGCTGCGCCGGCCTCCCAGGTTGAGGCCATTGTCTACGTAAGTACACGCCGCACCGGCCGCATTGGGATTTTGAATGACCGCCAGATACGGGTTGTCTTCGCGCGCCACGTAGATTTTGCCATCCGGAGCGAGTTGCAGCGAGCCTACCTTCCGGTTTTTAGAGCTGCCGATGGCTGTCACTTTCTTAGTTGCCAAGTCGATCTGCCAGATCTGAGCGTTGCCGCCACCGGTACCGTTGCTGGTGCCGTAGAGCTTGGTGCCGTCGGGCGAAAACTCGACGCCATACGCTTCTTCATAAGGCCCAAAGGAGCGCGGCTTGCTGACCACACCCGTATTGGTGTCAAAATCAAACACTTCGAACTTGTTGCTTTCGCGCCAGATGGCAGCGGCCAGCTTGGTGCCGTCGGGCGAAAACTTCATGCAGCCGATGGCATTGCGGCCCGGCCCGGCGTGCATGGTGCCCACGTTGCTCATGATGGGTTTGGCCGCTACGCCATCGGCCGTGACGAGGTAGGACACAAAAGCGTTCGAGTTCCACCGGTGGCCCACCACCCACACATCACGTCCGTTTTTGTGGCGCACGGCGGCCAGCTTTTCGGCTACTGGTGTGATTAGCAAGAGGTTAGCGCGCGGCACGTCGCCGAGGCCGTTGTCGCGGGTCATGTCCACTACCGAGTAGCGCATGCCGCCGCTCCGGCCCTGAAAGTCGGTGGTGAACACGTAAAAGATGTTGCCGCTGCCCGGATCGGGAACGATCACGGCGCCTTGCGTGCTTTCGGGGCCGCCCATGATCTTGCGGCCGTTGGGCATGGGTTGGTGCTGGCGGTTGAAAATGGTGCCTCCGTTGGTGTAAAACAGCAGCTGACCGCGGCTATTGGTGGCCACGGCGCAGTTTTCATAGCTTACCATTTTGCCATCCAGCAGCGGGGTAGGGGCGCCGTTGGCGAAGCTCAGGCCGGCTTGCCCGCCAAAATACCAGATGGATTGCTCGCGCTGGGCATGTACAGCCGCTGGCAGCGCCAGCCAAAGCAGCAACAGAAGAAAGGAAATTCGTTTCATAAGCTCAGAATTGGGCGGCAAATTAAGCAACAGCGCCAATGCCGGGATAAAACGGAATTTCGTGCCAGATTGGTGTAAACATCGGGACATGGGCCTTCTCCAAGGAATCAAATCTTCCACTTCCCGGCCAGCAACGGCACAACGAGCGGCCGAATGATGCGGTAGCTTAAGCCCCACAGCCGGTATTCGCCCACGCGGTAGAAAGCAATCTGCTGAGGATCAGGCCAGTTTGGAAACTGCACCAGCTCTTCGCCGTGCGTAGCCGGGTCAGCAAGGTGCCGGACTGATACTTCCAGCACTTCCGCGATTTCGTGCTCCATCCAGCGCCACGCCTCGGCCGGGCGAGTGATGCGCCCCAAAAAGGGCGTTACGCGAAACCCCGACGCGTTCGTCGAAACGGCAGGAAGTTGCGTGAGCACCTCTACCGAAGTAGGCGGCAGGTGAATTTCTTCTTCGGTTTCGCGTAACGCCGTGGCTAGCAATGAATTGTCTTCCGGGTCGCGTTTGCCACCGGGGAAGGCAAGTTGCCCGCCGTGTACGCCAAAGTCGCCGCGCCGCACAAGCACCAACTGCAAATCACCGGCTGCGTCGCGGTACACAGGCACCAAAACGGCCGCTTCCCGAAAAGTGGTGTAAATGGTTGACAAAGGAAAGCTGAGTTCAGATTTTTAAACGTAATATACTAATTATCAGTAAGTTGCGGTAAGGTGCTTTCAAATAAGCAAGTTTTCACTCAAAAGCATATAGCCCCGTAGGCTGTACCAGAACCTTTGGCAAGTCATGGTGTTTTTCAAAATATTGATAACCAGGTTGTAAGCTTTGCCAAAAATAATGGTGGGCATGGTGTTGATACGTAGTCAAATTCTCATCGCGTAACTCAAACGGGAAAATGTGCACGGGGATCGTCGCCTGGCCAGCATTGCGGGCTTCTACGGCCAGCACATATACCTCTTCAATCAAGGCATCGGTAATGGGCAGACAGCCAATGGTTTGGTCGGAGCCATGGATGAAAATATCGCCGCCGGGGTCGGAGCCGCTTAGGAGCATGTCGGAATTGTTTGGGTAGTCAAGCCCCAGCGACAGATGGTACAAACTGTTGGGGTTGAAGCGGTTGACTGAATAAAATCCTTCGGGTACCTGGCCATCGCCGGCGCAGCGCTTGGGCCCTAAGGTGCCTGAGGTGCCCGCAATAAAGTACGTGCGCAACAGTTGAAGCTGAGCGTCACCGCGGTTGCGGCCCCACACTTCCAGCCGCCGCCCGATTTTGAAGGCGCGCACGAAAATTTCCAACTCCGAGGCCCTGATGCCATGCGAAACCAGAAGCCGTTGCAACTCTGGCCATTTGGCGGCGTACGCGGCCCGCACCCGCGGATATTGCAATTGTTGCTCCCGAAACGAAGGCGCGCTCGAACGGGCGCCCAGAGTTGCCAACAGGCCCAGGGCCAGCAGAAAATAACGCATAGAAGAGGTGTTGCCGCAGCATTCCCAGCCTGCAAAATACAGCGGGTGCCGCAGCCAAGCCCGAACGCTGTGCAGTATTAAAATAGTATAATATTCTATATCGTAATTTTTTGAGCGCCAACGCACGTGGCTACGCTGCAAAATGAGCCGAGTGTATCTTTAAGCGTTCCTCTAACTATTGCCTTTGAACCAGCACTACGACGTCGTTATTATTGGGGCGGGACCAGCGGGCACGGCTTGCGCTTTGGCCCTGCAAGGCAGCGGTTTGCGCGTGGCGCTGGTAGACCGGAAGCAATTTCCGCGCGATAAAATCTGCGGCGATGCTATTCCGAGTCCGGCCCTGAAAGCCATCCGGCAGCTTTCGCAGGCTTGGTACGACGAGCTGTTTGAACTGACCACCAAAGCCGAAACGCGCAACAGCCGCCTGGTAGCCCCCAACGGCACCGAAATCGTGGTGCAGTGGAAAGCACGTACGTTCAACAGCCCCCGCCTGCACTTCGACCAGCACCTGCTTTCGATGGTAAAACGCCACACAAAGACCGAAGTGCTGGAAAATTTCGGCGTTAAGCGTCTGGAAATCAGTGCGCAGCAAGCCACAGTTTTTCCTTCTGCCCAAGCCGCGCCGCTGACGGCCGCACTCGTGATTGGGTGCGACGGAGCTAACTCCGTGGTGGCGCGCCAGCTCACCAACCGTACGCTCGACCGGACGCGGCAGTGCGCGGCAGTGCGGGCGTATTTTACGGGCCTAAGCGAGTCGGATGAGCAAACCAGCGAGTTCTTTTTCCTCGACGAATACCGCTCCGGCTACTTCTGGATTTTTCCGGTGGGGCAGGGTGTGTTCAACGTAGGTTTCGGCATGCTTTCGGCCCAAATAGCGGCCCGCAAGCTGGATTTGAAGCAGGTACTTCGGCACCTGACCCAAACGCATCCGCGGCTGGCGACCCGTTTTGCACAAGCCAAGCAACTCTCCGATATTCAAGGGTTTGGCCTACCGTTGGGCGGGGTGCAACGCCCTATTTCGGGCGCGCGTTTTCTGCTGGCCGGCGATGCCGCCGCGCTCATCGATCCGCTGCAAGGCCACGGCATCGACAAAGCAGTCCAGAGCGGAATTCTGGCCGCTCAACAAGCTGTGCGCTGCTTTCAAACGCACGATTTCAGTGCCGCGCAGTTGTTTGAATATGATCGCCAAGTGCAGACGCACATCGGCAAGAAGCTAGCGCGCAGCTACCACCTTATGCACTTTCTATCGGCGAAGGCGTGGCTGGTAAATGGTGCCTTTCGCTTCGGACGGCACCCGTTAATTAAAAACCTGCTTCTGAAAGCCGTGGGGTAACTAGTTGATTAATAAATACTTGCAAAAACGGCTTTTCCTGCCACTTCGCGCCACCGATTGCGTAAAGACACAAGGTGCACTTCTAATCTGAGCCTTAATGTATATTGCTTTCGTTCGCAGTCTGTTGTTGGCCAGTGGGTTGCTGCTGCCGTTGGTCGGTTTGGCGCAGGCCGGCAGCGATACCAGCTTGGCCGAAACCCTAAAAGCCAATCGCTGGCAAAAGCGGGTGCTGCTACTCTGCGCGGCTTCTTCCGATCAGCCAGCCCTGAAGCAACAACAAACATTGTTGGCGCAGGATAAAGCAGGCTTGCAGGAGCGCGACATGCTCGTGCTTGATCTCGTAACCACCGAAATGAGCACGGCCGACAAACAGTTTCTGCGCCAGAAATTAGGCATAGCAGAAGCTCCTTTTACGGCCGTGCTCATTGGCAAAGACGGGGGCATCAAGCGCAAAGACACCGCGCCGATTACGCCGCAGCGCCTCTTTGGCACCATCGACACCATGCCGATGCGGCGCCAAGAGGCAAAGGGGAAGAAGCCGTAGCCGCTAGCCGATGCTGCGAATCACGCCGCCATCGACGCGCACCGAGGCGCCGTTGGTAGCCGAGGCCAGCGGGCTGGCCAAGTACACAACCATGCTGGCCACTTCCTCAGTCGTCGCGAAACGCTGGAGCAGCGACGAGGGCCGTGCATTCTGAAAAAACTCGGTTTCGGCCTCTTCCGGCGACTTGCCCTCCGTCGACATTTTTTGCAAAAACTCCTGCACCCCTTCCGAAGCGGTGGGACCGGGCAGCACTGAGTTTACCGTCACGCCAGTGCCCTTGGTGAGCTCAGCTAGGCCGCGTGCCACGCCCAGTTGCGCCGTTTTGGTAGTCCCGTAATGAATCATTTCGGCCGGAATCTGGAGGCCCGATTCGCTGGAAATGAACAGCACACGGCCCCAGTTTTTGCGCAGCATCAGCGGAAAATACTGGCGCGAGAGCCGCACGCCGCTCATCACGTTCACTTCGAAGAAGCGCATCCACTCCTCGTCGGTAATTTCAGCGAACGGCTTGGGCTCGAAAATGCCGACGTTGTTTACCAAAATATCTACTTCAGGCACCTCTCGCAGCAAGTGCTGCACTTCGTCGGCGTGGCCAAAATCCACGGCTACACCGCGCACCTTCGCGCCGCTTACTTGCGCCGAAATGCTGCGAATGGCTTCCTGAATGCGGCCCTCTGTGCGGCCCGTAATGATTACTTCGGCACCTTCGGCGGCCAACTGTTGTGCAATGGCGAGCCCGATGCCCGCTGTGGAGCCCGTAACCAGGGCAATTTTATTGGTGAGTTGCAGATCCATGAGACGTACTTAGCTAGTTGACTTAGCTAAACCCCAAAGTGGCAAATTTGTCTGCGGACCGGAAACTCGTTATTCGGTAAGCGATTGATTGTTTGATAATTATATAGGTTAATTACCCGCGCCTTGCTTTCCACTTGTTACAATTTGCCTAACGCCTTCACGTGCACTGATGGGCGTGTAGCCGAAGCGTTTTTCAAACTTGCTGCTGTCGAAAAAGTAATCCTGGCTGTATTGATAAGCCATTTCGCGCAACTCGCGCATCACGGGCACAAACAGGCCCAGCAGGCTCATCAGCCACAGCGGCACCACCCGAAACCGGGGCGCGACGTGCATTTCCTGCGCAAACATTTCTACCCACTGCCGGCCCGTAATGGGGGCTTTGTCGGTGGGCAGGTGCCAGACTTGGTTGTAGGCGTCGGGTGTGTTGCCCAGCAGCGCGGTGGCTTTGGCGGCATCCAGCACGTTGGTCCAGTTATGGATTTTGTCGGCATTGGCCAGCCAGTCGGCCCGTTTGCCCTTGCTCAGATTTTTGTAGACCGTTTCCACAAGCACACTGTTTTTCAGGCCCAGAAAGTCGGCCGAGCGGGCGATAAGGGCCTGCACTTGGCCGCTTTGCGCTGCGGAAAGTAGCATTTGCGCTATCTGGGCCCTGATTTCGCCTTTTTTGCTGGTGGGCCGTACGGGCGTTTCTTCGGTCATGTGCGCAATGTAGGCGCGGTCGTACATGTACACGTTGTCGAAGAACACGAGCTTAGCTTGGTGCTTCTGGCAGGCATCCAGCACGTTGCGCATGGTAGCTGGCCATTTGGCGCGCCACACCCTCCGGTTGTATTCATAGCCGACGGTAAGGTACACGACGTCCGAGCCTGCCACTGCCCGCTCGACCTGCGCCGCATTGGTAAGGTCGGCCGAAAACAGCTCGTCGGTTGGGTTGACGGCTACGGGCTTTCGCCCCACCAACCGCACCCGGTCAGTGTAATGCCGGAGTTCGCGGGCGAGCTCGGTGCCGATGGCACCCCCGGCACCTAAGATGGTTTGCATGGCCATGGAGTTTGGGTAACAAATAGGCGAGCTTTTTCGGCCTATATAGCGAAAACTAACTGTTTGCCGATGCACAACAGTAGTTCGGATAGAATACGCTGAGGTTGGGCGCAATTAACGGCATTTAGTACAATCGCTTCGTTGCTTTGTACAGCAAATAAGTCAGGGCAACGCACCTGACGCGCCATCTTACCGTCCTGTTTTCGCCCTTCTCACACTTTTATGCACGCTACATTCTTTGCTCGTCTCACCACTTTATGGTTGGTAACTATATTGCTTTTCAGTATAAGTGCTTATGCAACAACGCCTTGTGCTCGAGCTCAATACAAAGGCCATCGGTTTGTGCACCGCCCGTATTATAAACTGTACAAACACAGTAAGCCCCGCACGTTTTTGAGCTTTGGTAAGTAAGCCCAAAGCGCAGAAACGGCGCGTCGGCTCGCTACTAAGCTGAAAATTGGCTTAGCAGATGCGGGACGACGCGCCGTTTCTGCGTCAACTCTTTTTGAGCAGGAAGTACGCGTAGCGTTCGCCGAGCTCGACTGCCTGCTGGCGCTCCAGGGTGACGAGCTGCGGGGTGAAGCCGCACTGCTCGGCGTTCTGCCAGAACTCCTCGATGCGGTAGGTGGTCATGTGCGGCAGGTTCTGCGCGTAACCCCACCGGTGCGGCTGACTGGCCGATGTGCCATCGTCGTAACGGATCTGAATAAACGCCAAGCCGTCGTTGGTCAGCAACTTGCTTGCGATGTTCAACACCCGGCTGCCGTATTCCTTGGTGGGGAAAATCTCAAATACATAGGTAGAAAAAAACAAGTCACACGCCTTGGGAATGTGCTCTAGCGCGTGTTCGGGCTGGTCGGCCTCAAACTGGACGGGGACGAAGGCCTCGCAGGCCAGGGCCTGGAGCTGGCGGTGGCACTCGCGCAGGCTGGCGGCGGTGATGTCCACGCCGTAGTAGCGGGCCGCGCCGGGGGCGAAGTGCACGGCGTTGGCCCCGCCGCCGCAGCCCCAGTCGACGATGCGGCGGGGCGTGCGCAGGTAGGCCGGGCCGGCCAGGCGGGCGAACTGGGCCAGGTTGTGGCGGCCCATGGCCAGCCAGCGCGCGTCGTCGCCGGCAAACACCCCGTTGCCCCGCCAATGCGCGTTGCCAGGAATGCACGAGCGGTCGGTGCGATTCCAGTAACGCTGCGAATCCGCAATGAGCTTACTTTCAGGATCGTATAAGTGGAGGTTTTCGCGTATTACTCGTTCGCCAGAGCGGTATACATGAGCAATCACGTTACGAAGTTGCGCAACCATAGCCATGACAAATACAGGCTGGATAAGTCGACTAAAAATGTTTAGTAAGGCCTTAGGGAACCGCCTATCTATCGAGGCAGGCGTAGTAGGAATGCAGTAAATATTTGATATCGCAAATATTTAGGAGCTCAACCCGGCTTGGGGAGCAAGAGCAACTAATGTATAAAATTTATTATAAGAAATCACGGTAAAATTATCTGCCGAAATAAATTTTTACCCTGCTTCTTTTTTACCGTGCATTTCGCCAGCCCAACCAACGAAATGCAGTTATCCTTACAACGCGCAGAGCCCACCTGTACTTTGCAATGGCTTGACTATCAATGCATTGTAAAGTACAGGTGGGCTACGTACTACGGACTCAGTCTTTTTTGAGCAGGAAGTACGCGTAGCGTTCGCCGAGCTCGACTGCCTGCTGGCGCTCCAGGGTGACGAGCTGCGGGGTGAAGCCGCACTGCTCGGCGTTCTGCCAGAACTCCTCGATGCGGTAGGTGGTCATGTGCGGCAGGTTCTGCGCGTAGCCCCACCGGTGCGCTTTGCTCTTGCTGCTCTGATCTTTGTACTTGATCTGGATAAAAGCTAACCCGTTAGTATCGAGCAGTTTGTAAGCGATATCCAGAATGCGTTTCCCATAGTCCTTGCTTGGAAACAGCTCAAATACATAGGTAGAAAAGAAGAGGTCGCAGGGCTCAGTAATCAAGGCGAGTGTGCGTTCGGGCTGGTCGGCCTCAAACTGGACGGGGACGAAGGCCTCGCAGGCCAAGGCCTGGAGCTGGCGGTGGCACTCGCGCAGGCTGGCGGCGGTGATGTCCACGCCGTAGTAGCGGGCCGCGCCGGGGGCGAAGTGCACGGCGTTGGCCCCGCCGCCGCAGCCCCAGTCGACGATGCGGCGGGGCGTGCGCAGGTAGGCCGGGCCGGCCAGGCGGGCGAACTGGGCCAGGTTGTGGCGGCCCATGGCCAGCCAGCGCGCGTCGTCGCCGGCAAACACCCCGTTGCCCCGCCAATGCGCGTTGCCCGCCACGTAGTCGCGGTCGGTGCTGTTCCAGTAGCGCTGCGAATCCGCAATTAATTTGTCTTCCGACTCATAAATTCGGAGGTTTTCGCGGATCAGGCGCTCACTTGATCGATAGGCACGCGCAATAATACTACGTAATGATAAAGGCATGAACTGGCTGAGAAGGCGCTTAGGAGCGTTGCCTAGGGATTTAGAAAACGCGCTAAGATCTGAGTTGGAGTATGAAGGCCACATGAAGAGTATCGAATGCTGAAGCGCCCTCTGGGCTATACACACGTAGTTGTCTTTTGCTGATTGAAAGATATGGCAAATAAGTTATAATAAATCACGAAATAATATATTGACTTGGACTATGTCATTCGCTCCTCCAACATACGTGCCCGATATATTGGGCGAAGGGTTTGAACAACACTCCATTGCGCAACCCAATGATTATGAAGGGCCTGTGCGCTGCACGGTTGTTCGGAGACGAAACCCGCGAGCCGCTGCCAACCGGGCGGTGCTGTATTTGCACGGCTTTACCGATTATTTTTTTCAGCGGGAGCTGGCCGAGCAGTGGCTGGCCCACGGATTTCAATTCTATGCCCTGGATCTGCGCAAATACGGCCGCTCGCTGCTGCCGCACCAGCGCCCAAACAACGTCCGCGACCTGCGCGAATATTTTCCCGATCTGGACGCTGCCCTCGACCTGGTTCGGGCGGAAGGCAACCAGACCGTTGTGCTCAATGCGCACTCAACCGGGGGCCTGATTGCCGCGCTCTATGCCGATGCCGGGGCGCACCGCACGGCATTGGCGGCGCTGGTGCTTAATAGTCCGTTTTTCGAAATGAACCTGCCGTGGCTCGTCCGCCGGGTTGCCCTGCCGTTGCTTACGCGGGTGGGCGCAGTATTCCCTAATCTGACGCCGCGGGCCTCGTTGGGGCGCGGCTACGGCGAAAGCCTGCACCGGCAGTTTCGCGGCGAGTGGGACTACAACCTGGCGTGGAAGCCGGTAGAAGTATTTCCGGTCAATGCCGGGTGGTTGCGCGCCATTCGCAAGGGGCATCGGCAAGTGGCGCGGGGCCTGAGCGTGGCGCAGCCCGTGTTGGTGCTGCACTCCGACCGCACGCTCCGCCGCTACCGCCCCTTCAACGACGATTTTTTCCGGACCGATGGCGTGCTGAACGTGCAGCACATCCGGAAGCTGGCGCCGCGCCTGGGCCCACGCGTGACGGTGCGGGCCATCGAAGGCGGCATGCACGACCTGATCTTGTCGCGCGAACCGGTGCGTAGCGAAGCCTACCGCCAGATTTTCGAATGGCTAGCCACGGTTTTGCCGCCCGCAGAGTGAAATACTTCTATTATGTAAATATTTGATTATTAGATATTTAAATTGTTCAACACTGGCTTGTTGAACAAGTGCCGACGCAAGTGGTTGGCACTGCAACCGCAACAAAAGCCTGTAGCTCAGCGCCCGACTCTTCTGGCGCAATTCCCGTATGGATGGTAAATCGTCCGCCAAACTGCTTTTTTCCGATGTCCTTTTACTCCACTCAACCCGAAGACCTGTTGTTTGATGCCGCTCGCAAAGGCGATGTGGCGTATTTGCAGCAGCTGGTCGCCAACAACACCAACGTCAACATCCAGAACAGCAAGGGCTTTACGCCGCTGATTGTGGCCGCCTACGATGGTCACCTGGAAGCCACGCAACTGTTGCTCGACGCCGGCGCCGACCCCAACGTGCAGGACGTCGCTGGCAACAACGCGCTCATGGGCGTGTGCTTTAAGGGTTATCCCGAAATCGCGCAGTTGCTGATCGAGCGTGGCGCAGACCTGAATTTGCAAAACGGCAACGGCGGCACGGCCCTCATGTTTGCCACCCTGTTTGGGCGCAACAACTTGGTAAAAGTCATGCTCGATGCTGGCGCCGATACCACCATCCGCGACGTGCGCGGCCTTACGGCCCACGACTTGGCCATTCAGCAAGGCAACGAAGAAGCTTTGCAGATATTCGAGCAAATTAGTAAGTAATTGACTGTAAAGCACATAGAAAAAGCCCCGGCTGGATGGTCGGGGCTTTTTCTATGTGCTTGATGCAGAAATGCCGGGCGTTATTCGCCGCTGGTGTTCCAGATGTCGCGCTGAATTTTCCAGTCGTTGCCTTCCTTCTTCCACATCACGATGTACTTGCCGTAGTCCATTTGTTGGCCTTCGGCGCCGTTGAGGCGGTATTGGCCCAGCTCAATGGCCGTATCGCCGAAACTTTCTACCTCCATCGAGTGCAACCGCACCTGCTTGATGCCCATGTCCATACCGCCCTTCCAGAAGGACGCAATGGCCTCGCTACCCGTAATCGGGCCGCTGCCGGGGGGCAGCAGCGAGCCTTCTTTGGTGTAGAGGCTGGCAATGGCGACCACGTCGCCGCGGTCGAAAGAGTTTTCGAACTGGTCGTTGGCGTGACGGATTTCGTCAAGCAGGGTGTCGATGATTTCCATGGGCAGGCTGGCGGTTAAGAGGGTGGAAGTAAAAGATGTGGGTCTGGCTAAACCTACTCTTTTTTCGCTTGCCTATCAAGGCGTTAGCTTGGCTTGCGGGAGATGATTTTCGACGCCTTTGTTAGTGATGCACCGTGACCATGCGGAAGCTGATGCCTTGTTTATATTCGAGCTGAAGCACGTACAGGCCATCCGGAATCTTGGTCGTGTCGAAATTGATTTCGGCCAGATTGGACAGGGGCTGGAGCGCATGCGACGCCACTGCACGGCCCTGATACGAGTACAACGTGGCTTGCAGGGCCTCCACCTTTTCGCTGCTGGCGAGCTGGAGCGTAAACCGGCTCTGCACGGGATTGGGGAAAATGCTGACCGTAACCGAAGGCGGCGTGCTGACCTGCGACACGGATTTGATGCTGTAGCGCCCGATGTAGCCTTGCGTGTGCACGCTTTTCAGCGAAACCGGACCAAATCCGCAGCTTCCCGTGAAGGCGCCGGTCGTGTAGAGGTTGTGCTTGGAATCGATGGCCAGCTTGCCCGCCGAACTGGTGCCCGGCCCACTGACGAGCTCGGCAAACTCCTTCTGTCCATCGGGATTGAGCTGCGCCAGAAACGATTGATTAGTAGAGTTATAGGTAAAGTTCATCATGCCCGTCGCAAACACCTTCCCCGACTGCTGATCGACGGCAATGTCGCTGATGTAGTCGCTTTCGGGGCCGCCCAGTGCAGTAGCCCATTTTACGTTTCCCTGCGGGTTGAAGCGAGCCACAAACCCGTCGGTGTTGCCAGCGCTGGTGAGCGTAGTGGTACCGATGGTGGTGGTGCCGGAGAAGTTGCTGGCAATGTATATGTTACCTTTTCGGTCGGTGGCGATGCTGCGGCCGTCGCCGTACGGCAGCTGCCCTTTGGCCCATACCAGTCGCCCTTGCCGAGCGTTAAATTTGGCCAAGAAAACGCTGCCACCCTCGCTGGTCACCGTGGTGCCATCGAGCGTCCAGCCCGCGGTGAAGTTGCCACTTACGTAGCAGCTGCCCGCATTGTCTACGGCCACGCCGCCGCCCTGGCATACGCCATTGTCGCTCTGACTTGACCACACCCGCGCCCACCGCAACGCCCCCTGTGGGGAATAGCTGGCCACAAAGGCCTGCCGGCCGAAGTGCTGGGGAAAGGTGAGCGATTCGAAAGCAATGTTTTCGCCAGATACTGAGCCGGTTACGTAGCTGTTGCCGGCCAGGTCAACCGATACGCCCCAGCCGGAGCTGGAGCCGCTGGGGCTGCCTCCTTGGTTGCCGGCCTGCTTGATCCAGCGCGCCACGCCGTTGGCGCCGCACTTCAGAACAAAAATATCGCTGCCAGACACCGACGTTACCGACCCGGACTTCGGGCCGGTGGCGTAGCTCAGGGTGCCCGAAAAGCTGCCCGTGAGATAGCTGTTGCCTGCTTTGTCGACGGCAATGCTGGTGGGTAACGCATCGCCGGAAGCTGCCAGTTGAATGACCTTGGCTACTTGGCCGTTGGGTTTGCACTTGGCAATGTACACGCACAGGCCCGAACTAGTCAACTGCGTGCCACCCAAGGACATAGAGCCCGTGAAGCGACCGGTAACGTAGAAGTTGTTATCGGCATCCGTTGCCACGTCCATTGCGCCGTTTAGGTCGCTAATGGGGTAGGCAAACGTCCACGCCGATTGAGCGCTGGCCGTAAGTGAGACCAACCAAAAAAGAACCGAGAAGAAGTGTTTCATAACAAAAAGCTCAGGGTATAGAAATTGAGAAAAGGGCCTGTATCAAGGCGCTGAGCGGTACTACAAGACAGATACGCTACTCTGTTTTTGCGTCGGCATCATCCGACATAGCTTCTACACACTCCTCCGCCACACGTTGCTGCCGATGCGCTATTTACCAACAGTCAGTCTCCATCCCGCCTAAAGCGGCTCCATGAACCTCAGCTATAAGGTCCGCGGATTTGATTTACAATTTTAATAATTAAAGTCATAATAAAAATTGATATAATTATATAATATAAAAATGTCCAACTATGATGTGATCATGGTTAGCCTTTAGCAATTTTAAATAAGGGCAGGCGCTCATGTACCGCTTAAACGAAACCGGCCCGCTGGAAGAGCGGGCCGGTTTGAGGTATTTATAAAATGGTAGCTGCGTCGAAAGCGTTTTGCTGGGCGACGGAACTCGGTAGCTGGGTTCGGCGCAGCAGGGTGGCAATGTCCTTGGGCAGCTCCGCCACGGTAAGCGGGCGCTGGGGACGGGCCACTAGGTAGTACCGCGTATCAGCCCGGTCGTGGAGGCGGGTTTTGGTAAAGGAAAACAGACCGCGGCGGGCGTAGCGTGCAAATCCTTGGTAGCTGCCTTCGTCGGCTCTGGCTTCCGCTTCTGTTACCACCGGCGAATCGGCTTCTGGCAGCGTCAGGAAATACTGATGAAGCTCCAGCAGTGCTTCCTGCGAAGTGGCAACTGATTCGGGCAATATCCCGCCGCCAGAGGCAACGTGTAGAATACAGCCGTTGCTGTCCGTAGCGAACCAGTCGATATCCGCGTCTTCTTGGTCTATTTCGTCGATGCGCATTATTAGGCTTCTTGTTGCTCCGTCAGCTTCTTGAGTATCTCCTGCGCGGCTACAGCAATCACAGTCCCTGGCCCGTACACGCCGGCCACGCCCGCATCATACAAAAACTGATAATCCTGGGCCGGAATAACGCCGCCTGCAATCACCAGAATATCAGCACGATCCAGTTTCTTTAACTCCTCAATCAGCTGCGGAATCAAGGTTTTGTGGCCGGCGGCGAGGCTGCTCACGCCCACTACGTGCACGTCGTTTTCGGCGGCTTGGCGGGCTACTTCATCGGGAGTTTGAAACAGCGGCGCAATGTCTACGTCGAAGCCCACATCGGCGAAGGAAGTGGCGATGACTTTGGAGCCGCGGTCGTGGCCGTCTTGGCCCATTTTGGCCACCATGATGCGCGGGCGCCGACCTTCGCGGGCGGCGAAGTCGTCGGTCATCTGCTTGGTGCGGGCAAACTCTTCGTCGTAGTTCATCTCCGAGGAATATACGCCCGAAATGGCGCGAATTGTGGCTTGGTGACGGGTGTATACTTTCTCCAGCGCGTCGGAAATTTCCCCCAGCGTGGCACGCACGCGGGCAGCTTGCACGGCTAGTTCCAGTAGATTGCTGTTGCCGGAGCGGGCGGCTTCGGTCAGGGCGTCGAGGGCTTGCTGCACGGCTTCGGAGTTGCGCTCCGCCTTGATTTGGTTGAGGCGCGCAATCTGCGATTCGCGCACGGCGGCGTTGTCGATGCTGAGTACATCGATTTTCTGCTCCTCGCTGGGGCGGTATTTGTTTACACCCACAATGATTTCCTTGCCCGAGTCGATGCGCGCCTGCTTGCGGGCCGCGGCTTCCTCGATGCGCATTTTGGGCAATCCGGTTTCGATGGCTTTGGCCATGCCGCCGAGCGCTTCCACCTCCTGAATCAGTGCCCATGCCTTGTCGGCGAGCTGGTGGGTGAGGCTTTCGACGTAGTACGAGCCACCCCACGGATCGACGACGCGCGTGATATCGGTTTCATGCTGAAGGTAGAGCTGAGTGTTGCGGGCGATGCGCGCCGAGAAGTCGGTGGGCAGGGCCATGGCTTCATCCAGCGCGTTGGTATGCAGGCTCTGGGTGCCGCCCAGCGCCGCTGCCAGCGCCTCGATGCAGGTGCGGGCCACGTTGTTGAAGGGGTCCTGCTCGGTGAGCGAGTAACCCGACGTCTGGCAATGGGTGCGCAGCGCCAACGACTTGGGCTTCTGGGGGTTAAACTGCTTCATGAGCTTGGCCCACAACAGGCGTCCGGCGCGCATTTTGGCAATCTCCATGAAGTGGTTCATGCCAATGGCCCAGAAGAAGGAGAGGCGCGGCGCAAACTGATCGACATCCATGCCCACGGCTAAGCCAGCGCGTACGTATTCGAGGCCATCGGCCAAGGTGTAAGCCAGCTCCAGATCGGCGGTAGCGCCGGCTTCCTGCATGTGGTAGCCGCTGATGCTGATGGAGTTGAAGCGCGGCATGTGCTTGGCCGTGTAAGCAAAAATATCGGCGATGATGCGCATGCTCGGCTCAGGCGGGTAGATGTAGGTGTTGCGCACCATGAACTCTTTCAGGATGTCGTTCTGAATGGTGCCCGCCAGCTTTTCCGGCGTTACGCCCTGCTCTTCGGCCGCCACAATATAAAAGGCCATAATGGGCAGCACCGCCCCGTTCATGGTCATCGATACCGACATCTGATCCAGCGGAATCTGGTCGAAGAGGATTTTCATATCCTCCACGGTATCAATGGCTACGCCGGCCTTGCCCACGTCGCCCACCACGCGCGGGTGGTCGGAGTCGTAACCGCGGTGCGTGGCCAAGTCAAACGCCACCGACAAGCCTTTTTGCCCGCCCGCGAGGTTGCGCCGATAGAAGGCATTCGACTCTTCCGCCGTTGAAAAGCCCGCGTATTGCCGAATTGTCCAGGGGTTCTGCACGTACATCGTGGCATAGGGCCCGCGCAGATACGGCGCCACGCCCGCCCCAAAACCCAAGTGGTCGAGGCCGGCCACATCGGCGGCCGTGTAGTAGCTTTTTAGCGGAATCTGCTCAGCAGTAGCGGCTTCGGTGGCTTCGGCAGGGGCCGGGGGCAGGGGCGAGGCGTTATAGGCAATGCGGGAAAAGTCGGGCTTCATGGCGGTGGATTGTGAGCTTTATTGTTATTTATAAATTATTGATAATCAACTACTTATGATAATTTCTTTGGTGATTATTAGCAGTGAATAATTTTTGAAGACCGTTTAGCGGCCCTGCAAACGGGCGAGCACGTCTTCGGTGCTGTAGCCTTGCACCGTAAATTCTTCAAACCCAAACAGGGCGATGGCTTCCTGCATGGTGGCCATGTCGGCGGTAAGCAGGTGCGGCGGAATAAAATCGTGGTCTTCCTTCGAGACGTGGCACACGACGCGGGCAAACAGGCCAAACTGATCGGGCGTCGCGTACATCAGCGTCGCAGCTTCGGGTGAGGAAAACAACACTGACAGCTTGCCATCTGGCGTGCGAGCGTCCAGCGCGGCCCGTTCCTCGGCTGGCAACAGCCGCAGAAACGACTCCAGAATCATCTGGTTGGTGTGCGGGCCCAGCAGCACGACTGCCGCCCGCTTATGCTTTTTTTCGCGGCGCTGAAAATGCAGGGCTGTTGCCAAGCGTAAGACTTCGGTAGGGTACGCGGCCCGGGTGGCGTCGAACTCGCGGCTGCGCAACAGCTTTTTGGGGTTGTAATCGAAGGTTTCGTTGGGGTCCTGAAAGCGGTTGGTCCCGACCACTACCTTTTCGCCGGTGGCAATATCTTTAAACTGCTGCTGCGCGACCACCAGCAGCTCTTGCATCATCAGGCCCAGCGCGCTCGGCATTCCGCCTTGCGCTTCGATGCGTTGGAACAAAGCCCACGCTTCCTGCGCCAACTGATCGGTAAGGGTTTCTAAATAATAAGAGCCCGCCGCCGGATCGGTAACCAGATCAAGGTGCGATTCTTCGCGCAGAATGACCGACAGGTTACGGGCCAAACGGTCGGAGAAATCATTGGGCTCGTGAAACAGCTTGTCGAAAGGCGCCACGCTTACGGCATCGGCGCCGCCCAGCACGGCAGCCATGGTTTCGGTCGTGACGCGCAGCAGGTTGGTGTACGGGTCGAGTGTCGTCTGGGACCAAGTAGCGGAACTGGCAAAGATGCGCAGCTGGCCAGCGGCTTCCACGGGCAGCCCGTAGGCGCAAAGTAGTGTGGCCCAGAGCTTTCGAAAGGCCCGCAGCTTCGCGATTTCCAGAAAATAGCTGGGGTTGACGGCTACATTTACTTGCATGGCCGCTGCTACCTCAGCCACGGAGAGCGCGCCGGTCGGTAGGCTGCTTAGGTAAGCCGAAGCCGCCGCCAATGCAAAGGCTATCTGCTGCGTAGCCGTGCCGCCCCGGTTGCCGAAAAACGCGCCGTTTAGCGCCAGGCTGCGAAACTCGGGCATGTCGTGGGTGAGGGAAATGGCTTCCCGCAGCTCCGCCAGCTGATGGTGCAGGTCGGGCGCATGGTTGGTGACGGGGTCGCAGCGCAAAAAGCCGCGCAACACCGTGGCACCGGTAGCCAGCAGGCGTTTCACAAAAGCCCCCGGTGCCGTACGGATGGTATAGCCTACGTAAGCAGTGTCCAGTGGCAGGCGCTCGTGCAGGTATGTTAGGTCGAAGGCCGTGGCGTCCGTCAGCTCGAAATGGGCGCCGTCGGCACCGTTCGCGATTGCTTCCGCTGCCCGATCTATGAATGCACGTCCCGTATCGGATGCCCCTACGAAATGCGTGGGCACGTTCAGCCACGCATTGCCGGCAGCCCCAGTGCGTATTTGGGGCAGCGGCGAGGTGCCTAGGGCTTCCAGGGCTTCGCGGTGGTAGAAAGGCTGCACGATGAGGCCATCCGGCAGTCGCCATTCCAACTCCGCCGGATCAGCGCCTTTCAGGTCGCGGCGGATGCGCTCCTGCCAGGCCGCGGTCGTCACGGGTTCGAACTCAGAAAAAGAAACGGGCACGGTGGGCGGCGTATCAGCCATAGCGATAGGGGGTGGAAACCTAGCAAATCGAAGAACAGACTGCCCTAAAGATACCAGATTGGCCTTAGACAGCCGAAACGGGCTTGCTGATTCGAAACGCAGGCAGCAATTCCGCGCCGACTTTTGCATCCAACGCACCAGTTCTGAACCAAATAATCTGAGCTGGGCTTACCTTTGCCAACTACCCAGCCCGTTTTTCAATGCAATTCTTTCGTACCCGCGTCGCAGCTCTGAGCTTATTGGCTGCTGTAGCGCTCACCCCAGCCTGTCAGCGGGGTAGCTATGTAGCTAAGCCTGAGCTGGCTCCGGTTACGGCCCAGCCCGTCGGCAAATCCTACGCCGAGGACCCCAAAGTGGCCGCCGTCATCGAGCCCTATAAGCAGCGCGTAACCCAGCAGATGACCGAAGTAATCGGGACGGCACCCGTGGCCATCACCAAAAACAACGGCGAATCACCCTTGGCCAACTTTGTGGCGGACATTCAGCGCGAACGGGCTTCCAAAGCGCTGGGCCAGCCTGTTGACGTTGGCGTGATGACCAACGGCGGCCTGCGCGCGGCCTTGCCCGCCGGCAACATCACGTTGGGCTCAGTATTTGAGTTGATGCCGTTCGAAAATGAGTTGGTAGTCCTTGATACGCCCGGCCCGGTTATGCAGCAGCTTTTTGACTACGCGGCGCATCTCAAAATGGCGCTTTCCAACGTTACCTATAGCGTAGGCCCGGATGGCAAGCCGGTCAACGTTCGCGTGGGTGGCAAGCCCTTCGAGCCGGCCCGTACGTACACCGTCGCCATCTCCGATTACTTGGCCGGTGGCGGCGATAACATGGTGTTCTTCAAGGCGATAAAGCCCCGTAGCACTGGCGTATTGTTGCGCAATGCCATCGCTGACCACATCCGCAGCCTGACCAAGCAAGGCAAGCCGATCGAAGCCAAAGTGGAGGGCCGCGTGAAAGTTATGTAATCAGGTTTGGAAAGAAAGGATAATATTTTATAAATAATTGATTGTTAATAACTTATAAACTAATCTACTGAATACGAAACATTGGCTAACCGCCACCATTTCAACAACATGAACCGTCGCGACTTCCTTAAAAATACTGCTCTTGGTGCCGCCAGTGTAAGCCTGCTCGGGGTGAGCCTGCCCGCAATGGCCCGCGATTCCAAGGGCGCCCGGCTTACCATCCTGCACACCAACGACATGCACTCGCGCATCGAACCCTTCCCGGAGGGTAGCGGGCAGTGGGCGGGCTTGGGTGGCATGGCCCGACGTGCCGCGCTGATTGAGCAGATCCGGCAGCAGGAGCCAAACGTGCTACTGCTCGATTCGGGCGATATTTTTCAGGGCACGCCGTATTTCAACTTTTTCGGCGGCGAGCTGGAGTACAAACTCATGACCCAGATGGGCTACGACGCCAGTACCCTCGGCAACCACGATTTCGATAATGGTTTGGAGGGCTTGCAGAAGCAGCTGCCCAACGCCGGCTTTCCCTTTTTGATCGCCAACTACGATTTTTCTCAAACTATTTTGGCCGGCCGTTTTCAGCCCTACAAAGTATTTGAGAAAGCCGGGCATCGCATCGGTGTGTTCGGCCTCGGCATTGAGATGGCAGGCCTGGTATCCGACCGCAACTTTGGCGCTACCAAATACCTTGATCCTGTGGCCACGGCCACGGACATGGTAGCCAAGCTTCGCGGCCCAGAGCGCTGTGACATGGTTATTTGCCTTTCGCACCTCGGCTACAAGTACGAAAGCGCCAAGATCGACGACCGCAAACTGGCGGCACAGGTAAGCGGCATCGACCTGATTTTGGGTGGTCACACCCATACTTTTATGGATGCGCCCGAGCCCATAGTCGGCCCCAATGCGCATCGCACGCTCATCAACCAAGTGGGCTGGTCGGGAATTAACCTGGGCCGTTTGGATTATTCTTTTGCCCATGGCACCCGGCAACCGACTGTAGCAAGCTCAGCAGTCATGCCCGTGCGCGCCGCCTGACAAAAGCAAGCAATAGGGGGTTTTTTTCTCTCCTGACTTTTCCACATTTTTGTCTCCCTCCTGAAAAAACGGGCGCCTAAACGTCCGTGCCCGAACCCTTTTTCCCGCCCCAAGCACCTGTTGCTTTTGCACCTAATTGATTGATGCTGAAGGATTGCCGAACCGTATGGGCCAACTGTCTTCGCGTCATCAAGGCAAATATTGGTGAGCAGAGCTACCGTACGTGGTTCGAGCCAATTGTGCCCGTACAGCTCCACAATAACGTTTTAATCATTCAGGTGCCCAGCCAATTTTTTTATGAATGGCTGGAAGAGCACTATGTGGACGTACTCAAGAAGGGCATCTACCAGGAGCTGGGCCCGGAAGGTCGGCTGGAGTACTCGATTGTTGTAGACCAAGGCAATAGCCAGAACAAGCCCCGCACAGTCAACATTCCGACTTCGCGCAAGACTGCGGCGCCTTCGCCGGTGGCCAGCCAGGCCGCTGCCGTTGCGGCCGGCGCCATGACGGCTTCGGCCCGTAACGTGGCCGCCGCTGCCGCCGCTCCTGCCAAAGACAACACCACGCTGCGGAATCCTTTTGAGGCGGTCAAGTCTATCGACCGGAATTACCTTAATTCGCAGCTCAACAATACGTATTCCTTCGAAAACTACATTGAAGGCGACTGCAATCGTTTGGCGCGCTCGGCGGGCTTGGCGGTGGCCAACAAGCCGGGCACGACGAGCTTCAACCCGCTGATGATTTACGGCGGCGTCGGGCTAGGCAAAACGCATTTGGTGCAGGCCATCGGCAACCACATCAAGGCCACCACGCCCGATAAGTTTGTGCTCTATGTGTCGGCGGAAAAGTTTACGAATCAGTTCATTGAGAGCCTGCGCAACAACGGCGTGCAGGATTTTGCCAACTTTTACTTGTTGGTGGATATCCTGATTCTGGACGACGTGCAGTTTCTGTCGGGCAAGGACAAGACGCAGGAGATGTTCTTCCACATCTTCAACCACTTGCACCAAGCCGGTCGGCAAATCGTGATGACGTCGGACCGGCCTCCCCGCGACCTCAACGGCTTGGAAGATCGCCTGCTGTCGCGCTTTAAATGGGGTTTGACGGCCGATTTGCAAAGCCCTGATTTTGAGACGCGTATGGCCATCATCCAGAACAAAATGGAGCAGGATGGCATTGATATTCCGCCGCAAGTGGTAGAGTATCTAGCGCATTCCGTCAATACCAACGTGCGCGAGCTGGAAGGCGTGCTCATTTCTCTGGTTGCCCAATCGAGCCTCAACCGGCGCGAGATCGACCTGGAAATGGCCAAACAGGCACTGCGCCACATCATTGAAGAAGTAGAGGCGGAAGTAAACCTCGATTTCATTCAAAAAACTGTGGCAGAGTATTTTAGCATTTCAGTAGATCTGCTAAAAGCCAAGACTCGCAAGAAGGAAGTAGTAACGGCGCGGCAGGTGGCTATGTATTTTGCCAAAGAGCACACCAGCCATTCGCTCAAAAGCATTGGGCACAACTTCGGCGGCCGCGACCACAGCACGGTTATTCATTCCGTCCAGACGGTTTCGGACCTGATCGACAGCGACAAAAACTTCAAGCAGACCATTCAGGAGCTGCGCAAGAAATTTGCCGGTAAGTAGTTTGTAAATATTTGACAATCAAGCGATTACGAAAAAGGCCTGCTGAACAGCAGGCCTTTTTCGTAATCGCTTGATTAGGTACACCCTATTTCTTGGGCAGAGAATCGCGCAGCGGAATATTGTAGGTAGTAGCGAAAGAATGAATCTGGTCGCGCAGGCGGGCTTTGCGTTTGGTGCCTTTCACCTGGCGCAGGCTGAGCGCGTACACGTTGCCATCTTTGAGGCGCACGCGCAGTTGTTGGGCCACCATGTCCAGCGATTCCATGTCTTCGGCCGCGAATACTTGCTTGGCCCGAAACAAGCCATTTTTGTGTACGATGTAGCCTGGCGTAAACTCGAGGTAGCTTTGGGTGCCGAAAATAGGCGCGTTGTGCACCAACACGTATCCCACGTACACGAAGCTGAAAATGAGGAACGCGTAGTTGAGAAAGTAAAACGACTGCCGCATGCTGTCGTCGGCATCGTCGTGGGCCCACAGCGAAAACACGGTGTAGGCAATCCAAAGGCCTCCGATGATGAGCTGCCCCCAAAAGGGAATGCGCGAAGTATTGGCGGGCTGGAGGCGAATGCGGGTAGAGGTGGGGGGCATAGAAGCAAATAACGGCCGGATAAACGACAAAGTAAACGAAAAACCGGCAAGGCAGCGTGCTTTGCCGGTTCTAAGTCTTGGAGTCGAGTATCCGGGTTACAAAGTCAGCAACGGGCCGACCCCGTTACACAGATTGCGTCTGCTTCAGCGTGGCAGACGCCAGCTCCATTTCGGGTACAGCGCTAAGTAGCTGTGAGATAGGACAATGCGCTTTGGCATCTTCGGCAAACTGCCTGAACTCTTCTGCTGAGAGGCCGTCCACTTCGCCTTCGGTGGTCAGGCTGATTTTGACAACCTTCGGCACGTCGCCGGAAGTGTCGAGACTGACCTTCGATTCGGTGCGGATCTGCTTTACTTGTTTGCCCGCCTTGGTAAGCTGGCCGGTCAGGAACATGGTGTAGCAACCGGCGTGTGCCGCCCCAATAAGTTCTTCGGGGTTGGTGCCCTTTTGTCCTTCAAACCGCGCCCCTACCGAGTAAGGTGCGCTGACCGTCCCGCTTTGGGTGCTGATCGTGCCACTGCCTTTGATGTCGCCGTTCCAAACAGCGTTACCGCGTTGATTGATCATAATTGAGAAATTTGAAGCGAAAGAATAGACAAGTACCTAAGGCAATACCGTTCGTACTTACGTAAGGTTGCAACGACGGAAGGCGGCTCCCCAATAAGGCCGGCTACCGTTGTGCTACATTTGCCTCTTC